>JBGVGF010000035.1:0-54337 GCA_045121495.1 Faecalimonas sp.
ATATGGCCCGGTGGCTCAGTTGGTTAGAGCGCCGCCCTGTCACGGCGGAGGTCGAGGGTTCGAGTCCCTTCCGGGTCGCTTTCATTATATACTGTGGGATCATAGCTCAGCTGGGAGAGCACCTGCCTTACAAGCAGGGGGTCACAGGTTCGAGCCCTGTTGGTCCCATTAAATAATGAAAAAATATGCCGATGTGGCTCAATTGGCAGAGCAGCTGATTTGTAATCAGCAGGTTATCGGTTCGAGTCCGATCATCGGCTTTTTGGATGGGTTCCCGAGTGGCCAAAGGGGGCAGACTGTAAATCTGTTAGCAACGCTTTCGGTGGTTCGAATCCACCTCCATCCAGTTAGAAAAAGAAATTTTTCTAAAAATATTGCATATTTAGTATAAATATGTATATAATAAATTAAACGATATCGCGGGGTGGAGCAGTCTGGAAGCTCGTCGGGCTCATAACCCGAAGGTCGTAGGTTCAAATCCTGCCCCCGCAATTATTTTTTGCCCAGATAGCTCAGTTGGTAGAGCAAGGGACTGAAAATCCCTGTGTCGCTGGTTCGATTCCGGCTCTGGGCATTTGTTCTACGAAAATGGACAAGTAATCAAATATGAATATGGAGCATTAGCTCAGTCGGTAGAGCACTTGACTTTTAATCAAGTTGTCCGGGGTTCGAATCCCCGATGCTTCATTGGAAAACGGAAAGCTTTAGAAGTTTTCCGTTTTTTTATTATTAAAATAATGGTAAGTTGTGATAGTATAAAAATGATTTATACACTTTTTGAAAGGATTTCATTATCAAAAATTACTATGTTAATTACATTCAATTTTATATTTCAAATAGTGATTGATTTCGCTGCAATTTCATTTGTAGATAAAATAGGTTATCGAACGTCGGCTATTATTGCTCATATATGTGCTGCAGTTGGATTTATTCTACTTACAATACTACCAGAAATAACTCCGGATCCATTTCATGGAATATTAATTTCTGTAATCATCTATGCAATTGGCGGAGGATTATTGGAAGTGATTATAAGCCCGATAGTAGAGGCATGTCCATCTGATAATAAAGAAAAGGCAATGAGTTTACTTCACTCTTTTTATTGTTGGGGATATGTTGGAGTTGTATTATTATCCACAATGTTTTTCACAATAGTGGGGATAACTCATTGGAAGATGCTAGCTCTATTGTGGACAATTATTCCTTTATTTAATAATTTTTTATTTGCAAAAGTTCCAATAGTTTCACTTATTGCTGAAGATGAAGAAAGTCTTTCAATTAAAGAATTATTTAAAAAGAAGATATTTATTATATTTATAATGGTTATGATATGTGCAGGAGCGTGTGAACATGTAATTGCACAATGGGCTTCTGTATTTATGGAAAAAGGACTTGGCGTTTCAAAGACATTCGGAGATTTGGTAGGACCTATGGCATTTGCAGTGTTTATGGGAACCGCAAGAGCCATTTATGGAAAATATGGTGAGAAAATAAAACTAGAGTTATTTATGTTTATGAGTGCAGTTTTATGCATCATTTCTTATTTAATGATTTCACTAATACCAATTCCTATTATTGGAGTAATTGGATGTAGTATTGCAGGATTTTTAGTTGGAATTATGTGGCCTGGTACATTTAGTATGGCATCAGCGAGAATTAAGAACGGTGGAACTGCGATGTTTGCATTCATGGCTCTTGCAGGTGATTTAGGATGTTCTGCAGGCCCTACATTGGTTGGCTGTGTGTCAGATGTGTTTTCAGAAAATCTGCGTGCTGGGATATTTGCAGCGTTGATTTTTCCTGTCTTATTAATATATGGAATTTTATTTTCTATTTACAATGGAGAAATTATAAATAAATGACATTTTAACTCGAAAAGTGTATATTTTAGAGATTTACGCTTTTTGAGTTTTTTATTTTTGGTATGATATATCTAACAAAGGAGGAACAGAGTATGACGATTAGTTTAGTCTTTTGTTTTTCAATGGTAGTAGTTTTAGCTGTATGTATTTTATGTCTGTTGGTTACATATCAGAAGTTAAAGCAACATTATGATGATTTGCAGATGAGTCATAAAAATTTGGAACAGTTAAACAGTGAACTTCGAAGTCAAAGACATGATTATTTGAATCATCTACAAGTAGTGTATGGTCTTATGCAGCTTGAAGAGTATGATGAACTTCAGAAGTATCTACAGCCAATTTATAAAGGGATGCAAAAAACGGGAAAAGCATTGAAGACTTCAAAGCCGGCAATCAATGCATTACTTAAAGCAAAAATGGATGAAGCTGAGAGTAAGAATATTGATTTTTACGTAGAAGTAAAGTCGGATTTGAAAGAATTACATATGGAAGATTGGGAACTTTGTAAAGTAATTTCTAATATCGTGGATAATGCGATGACTGCGTTGGAAGCGAGAGAAAATGAAAAAAAGATTACACTTGAGATTATCGAAGATAGGGACAGTTATTATTTTTCTATTTCAAACAATGGACCAAAGATTCCGAAAGAAATGCAGGGAACCATTTTTAAACAGGGATTTACTTCTAAAAAAGAAGAAGGTCATGGTATGGGACTTTACATTGTAATGAATGTAATCAAGGCATACAAAGGAACTATGAAACTGATTTCAAATGAAAAGGAAACGGTATTTGCATTTACCTTTCCAAAAAATAAATAATAAGAAAGAAGGTGACGATGGATGAATAACTTAATAATGATTGGAATTTTATTGTTGATCGCAGGCTTTATTTTAGTCGGTATTGAAATGATTATTCCAGGATTTGGAGCTCCCGGAATCAGTGGAATTGTCTGCTTGATTGGTGGAATTCTTTTGACAGCAAAAACAATCGAAGAAGGGCTCACAATTACTGTAATTGTGGTTGTTATTTTAGCAGTAATGCTGACAGTTGCTTTAACTGTTTTAAAAAGAGTAAAGCCACCAATTGTGCTGGAAGATGAATTGAAAGCAGATAGAGGATATCTGAATTCTTCAGATTTGGAGTATCTGGTGGGAAAAGAAGGTGTAGCAGTTACAGATTTAAAACCTTCAGGAAAATGTAAAATAGAAGGAATTGAATTTGATGTGAGAGCTGAGAGCAGATACATAGAAAAAGGAACAAAAGTAGGCATCAGTCGTATTCATGAGAATACGATTATGATAAAAGAACTTTAAGAAAAGTGAGGGACTGTTATGATAGGAAAAATTATTATTTTAGGAATTGTGTTGTTACTGGTTGTTATATTTTTTATCTTTGTTCCGATTGGACTTTGGATTTCTGCAATTGCATCAGGAGTAAAAGTTGGGATTTTTGATTTGATCGGTATGAGACTTCGTCGTGTTGCTCCTGCAAGAATCGTTCTTCCAATGATTAAGGCTACAAAAGCAGGAATTGATGTAAAAGTAAATCAATTAGAAGCACATTATCTTGCAGGTGGAGATGTGGATAGCGTTGTAAATGCATTGATTGCAGCGGAAAGAGCACAAATTTTACTTAGTTTTGAAAAGGCATCCGCAATTGACTTGGCAGGTCGTGATGTATTTGAAGCAGTGAAAATGAGTGTTACACCTAAAGTTATTGAAACTGGAGTAATTTCTGCAGTTGCAAAAGACGGTATTGAACTTTTAGTTAAAGCAAGAGTAACTGTTCGTACGAATATTGAAAGATTAATCGGCGGTGCCGGGGAATCAACAGTACTTGCAAGAATTGGTGAAGGTATTGTTACTACAGTAGGTTCTTCTAAAACACATAGTGAAGTACTTGAAAATCCAGATGACATTTCAAAATTGGTTCTTGCAAAGGGATTGGATTCAGGAACAGCATATGAAATTATTTCTATTGATATTGCAGACGTTGATATCGGAAGAAACGTTGGTGCTAATTTACAGAGTCTTCAGGCAGAAGCTGACAATAAGATTGCGCAGGCAAGAGCAGAAGAACGTCGTGCAATGGCGGTTGCCTTAGAACAAGAAATGAGAGCAGAAGTAGTAAAAGCGGAAGCTGAAATTCCTAGAGCAATGGCAGAAGCACTTCGCAATGGAAGTATCGGAGTTATGGACTATTACAAACTTCAAAATGTGGTTGCTGATACAGAGATGAAGAAGGACATCGGAAACGGTGTAAATGCATATGCAAACAGCAAGAAGTAGGCGAGAATGATGATAAAAGTATGTATTATTGAAGATGAGCCTGAGATTCGAAGATTACTTCGTTTCATTGTAGAAAAGCAGGATGGATTTCAGGTGATTTCGGAAAATGGAGATTTTGCTTCGGCAGTGTCAGATTTTGCAAAGTACAGACCAGATGTAGCCTTCGTAGATATTGATCTAAATGGTGAAAGCGGATTAGAATGTGCAAAGATATTGACGGAGTTAAATCCAAAACTAAAAGTGATATTTGCAACAGCGCATAGCGAGTATATGGCAAATGCTTTTGAGATTTACGCCTTTGATTATTTAGTGAAGCCTTTTGATGTAGAGAGAGTGATAAAGACGCTCTCCCGCATCAAAGGTGAAAATATGAAAGAGGTTGAGATAGAAGATACAGTTGCAGAGCCAGAAAAATACAGCGATAAATTGATGATAAAAGGAAAAGATCAGGTCGCTTTCGTAGATAAAAAAGAAATTATATTTATTGAGCGCAGTGAAAATATGACCAATATCGTGACAAGGGATGAAAATTATAAAACATCGGTATCATTAGGTGGAATTGAAGAAAAATTAAATCCGTCAGAGTTTATGAGATGCCATAAATCATATATTATCAATATATCGAAAATTTCAAAAATAGAGCCATATGGAAGATGGACCTATATAGTGAAATTTAAAGGAATCGAAGATTCTGCACTGATGACAGCACAGAATTACGAAGAAATCAAAAAAATATTTAGATAAAGTATTGAACTTATACCCACTACAACCTATATACCAATCTTAGATTGGATAGGAGGTAGTGGGTATGAATATTTCTGCGATGAAAAAATGACGAGCGTTTCAAAGGAGGCAATTTATTCTTATTGAGGGATAAGAGGGCTATTTTAATTTTTCATTTTCTTGTTCTACCTAATACAAGATTCAGGTTGAACAGCTGCATCACGTACAAATCCGCCGAATTGTAAGAACCATCCACCGATTTTTACACCAAGTGATGTGCAAGAGAACATAGTGCCATCAATACGTTTTTGCTGGTTAAATATGTATATTCAGAACATTCAGCAATTAATACATTGAGATCACCTTGATAAAGGAAAAATGCAGACAGAAGAATAGTAACTTCTGTCTGCATCTTATATATTTTTGTGTGTAAGTTTGTATAGAAAAATCCCACCGGTACTGTTTCCTAAAATCATAACAATTAACGGAATAATATATTGGTCTGGTGTACATACTAATCCAAAGTAAAACATGTTTGCAATACAGTGTTCAAAACCAGCCATAATAAACACTGACACACAAAGGAAAACAGCAATTGCCCCTAAAATGTTAGGCTGTAATTTAAAAGTTGCTACGGCAATAAACATCAGCATTCCACAAAAAATTGCAAGAATAAATAAGCTTGTGTAGGAATCTGTTAGTTTAGTATCTACAATTGGCGTGGCAACTTCTATTAACTTATCACCAATGCGGGTCTGCTTGATTAAAAGTGCAGCAGTGTTGATGCCGATACAATTACCCACTAATGTAATTAAAATTTCTTTGTAATTTTCCTTAGAAAGATATCCAATCTTCCCTGTAAATAAGTTTAATTTAAAGTTTATGATTGTAAACAACCCTAAGCCGAATAAGAAAGATGCGACTATTTTATTTTCCATATTTAGATAAACAGTGCATCCAATACCAATCAAAAGTCCTGCAATAAATGATTTTTTTAATGCCAATAAATGTTCCATAATCCACCTCATATCATTTGATGTTGATTATTATATCAAATGTAAAAAAAAGGGGACATAGCAAAATTCACCAAAAAAAAGTTAATATTAATAGTTTGTTACTTATTTTTATCAGTAAAAATTTACTCTACCTCTAATATAACAACCTGATAACCTTCTAAAGTCAATTGGTTTTTGTCGAGATTGCAAGTATCAAGATTGGTTAGTAACAATTTTTTTACGTTGTCTTCCAATGTTAAAGTTCTAGATTCTTTTTGATAATTTGCAATAATCAAGAGCGTTTTATCTTCTGTTTTACGATAAAAAGCCATCAAATTATGAACATTTTCCCACACAGGAATACAATTGCCATATATAATTACGTCCTTATATTCAGAATCTTTACGTAAAGAGATTAAAGCTTTGTAGTATTCATAAACAGAATCTTTCCGTCCATATTGATCTTCAAGGTTGATTTGTAAATAATTAGGGTTAACTGGAATCCAAGGAATTCCCGTAGTAAAGCCGGCATGTTTTCCATTGTTCCAATGGTATGGGGTACGCCCATTGTCCCTGCTAAAGAAAGTCACTATATCGAGAGCCTCTGCATCTGAAAAACCAGCTTTTTTAGCGGCATCGTATTCTGCTAAAGAAGACACGTCATCAATCTGATCAATAGAAGTAAATGCTACATTCTCCATTCCGATTTCCTGCCCCTGATAAATAAAAGGAAGTCCTTTTAACATTAAATTGATGGTTGCTAGCATTTTCTTGCTTGTGTCACAACAATCCCCGCTAGGAATATAACGACTGACACCACGTGGTTCATCATGGTTTTCAATAACATTTGAAGTAAAACCTACATTTTCAGACTTTCTCTGTCCGATAAAGCAGCAATCGCGAAATGCATCAGGTGTAATACGCTTGCAATCATACCAGCCTTTATCACTTGTTCCCCAAACGGTTGAGTTAAAATCAAACATGGATGAAAAGTAGCCGTTCTCGCCAATAAAGCAAGGAAGTTCGCCTTCTTTTTCATTAAAAACTTCTGCAACTGTAAAAGCATCGTATTTTTTGAAAGTACGGTCACGTAGTTCGCTAAGAAAATCACCTATTCCAACTGCTTCTGCTAACATTGGTGTGAGGCTGGCAAGGCCATCTTCTCTATCTGCTGGATAATCTTTCCAAGGCAATACTTTTTTAATATTTATAATCGCATCAATGCGGAAACCAGCGAGTCCTTTTTCAAGCCACCAGTTAATCATTTTATAAATTTCTTCTCGGACTTCCGGATTTTCCCAATTCAAATCAGGTTGTTTTTTGTGGAAGAAGTGTAAGTAGTATTTATCTTCATGTCCTGGAAGCTTTTCCCAAACACTTCCGCCAAAGTAAGAACGCCAGTTGTTTGGAAGTTTTCCATCTTTTACTGTTTCGATATAAAAATATTTTCCGTATTTGCCATCTGGATCTTCACATGCTTTACGAAACCATTCGTGCTCGTCAGAACAGTGGTTTACCACAAGATCCATTAGAATATGCATGTTGCGTTTTTTCGCTTCTGCAAGAAGTTCGTCCATGTCGTCCATCGTTCCAAAACGGGGATCAATATTATAATAATCTGCGATATCATATCCCTGATCTGCTAATGGAGAACAGTAAATAGGGGAGATCCAAACAATATCAATCCCCAGTTCTTTTAGATAATCAAGTTTTTCAATTATTCCACGCAGATCACCAATGCCATCTCCATTGGTATCGTAGAAACTCTTAGGATAAATTTGATAAGCAACCTTTTCGTGCCACCATTTTTTTTGCATAATGTATCCTCCTTAATGTGTAATAGAAAGTGTTTTAGAAAATATAAAGAGGTAAGGTTTATACCATCTTTAGGTGATTGCCTTTTACTTCTATCGACTTTAATTGTATTATAATTTGATAAAAAGTAAATTGTCTACAGAAAAATGTATAAAAAACAGATTATATTTGATTATCTTACAAAAGTCTTGAAATAGTAAAATTGCACAAAAAAAGAAAAGAAAAATCATTAATATATACAAAATTTTATTGTGGTAACGTAAAAAACTTGAAAGTTTTCTTGAATAAAGTTATTATGATGCTAATAATTGGAATCGTAGTAAAACGTTTCCAAAAATTAAGGGAGGAAGAAGTAATGAAAAAGAAATTATTAGCGCTTTTACTTTCAACAGCATGTGTTATGTCGTTAGCAGTTGGATGTGGAAGCAAAGAAGACGAGGCTGGTAAAGTTTATTATTTAAACTTTAAACCAGAAGCTGAGCAAGCATGGCAGGAACTTGCAAAACAGTACACAGAAGAAACAGGTGTACAAGTTGAAGTTGTTACAGCTTCAGGTGGAGAATATCAGTCAACATTATCGGCAGAAATGTCAAAAAGTAGTGCTCCTACAATGTTCCAGGTGGGTAATCAGAATGAATTAGCTATATGGAAAGATTATTGCTTAGATTTATCTGATACAGATGTATTCAATGAAATGACAACAGAAGAGTTTAACCTAAAAGGCGATGACGGAGCTACATACGCAATTGGATACTGCTACGAAGCATATGGTCTCATTACAAACAAAGCATTGTTAAAAGAAGCAGGATATGAAGTATCTGATATTAAGGATTTTGCTTCATTAAAAGAAATTGCAGAAGATATCACAGCTCGTAAAGATGAATTAGGATTTTCAGCATTCTCTTCAGCTGGTCTTGACGGATCTTCTTCTTGGAGATTCTCAGGACATTTGGCTAACTTACCATTATTCTATGAATTCCGTGACGATAATGTAACAAGTCAACCAGCAGAAGTAACAGGTGCTTATTTAGATAACTATAAAGCAATTTGGGACTTATACATCAACAATGCTACAGTCGAAGCATCTTCTCTTGCAACAGCAACTGGTGACCAATCAGAAGCTGAATTTGGAAAAGGCGAAGCAGTATTTTTCCAAAATGGTACATGGGAATATGCAAACTTAACTAGCAAATTTGAAATGAATCCAGAAGATCTTACAATGATTCCTATTTATTGTGGTGTAGAAGGTGAAGAAAATTCAAGCCTTTGCTGTGGTACAGAAAACTGCTGGGCAGTAAATAGCCAGGCTTCAGAAGCAGATCAAAAAGCTACTTTAGATTTCATGAAATGGGTTGTAACATCAGAAGCTGGTACAACAATGATGGCTAAAGAATTTGGACCAATCCCATTTAAATCAGCTAAAGAATCTGAAAACGTATTCTTCACAGCTGCAAATAATTATATTGCTGATGGCAAATATGTTGTAACATGGGCATTTAACTATACTCCAAACGTAGAAACATGGAGATCAGGTGTAGTATCTGCTTTGACACAATACTCAGCTAATGGTGGAGACTGGGCGGATGTAGAAACAGCTTATATAAATGGTTGGGCTACACAATATCAGAATCAATAGAAGTTTTACTAGGTGGGGAGCGTGTTATCACACTCCCCATATATTTTGCAGAAAAGGATGAGAAAAATGAAAAAAAAGAAAGCATCATCAGCAGCTGTTAATGGACGTCTTATCTCTAAACCAATTCAAAGATGTTTTGGTGTGTTTATGCTTCCTACAATTGCAGCGTTTTGTATTGGATTTATCTGGCCATTTGTACAAGGGGTTTATTTATCATTTTGTAAATTTACAATTCCTCAAAATGCAACTTGGGTTGGACTGGCTAACTATGTTAAAGCATTTCAAGATACAGGTTTTCGCCATTCATTTATTTATACAGTTCTTTTTACAATTGTATCCGTTATCGCAATAAACTTAATTGCTTTTACTGTTGCTTATTTTTTAACACAAAATATCAAAGGTGCTAATATTTTTAGAACAGTGTTCTTTATGCCAAATTTAATTGGTGGTATCGTATTGGGTTATATTTGGTCTATGATTTTTGATGGCGTTATGAAAATGTCTGGTACATACTTGCTTGCAAAAACAGAGTATGGATTTTGGGGACTTGTAATTCTGATGTGTTGGCAACAAGTAGGGTATATGATGATTATTTATATTGCAGGACTGCAAAGTATTTCAGAAGATATGATGGAAGCGGCACAGATTGATGGGGCAAATAAGTGGCAGACACTTATTAAAGTTACTATTCCTAATGTAATGTCTTCGTTTACTATTTGTATTTTCTTAACTTTGACAAACTCATTTAAGTTGTTTGACCAAAACCTTGCACTGACAGGAGGTATGCCTGTGGCGTTTGGTGAAGATGGTTCAATGATTAATACTACAGAAATGCTTGCTCTTAATATTTATAACACATTCTATACAGGTGCAAACAGTCGAGGTATTGCACAGGCTAAGGCCGTTATATTCTTTATATTGGTGGCATTAATTTCATTGGCACAACTTAAACTTACACGTGATAAGGAGGTACAGGCATAATGACAAAAAAGAAAAAAATTGGAAGCAGAATGTTAACAATTGTATTTTCTGTGATTAGTGTAATTTATGTATTTCCAATTGTGGCAGTATTAATTAACTCATTAAAAGAAAATGCATATGTCAATACAGAACCATTTGCATTACCAACTGAAGAATCTTTCATGGGACTTGATAACTATATAAAAGGTATGACATTTGGAAATTATCCATTTTTGAAGTCAGCATTTTTTAGTTTTTTTATTACAGTTGCATCTACAGCTTTAATTCTACTTTGTACTTCAATGGCAGCGTGGTATATTGTTCGTGTAAATGATATTCTTTCAAAATTAATTTACTTTTTGTGCGTATTTTCTATGATTGTACCATTCCAAATGGTAATGTACACATTATCAATGACAGCAGATAAATTGAAACTCAATACGCCATGGACAATTCCAATCATATATTTAGGTTTCGGTGCGGGGCTGGCAGTATTTATGTTTACGGGATTTATTAAGGGGATTCCGTTAGAAATTGAAGAAGCAGCTGCAATTGATGGTTGTGGAGCAATTACAACTTATTTCCTCGTAGTATTTCCAATGTTAAAATCAATTTTTATTTCAGTTGGTGTACTTCAAATCATGTGGATTTGGAATGACTACTTACTTCCATACCTTGTATTGGACAGAACGAAATATATGACGATTCCTATCCATGTACAATATTTAAAAGGAAGTTACGGTACAGTTGACCTAGGTGCAACTATGGCGATTATTATGCTTAGTATCATCCCTGTAATTGTAGTATATTTATTCTGTCAAAAATACATTATAAAAGGTGTTGCTGCAGGTGCTGTAAAGGGATAAAAATTTTATTTTACGTAAAAATCAAAAGGAGAGTCGAAGATAAAAATTCGGTTCTCCTTTTTGTGTGGAACGCATGTGTACACTGTTCAGGATTCGATATATTTTTTTATGATATTGTTATTACAATTTGCTAATGGGATAATATTTTTTGGCATGCACATACTAAATCATAGAACATGTAAAAATATAACGTATAAAATGATACACAAATTAAAAGTAACGAAAAAAGAGTTGATACTACTTAGTTTTTCATGTATAATATTTGAGATGTGAATTTGATTATTTTAAAATAGGAGGAATATAGATATGTCAAAAAGAACAGACATTCATAAAGTACTGATTATTGGTTCAGGTCCTATTATCATTGGACAAGCATGCGAATTTGACTATTCAGGTACACAAGCATGTAAAGCCCTTAGAAACTTAGGTTATGAAATCGTGTTAGTAAACTCAAACCCTGCTACAATTATGACAGACCCTGAGATTGCTGACGTTACTTATATTGAACCACTTAACGTGGATCGCCTTGAGCAAATCATCGCGAAAGAAAGACCAGATGCATTACTTCCAAACTTAGGGGGACAGTCCGGTCTTAATTTATGTTCAGAATTGTCAGAAGCAGGTATTCTTGAAAAATACAATGTAGAAGTTATCGGTGTTCAAGTAGATGCTATCGAAAGAGGAGAAGATAGAATCGAGTTCAAGCATACAATGGACAGTCTTGGCATTGAAATGGCAAGAAGTGAAGTTGCTTACTCAGTAGATGAAGCTCTTGCAATCGCTGATGAATTAGGTTATCCAGTTGTACTTCGTCCAGCTTACACTATGGGTGGTGCAGGCGGCGGTCTTGTATATAATGTTGAAGAATTAAAGACAGTATGTGCACGTGGTCTTCAAGCCAGCTTAGTAGGACAAGTATTAGTTGAAGAATCTATTTTAGGATGGGAAGAGTTAGAGTTAGAAGTTGTTCGTGATGCAGAAGGTAACATGATTACAGTATGCTTCATTGAAAACATTGACCCACTTGGTGTTCACACAGGCGACTCATTCTGTTCAGCTCCTATGCTTACAATTTCAGAAGAAGTTCAAAAGCGTTTACAAGAAAAAGCTTATAAAATTGTAGATTCAGTACAAGTAATCGGTGGATGTAACGTACAATGGGCTCATGATCCAAAGACAGACAGAGATATCATTATTGAAATCAACCCTAGAACATCTCGTTCATCAGCACTTGCTTCCAAAGCAACAGGTTTCCCTATCGCTTTAGTATCAGCAATGCTTGCATCGGGACTTACATTAAAAGATATCCCATGTGGAAAATATGGAACATTAGACAAATACGTTCCAGATGGAGATTATGTTGTAATCAAATTCGCTCGTTGGGCATTTGAAAAATTCAAAGGTGTAGAAGACAAACTTGGTACTCAGATGAGAGCCGTTGGTGAAGTTATGAGTATTGGTAAGACATACAAAGAAGCGTTCCAAAAAGCAATTCGAAGCCTTGAAACAGGACGTTATGGTCTTGGGCATGCGAAAGATTTTGATACAAAATCAAAAGAAGAATTACTTAAGATGTTGATCACACCTACAAGCGAACGTCACTTTATCATGTATGAAGCGCTCCGCAAAGGTGCTACTGTGGATGAAATCCACAACCTTACAAAAGTAAAACACTGGTTCATCGAACAAATGAAAGAATTAGTGGAAGAAGAAGAGGCTCTTTTGGCATGCAAAGGTTCATTGCCTTCAGATGAAGCTTTAATTGCGGCTAAGAAAGATGGTTTCTCTGATAAATACTTAAGCCAGTTATTAAATGTAACAGAAGCAGAAGTAAGAGAAAAGAGAATTGAACTTGGATTAGAAGAAGCTTGGGAACCAGTACATGTAAGTGGTACACAAGACAAAGCTTACTACTATTCAACATATAATGCGAAAGACAACAACCCAGTCAAAGAAGAAAAACCAAAGGTTATGATTCTTGGCGGAGGTCCTAACAGAATCGGTCAAGGTATTGAATTCGATTACTGTTGTGTACATGCATCACTTGCATTAAAACAATTAGGATTTGAAACAATCATCGTAAACTGTAACCCAGAAACAGTTTCAACAGACTATGATACATCTGATAAACTTTACTTCGAACCACTTACACTTGAAGATGTACTCAGCATTTACAAGAAAGAAAAACCAGTTGGAGTTATCGCTCAGTTCGGTGGTCAGACACCACTTAACCTTGCAGCAGACCTTGAAAAGAATGGCGTTAAGATTCTTGGAACAGCTCCTGCAGTTATTGACCTTGCAGAAGACAGAGATTTATTCCGTGCTATGATGGATAAACTTGAAATTCCAATGCCAGAGTCAGGAATGGCTGTTAACGTAGAAGAAGCTCTTACAATTGCTGACAAGATTGGTTATCCAGTAATGGTTCGTCCTTCATATGTACTTGGCGGACGTGGTATGGAAGTTGTTTACGATCCAGAAAACTTAACAAAATATATGAATGCGGCTGTAGGTGTTACACCAGACAGACCGATTCTTATCGATAGATTCTTAAATCACGCTTTAGAATGTGAAGCTGACGCAATCAGCGATGGAACACATGCATTCGTTCCAGCAGTTATGGAACACATCGAGCTTGCCGGAGTTCACTCAGGAGACTCAGCATGTATCATTCCTTCAAGACACATTTCAGAAGAAAATGTGAAGACAATCAAAGAATACACAAGAAAGATTGCAGAAGAGATGGGCGTAAGAGGTCTTATGAACATGCAGTACGCAATTGAAAATGGTAAGGTATACGTATTAGAAGCAAACCCAAGAGCTTCTCGTACAGTACCACTTGTATCAAAAGTATGTGGTATTCGTATGGTACCACTTGCAATTGATATTGTTACATCAGAATTAACAGGAAGAAAATCACCAGTACCAGATTTAAAAGAAAAGGATATTCCTTTCTATGGTGTAAAAGAAGCAGTATTCCCATTCAACATGTTCCAGGAAGTTGACCCTGTACTTGGACCAGAAATGCGTTCAACAGGTGAGGTACTTGGTTTATCTAAATACTATGGTGAAGCATTCTTCAAAGCTCAGGAAGCTACTCAGACAAAACTTCCAATGAGTGGAACTGTTCTTATTTCTGTATGTGACAAAGATAAAGAAGAAGTAGTAGAAGTTGCAAGAGACTTCGTAGCAGAAGGATTTAAGATTCTAGCTACAAAGGGTACACACAAAGTACTTACAGAAGCAGGAGTCGAAGCAGAATATATAAATAAATTAAAAGAAGGAAGACCGGACATCAATGACCTTATCACAAATGGTAAAATTGATTTGATCATCAATACACCAATCGGCGCTGACAGACAAGAAGATGACAGTTTCCTTCGTAAAGCAGCAATTAAGAAGAAAATTCCTTATATGACAACAATTGCAGCTGCAAAAGCTACAGCAAGTGGCGTTCAGTCAATGAACAAACCAGGATGTGGTGAAGTAAAATCATTACAGGAATTACATGCTGAAATTAAAGATAAATAAAAATTACTTGACAAATTCAAAATAATCTTGTATAGTCTGTGACAAAGCAAGGGTGCTCAGTAACACTGAGTGCCCTTTTTAATTTACCAAAGCTTGAACAAAGGTGTTTTTCTTTCTCTGAAAGAAAAGCACCTTTTTTAGCAGAAGTAGAAAGGAGTCTTTTATGATAAAACTGGAAAATGTCAACAAATATTTTGGAGAACATCATGTATTAAAAGATGTAAATCTGGAAGTAAATGAGGGTGAAAAGATGGTCATTATTGGTCCATCTGGCTCTGGAAAATCCACAACGGTAAGATGTATGAATTTTTTGGAAGAACCTACCAGTGGTCATGTTTACATTGATGGACATGAACTAACTGTCAGAAACAAGACAAAGTTAGTGAGAGATACTACTTCTATGGTGTTTCAACAGTTTAACCTGTATCCGCATATGACAGTGCTTAAAAATTTGACGCTGGCACCGATAAAGCTTCATCATAAGAGTAAAAAAGAAGCAGAAGATTTGGCTTATCATTATCTAAAGGTTGTGGGTCTGGAAGATAAAGCTGACGCATACCCTACTACCCTCTCAGGTGGTCAACAGCAACGTATTGCTATTGCCAGAGCACTATGTGCACAGACAAAAATTATTTTATTTGATGAACCAACATCAGCATTGGATCCGGAAACTATTCAAGAAGTTTTGGATGTTATGATTAAGCTGGCAAAGGAAAATATTACCATGGTAGTTGTAACTCATGAAATGGGGTTTGCCAGACAGGTGGCTGACCGTGTTGTGTTTATGGCAGATGGTCAGATTATTGAAGAAGGAACACCAGAACATTTCTTTACAAATCCAAGTAATGAGCGTGTGAAGCAGTTCCTTGGAAAAATTATTCGGTAGTAATAAAAAATATAAATATAAGGAGAAAGATGTATTATGAGAAGATTGAGAAAATGGATGGCATTGGGAATTATTGTAATTATGTCAATGATGATGTTTGCTGGATGTGGAAGTGAAACAGAGAAAAAAGAAGAGAAAAAAAGTGCTGTGGCAAAAGAATCGTTGCCAGCAGATGTACAAGAAATTGTAGAGAGAGGAGTGTTAAAGGTAGGTGTAAAAAATGCCGTTCAAGGATTTGGCTATCAAGATCCATTGACAAATGAGTATTCAGGTATGGAAATTTCTTTAGCAAAAATGATTGCGGATTACCTTGGTGTAGATGTGGAATATACAGCAGTAACGGCAGCCACAAGAACTGAGCTTTTGGACTCTGGAGATATTGATTGCGTACTTGCTACTTTTACAGTTACTGAAGAAAGAAGAGAAAGCTGGGATTTCTCTACAGCATATTTTACAGATTATGTAACAGTCTTAGTAGAAGATGCAAGTGGAATTAAGAGTCTTTCTGAATTAAAAGATAAAACAGTCGGTGTTTCATCAGGATCAACATCCGCAAAATCTTTAGTAGAAGCAATGATCGCAGGTGGATATATCACAGGAGAAGGTTATGATGCAGAAACATTTGATCCAGCTACATGGACAGATGGAGTAAAATTCCAACAATATGATGATTATCCAACAATTTCTACAGCATTAAGTGCAGGGGAAGTTGATGCATTCTGTGTGGATAAATCAATTCTTGCAATTTATAACACAGACGGTCGTTCTTATATCGAAGAAGAATTTGCACCACAGGAATATGGTGTAGCTACTACAAAAGGTTCTGGATTTTCTACAGTTGTAGAAGAATTGATTCAGAAATGGATTGAAGATGGAACAATTAATGAGCTTATTGTTGAAAATGGATTGGAATAAAAAGTACCAATTAGAAATAAAAGTGGAGGAAACACTATGTCAACTATTTTTTCAATAAAAGCATGGAGCAGGGTATGGACATATAGAGAAACATTTGAACTTGGTCTGCTAAACACAGCAGAAACAGCTCTGGTGGGAGTGCTTTTGTCGTTAGTTCTAGGAATCTTTTTTGGATTGATGGCAACCAGTGGAAAGAAAGTGTTAAGATGCATTGCACGTGTATATGTAGAAATGATTCAAAATACGCCGCTGCTTTTACAGATTTGTTTCCTTTACTACTTTCTAGCATTTGCTGGTTACAGTATGGGAATTATAGCTACTGGGATGATTTCGCTGGGAGTTTATACCGGAGCATATATGGCAGAAGTATTTCGAGCAGGAATTGAAGCAATTCCCAAAGGACAATTTGAAGCAGCAAAGGCACAGGGATTTGGCTATGTGGGAATGATGTATCACATCATTCTCCCACAGAGCATCAAAATCATTCTTCCCCCGGCAGTGAATCAGATTGTTAACCTGATTAAAAATACTTCCTGTCTTTATATTATCGGAGGTGCTGATTTGATTTCACAGACATATAATTTTGTGACAGGGGAAAATACTGGAGGTGCTTATGCACCGGCTTATCTGGTTAGTGGAATTCTATTTTTCGTAATATGTTTTCCTCTTTCGAAGATTGCCAGCGTATGGGAGATGAATCTAAAAAAACGTGATCAGCGTGTACATATGGTAGCATCCAATAAACGAAAGAAGGTGATTGTATAATGGAAGATTTAAAAGCGAGTTTTTCAATCTTGCAGAATCCAGCAGTTTTGCTTTACATATTAAAAGGTGTTGCATTTACATTAATTATTGCATTAATTGCGGTAGTATGTGGAATTATTCTTGGATCAGTCCTAGCGTTGGTAAGAAATTATTGTAACAGTTCAAAAACTCGGATTTTCAGATGGATTGCAACTATATATATTGAAGTTTTCCGAAATACGCCTCTTCTTTTATGGATTTTTATTTGTCTGGTAGCGTGCCCATGCCCAAGTATTTTAGAACATCAACTTTTTGGTTTGACATCTGTGGAAACAAAACTGTTGTTTAAGGCGGCTGTGGCACTTATATTATTCACATCTTCTGTTATTGCAGAAATTATTCGTGGCGGACTTAATTCCGTAGCAGAAGGGCAATTTGAGGCCGGTCATTCACAAGGATTTAGTACTGTACAGATTATGATTTATATTGTTTTGCCACAAGCTTTTAAAAACATAGTACCCACATTACTAAGTCAGGTTATTACAACAATAAAAGATTCATCTTATTTGGCTAACGTGGCTACTATAGAATTGATGGCACGTGTAAAAAAAATCTTAAGTGCGGCAAACTTATATAATGGTACAGGCGCAATTCATGTTTCTGATGTATTTGTTTTATTTGGATTTGCAGCATTGATTTATTTCATTATCAATTACACGCTTTCATGTATTGTAAGATATACACAGAAGAGCAGGAAAACAATGAATGGGAGAATGTTATGGAACAATACGTAGTTACAATTTCAAGACAATTTGGCAGTATGGGAAGAACCATTGCAGAAAAAATGTCAGAAAAACTTGGCGTTGATTATTTGGATCGAGATATTGTACAAAGTACGGCCAGACGTATGAAGAAGTCTATTCCGATTATTAGTAAAGAAGAGGAAAAGGTAAAGACTTTCTTCTTACGAAAAAAGTATCCTTTTAATCTTGGAATTTATAGTATTACAGATGAAATATTTTATGTTCAAAAGAACATTATCCGTGATAGAGCTGCAAGAGGTTCCTGTATCATTGTAGGAAGATGTGCAGACAGTATATTAAGAGATTACAAAAATCATTTGAATGTTTACATATATGCTCCTTATGAGGCAAGGTTGAAAAACTGTGTTAATGAATTACAAATGGATGAGAAAACAGCAGTAAAGATGATTAAAGAAGTAGATTCTGCCAGATTAAATTATCAAAAAAAATACTGTCCAGAAGTAAAAACTGTGTTTGATCATAAAGATATTATGATTGACAGCAGCAAATTTGGAATAGAAGGTACGGCGGATATTTTATCTCAAATCGTTATGGAGCGTTGGAAAAAATAAAAATGAAAAAAATAAATCTGCCGCCGATAGGACTTCGTATAATAAAGTCATCATTTGCAGTATTTTTATGCCATATTGTACATTTTATTAGAAAAGGCGATGGAATCTTGTTTTATTCCATACTGGCAGCGCTTTGGTGTATTCAAGTGTATGTATCAACCAGCAAGGCGAATGCAAAACAACGTTTTATAGGAACATGTATTGGAGCAATTTACGGGCTGCTTTATCTGCTGGTGAGGAGAAGATTAGAATATGTACTGAAAATATATGAAACTCTAGATGCAATTATATTGTCGCTCATGATTGCAGTGATTTTGTATACGACAGTGGTATTAAAGAAAAAAAAAGCATCTTATTTTTCTTGTGTAGTTTTTTTGAGTATTGTAGTCAATCATGCAGTAGATGCAAATCCGTATCTGTTTGTATGGAACCGATTTTTAGATACAGTTATTGGTATTTTTATTGGAGTAGGAGTAAATACACTTCATCTGCCGAGAAAAAGACAAAGAAATATTCTATTTATATCTGGACTTGATGATATATTAATTAATAAAAATGAATTAATGAGTGATTACAGTCGTATCGAGTTAAACCGCATGATTGACGAGGGAGCGAATTTTACAATCTCCACCTGTAGAACACCTGGATCTATGATCGATGTGATTTGCGATATTCATTTAAAACTTCCAGTAATTGCCATGGATGGAGCCGTTCTCTATGATATTTACGAAAAGACATATTTGAAAATTTATATTATTTCCAGGGAAAAAACACAATTTATATACCAACTGATTCAGAAAGCAGGTTTAAAATGCTTTAGTAATGTTATTAAGAATGATGTACTATGTATTTATTATGAAAAATCAGGAGATGCTGTGCAAGAACGGCTGGTAAAAAATCTTAGACGTTCTCCTTACAGGAATTATATAGAAGAGCCTTTATCTGAAAAAGATGAGGTGGTATATTTTTTGCTTCTTTATCCAACGGGAGTTATTGAAAAGTTTTATAAAGTGTTGGAAGCAGAAGGCATTACTAAAGAATTAAAAGTAAAAAAATACGCATCAGATGATTATTCTGGATATTCTTATATAAAAATTTACAGCAAAAATGCAAAAAAAGAAAATATGATTGAATATCTGAAACAACGGCTGGCTATAAATGAGGTCATTACTTTTGGATCTATTCAAGAACAATATGATGTAATAGTGAATGATGGTAATATGAATAAAGTTGTAAAGCAATTAAAGAAATTATATGAACCAGTAAGTTTTAAACGATAACGATGGGAGGAAATTATATGTATGATATGGATTTGCTTCAAAGGACAGATACGGTAAATGAGCTATTGGCCAGATATGGCGTTAGATTTGGTATTTATAAGAATAATACCTTTAAAGAGCAACTTTTTCCTTTTGATGCCATTCCGAGGATTATTGATAATAAGGAATTTGACTACCTGGAGAGAGGGTTAAAGCAGAGAGTAATGGCTTTGAATCTTTTTCTAAAAGATATTTACAGTGATAAAAAAATTGTAAAAGATAAGGTGATTCCTGAGGATTTTATTTTTGCGTCCAGTGGATATATGGCTGAATGTGAGGGTGTGAAACCTGTAAAAGATATTTATTCTCATATTTCCGGTATCGATCTTGTACAGGGAAAAAATATGCAGTGGTATGTACTTGAAGACAATCTGAGAGTTCCTTCCGGTGCTTCTTATCCAATGATTGCCCGTGAATTGTGCAGACGAAGCAGCCCGATTACTTTTGAGAACATAAAATTGGAAGATAACAGAAACTATGACGAGTTGCTTAAAAGGACTATGAATCATGTAAACGTAGGCGGTATTACAGTAGTATTGACTCCAGGAAGATATAATGCAGCGTATTTTGAGCATTCATATCTGGCAGAAAAAACGGGAGCGCATCTGGTCAGTTGTGCAAATCTGAGAGTGGAAAATGACAAATTGTATTACGTTACTTATGATGGAAAACTTGAAAGAGTAGGAGCTGTATATCGTCGTATTTCAGATGAATATCTGGATCCAATTAATTTCTATCAGGGTTCTTTGATTGGTGTACCTCATCTTTATGATGTTTTCAAAAAAAGAAATGTAGCTCTTCTAAATGCTCCGGGAAATGGTATTGCTGATGATAAAGGTATTTATTATTTTGTACCTAAGATGATTCGTTATTATTTAGGTGAAGAGCCGATTTTGCAAAATGCACCTACATATCTTCCATTCTATCAAGAAGACATGAAGTATGTGCTTCAAAACTTTGACAACCTGGTATTAAAGGATGTAGCAGAGGCCGGTGGATATGGTGTTTTATTTGGAGATAAGATGACAAAAAAACAAAAAGAAGAATTTATTGCACTTTTGAAAAAAGAACCTCGCCGATTTATTGCTCAGGAGGTTATCGATTTTCTTGATATTGATATTCTGGATAATGGAAAAACTGTACCAAGGAAAGCAGATTTACGCGCATTTGTACTTATGGCAGATGAGCCTATGGTTTGGAAAAGCGGGTTAACCCGCTTTTCCAGAAATCCGGATTCATTTATTGTCAATTCATCTCAGGGAGGAGGGTTTAAAGACACATGGGTATTATCTCAGTAGAACAGGCAGATAGATTATATTGGCTCGGAAGATATTCCGAGCGTGTTTATACGACTTTACGACTTTATTCAAATAGCTTTGATGAACTTATTGATGGAATTGCAGATAGTTATGGAGATTTTTGTGAAATGATTGATATTCCTGATGTTTATGGCTCGAAAGAAATTTTTGAGGAAAAATATCCATTTGACGAAACGAATCCGGATTCGATTATGAGTAATCTTACAAGGGCATATGACAATGCTATTGAACTGCGAGATGAAATCGGATCAGAAGTTATTTCTTATATTCAACTGGCTATTTATGCAATGAATAAAGCGAAAATCAGTAAGTCACCTCTGATTGAAATGCAAAAGGTTATGGATAATATTCTGGCTTTTTGGGGAATTGTTGATGATAATGTCGATTCCGAGCATGCGCGAAATATTATAAAAGTAGGAAAAAGAATTGAACGCCTAGATATTTATGGACGTTTGAAAATTTCACGAAAAGAGATGGTGAGAGAAGTAGAACGCTTGATGCCTCGTGTAGAAAGAAGTGGTCTTGTTTATAGTAGAAAAAAATTGGTTTTATTAAAATCACTTGTAGAAGCACCAGAGCTTGATTATTATAGGATTGTAAATGAAGTAGAATCAATCGTGTAAAGGAGCTGACAAAGTGGGAAAACTGCATTTCGATTATTGGATGGAAATTTTGTATACGGAGCCTGTGACAGAATGTCATTATACAGTCAAATGTCTGCCCAAAAATACGGATATGCAGAAAATATCAGAATTAAATATAGAAATTATGCCTCGTCATGATTACCAAGAGAATGAGGATTCTTTTGGTAACCTGATGATTTATGATAACCTGTATTGTGAACATAATCGATTTAGCTTTCGTGTTTCAGGGATCGCTGTGACAGGTCTGGCTGAAGGAGATAGAGAAAAGGAAGGGAAATTTTCTGGGATTTATTGCTGTCCGCATGGATTGAATAAAGCTGGTGATGAAATCAAAGCATATTTTCATGAGCAAATGAAAAATGTAGGCTTTGATGATTCAGTATATCAGATAGCAATATATTTGATGAAGTGTCTGCATAGAGATTTTATCTATGAAAAGGGAATTACGAACGTAAATACTACAGCAGAAGAAGCCTGGAAATATAGGCACGGTGTATGTCAGGACTATGCGCACATTTTTATTGCTTTATGTCATTTAGCAAAAATTCCAGCCAGATATGTTACGGGGATGATGATAGGAGAAGGATATAGCCATGCCTGGGTAGAGGTTCTGGCTGATAAAGTTTGGTATGGACTTGATCCTACAAACGGATGTATTGTTGCAGATAATTATATTAAGATAGGTATTGGAAGAGATGCAAATGATTGTGTAATTAATAAAGGAATAATAACTGGTGGCGGTTTGCAGAATCTGGCAGTGAGTGTTCGTGTAGGAAAGATATCATAGTTGAGATCCGAGGCGGTAAAAAGGAGTATATTATGATAAAAACAGTTGCGTCAGTAGGACTTCCTGTTGATGAAATACTTGAAATCAAGAAAAATAGAATGATACCAAAAGGAAAATTAACAGGAAAAGAGAAACGTATTAGTATTGTTACCGGTATTCATGGAGATGAATTGGAAGGTCAATATGTATGTTTTGAGTTGATTCGAAGAATTGAAGAAAATAAGGGACAGTTGACAGGTATTGTTGATGTATATCCAGCCATGAATCCTTTGGGAATCGATTCGATTACCCGTGGAATACCAGCTTTTGATCTTGATATGAATCGTTTGTTTCCAGGAAATAAGGACGGAGATATGACGGAATATCTGGCATCGCAGATTATTGCTGATATGTATGGTTCTGACGTGTGTATCGATATACATGCAAGTAATATATTTTTGACAGAAATTCCACAAATACGCATCAATGAACTGCACAAAGATATATTGATTCCATTGGCAAAAGAGCTTAATGTGGATTTCGTTTGGGTACACGGAGCCAATACAGTATTAGAATCGACCTTTGCGCATAGTTTAAATAGCAGAGAGATACCAACGCTGGTTGTGGAGATGGGGGTAGGTATGCGTATTACAAAGGATTATTGCGAACAATTGGTGGATGGTATATTTCATCTCATGAAAAAGATGGGAATTTGGACAGGAGAAACAGCTATACCAAGAGTACCGATTGTGTCTGAAAATCCAGAGGATGTCAGTTATATAAATGCACCTCAAGCAGGTGTGTTTGTTCCACATGTCAGACATTGGGAGCATCTGAAAAAAGGAGAAGAAATCGGCTGGATTATAGATCCGCTTTGTGGAAAAATATTAGAGAAGATTCTGTCGCCAGTCGATGGCATTCTTTTTACAATCAGAGAATATCCGATTGTCGATAATGGTTCTTTGATTGGAAGATTGCTGAGAAAAGAGGCTTGGAATAAATAAGTTAAAATAACAAAGGACAGAATGATTATGGAGAAGAAAATTGTTTATGAAATAGATTCCCTTTATAGAGATAAATTCCGTGTGAAGGGATTTGAATTTGGTGAAGGAGAAAAATCTATTTGTATCGTTGGGAATATTCGAGGAAATGAAGTACAACAGATTTATATCTGTTCACAATTAGTGAAAAAATTAAAGAGTCTGGAAAACCAGGGGAAAATTTTCAAAGGTCACAAGATCCTGGTAATTCCATCTATGAACCCATATTCTATGAATAGCAGAGAGCGTTTCTGGCCAACGGACAAGACAGATATTAATCGTATGTTTCCGGGGTATGATATGGGAGAAACAACTCAAAGAATTGCAGCTGGAATTTTTGAAGAAATCAAAGATTACAAGTTTGGTATTCAGTTTGCATCCTTTTATATGCCGGGAAGATTTATGCCTCACGTTCGTATGATGCAGACGGGATTTGAAAACGTGGATATGGCAAACAAATTCGGAATGCCTTATGTTGTCTTACGGAAAATTCGTCCATATGATACAACAACGCTTAATTATAACTGGCAAATATGGGAAACGAACGCATTTAGCATATACAGTACCTCTACCACAGAGATTGACAAGGAAAGTGCGAAAGAAACTATTCGCAGTGTTCTTCGATTTTTAGCGAAACAGAATATTGTAAAATATACTACGCATGATGGTTATAAATCCTCAGTAGTAAGGGATTCGGATATGATTTCCGTTCGTACAAAAACTGCTGGTATATTTGAAAGTAAGGTAAAAGTAGGTGCGGAAGTAGTTGAGGGTCAGTTGCTTGCTCAGATCGTTGATCCACTGGAAGGAGAAGTAAAGGAAGAATTGACCTCTCCAGCAGATGGTATTGTGTTTTTTGGTCATAATGATCCTTTGACTTATGCAAATACAGCAGTATTTAAAATTATAACAGGAAATATATAGAATGTTATAGATGGATTTAGAAATAATTATAGAAACCGTTGCATCTAAGAGTGTTCTACTCTGGTGTGACGGTTCTTTCATTTTGGCAGTTGTTTCGTATTGTGAGAATATAGGTTTAAATGATAGGAAAATATATTGCTTCGATTTAAGCTTCTTGTTAAAATAAGTAGAATAAATATAATTAGAGAGAGAAAACAATGAGTAAAATTTTTTATCTAATGGGTAAGAGTGCCTCTGGGAAAGACACTCTTTTTAAGAAGTTAAAAGAGAGACTGCCAGAACTGAAAACGATTGTACTCTATACGACAAGACCAATCCGCGAGAAGGAGACAGAGGGAGTTGAGTATCATTTTGTGGATGAAGAAAAACTGCAGGAGTTTCAGAAAAGAGGAAAAGTAATCGAATTGAGGGAATATAATACAGTACACGGACTCTGGAGATACTTCACGGTGGATGATGGACAATTTAATGCAGATGATAACTATATAGGAATTGGTACGCTCGAATCTTATAGAGCTATGAAAGCATACTTTGGTAAAGAACGATTGGTTCCTATTTATATAGAAGTGGAAGACGGTGTTCGTTTGGAGCGCGCACTTGCAAGAGAAAAAGCGCAGAAAGAACCAAAATACGAAGAAATGTGTCGCAGATTTCTTGCAGACTCTGCAGATTTTTCCCCAGAGAAAATAAAAGAAATGGGGATAACTCACAAATATCTGAATGAGAATATGGATAAGTGTGTGGAAGAAATTGTGCTAGGTATTCAGTCATATTTGTGATATAATGTACGGAAAGGAAATTAACATGCGATAAGGAGGGTGATGACATGAGCGGATTTAAAGATGTTGTAGGGCATAGAGATATTATTCAATATATGAAGGATGCAATAGAACAGGACAAAGTATCACACGCATACATTTTGAATGGACAGAGAGGTTCTGGGAAGAAGCTGCTTGCAAAGTTATTTGCAATGGCATTACAATGCGAATCTGGTAAGTCAGAACCTTGCGGGGAGTGTAGATCCTGTATTCAGACAAATAATGGAAACCAACCGGATATCATTACAGTCAGACATGAAAAACCAGCATCGATCAGTGTTGATGATGTTAGACAGCAGATCAATGGCGACATTATGATCAAGCCTTACAGCAGTCCTTATAAAATTTATATTGTTCCAGAGGCTGATTTGATGACAGTACAGGCTCAGAATGCAATTTTAAAAACGATTGAAGAGCCACCTGAATATGCGATTATTTTTCTATTGACGGAAAATGCAGACAGCCTGCTTCCAACGATTCGATCTCGTTGTGTGATGTTAAAGCTTCGCAATATCAAGGATAAGCTTGTAAAGAAGTATTTAATGGAACAAATGCAAATTCCAGATTATCAGGCAGATCTTTGCGCAGCATTTGCGCAGGGGAACATTGGTCGTGCATTGATGCTTGCAAAGTCAGAACATTTCAATGAAATTAAAGAAGAAGCGATTCAATTGCTGAAATATATCGATGAGATGGAATTACACGAGATTGTTGGTGCAATCAAAGAGATTAACAAATACAAATTAGAAGTAACAGATTATTTTGATATTATGACGATTTGGTATCGAGATATTTTAGTGTACAAGGCTACTAAGAATATCGACGGTCTTGTATTCAGTGATCAGCTGAAACATATTAAAGAAAAGGCTTCGAAGAGTTCTTATGAAGGACTTGAGATTATTTTGGAAAGTATTGAAAAGGCAAAAGTCAGATTGAAAGCAAATGTAAATTTTGATCTGGTAATGGAACTTCTGTTGCTTACTATAAAGGAAAATTAGAGACTAAATCTAGAAATAGGAGAACCAGTAATATGACAAGAGTGATTGGAGTAAGATTCCGTCAGGCAGGAAAGATTTACTTTTTTGCACCGGGTAAGCTTCATATTAATCAAGGAGACAAGGTAATTGTAGAAACAGCGCGTGGTGTTGAATTTGGAAGTGTAGTGACAGGTCCTAAGGAAGTTCCGGATGAAGATATTATGCAGCCACTTAAGTCGGTGATCCGTGTTGCTACGGAAGAAGACAAGAGAATAGAAGAAAGAAACAGAGAAAAGGAAAAAGAAGCTTTCAATATCTGTTTAGAAAAGATTCGCAAGCATAATCTGGAGATGAAACTGATTAATGCGGAATATACATTTGATAATAATAAAGTTTTATTTTACTTTACAGCAGATGGAAGAATCGACTTCCGTGAATTGGTAAAGGATCTGGCCGCAGTATTCCGTACAAGAATTGAACTTCGTCAGATTGGAGTCCGTGATGAGACTAAGATTCGTGGTGGGATTGGTATCTGCGGACGTCCACTTTGCTGTAACACATATTTATCAGAATTTGCACCGGTATCTATTAAGATGGCAAAAGAACAAAATCTCTCATTAAATCCAACAAAGATTTCTGGTGTTTGTGGCAGACTGATGTGTTGTCTGACAAACGAAGAAGAAACTTATGAGGAACTTAACAGCCGTCTTCCGGGAATTGGTGATTATGTAACAACAAGCGATGGATTAAAAGGAGAAGTACAAAGTGTGAGTGTCCTTCGCCAGCTCGTAAAAGTAGTTGTTACATTGGAAGATGATGAAAAAGAGATTCGTGAATATAAAGTAAGCGAATTAAGATTTAAGCCAAAACGAAAGAAAAATGATATTAAACTTTCAAAAGAAGAGATGCGAGAATTATCTGCATTGGAAAAGAATGAAGGAGTGTCAAAGTTAGATGACAAATAATCTGAAACCGGAGGAACGCCTGGATGATTTGCAGGTGAATGGATACGAGATTATCCAGCATCCTGGCAAATTCTGTTTCGGAATGGACGCAGTCCTTTTGGCAAATTTTGCGCGAGTGAAAAAGCATGAGCGTGTACTCGATTTGGGAACGGGAACAGGGATTATCCCTATTTTACTGACTGCAAAGACGGAGGGAGAAGATTTTACTGGTCTTGAAATCCAAGAAGAGAGTGCAGATATGGCACGCAGAAGTGTGATTCACAATCATTTAGAAGAAAAAGTGAAAATTGTGACAGGAGACATTAAAGAGGCAGCCAATATTTTTGGACCTGTCTCTTTTGACGTCATAACAACGAATCCACCTTATATGATTGGACATCATGGAATCGCAAATGCATTGGACACAAAAGCAATTGCAAGACATGAAGTGCTTTGCACATTGGATGACATTTTGCGGGAAAGTGCAAGATTATTAAAGCCAAAAGGAAGATTTTATATGGTACATAGACCATTCCGTCTGGCGGAGATAATGACGAAGATGGTTCAGGCTGGAATCGAACCAAAAAGGATGCGGCTTGTTCATCCTTTTATAGATAAAGAACCAAATATGGTCTTGATTGAAGGATTGCGTGGAGGTAATTCGCGTATGACAATAGAACCGCCGCTTGTTGTGTATAAGGAAGTTGGCGTATATAATGAGGAACTACTGAAAGAATATGGTATGAAATAATAGAAAAGGAGACCAGATATGTCAGGTAAATTGTACTTATGTGCAACGCCAATCGGAAATTTAGAAGATATGACGTACAGAGTAGTACGTACACTTGGAGAAGTGGATTTGATTGCTGCAGAAGATACCAGAAACAGTATTAAGCTTTTGAATCATTTTGAGATAAAAACACCGATGACAAGTTACCATGAATATAACAAAATAGAAAAAGGAAAGAAGTTGGTCGAAAAACTGCAGAGTGGAATGAATATTGCACTCATTACGGATGCAGGAACACCAGGGATTTCTGATCCGGGGGAAGAATTGGTGAAGATGTGTTACGAGGCAGGGATAGAAGTAACTTCGCTTCCAGGTGCGGCTGCATGTATCACTGCATTGACGTTGTCTGGACTTTCTACAAGAAGATTTGCGTTTGAAGCATTTCTTCCTTCCGATAAAAAAGAGAGACAGGCTGTGTTATCGGAACTTGTGAATGAGACAAGAACAATTATCATGTATGAAGCACCGCACAGACTGGTACGTACATTACTGGAATTGGTAGAAAATCTGGGAAATCGACGTGTCACTGTCTGCCGTGAACTTACCAAAAAACATGAAACAGCTTTTGTGACAACTTTAGAAGAGGCATACGCTTTTTATAATGAAAATGAGCCGAAGGGTGAATGTGTGCTTGTAATCGAAGGGAAAAGCAGAGAAGAGCTGCGTCAGGAAGAAGTTGCAAAATGGGAAGAAATGACGATTGAAGAACATATGGATTATTACCTGAATCAGGGAATTGCAAAGAAAGATGCGATGAAGATGGTAGCAAAAGACCGCGGAATCAGCAAGCGCGATGTATATCAAGAATTATTATAAACTAAAGTGAGTCTTGAACATTTTGTACAAGCTTTCGTCAAAGGTTCGTCGGTTTGTACACAAAAAATAGATAAATTTGGGCAACTTGGTCATAGACCAAATTGCCCTTTTTTTATATAATCTAGACAGGTTGAAAAATCGGAAATATTAGGAGGAAAATTATAATGGCAAGTTTATCATTAAAAAACATTAACAAATTATATGATAACGGATTTCACGCTGTAAAAGATTTCAATCTTGAAATCGAAGACAAAGAATTCGTTATTTTCGTAGGACCTTCAGGATGTGGTAAGTCTACTACACTTCGTATGATCGCTGGTCTTGAAGATATTTCTTCAGGTGAATTATGGATTGGTGACAAATTAGTTAACGATGTAGAACCAAAAGACAGAGATATCGCGATGGTATTCCAAAACTACGCTTTATATCCACATATGACAGTATACGAAAACATGGCATTCGGTCTTAAATTAAGAAAAATGCCAAAAGATGAAATCGACAGAATGGTTCGTGAAGCAGCTAAAATTCTTGACCTTGAAGCTTTATTAGATCGTAAACCAAAAGCTTTATCAGGTGGACAAAGACAACGTGTTGCTATGGGTCGTGCTATCGTTCGTAATCCAAAAGTATTCCTTATGGACGAACCTTTATCAAACCTTGATGCTAAATTAAGAGGACAAATGCGTATCGAAATCTCTAAATTACATCACAGATTAGGTACAACAATCATCTACGTAACTCATGACCAGACAGAAGCTATGACACTTGGTACAAGAATCGTAGTTATGAGCGCTGGTGTTGTTCAACAAGTTGATACACCACAAGTATTATATGATACACCATGTAACTTATTTGTTGCTGGTTTCATCGGATCTCCACAAATGAACTTTGTTGATGCTAAATGTGTAGTTGAAGGAAATAAAGCATTCTTACAAGCTGGTCCAGCTAAGATTGCTCTTACAGATGCTAAATCTAAGAAATTAATCGCTGGTGGATACAATGGTAAAACTGTTGTTATGGGTATTCGTCCAGAAGACGTACATGACGAAGAAGAATTCCTTGCTAAATCTCCAAATACAATTATCGAAGCTAACATCCGTGTATATGAAATGTTAGGTGCAGAAGTATTCTTACACTTCGATTATGAAGGATCAAACATGACAGCTCGTGTTCATCCAAAGACAAAAGCAAGAGTAGGCAGCCAGGTTAAATTTGCATTAGATGCAGAAAAAATCCACGTATTCGACAAAGAATCAGAAGTTGCTGTTACAAACTAGTACAAATACTAAGGCAGGAAACGAAAGTTTCCTGCCTTTTCATAACTGTTTCAATTTTTCATTTCTTGAAGTATTTGATTTGCTTCCACTGTCAACTCTGTTCCACCATTGTTGTACCATTCTTCAACGAATGTATCAAAATATTCAACAGGATTTTCTCCAGTAATAATGGTAATAAAAGCTTTTTCTTCTAATTTTTTCAACTCATCACTATATAGCTGCTTAAAATTCTGTGTATATCCTTCATTTACATAATCAATATGAGCAGTGCTCAGGGCAGAAACAGCAGTGATTCGTGAAGTATATGCAGCCCATTGCCAGGTTTCAACTGGTTCTTCCTGTTCAAGGTATGCCTTGCAGCTATTAAAGTATCCCTGCTCTAAAACCGTCATGTCCTCATAGTCGGATATACCGTTTAGTGTATTTTGAATGCTGTTCGTCACACGAAAGATAGCATCACTATAATCAAGGTTAATGACCAATGGAGTCGCTGTCGGGTCTACGTTCATCCCTAAATAAGTTCCGACTTCCTCAGCATCTTCCTTTCCATCGTAACGTGCATAGTCAAACAGTGCAGAAAGTACTTTTGGAATAATCTCAGGATGTTCAAAACCTTTTCTTGCTACGATACAGTAATTTCTTCCATAAGAAACAGAAGTGCGTACGCAATTGTCTTCGTCTGTGAATAGATAAGGTTTCCATTTAGCTTCGCCATCATATGTAGAAGAAATAGGATTGTTTGGGGCCCACCACCATCCAAAGAAAGCTCCACTTTGTCCATTTTCTAAAAGTGCAGATAGATTTTTTTCATTTCGGATCATAAAGCTTTGATCCAGAATGCCCTCTTCATACCAGTTGTGAAGTCTACATAATGCATTTTTCATTTCCTCTGTAACAGAACCATAGACCATTTCGTCTGCATCTGTTTTGAGCCATTTGCCAGGATATGCATGGTAGGAATCAAAAACAGGATCTAATGAAAAACATTGGTCAGTCTGTCCAACTAGTGTTGGGTCAAATACGAGTCCGACGTTTCCATTTTCATGTTCCCCTGGATTTTGAAGTGTAAATTCTTTGACAATATTCATGGCTTCTTCTAATGTTTGAGGTTCAGAAAGTCCCAGTTTTTCAATCCAATCTGTTCTAAGCCAGAGAAGAGCCGGACCGGTGTAAACTTCTGTTTCTGGAAATGCCATCAATTTACCATTATAAGTAACAGCACCGAGTTTGTCTTCCCCATAGCTTTTGTACATTTCTTTGATGCGTTCGCTGGTACAGTTTTCGTAAACTTCCGTCAAATCTGCAATCAGATCGTTTTCTACCAGAATATCCAGAATGTCCAGGCTGGTTACAACCATAATATCAGGAATGTCTCCTTCAAGAACAGCCATCATTTCCATACTTTCGTATTGGCCGCGGTCTGGAGCTTCCATAATGTTCTCATTCTGAACATTTAGTAATTCTTTGATATATCGCGTATAATTGTTATCTTCGTAAGTATCACCTTCTGGCATATTGGAATTATTGTCTGCCGTAATTTTTCCAAGAGTATAAGTGATAAGTTCCGGATATTTTCCAAAAGGTGTAGAGATTGCTTCTTCCCATGCGGCATCTGTCATATCTGTGGTATTTTCAATGGGGGGAGTTTCAGAAGATACATCCGTATCCTCTTTTATTCCCCAAATGTTATAGATGAAAATACTAAGAAAAATGATTAAGGCGATACCTGTCAGGAGTTGTACTAATTTATTGGGTTTCATGCTTCGCCTCCGTATTCATTTCTTCTGAAATTTTTTTTGGTATGTGAATTTCTATTTTTGTTCCTACATTAATTGTGCTTTCTATGTGAAGAGCATAATTTTCACCACATAAAAGAGCAAGTCGGTCATTGACATTTTTTACACCATAACCTGTAGCATTAAATGTCGTCATATTAGCTACAGTCTCTTGATCCATTCCGACACCGGTATCTTCAACTGTCCAGATGATATCGTTCTGGTCTTGGATGCAAGATATAATAATCCTTTTTTCACCGGTTTCTTTAATATCCAGGCCATGTTCCAGACAATTTTCTACAAGTGGCTGAAGAGTTAATTTTGGCATCCAGTAGGAACTTAGTTCTGGGTCAATCTGATATTCCGCTTCAAAATCATAATCATGCATCATAAGTTGAATTTCCAAATAAGATTTAATGTTTGTAATTTCGCCACCTACGGTAATCAGGTTTTTACCCTTGTTTAATGTGGTGCGGTAATAGTCAGAAAGAGCCAATGTTACCTTACTAATATCATCTTCCCCTGCACTGAGTGCCTTCCAGTTAATCAAAGAAAGTGTGTTATATAGGAAATGAGGATTAATCTGTGCCTGTAAAGCAATCATCTCCAATTCTTGCTGAATGATTTTACTTTGGTATACTTCGCTGATAAGTCTTTTCACGTCTTGCAGCATGGTGTGGGAACTACGAATTAATACCCCTACCTCATCTTGACTGTCATCATAAATATTAATTTCCATATTCTCGTAATCGACCTCTTTGATGCAAGTAGTCAATGCTTCCAGACGTTTTACCATAATGTAACTCATATATCGGCTAATTACAAAAATAATTAACATACATATGGTTACGACGATGGTGCTTTTAGAAAGTATTGCATGGAAACCGGAGATATTCATATCCTTTTCTATGTATATATATGCATAGAGAGGAAGATTTTCAATTTTTTTCTTTATATATATATCATTATCCGTGAATTTCAAAGTATCAGAGAGCCCATTCAATGAAAAAAGAATTTTATCATGTTCGTTAGTAAGAAGAATTACGGTACCTTCTTTTTTAAAGTAATTTAAAGGTTCTGTGAAACTGTGCATATCACAATACATCCCAAGATAAGCGGTCGTATCGAAATACCCCGGAAATTTTCTCATAAAAAGAATTTCGCTGTAATCCTCGTTTGGATAGACAAGCATCTCACTGTCAGAGTTTTGCATATCTTTAAACCAGGGTTCAGAGCTGAGGGTTTCCAAAGGAGCAAGAGTGACGTCATGAGGAATCAGAATATTTTCAGCATAAATAGTTAATTGTTTGATACCATCATGATAAAATTGGGGTGTATTTAAAATGGGATCAACGACATTTACATATTCATGGTAGGCCTGATAACTCTGTGTCTGTTCATTTTCTAGGACTTTTTGTAAGTCCTGGTCAAATACAAAGTAATTTAACAGGTTTGCGTAAATTTCCACTTGTTTATCAATAGTGTCGCAGGTCTGATTGAGAGAAACTTCAAGAGATTCATATTCTCTGTCAGCCAGCATATTGTGAAAACTGTAAATAGTAAAAATTCCTACGATTACCAGAGGAGCGATGCCAGATAGCATAAGTACTAGATTTATTTTGGATCTGAATTTCAGATTACGAAAATAAATTCTTATATTATTCATCCATTTGCGCATTTTCAATATCGCCTTTCCTGTATCTCTCTGGACTTACACCACAATATTCTCTAAAACTCTGGCAGAAATAAGACACATTGGAAAATCCTAGTTTTTCACAGATTTCACCAATTTTTAAATTGGAGTTCTTTAAAAGTTTCTGTGCCTTCTCCATGCGGCATTTCTTGATGTAACGGCTGATTGTCATACCGGTTTCTTTCTTAAATATGTAACTGAGATATCCTTGAGAAAGATAAACTCTTGATGCTAGCTTATCAATGCTCAGATCTTCGTTCATATGGCCGGTTATATATTGCTTAATCTGGTCAACATCATTTCGTACATTACTCTTAGTCTGTAGACAGTCCTGCTCAAAGTCTCGAATACATTTCTCGGCGATTTTGCAGATTGCATCCAGGCTGCCAGCCTGATAAATGGCTTCAACTGCTTCAATCATCTGAGAAGAATCTTCTTTTTGAATCTGTTCGTAGATATCTTTGACAATCTGACAAAAGATAAATTTTACGTATAATTGAGAATCAATCGTACCTCTGTGAATTTGTGTTTTTAATTTTCGGAAATTGTCCCATAACTTTGGAATATCTTTGCGTTCAATACAATCTTGAATCTGTTTTTGGTAATCTACCTTCAGATGTTCAATTGGACTGGATTCTGGTTCTGGTTCATAGAGGAAAATGTTTTCATTAGAATAATAGAATTTGTTTACGATAAGATTTTCTAAATCCTGATAGGCTTTCGGAAAATCTGAAATCTTTGACGTTTTTTGACTGACTGCAATATAACAATTCACATGATATTGCTCCAAAATAAAGTTATAGATTTTATGTGCAATGCGTGTATAATTATCATTGGTATTTTGGAAGAAAATTAAGAGCATCTGGTTTGTATTTAAATCCAGATATTCTATTTTTCGATTGGTCAGATTTTCTATTTGTTCAACTAAATTTACTCCATATTCTTCAAAAAAATTATCATCCGTATCAAGAAGCATCATATTTTGAATGTGTTCAATTTTGTGTTTGTTATTAGACAGTTTTGCGACTTCCTGAGACAGTTTTTCTATATATTCTGTTTTTCCTGTAAATAGATATTTGCGTAGATAGCATTTATATAAATGACTGTTATGGTTCCATTTCTCTTCCTCCTGCATTTCTTTTAATCTGCAAGCTTCAAGCATACGAAAAATAGTCTGTTTGAATTCCTGAGGTTTTACAGGTTTCAAAATATAGTCGGTCACTCCATATTTGATTGCTTCTTGTGCATAAGTAAATTCGCCGAATCCACTGAAAATTGCAATCGGAAAATGTCCTTTTAAATCTCTTGCATGTTTCACAAGATCAAGTCCTGTCATAAAAGGCATCTTAATATCAGTAAGCATCATGTCAACATCGTTTTCAGCAAGAATCTGACATGCCTGCTTGCCGTTTGATGCTTCCAGGATTTCAAATTCGTGTCCCATTCCTTTTAGAAGCATCTTTACACCATTTCTTTCGATTCTTTCATCGTCTACAATTAATAGTTTCTTCATATCCATTTCTCCAATATATATGGTCGTTCGCGTTCTATATAATAACGCTATTTCGATGATTATATCATAAGGGAAATTGTCATTTCAACTCGAAAAAGTAATATTCAAATATCAAAAAACAACGAAAAAATATATTTGTTTTTCAACATTAGGATATTTGTTTTCTGACTTGAACGAAAAATCAAAATATTGTAAATTCAGAGCATAGAATTTACTGACATTTCAAGTCGGTATTTGTGTTGGAATTATGAATTACGAAAGAGAGACAAATCAAAAGCAGGTGGATTTTACAGAAAGTTTGTTCTAGCAGTAATCATAAAAATAATAAGGAATGTAGGAGAGGAAAAATGAAAACATTAAAAAGTATGAAAAATAAAATTTTGTGTATAATGTTAGCTTTATGTATGATGATTTCAGGATTTGTGTCTATTCCTGTTACATCTCAGGCTATGGTTTACGATGATTATCAATTAGCAGACAGCATTCAAGATGGTGTGGTTTTACACTGCTTCAACTGGAAGTATAATGATATCAAAGCAGAACTTCAAAATATCGCAGCAGCAGGGTTTACTTCAGTTCAGACATCGCCTGCACAGCCAGCAGTAAAATCAGGAATCTGGTACTGGCTCTATCAGCCACTTGGATTCTACGCAGCTACAAATGATCTTGGAACAAAAGCAGAACTTCAATCTCTTTGCCAGGAAGCTGAAAAATATGGTATCAACGTAATCGTTGACGTAGTAGCAAACCACCTTGCAGGTGATCATTCAAATATTCAAGGTGACTTAAAAGATGGTCAATACTGGCACCTTTTTGGTACAGTAAACAGCTGGGCAGATCGTTACCAGGTAACACATGGTGAAATCGGTATGCCTGACCTCAACAGTGAACATCCTTACGTACAAAATGTTGTAAGTAATTATATTAACGAATTAAAAGGCTTAGGTGTAGACGGTATCAGATGGGATGCAGCAAAACACATCGCATTACCAAGTGAAGGCTGCAACTTCTGGCCAGCAGTAACAAGCCAGGGATTATACCACTACGGTGAAATCCTCGTTGGTCCAGATGATCGTGCTTCTGGAAACGAAGATTTAATGAAAGAATATACAAACTACATGACAGTTACAGACAGTTCATACGGCAAATTACTTCGTGATGCATTTGCATCAGGAACAGTTCCAGCAGCATTTGGTAACTGGGCAGCTCGTGGTATTTCAAACAATAAATTAATCTACTGGAGTGAAAGCCATGATACATGGTCAAACAACCAGGATTGGGGATATTCAAACGGTATGAGTCAAAACGTAATTGACCGTGCATATGCAGTTGCAGCAAGCCGTAACGATATCTCAGCATTATATTTCTCACGTCCAAGCTCTACATATAAAGAAAGCATCTATGCAGGACAAAAAGGAAGTACACACTTTACAAGTGCAGAAGTTTCAGCAGTAAATCACTTCCACAATGCAATGGACGGACAAGCTGACTACTATACAACAGGAAATAACTGTGCAGTTGTTTCTCGTGAAACAGGTGCTGTAGTTGTAGCGGGAAGCGGAAGTAACTTTACAGTGACAGTACCAAACGGTGGTGGAATTACACAGCCAGGTACATATGTTGATGCAATCACAGGTGAAAAATGGAATGTAACATCAACATCAATGACAGGTAAAATCGGTTCAACAGGTATCGTAGTACTTTACAAAGAAGGATATACTCCTGTAGATCCTGATCCAGTAGATCCAGTAGATCCAATCGTAACGGAAGGAACAGTTTACTACAAAAACACAAATAACTGGAATACAGTGTACGCTTATTACTGGAGCGATGCTAATACAAAGATGACAACATGGCCAGGCGTACAAATGACAAATGAAGGTGATAATGTATACAGCGTTGATCTTCCAAAAGGCGCACAGTATATCATCTTTACAGATGGAAACGGCTCACAGACAGATGATCTGACTCTTGTAGGTGCAAACAAAATTTATGAAAACGGAACATGGTCAACTTACACAGTAGATCCAGTTGATCCAGTAGACCCAGTTGACCCAGTTGATCCAATAACAGGAAACTATATTTATTATCAAAACACAGGAAACTGGAGCAGTGTATATGCATACTACTGGAGTGATGAAGATACAAAGATGACAACATGGCCAGGTGTACAAATGACAAGCGTTGGTAATGGTGTATATCGCGTTGAAGTACCAGCAGATGCAGATTACATTATCTTCAATAACGGAAATGGTTCACAGACAGGTGATTTACAACTTGTAGGAATGAACAAAATCTACAACAATGGAACATGGTCAACTTACACAACAGATCCAGCAGATCCAGTAACAGGAAACTATATCTACTACCAAAATACAAATAACTGGAGCAGTGTATATGCATACTACTGGAGCAATGCAGACACAAAGATGACAACATGGCCAGGTGAAAAAATGACAAGTGTTGGAAATGGTGTATACCGTATCGAAGTACCAGCAGATGCACAATATATTATTTTCAATAATGGAAATGGTTCACAAACAGGAGACATAACTCTTGTAGGAATGAACAAGATTTACAACAATGGAAATTGGTCAAATTACTAAATCATGATTGCTTAAACCATAACGAGAGGGAGGGAATTTCGATTCTCTCTCTCTTGTTATATTAAAAAAATATAAATTTGTTTTAATAAAATTGACAAACAAAATATAAACTGTATATTATGGTTACCATAAAAGAGAGTGAAAAGGTGATAAGATGGATTTGAACAAAGAAAACATAAAAAAGATCAGAGGACTTTTATTTTTTACAGCGTTGATTTTTGTGGCAATGTGGAACTATAAGCTTATATTTTCTGGAATAAAGTTTTTAGGACATGTTATTTTTCCATTCGCGCTGGGAGGAGCAATTGCATTTATTTTAAATGTACCGATGCATTTTGTGGAAGAAAAGTTGTTCAAGAAAATAGGTCTTTCAGACAAGAAGGTAGGAAAGAAGATTTCAAGACCGCTTGCCTTTATATTGACGGTTCTATTTGTGGTAGGTCTGATTGCGATTGTTGTATTTGTAGTAGTTCCAGAGCTTGGTAATACAATTGTAAATATTGGGAAAACATTGCAGGAATTTGTTCCACAGGTACAAGAATGGGCAATCCAATTTTTTGGTGACAATCCGGAGTTAGTAGCACAGATTCAGAGTCTTGAATTTGAATGGGATCAGATTCTTGGAGATGTGGTGAATTTCTTGAAGAATGGTGCCGGCAGTGTAATTGGGACTACATTTGAAGCTGCTAAGAGTATTGTGAGTGCTGTATCTACATTCTTTATTGCGTTTGTATTTTCTTGCTATATTTTATTGCAAAAAGAAAAGCTGAATATACAAGTTCGTAAGTTGATGTATGCATTTCTTCCACGTGACTGGACAGAGATTTTTATTGCGCTTGGTTCTGTCACATATAAAACATTTTCAAGTTTCCTCACAGGACAATGTTTGGAAGCGGTAATTCTTGGATGTATGTTCTTTCTAACTATGACAATACTCAGAATGCCATATGCGTTATTGATTGCGGTATTGATCGCGTTTACAGCATTAATTCCAATCTTTGGTGCATTTATTGGATGTGCGGTTGGAACTCTTCTAATTTTTATGGTAAATCCACTGCAGGCAGTAGCATTTGTAGTTATGTTCCTTGTGTTACAGCAGATTGAAGGAAACTTTATCTATCCATATGTGGTTGGTAATTCCGTTGGCCTCCCATCAATGTGGGTGCTGGTGGCAGTCAGCGTAGGGGCAAGCCTTATGGGAGTTGTCGGAATGTTAGTATTTATTCCAATTGTATCGGTAATATATACACTGCTAAGAGGAATTGTAAATAGAAGATTAAAAGAAAGAAAAATTGAAGTTTCATAGAGAGTTCGCTTGCGTGAAAAGAGTTTGCAAGCGAGCTCTTTTTTTAAGATTTCTTGTATAAAAAATGTTATTATTATAGAAGATAAGCTTACGGACAGGTGATTATGAATATGAAAAAAATAATTGAAATTTGCTGTGGAGGATATGAAGATGCACTGGCTGCATATCATGGAGGTGCGAAACGTATTGAGCTAAATAGCGCACTTTATTTAGGCGGATTGACTCCATCTTTGGCGGCGTTGATTTTAACAAAAAAGAATACAGATTTAAAAGTAATTACGATGATAAGACCTCGTGGCGCCGGATTCCATTATAGTGATGCAGAATTTGAAACGATGAAGATGGATGCAGAGCTTATGATGCAAAATGGAGCAGATGGCATTGCGTTTGGATGTCTGAACGTCGATGGGAATATTCAGATAGAGCAGACAAAGGCAATAATAGCAATTGTCAAAAAATATGGAGGAGAGGTTGTATTTCACAGAGCGTTTGACTGTGTGCAGAATCCTTATCAAGCAATTGAAACATTGATAGAGATGGGAGTTGACCGTATTTTGACAAGCGGTTTAAAAGAAAAGGCGATGCAGGGAATTGAGCTTATCGTAGATCTGCAAAAGAAATATGGTAATCAGATTGAATTGTTGGCCGGAAGCGGCATGAATGCATCCAATGCTAGAGAGATGATGGAGAGAACTGGTATTTCGCAGGTTCACAGTTCGTGTAAAGGATGGGTTTGTGATCCGACCACATCCGGAGAGGAAGTAACTTATTCTTATGCAGAAGGGCAGCATAAGAATGACTATGATGTGGTAGATGAAAGTCTGGTAAGAAAGCTGGTTTCAAGTCTATGAGTTTTTTTGAATTTGAATATGAAATAAAGGATGGAAAAGCATGTATCAATGCGTGTTTTTCGGCAGGAGAGACAGCAGAGATTCCAGAAGAAATAGAAGGTTATCCTGTGGAAGAGATCGCATCGTATGCATTTGCCGGAACCACCGAGACAAGACAGAAGAATGGCATACCGCAGCTAATGGGAGGCCGTTTGGAGGAAATCATTCTTCCTAAGACAATCAAACGCTTAGGCAGATATACATTTTATAATTGTAGAAATCTTAGGAGAGTAGAATTTTATAATACATTGACAGATTTGGGAGCGGGAGCATTTACCGGATGTCATAAGGTTCAGGAGATAAAAGTTAATTTTATAGAAAGTAAGCAATCTATCCTGAGAGAGTTTCTGATTGAGCTGGCAGAAGAGCAAACAGTGGAGCTTTGTTATGAGAATGGTAAGGCGATTGCATTGTTCCCAGAGTATTTTGAGGAATCTATAGAAAATACGCCGGCGCGTAATATTGAGATATTTACACATGGAAGCGGTATGATGTACCGAAATTGTTTCGTGAGAAAAGAATTGGATTTCCAGAAATACGATGAACGATTTGCATGGGCAAAAGGAAAGGAATTTCCGGAGACTTTATATCAGCTTGCATTTTATAGAGTATTGTATCCATATGCGTTAACGGAAAAAGCAAAGTTGAAATACGATACATTTTTAAAAGAAAACTTACAAAGCTGTGCATTGTGGGCAGCAGAAAGTCAGAACAGCAAGGCACTTCGTTATCTTGCGGATATATGTACAGAGACAGCAGCAGATTTGGAGTGTTTGATTGCGGCAGCAAATAAGCAAAATCAAGTGGAGATTTTAAGTTATCTTATGGATAAAAAACATCAGAAATTCAAAGTGAAAAGGAAATCATTTGAACTATGACAGAGAATATGAACGTGATTCAGAAGCAGCAAAAACGTGAATTAGAGAAAATTGAGATTTGTATGGACATCTTAAAAAATGCCAGAAATGAGCTGTATTTGTCTATGCGCTTTTTTGATGTTGCTTTAAACAAACTGGAACTGATGCCAACTGCAGAGATACAGGGTGTTGGGACGGATGGATTTCTGTTCTGCTTTTACCCCGATTATGTGATCGGTTTGTATAAGAGTTATCCGGTTCAAGTAAACCGGGCGCTTTTGCATACTATGCTTCACTGCCTGTTTCAACATCTGCCGACAGAAAATAGTGAAAATCAAAACCATATTAATATAGAAGAAACGCATTGGAATCTGGCGTGTGATATTGTGGTCGAATCTATGATTGACGATATTCAGAAGTCCTGTGTGAGGAAATATAAATCGCCTTATCGCAAGGCAGTGTATCAGAAACTACGAGAATCTTTGGATGTATTGACTCCAAAAGGAGTCTATCGAAAGCTCCTTCAAATGCAGCTTAATGAATCGGAATTTCAGAAAATGCAGTTAGAGTTTTGGGTGGATGATCATGCCATGTGGAATCAGAATGTTCCGCCACAGAAACAAATGGAACGTCAAAAGCAGTGGAAAGAACTGAACGAAAAATTCCAGACAGAGATGGAGACATTTTCCAAAGAAGCTTCCGAGGACAACAGAAGTCTTGTGGAACAGGTACAGGTGGCAAACAGAGAGCGTTACGATTATCGTAAGTTTTTAAAAAAATTTGCAATCCTAAAGGAAGAGATGCAGGTGGATACCGACAGTTTTGATTATATATTTTACCATTATGGTCTTAGTTTCTATGGAAACATGCCACTGATTGAACCGCAGGAGACAAAAGAAGTATTGAAGGTAGAAGATTTTGTAATTGTCATTGATACTTCCATGTCTTGCAAGGCTGAATTGATTAAAATGTTTCTAGAAGAGACCTACAATATTCTCAGTAAATCAGAAAGTTTCTTTAGGAAAATTAATATACACATTATTCAGTGTGATGATAAGGTGCAGTCAGATGTGGTAGTCAAAAGCTATGAAGAATTGCAGGATTATATGGAGCATTTTGAAATAAAAGGGTTTGGTGGAACCGATTTTCGTCCAGTGTTTGGATATGTAAATCAGCTGTTAAAGGAGAAAGCATTCCATCGTTTGAAGGGATTGATTTATTTTACAGACGGATATGGGACATTTCCAGCAAAACGACCACTTTATGAGACGGCATTTGTTTTTATGAAAGAAGATTATCGGGACATCGATGTACCAGTCTGGGCGATGAAACTCATTATAGAACCAGAAGATTTGATCCAGAATAAGGAGGGTTACAGATGAATATAAAACGTGCAAAGCAAGAAATTAAAGATGCAATTGAAGCCTATTTGCTGAAGGATGAGTATGGGAGTTATCAGATTCCGACAATCAGACAAAGGCCAATCTTTCTGCTAGGTGCACCTGGAATTGGTAAGACGCAGATCATGGAGCAGATTTCCAAAGAATGTCAGCTCGGTTTGGTATCTTATACAATTACTCATCATACGAGGCAGAGTGCAATTGGACTTCCATTTATTTCAAAAAACAAGTATGGCGGAAAAGAGTATTCGGTAACCGAGTATACAATGAGTGAAATCATCGCATCGGTTCACAATAAAATAGAAGAAACAGGATTAAAAGAGGGGATTCTTTTTATTGATGAGATTAACTGTGTGTCTGAGACACTTGCGCCAGCCATGCTCCAGTTCCTTCAATGCAAAACGTTTGGAAATCATGCAGTTCCAGAGGGGTGGATTATTGTGGCGGCAGGAAATCCGGCAGAGTACAACAAATCTGTGAGAGAGTTTGATGTGGTTACCATGGACCGTGTCAAGAAAATAGAAGTGGAACCAGATTTTGCTGTCTGGAAGGAATACGCATACCAGCAGGGAATTCATAATGCTGTGATTTCCTATCTGACTTCAAGAGTGGCGCATTTTTATCAGATGGAGACAACTGTGGATGGTACATTTTTCGCAACACCGAGAGGATGGGAAGATTTGTCGAGACTAATTCAGGTGTATGAGATGCTTGGTAAAACGGTGGACCGCGAGGTGGTCATGCAGTATATCCAGTATCCAAAGATTGCAAAAGATTTTGCGAATTATCTGGAACTTTATTATAAATATCAGACCGATTATCAGATTGAAGAAATCATGCAGGGAAGAATTGATCCAATCTTGATAAAGAAGGTGGGACACGCTCCGTTCGACGAGAGACTTAGCGTGGTAAGTCTTCTCTTGTCGACAATTATCGACAACTTCCGAAACGTATATAAGAAAGAAGCCTGCGTTACGACATTATTCGACACACTAAGGCAATATAAAGAGGGATTAGCAGAGGGAAAGGATGCGCTTGCCTTTTTGGAAGAGTTAACAAAGGAAAAACAAGAGCAGCTTGCATTTAAGATAAAAGCACAAATTTTAAATCGGGAAGAGGGAATGGCACTTCGAAATACAATCGAACAACTGGAATCTTATCTGAAACTTCTGAAATTGAAAGGTATTAGAGATAGCGAGGCGGCATTCGACAAAATTCGAGCAGAATTTGCAAAACAGAATGTAAGTTATCAAAAACAGGCAGACGATGCTGGACAGGCACTGGAATATGCATTTGATTTTATGGAGATTGCATTCCATCATAGCCAGGAGATGATCTCATTTGTCACAGAACTTAATGCCAATTTCTACAGTGTGCAGTTTTTACAAAGCTACGAATGCGAACGTTATTATCAATACAACAAAAATCTGCTGTTTGATGAAAAACGCAGAAACTTATTAAATCGAATCGAGAATTTATAATCCGGATTCAGCATATATTATCAAGATTACTCAATTGAGGATGGCGATGATATATGCTGAATTTTCTTTGGGCAGGAATGATTATCATAGGAATTATATATGGAACATTGCAGGGAAATCTGGCAAATATTACAAATGCGGCACTGGATTCATCTAAGGAGGCAGTGACACTATGTATCACGATGGTGGGTGTGATGTCATTATGGGTTGGACTTATGGAGATTGCGACAAAAGCAGGAATCATCCAGAACTTGTCGAAAGCGATTTCTCCTGTGATACATTTCTTCTTTCCAAATATTCCAAGGGAGCACAGGGCAAATGAATACATTACAACAAACATAATCGCAAATATGCTTGGACTTGGCTGGGCAGCGACACCAGCGGGGCTGCAGGCAATGGAAGCTCTCGAAGAACTGGAAGAAGGAAGAAGATGCGGAAGATACAAGGGAGTTGCAAGAGAAAAAGGGATTGCAAGTGATGAAATGTGTACGTTTTTGATCATAAACATTTCTTCTCTGCAACTGATTCCAATTAACATCATTGCGTACCGAAGCCAGTACGGAAGTGTGAATCCGACAGTAATAGTAGGGGCGGGGCTGGTTGCGACCATGATAAGTACGTTAACTGCAATTGTTTTTTGCAAGGTAATTAGTAGGAAGAGTTTGCAAGTTGGTAGCAGGCAATTGTGAGACGGGTAAAAAGCACAATAAAAGTGCGAATTTGTAGAAAATTTTGTTGAATTTGTCTATATAAAAACATATAATTATGGTACAGGAACCTGAATTTTCAAGGGCGGAAAATTAATAATATAAGGAGGAACAGTTCATGAAAAAATTTATTAATGCAGTTGACCAAGTGGAAAATCAGATGATTGATGGTTTAGTAAAAGCATATCCACAATATCTTAGAAAAGTGGAAGTAGAATCAGAAGGTCAGAATGTCGTAGTACGTGCGAAAAAGAAAGAAGGCAAAGTTGCATTAATCAGTGGCGGCGGAAGCGGACATGAACCAGCGCACGGCGGATATGTTGGCGAAGGTATGCTTGACGCAGCAGTAGCAGGTGCAGTATTTACATCACCATCTCCAGAACCAGTTCTTGCAGGTATCAAAGAGATCGCTACAGACGCAGGTGTTCTTATGATCGTTAAGAACTACACAGGTGACGTTATGAACTTTGAAATGGCTGGCGAAATGGCTGAAATGGAAGGCATCACAGTAAAACAGGTTGTTGTAAATGATGACGTTGCAGTAGACGGCAGCCTTTACACAGTTGGACGTCGTGGTGTAGCTGGAACAGTTTTAGTACATAAAATCACTGGTGCAAAAGCGGAAACAGGTGCAAGCTTAGACGAAGTACAGGCAACTGCTCAAAAAGTAATCGACAATGTTCGTACAATGGGTACAGCTATTTTACCATGTACAGTACCAGCAGCAGGAAAACCAGGTTTCGAACTTGGCGAAGATGAAATGGAAGTTGGTATTGGTATCCATGGTGAACCAGGAACACACAGAGAAGCTCTTAGACCAGCAGATGAGATCGTTGATATGATGATGGATAAGATTCTCGCAGATATCGATTATACAGGACATGAAGTTGCAGTTTTGATCAATGGTTCAGGTGCAACTCCACTTATGGAATTATTTATTATCAATAATCGTGTAGCTGACGTTCTTGCAGAAAAAGGAATCAAAGTTTACAAGACAATCGTTGGTAACTACATGACATCAATCGAAATGGCAGGATTCTCGATTTCAATTCTTCGTTTAGTAGATGACGAAATGAAAGAATTATTAGATGCAAAAGCTGATACTCCAGCATACAAAGAATAAGAACGGACATCAATTGGAGGCGAAAGGCAGCATGAATAGTGCAAAATTAATTGAGTTACTTAATAAAATCGGTGATAAAATCATTGAGCAGAAAGATTATCTGACAGAGCTCGACAGACCAATCGGAGACAATGATCATGGTATCAACATGGCAAAAGGATTTGGTGAAGTACAAAAGAAGTTACCAGCGCTGGCAGATAAAGATATCGGAATGATCTTAAAGACAACAGGTATGGCTCTTGTTTCTACTGTTGGCGGTTCTTCAGGACCACTTTATGGAACATTCTACATGAAGATGGGAATGGCTATCGGTGCGAAGACAGAGATCACATTTGATGAATTTCTTGCAGCAATGCAGGTAGGAATTGATGGTGTAAAACAGAGAGGCCGTTCTACTGTAGAAGAAAAGACAATGCTCGATGCAATGGTTCCAGCATTGGAAGCAATGAAAGCATCATGGGAGAAAGATGCTGATGTGAAAGCTGCATTGGATGCCGGTGCATTAGCAGCAGAAGCTGGATGTGAACATACAAAAGAATTGATCGCGACAAAAGGCCGTGCAAGCTATGTTGGTGAAAGAGGTATCGGACATCAAGATCCAGGAGCTACTTCATTCCTGTTCATGATTCAGACAGTAGCAGCAAATATATAGGAGCGTGTTATATGGTTGGAGTTGTAATCGTATCACATAGTCAGCCACTGGCAGAAAGTATTGTAGATTATACAAAACTGATGGCTGGAGAAGCAAAAGTGGCAGCCGCTGGTGGACTGGATGATGGAGGATTTGGAACAAGCTTTCAGAAAATATACGAAGCAATCGATGCAGTTTATTCCGAAGATGGAGTAGTCATCCTCATGGATATGGGAAGCGCAGTTATGACAACCGAGATGGTTTTGGAAGCATACGGCGCAGACAATGTTGAGATGGTAGATTGCCCGATCGTGGAAGGCGCGCTGCAGGCAACTGTAAATGCTCAGATCGGAATGAGCAGAGAAGAGATTGTAGCACAGTTGAAAGAAGTTGCACAGACTCCGAAGTTCTAAAAAATAATGAATAACAAAACCGCACTTGCGTGACGCAGGTGCGGTTTTTAATAGAAGAGAAGATTGTTAACGCAAAATTAGCAGCGCTTATTTGGTTTATGTCCACATGTCTTTCTCACAATGTGAACATTGCATATTCGATCTTTTCAATAATTCTCTGGTTGATATTTTGGTTCCGCAATGTTTGCAGGTACATAATACAGATGTCAGTTTCAAAGAGGCAATATTCCAAAATAAGATAAAAATCGTATTTAGTCCTGAATATTTATCCCCTCCGAAAAAAGCTATCAAAGCATATATTGCATACGATATAAGTAAAATGTCTAATATATTTAATGCCAAAACGATTATCTGTCTGTTTCTGAGTTTTTTTCTTCTATCGATCATAAAATCATCCTTTTGCAATTATTTCATGAAATTAATTATCTCTTATATTAAGAATAATTGTTATAAGCAGTTGTGATTAACCACAAATATGCATTACTATTTCCGAAACAATATTCACTTGGAGAATAAGATGTATCATGCACTCTACAATCAAATCCTCCTGTAGTCTTGCAATACATGGCAGCATATACCGTTTGTTTTCTTGCCTCACTATATGTAGTACTTCCGTAATTTACAGTACAAAATCGTGTTGCCACTGCAGAGCCATATACGGGAGCAAGTGTTCCATTTTGAGTATATACACCATAGGCATTTATAATTACAGCACATGCAGTGCTAACAACCTGAGCTACAGTGGCTGCAGAACTAAGTTGAGGAATCCTCTTGCAAACTAAGGCAACAACATCTGCCACTGTTTTTGTTGCTTCAATGGCAATAATACTTCCTTCTTGTGCTCCTAAACTTAAATTAGCGCGTACTTGTATAGTTGTTCCTGGATAGGATGTTGTATCTGTTTTTAAAAGTTTATTAGAATATGCACTGCCGTTTTTTGACACAAGATAATTAAGTGTTAAATTTTCGGCTGTCGTAGCTCTTTCGACAGATTGAGTTACACTAAGTCCAGATACTGATTTAAATTCTGAGGCATTTTCTATAGCTATTTTTTTCAGACTTTGCCAATATTCATAACTCAACTCCTCGGTGTTTAGTGCTCGTGATATATTTGTAAACTCTGCTCCATAAATAGGGGAATCTTCCGAATTAACATTAGTTTTTGAAACATATACATCTCCGTTATTGTAAGACATAATAACATATAATGTACCATCTTCATCCTTTTCTCCCCATAAGCTCCAATTCTCTGTTTCATAGTAATCAACACTATCTGATGTAGATGAAGCAGCGAACGTTGGCATACACAAACAAGTAGTCAACATAACTACTAAAAATAAACTAACTATTCTTCTAGCCTTTTTCATATAATATTAACTCCGTTTTTTTCTTGCTACATTTTAAATTATACTTTTAATTTTAATATTCAATGGTCATCACACCTCCTTTTTTACTTGCATCGTAGATTTATTAATTTAATTTTATCGCTCAGGACCTTTTTTGAAAAGAAAGCAGTGCTTTACAAGGGGAAAGTATTACTTTCGGGTCACAAAATAGTTTCTAGCAAGTAATTGTTGCTAAAGAGCAAGCAATACTTGCTAGTGTTTTGAAGCTTATTTTTCTATAATTTGATTAAAGAAGAAATTTTTATAATGAAAAGTGGAGAGGAGTGAATGAGATGAAAAGAAAGGCAAAAGGGATATTGTCAACAATTAGCTTATGATCTAGAAAAAGGTGGAACACAGACATTTTTTATTCAAAATAAGGATGGGGAGATAGATGTAATCACAATAGAAGAAGTTAAAGCAAGAATGGGTGCTGGTATATATAAAGTGGTGTGCGAAGAAAATGGTTGGACAGCGGGGTTTTATATAATTATAGTAGATAATCAAATACAGGCAGTACATTCTCCGTTTTATAGTACGACTGTTGGTGAAATAACAAATTGTTCTTTGATAAGAAACAGCAGTATAAAGGCAACATATGCGTTTGTCTATTATATAAAGCCGATAAAAGAAAGTACAGGGGTAATTGCAACTATATCAAATTCACAGTCAAAAGTCAGCAAAATATAGCTCACCGAATCAAGTGAGCTACTTTTTCTATATAGGTTGTGTAAGTATCGAACCATATTTTTTTCTTGTGCAGACACCCATCTCCATCTCATACACCTCGTCACAAAGAATCTCTATATCCTCTGCGGAATGAGATGCAAGAAGGATTGTCTTTCCTTCTTCTTTCATATGTAACAAAAGCTCCCTGATTTCTTTTGTGCCGTTTTTATCCATTCCATTAAAGGGTTCATCCAGAATCAGAATATCAGGATCTTCCATGATAGCCTGTGCAATGCCAAGTCGCTGTCTCATTCCAAGTGAAAACTTTCCAACCTTTTTCTTGCTGTATGGGTCAAGCCCTACTAATGCAATATTTCTTCGAATCTCGGCATCATCAATCTTATTGGTAAGTGCCGCCAGAAACTTCAGATTTTTAAAAGCGTTGTAGTTTGCAAGAAAGCCAGGATTTTCGATGATCACTCCCACATTTTCTGCCATATCCACATCTTCCCCGATCACTTTCCCAAGAACTTCAATACTCCCCTTTGTTAGTTTTGTGAATCCGCAGATACATTTGAACAGAACCGTCTTTCCACTTCCGTTTTGTCCGACAAACCCATATATGACTCCGCTTTTCATTTCCAGAGAAACCTGATTCAGCACAGTCTGTTCGCCGTAAATCTTTGTTGCATCTTTTACTTTTATGGTTATATTTTGAACACTGTCCATTATAATTCCTCCATTGCTTCCATATTATATGATTTTGCTTTCTGCATGATCAGGATTATGAGCAGAACAATTGCGACACAAAGAAATGTAATCGCATACCAGAACGGGACTCCGCCATAATCCAAGGTAAAAGTTTCCACATCCGTCCAGCTAACCGGCGACAAATAAAGAAGTGTTCTTTGGTACTTCGTCGGCAAAACATCTACCACTCCGGTAAGTAATAGTATACATAAAGCAATACCAACTCCGAGATTGCCTTTTTGATGCATATTAAGGTAAAAAATCAATAGTCCCAAAAAGCAGCTTGTTAAAACACAGACTCCATACGCTCCCAGAAAAGCCAGAATCGGTGTCAACTGTAAAACAATGTTCCTTGATATCGGCACTGTATATATTCCAATTTTTCCGTTAATACTCAACATTTCAATAATACTTTCCCATTCTGTTGAAAATCCCACATATGGAATAAATTCTACAATACTAAGGAAAAACATCCACAGAAAATAGCAATTTGAAGCCGCAAAAACATATAAAATCTTCCCATAAAACCAATTTTTCTTTCCGGAACGCAAGATAACCAACATCTGCTGATTATCGATAAACGGCGCATCACAAAATAAGAGAAGAATACCAAAGAAAAAAAACAATTTGTACATTGTATCAGAGAACAAAAACGGAAAAAACCAATTCGAAACAGCCAAGTTCTGTTCTACACATATCTGCCTTACGATTCCAATCTCATTCCAACAAAAAAATGCCACAAGAAACGCCACCGACCACATTCTTGGCTCATGTTTCCATTTACGAATAGATTCCAGGCAGACTCTACAGATAATAGATATATTTCTTTTTTTACGCATGCTCTAGCCTCCATTGAATCCTGTTTTTTGCAATTTTATAGATGAATACCAGCCAAAATGACGTATATAACACCGCATATAGGAAGAAATAGATATATCCTTCATCCACATAGCCAACTTGCAGATAGACTTTTGAAATTTGCAGCGACATAGGAATTGGAATCCAGTTTCGAAGGCACAATAGAAAATAGTAGATGATAATGGGAACTGTTATTTCGATATAAATGTTTGCCCAAAATGTAGTTACCAGAAAACCGATTGCCGATAACAGACCGCATAACATAGAGAATAAAATGATTTCCCATAAAAAGCGTTCCAGATTATTTGCGTTCGGCCAAACCTCTGCAATATTCTCATACTTTAAACAAGAAACCAAAATCATAAATCCTATGCTGATTAAAATTCCTGCCATAGCTGTAAAAAAACCGCTTACTACAGATGATAGTATCTTACTAACTGTATATTTTTTAATTCCAACGCGCTGAATCTCATATTTCAAATATCCGTATTTTTCTTCTGCACAATATAAAAAGCTGCCACCGACAATACAGATTAAAAAGCAAAAAATCATAATCGTGCTACCTGATAACACATTAAAACCATTTGCGAAATCTCCATAATACTCCTGTCCTCTCACCATTTCAAAATATGCCAACGAATAAACGAATCCTAATATCACCATACATAAATAAATCTGATAACTGCCAAATATTTTTCTAAAATCCGTTCGTATCATTTTTACCATGATAGTTCCTCTCCCGTCACGGCGTCATAGACTACGGCCTCTCTGATGGTATCTAAAAATTCTCCACTTCCTTGTTCAACATTACTTAAAATATACCAAACTGGTCTTGCTTCAAATTTTAGCTGAGTTTCATCTACACATATTGGCAAATAATACAGACGGATTTTAATCACTGTTTCTTTTGCCAAAGTCTGTTTTCCTCGTTGATTGTAATATGTTTCTAAAATATCCCCAATAGATTTGATATTTTGTGCTTCTTCTACTTTTTCTATATCGTAAACATTTCTAAGTTCTATACGTTCTATGCCTTGCGCTGAATATAATGCTGTACACTTGCTTCCTACAAATGTTGTATTCGTTATATTGTTAGATAGTTCATACGGAAATAAAGGTATTCCGTCTGTCCCCTGCAATAATACGATCCAATATGCTTCATCCTGTTTTGAGACGTTTTTCTCAATCTCAATGTCTGTTATATTTATCCCCTCATAAAAGTTTTGTTTCTGATTGATCCTGTTTTCTAATTCTTCACTTGAAAATGCATATACTTCACTTTCACAATCAAATTCTATTCCAAATTTTTCTGCAAATTCTTTCGCATATGCTTTTACTTCTTCTATAGAACAGAATTCTAATGCATCTTTTTCTGTCTTTTTCAGTAGTGTAAAATAATCCGGATCATCTTGTATTTCATTAAAAATTGAAATACTCCAGTCACTATAACGCTGACCCAGCAGGCCGTTATCTGCCGATATTGCTCTGCTTTGTACAATAGCAGAACGCGTTTCATCTATATTCAGACTAAGAGCTGTTTCCTTTTCACCATTTTCAAACGTATCGTCTTTTACTCTATAATCAGTTTCTGAAATCAAATTCTTATCCCATTCAAATTCATCCATCAGGATTTTCATTAACTCTTCTTTTTCTTCATCTTCAAAAACATGTCGGTACATTATAATATTACCAACGGTATATGTTTCCATTTGTTCTGGTATAAAAATATCCGCATCAATTCCAAAATTCTCTGTTCCTTCCAAAGTAATGTGCGAATCTACTTCATTTGGTTTTGTTTCCTTCAACTCTGCGACCAGAGCTTCAAAATCCATTCCCTGTTCTTCTTCCACTTTCATCGACTTACATCCTGTAATCAGACATACACAAAATAAAATACTTAAAATAGTAACCCTTGTACATTTTTTCATTAAACTCCACCTCCAATTTCGTATCATAAACCAGAGGAACAGAAAAAGCTCTGCTCCTCTACGTATTTTTTCATCAATTATGGAGACCATGAACCTGTTACGGTAAGAAAACTTCCAGAATTATCGTTTGTATTATTTACCACTTTTAATTTAATGAAATCGCCTTTTTGAACATTATATCCGCTATAAGATAATTGTACAGTTGTTACCCCGTATGCTTTTACAGTTTCGGATTTCGTATAATTTGCATTATTTACTACCGTATATCTGGCATATGTATAACTTATTGATGATCCGCCTTTTACTACAGTTGCATATGTAGCTTGATTTGTTTTCTCTACAAGCTCCGTATATCGCGTTTCCCCCGGACTTAAATAAAAACTATAGGATTCTTCTGCATATACTACCATACTATCGAAAAGTAGCACTACAAACAATGTTGGAACAAATCGTTTTATTTTTTTCTTGATATTCTCTTTCCTCCTACTCCGATGAAACTTCTTTAATTTTTAACACGTAGCGTCTTGTTCTTGAATAAATTTATCTATAAAAACTGCAATGGTCATCACACCTCCTTTTTTACTTGCAACGTAGATTTATTGATTTAATTTTATCGCTCAGGACCTTTTTTTGAAAAGAAAGCAGTGCTTTACAAGGGGAAAGTATTACTTGCGGGTCACAAAATAGTTTCTAGCAAGTAATTGTTGCTAAAAAGCAAGCAATACTTGCTAGTGTTTTGAAGCTTATTTTTCTATAATTTGATTAAAAAGGAAATTTTTATAATGAAAAGTGGAGAGGAGTGAATGAGATGAAAAGAAAGGCAAAAGGAATATTGTCAACAATTCTTGTATTAGTAACAGTGATTACAAATTCATTTTATGTATGTGCGTCGGAAATTGAAACAGAAGCAGCTTATGATTTAGAAAAAGGTGGAATACAGACATTTTTTATTCAAAATGAGGATGGGGAGATAGATGTAATCACAATAGAAAAAGTGGTCAGTAAAGCAAGAATGGATGCTGGTACATATAAAGTGGTGTGTGAAGCAAGTAGCTGGACTGCAGGATTCTATCTGATTATAGCAGATAACCAGATACAAGCAGTATATTCCCCATTTCATAGTACACTTACAGGAAAGATAATAAATAGTTCACTTATTCAAAATAGCAATGTAAAGGCGACTTATGCATTTGTTCATCAGGTGACTCTTGTGAATTTTAATACAGGGGTAATTGCAACTATATCAAATTCACAGTTAAAAGTCAGCAAAATATAGCTCACCGAATCAAGTGAGCTACTTTTTCTATATAGGTTGTGTAATTATTAAAAAAGAAGTAATCAATAAGTACGTAGCCATTGTAACTGCTGATGATGAAGCAGATTATGCAAAGCAGATAGATGATTTTATGATTTCTCTGTGTTCGTTTTTGCCAAACGGCGATGACGACAGATACAACGCTGCCTATAAATGCAAATTGGCATGCTAATAATAAAATAAGGGCTAGTCCGATTATTTCAAGCGTATACAATTGACTTTGATTTAATGTATAAGAAGTGAATGGTTTTTCAGGTTCCGTTGTGGGATTGGAATCAGTTTCTTTGAAATCTGCACCTTGCAATTCATGAATGGATATTCCATACAACTCACATAAGAGGAAAGCATTTTCAATATCAGGAGTCGATTTTTCGTTTTCCCATTGAGAAATTGCTTGCCTGGAAATATTTAATTTCTCTGCAACATCAGTCTGTGTAAAACCGTGCTGCTCTCTTAATTCTTTCAATTTTTTTCCAAGATGTTGTCCCATTTTATGTACCGTCCTTTTGAAAACAAACTATGTGTATATTTTAACAATATCGAGTGTCATTTGAAACCAAAAGGCTGGGTATATGGGGGTCAAATTTTCTAATAAATGTACTTATTAGAAAATTCTGTTAGCGTAACCATGTGATAATGATTCAATATGTTTTCCCATTTTCCTGCATCCAGGTAACTTTGCAAAGGGAAAGAATTGCTTGCAGGTCACAAAATAGTTTCTCGCAAGTAATTGTTGCTAAAGAGCAAGAAATGCTTTCTTGTGAAAATATTGGAGATAGAGGATAATTTATTTAAACAATTACGGAA
>JBGVGF010000036.1:0-13118 GCA_045121495.1 Faecalimonas sp.
CTGAAAGATATCAAGGAAAGAATCTGTGGTTTGAAGTTTTGATGGATTTTTTTGTACACCCTGATCTTCATGAAACAGTTCTTTTGGTACGATTGCTAGATTTTCCTAAAGTTTTTCTTCAGATACTTGATCGAGATAAGCTTCTTTTACCTTTCTGACTCTGTAATAATATCCAGCTGCAGAAATCCCATAATTCTCTTTACACCATTCATCCAGAGGGATCTGTTGAGGTCGTCCTTTGGATTCCTGCATCATATGAAACCATTCCTGCAATTGAACCTGTTGCGTGACTAAAGTTGTTTTTGACATAAACTATATCGACTCCTAAAAAAATCAAGAATGTTAAGACTCAAACTTTTTTACAAGTCAAAAAAGTTAAGGCTTAACATTTTTGACCCCTGTTTAAAATCTTGAGTTAATTATCTCAGATTACTTTAGGATTTTGTAGAGAACACTGATTTACCGTTTACTTTTGAGAAATCACAAACAGCTTACCCTTCAGATTCTACCTCACAATAGACACCCTTGCTGTTCGGCTATACACTTCCCACTATCTGGGCATGTTCGGGACTTGCACCCGTTAGAGCGTGCCCATGGCGCGCAAACCAAAAAAAAGAAACTATCACTCTAACGCGACAGTTTCTTTCATACTATCTATTATTTTCTTGGAGTCCGATTCAAAAGCATATGTACTGCAAAAAACAATACCGTAAAAAAAATAAATTGCTGCACTTCTCGCTTTTGCATCAAAGTACAAAAAAAATCAAATATTCTTTCCCCATATATACCAAGAATAAATGGATAGTATTCTTTTAAAATACTCATTGCAAAATCCTCCTGGTGCTAGAATATAAATAGTACAAGTCAAAATGAGAATTCCCAATCTATTATTTCATGGTACAATGTAGGTACCGCACTGAAGGAGGATCTCATTATGGCAAAGCACTATGACAAACAATTTAAACTGGATGCAGTCCAGTATTATCATGATCACAGAGACTTAGGACTGCAGGGCTGTGCATCAAATTTAGGAATCAGTCAACAAACATTATCACGTTGGCAAAAGGAGCTACGTGAGACAGGTGATATTGAATGCCGTGGTTCCGGTAATTATGCTTCTGATGAAGCAAAAGAAATCGCACGATTAAAACGTGAACTTCGTGATGCACAGGACGCTCTTGATGTACTAAAAAAAGCAATCAACATTCTGGGAAAATGACGGAAGCCATTTATCTCGAAGTTGCTGAGAAGGCAGAAACTGCCCATAAGGCTGGACGCCGGGTTTCTGTCTCCGGAATGTTGAAATATCTCGGCGTTTCCCGTTCTGGTTATCATGCGTGGTCAAAACATGTTCCTTCAAACATGGAACAGCGTCGTGATACCATAAAATCTAGGATCAAAGATATTTATGATGAATCAAAACAGAATTATGGTGCTCCAAAGATTACAAAAGAACTGAGAAAAACAGGAGAGATCATCTCCGAACGTACAGTTGGTAAATATATGAATCAAATGGGAATCAAAGCTCAATGGATAAAGCCTTGGACTATTACCACAAAAGATTCTGATTTCAGTAGCAAACTACAAAATATCCTTGATGAACAGTTTAACCCAGAACGTCCAAATGCTGTCTGGTGTTCTGATATCACATATATCTGGACGATAGATGGATTTGTTTATCTGACCAGTATTATGGATTTATATTCCAGAAAGATCATTGCCTGGACGCTTTCCAAAACATTGGAAGTATCCTGCGTGATTGAAACAATAAATAAAGCAAAAGCAAGACGTAAAATCAAAGAACCACTAGTTCTGCATTCAGATCGCGGCAGTCAATATGTATCCAAAGAATACAAAAAAGCGACTGCTGGTATCCAGTGCAGTTATTCAAAAAAAGCTTATCCATGGGATAACGCATGCATCGAATCATTTCATGCATTGATCAAACGTGAATGGCTGAACCTGTTTAAAATCCGAGATTATAATCATGCATATCAATTGGTTTTTGAATATCTGGAAGCATTTTACAATACAAAACGTATTCACAGTCATTGTGACTATATGTCTCCAAATGAGTATGAAAAGTTGTATCGTAAAATCCAGAAAGACGAATTGCAGATGACAAGTTAGGATGAGGAAAAACTCATTTTAACTTGTACTAAATCTTGACATAGGACCACTTTCTGCCGTTGCGTAGGTTTGATTACCATATGAAATTACACTACTCTCAAACGATTCTTTTTAATGCTCCATCTAATCCATAGTTTGATTACCATATGAAATTACACTACTCTCAAACTAGGCGGTAACTACAAATTAGTTGCTAGTCGTTTGATTACCATATGAAATTACACTACTCTCAAACCTCAATTTTCAAGTCATGCCACTACATCACACGTTGTATTCTCATATGGAATTAATGTATAACACATTTATCCCTATCAATTATATACTTATTCATCCCCAATGGCAACCGATCTTCATCACATTCTATCAATACTAGTGTAATTTGCTGATATCTTGTCCATTCCTGCAAATATTCATAATCTTTTTCTTTCAGATATCCTTTGCAACCTACTACAAAAAACACATCTATCTTCAAAAAATCATAACTGATTTTCATATAATCGATTAATTTTTCACAAAAACTTCCCTCTGTTTCTGATAATTTCACTCCAACGTATTTCAAAATATCTGCTATATTATAGTCTTCATTTAGACAGATTGGATACTCTGAAAGATTCTTTATTTCTTCCATAATCTGTAATAATTCCGCCTGATTTTCAACCATCTTGTCATATAATTTACTCATTTGGATTTCTTCTGCCAAATATGTGATCAATTTTTTCTGAATTCTGGAATTCTGTAAACTTAAGTCTCTAATCGAAAATAATAAATCGCATTGTTTGCTCATATCTAGTAATTCATTTTCCGCTCCATACAACAATAATGTTTCTTCAACTTTATGAATCTGATTCCATAATTTTTGAATCAATCCTGTATATTGTTCTGAATCTTCCAATATGATTGCATTAATCCTTTCTGTTTCCAACCTGCTTTCTATTCCATTTCCATGGCTTATAAATATCATAATATAACCGTCCTTTGATCCGAATCAATAATTGTTGAACCTTTTTTCCCAATAACATATTCCATTTTAGAATATTGTTTTTCTGTGATAACAAGCATCTGCACCAATCCGTCTTTAGGTTTATGCTCTTTTACACTCGAAACAACCCCATTAGCTACCGTCGTATTTAATGCCAATTTGCTGTACACACTTTCCTGCATCATGGCAAATCCCTTCTTCAGCAAAAATTTCCGAAAATTCCGATACTCTCTTTTATCCTCTAAACTAATCATTGGTAAATCAAAAAATACAATCACTCTCATAAATCTATAACTCATATCATTCTATAAAATTTGATCAATGATACATCATTTTCATTTAACGCATCAAAAATACTCCTGCAGTATATTTTTATTGCATTGCTGACATATTGATATTTCCCATCAATCAATACTTCATCCTCTAGCATATATATAAAATCTAATTTTTCTTCCCTCTCAAATTTCTCTGGTTTATTTTTTACAACAATACGATCTACAAGAATTCGAAATGGTTCCATCAAATCTGAAGCTAAATTAAACTGATTAAACATATTGTTATGAAATAATCCTAGCTGTGTAATATACCCATTCGCAATCACTTCTCGGTTAAAACAAGACAATAAAATACCATACCCATAATTTAACGCCGCATTAATTGCACATTCCTTGCTTCTCGAAAAGTCTAATCCAAACAGTGCATTAAAATAAACTTTGGCAGCATGTCCTTCTCTGTTTGTTTTATCTCCCAATTCTATTTCTTTCACATATTGCTTCAACATATCAGCTTGAACTTCTTGATCATTTTCTTTTAAATGATCACTTTGTTTTCTTATCTTTTCTGATACAATTTCTGTCCATATATTTTCTTTTACTTCTTTTGACCATTGGGTCTGCATTCTAACTTTTGCACTTGTATCATGACTTCCATAATATGGAATCAATTCTGATTGTGGATTATGTTTTTCGTCGCAAAATACTATTTTAATTTTATGTTTTGTTAATTCACTTAGTAGCATTGTTGTTAGAGAAATGGCTGTTGATTCAATGATCAACATGCCAATTTCTCCAATATAGATTCGAGTTGTCATATCTGATTTGCGAACTACCATATAATCCATTTTATAATCCAACTTAGCATTTCCTGTAATTACTACAGTTCTCCAACTCATACTAATTCCTCTTCCGTTTCAAATAGTCCTGTAATTGACTGATGAACCAATTTCAATGATTTTGATGTTAACGTATTTTTATTAACCTCCATATTTCCTGCACTTATAGATCCTCCGATTAGTTTAAGATTCGCTACCATTGTTGCATCACATCGAAACATCACAAGCATATCATTTATTAATTTTGCTTTTTCACTTAACTTTTCTATTGTTCTGAACTTCTCTCTGCCCTTTTCTAATGTACTCAACTGTTGTGCTGGTCGTTTATTATATACGGATTCCTTTAATTTTAAATATAATTCATCATACACATTATTTAAATCTTCATCTGTAAATCCTTCAAATTTAGAATTCACCTCATATCTAACATTATATTCTAAATACTTTTCAATTCTTCTTACAGTTTCATAAGCTTTTCCATTTAGCACTAACTGGATTGAATTTTTTAATCTTACATTTTTCTCATTCGCTCCCCTCAATCTTGCCAAATACCCATCTATCTTTATCAAGCTATTTTTCTTGATCGGATATTTCTTAACAACCACATTGGCATATCCTTTTCGTTCCTCTAGATATTTTATAACTGCATCTGGTTCTCTCTTCGCAATATTTACAACATATACTGGAATTTCCACAATATGATTTTTCCGTTCTTTTTTCTTTCCATCAAATTCAACAAATGCAAATGCTGATGTCTTCGGAGTGGTGTACCCTCCATATTTTACCGGATCAAGATTTTTCTTTAAAGCTATCGCTTTTTCATTCCCTTTCTTCGCTAAAGTTTCATTAAACAACTGACCTTTTTCGCAATATGTGTATTCTGTATATAAAATATCATTTCGACTCATTATCTTCTTTATCTGATCAATACTGTGTCCACCATTTTCACTTCCATGCCATACGATCTTATCGCCTTGTTTTACATCATAATTAAATACTCTACGAATGCTGTAATTGCTATCTCTATTGTCTTTAATCCATTTTCTAGGATTCGATGTAAATCTTGCATGATAAACATTTCCAACTACTATATTCAAAAATGCATCTTTTGCATGATGGTAATCATTCACTCTTCTGGATTTCAGCAGATCATTATCATGTCGGAAATCTGAAACTAATCCAGCTTTTACATAAACAACTTCTGAATCTTTATACAATCGATTCAACAACTCTGCTACTGCTTTTGATGACTGTCTTGTTTCTACCAATTGTCTCTCAATAAATCCTGACAATTCTTCGTCCGTAAAATCTGTTGTCCTTGTCAATCGGTCGTATTTCCTTTTTGAAATCAAGCCCTTCTGACATAGCATTGTCCAGTATCCTTTCATATCTTCTCGAATCTTTGGAGACAGAATTTTATTTCGCTTTTTATTATTTACATCTTTTCGAACCAAAACCATATTATCTAAACTATCATCCTTAATTCTTGACTGTGGGTAAATGTGATCAATATCCCAGTTAGAATTTCCTTTCATCAATGCATCCACATCTATTTCATCTCCTGTATACATACATTTTCCCATCTGTGTATAATACAAATAGAGTTTTCGGCTATTGAATTCTCGTTCCTCCCTATCGCCAATTTCTTTCATCCAATTGCGTGTATCATCTTTGCACCCAGCATATAATTCCTGCAATCTTGTCTTTCTTGAAACAGTTCTTTTTTTCTCTTTTTCTCCTCCTCGTGCCATTTCAATAAAGATTCTTTCTGGCTCACATTTCATTACTTTTTTTATTTCTTCTGTAATCTGTATCGTCTGCCATATTGCACGTTTATTAGATGGCGACACGATTAAATCTTTGACTGTATTTTCATAATTGATTTTCCCTACATCACCTGCTTTTTCCGCATTTATCTGATCAATTTCCTCTTTAAAACTAAATTGTTTGCTTAGAAGCTGCATCAGATTATAATTTGTTTTCCATAATGCTTCTATGATCGTATAACTTTCCCCAGTCTCTTTATCTGCACCTCTGACACCATTCAAAAATCTGTCAGAGAAATTTCCCCATCCACTATATTTCAACTGACAGATTTTCTTTATCTGTTCTTTATCAAATACCTCTGGATATTCTCGTTCTATCATTCTTCTCATCATTTTGGAATCATCATCATAGATTGTTTTCCATTTAATGATTTCTTCTATAATTTCTTTATAATGATCTTTTTCTATTTCATTTCCTACTACTTGTTTTTTGAAATCTAAATAAGATGTAAGAGCCGATTTAAAATCAATATCAAATCCACTAATATCTTCCTGTACAATTTCTGGATCTTCCATCTTTAGGTATTCTAAAATTCTCTTTCCTGTCACTTTTGCCATTGTACAGAATAGATCTTTATAAATTCTCTGTTTTAGTTCCACAGATATTTTATTTCCTCTTATTTTTAGGTTATTCAGTTCATTTAGTACCATATATTTTGAATATAACAAAGAGTTTTTCGGTAAGACATCTTCTCCGATTAAATACGTACATTTATTTGTCATACGCTCAATAAATTCCTTATTTGATTGTTCTACATCCACTTTATCTCCAAAATTCCATGGATAAATTCTTCCTTCTTCTTTTCTTATCATCCATGAATTGGAACCTTCTCCTTTATGCCTTCTGCTTAATGGTCCTACATAATATGGAATCCTAAATTTTGCAATAGATATAATCTTCTCAGCTATTGTTCCATATTCATCTTCTTTTTTCAAAAAATCTAAATATCCTTTTGCGTTATCCAATATTTTCATTAATTCTTGAAGATGGACCTGATTAGGAATTGTTCCATTTTCCTTTGATCTTGCTAATGGTAACAATGTTTGATTCTCTACTTCTGTCTTTAATTTTTCTAATAATTTTTCATCTTCTTGGTCTGGAACAATCATAGATAAAATCTTTTGTAAACCTTTATAAAAATCTTCCTCTGATTTACATCGATCCATTTTATATGTATGACCATTCTTCCGAATTGCTCCAATATAATTTCCATAACCATTTTTTTCGTTGATTCCATTAAAAAAAGCTTGATACACTTCATCTTTGCAATATTTTTTCATAATATTTTTTAATATATGTAGATTTTTCCCATGTTTTTCATACGCTTTTACCTTTGCAAATGATAAATAATCTTCTCCATCTAAGATTTCAACTAATACACTCCAATCATATACACCTTTGATTCTATCAATTACACTTGCATAATCTGGATAATTTTCTTCAATTGCAGGCATGATCTCATCTTCATATTTCGCTTCAGTAAATTTAAAACTTTTTGTACTGATTTCTTCCAATGGCTGATGAAACATTTTGCTGATATCACCCTTTAACCCTACAATTAATTTACTTAAATTAGTAATAATTGCCTTAGCACATTTTTGCTGTTCTTTATCCTCTGCCGGAGTACATTCAAATAGTTGTGCGACTTGTTTTGCCTTTACTGATTTTGCAGTCTTTTTATCACTTAATATTCGTTCTAATTCTCTTATATCTGTTAAACTTATTTCATATTCTGACACAGAATTAAATTCCTTTATCATTTCTACGCAAACAAATGATAAATTCTTTACATCACTGATACTTCCATTAATCAAAAAATGCCCTCTATTTTTCAAAATATGATGGCATGCTAAATATACCAGACGAATATCATGCGGTTCTGGATTCTCAATTAATTCTTTTCTTAAATGATACATCGTTGGATATTCTTTATGATAATCAATATCTGTATATTCTTTATCTACAAATAATGGATACTTCTCACCTGTTGATTTATCTTCTAAATGCAATCCGCTTTCATTTAATCTTATAAAAAATGTAGGATCTTTCTTGGCAATTTCTTTTGAAAATAATTCTTGCAATAAATCTATTCTTTGTTTCTTTCTTGATAATCTTCTCCGATTTGAGCGTTTCGTTCTTCGTTCTGCTGCTGTATCTGCTGCTTCAAACAAACGAATTCCCCACATTCTTTTTCCCGCATATTTGAAAAGATTATAATTCTCATCTGTTACTGCCCATCCTACAGAATTTGTCCCTATATCTAATCCTAAATAATACTTTTTATTCATTTTCGTCCCTCTCTATTCTTGACAAAAGAAATCAATCTGCTTATAATAAAAATATCTCAATTGATTACCATATGAGATTACACTACACGGTTCAAATAACGAATTTTCGTAGTCGCCCTTTTTAGGGTTCCACATGGTGGTGGATTTAAACTCGCTTCGGCGAGTTTTTTATTTTATTATAAACAAATATTACTGTACTGTTAATCTGTTTCTATTATATCTCTTTTTATATATATTACTCAACATAATTCTTATGTTTTTTATCATTTTTGCATAATTTTTTCTTGTTTTATTTTATAAAATCATAATTTTTAGACAAAAATAAAGAGATATTTTCTTATCTCGCGAAAATATCTCCTTATTTTTAAATCTTATAATCTCTAATTAATCTCTAACCTTAATATGCACTTCACGAAGCTGCTGTTCTGTAATCTCGTTTGGTGCTCCGCACATCAGATCCTGTGCTGTTCCGCTCATTGGGAAGGCGATGATCTCTCGGATGTTTTCTTCGTTACGAAGTAACATGATCATACGGTCTACTCCTGGTGCCATTCCTGCATGTGGTGGTGCACCGAACTGGAATGCATTGTATAATGCTCCGAATTTGTCTTTTAATGTTTCTTTGTCATATCCTGCGATGTCGAATGCTTTTTCCATGATCTCCATGTCATGGTTACGAACGGCTCCTGATGACAATTCTACTCCGTTACATACGATATCATACTGGTATGCTAAGATATCTAATGGATCTTTTTCATTTAATGCTTCTAATCCACCCTGTGGCATAGAGAATGGGTTATGTGTAAATCCTAATTTACCCGTTTCTTCATCGATTTCATACATTGGGAAATCATTGATATAGCAGAAACGGTATGCGTCTTTTTCTAACAGGTCTAATCTGCTTCCTAATTCGTTACGGATCTGTCCTGCATAGATGCAAGCAGCTTTTTCTGGTGCTGCGATGAAGAAGATCGTATCTCCTTCCTGTAATCCAGCCATTTCAGCTAATTCCATCTTCATATCATCTGGAATAAATTTATCGATCGGTCCTTTGTATTTCAGTTCTTCTTTGACTTCTAAGTATCCAAGTCCACCCATACCGATTGACTGTGCGAATTTTAACAGTTTTTCATGCTGCCCTTTGGAAAGTTTTGCATGAACATTGATCGCACGTACTGTCTGTCCATGGAATGGTTTGAATGTACATCTCTGGAAGAAATCTGTCACGTCGATGATTCTTAATGGGTTACGAAGGTCTGGTTTATCACTACCAAACTGCAGCATTGCTTCTTTGTAGCTGAAGATTGGGTATGGTGCTTCTGTGATCACACTTCCTTCTGGTGCAAATTTCTTAAATGTCTCTGTTAATACTTCTTCTCCAATCTTGAAGACATCTTCCTGTGTTGCAAATGCCATCTCGAAGTCTAACTGATAGAATTCTCCTGGAGAACGGTCTGCACGAGCATCTTCATCTCTGAAGCATGGTGCGATCTGGTAGTATTTATCAATTCCAGATACCATCAGTAACTGTTTATACTGCTGTGGTGCCTGTGGTAATGCGTAAAATTTACCTTTGTATTTTCTTGAAGGTACTACGTAGTCACGAGCTCCTTCTGGTGATGATGCACAAAGGATTGGTGTCTGAACTTCTACGAATCCCATGTCTTCCATCTTTTCTCTTAAGAAACGGATGACTTTGGAACGGAATAAAATGTTATCTTTTACCTTTCTGTTTCTCATATCAAGGTAACGATATTTTAAACGAACATCTTCACGGATCTCTTTACTTGTTGCGATCTCGAATGGAAGATCTCTGTATACTTTTCCTAAGATATCGATCTTGTGTGCTTCTAATTCGATCGTTCCTGTAGGAATCTTAGGGTTAAATGTTTCTTCGTCTCTGTGCTGGATCACACCTTCTACAGATAAACATTCTTCTTTTCTTACATGGTCTAATAAACTTGTATCTCTTAATACGACCTGCATCACTCCATACATATCGCGTAAGTCGATAAATGATACTCCACCGTGGTCACGGATATTCTCTACCCATCCGGCGATCTTTAATTGTGCTCCGATGTCACCTTCAGAAATCTGGTCCATGGTTCTGGTACGGTACATGTCTGACATTTTCTTTTCTCCTTTTTCTTGTATTCTCTATCTTGCGTTCAGGCGGTTTTCCTGATATTTAAATATAAAAAAAGCCCGTCCTGAAATTGTTACTTCAGGACGAACTGTATATCTCTAGTCCGCGGTACCACCTGATTTACTGTCTTGCAGTCTCTCTTGTGTGCCGGTTAACGCCCAGCTTACGTCGCACCTACTGACAGGGGTTGAATCTTGTTCTATTCATGTTCTGCGTTCAGATTGATGCTCGGGAGTGTTCTTCGCATAAATTCACTTTGCAGGATTCTCACTATCGCCTGCTCACTGGGAACGATAATTTATGGTACTTTTCTCCGTCTTTGCCTATTGAGTGATTATATTATATTGAGTTTTGTTTTGTCAATAGTTTTTCAATATGTATATTTAGATTTTCATTTTTATTTGATCAGTTCCTGATCACTAAATAACGCGTCAACTGCTTGTTCATAATTCTTTAGCGTCTGGACTTTGCGGATCTTTTTTGCGTATTTTTCGTGGTTTGTAAACATAACCGCTGCATTGTTCCAGAATTCTTTCATCTTATAGAGGACATTTTTGTCGCCGCTTAGGTAACCCTGATATGCTTCATAAAGTGTATCATGCATTTTTAGGAGTTCTCTTTTGGTCAGTTTCTGTCCATATTTGATTTCTCGTACAAGGGCTGGATTTCTTAACAGACCTCTTCCGATCATCACTGCATCTACATCTGGAAACCTTGTTGTGATATTGTCGTAGTCTTCTTTTGTTACGATATCTCCATTGTAGCAGATTGGATTCTCGCTGTGGTTTACTGCATATTCAAAGACATCAAGGTGTGGTTTTCCTTTATAGAATTCCTGCTGTAGTCTTGGATGGATCGTTAGTTCATAGACTGGATGGCGGTTGTAGATGCTTAAGATTTCTTCAAATTCTTCTGTGTCTCTTAATCCGATTCTTGTTTTAATTGAGATCTTCATATCTAATGCTTCGAAGATTTCTGTAAGGAAATCATCTAATACTTCTGGTTCTCGCAGGAATCCTGAGCCTTTTTGTTTGGCTACAACGGTTCTTGACGGGCAGCCAAGATTTAAATTGACTTCATCGTATCCCAGTTCTTTTAATTCTTTTGCTGTTCTGATAAAATCTTCAGAACTTTTCGTTAAAATCTGTGGTACGATATGCAATCCTTCGTTGTGTTCTGGCAGGACATCTTGGAATTCTCTTGTTTTGAATGTTCTTTTTCCATTTGGCATGATAAATGGTGTGTAGTATTTATCGATTTCTCCAAATAGTTGTTCGTAAATGTTTCGGTATAAGTAAATCGTGATACTTTCCATTGGGGCATAATAAAATTTCATAATAACGATCAGTTTCCTCCATTTAAGTTATACTTCTTGACACTCATACCATTATATATGATTTACGAACCGAGGGCAAAATATATTACAAATACTGAAATCGCCAATCCAGACTTTATTTTTTCAACAATTGATGTTATATTAATAAACAACGAGTGAAAATTTGAGAAACATTGATACAATTTATCAGCGAGGTATGAATAATGAAAGAAATGAAACCGATCAAAGAAGGTAAAGTTCGTGAGATTTATGACAATGGTGACAGCCTGATCATGGTTGCAACTGACCGTATCAGCTGCTTTGATGTCATCTTAAAGAATGATGTCACAAAGAAAGGAACTGTTTTAACACAGATGTCCAAATTCTGGTTTGATCTTACAAAAGACATCGTTCCTAACCATATGATCTCTGTTGACGTCAAAGATATGCCTGAATTCTTCCAGCAGGAAAAATATGATGGAAACAGCATGATGTGTAAGAAACTTACAATGCTTCCAATCGAATGTATCGTTCGTGGATATATCACAGGAAGCGGTTGGGTAAGCTATCAGGAGAATGGTACAGTCTGCGGAATCAAACTTCCTGAAGGATTAAAAGAATCTGATAAACTCCCTGAACCAATCTATACACCATCTACAAAAGCAGAAATCGGTGATCATGATGAGAACATTTCTTTTGAAAGAAGTATTGAAGTTCTTGAGAAAGAATTCCCAGGTAAAGGACAGGAATACGCTGAACAGTTACGTGATAAGACGATCGCACTTTATAAGAAATGTGCTGATTATGCATTAGAACACGGAATCATCATCGCAGATACGAAATTTGAATTTGGTCTTGATGAAGACGGTAACATCGTCATCGGAGATGAAATGTTAACACCAGACAGCTCTCGTTTCTGGCCAGCAGACGAATACGAACCAGGTCATGGACAGCCATCCTTCGACAAACAGTTCGCCCGCGACTGGTTAAAGAGCAACGAACATGACTGGAAACTGCCTCAGGAAATTGTTGACAAGACAATTGATAAATATTTCCAGGCATATAAGATGCTTACTGGGAAAGATTTGTAAGTAGTATTTTGTTGTATGGGATATAAATAAAAGAAAAAGAAAGATCATGAATAAGCAAAGTGGCACTCCGCATTTTTGAAAGCGTTTTTTACAAATCGCTGGTCCGCGCCTGTTCCTTCGATAACTCACTGGCTGCGAGCCAAAATGCCCGCAGCTACGTTCAAACAATCGACCACAGGACGCTGCGAATTTGTAAAAAACGCATTCAAAAAGTGCTCATGTTGCCACTTT
>JBGVGF010000037.1:0-7785 GCA_045121495.1 Faecalimonas sp.
TGCCGGTTCTACGGTTGTCAGCTCTCTGTCCCGCAGATAGCGTATAAAAGAACGGATACCGCCAGTTCTTGTAAAACAGGAAGTATTGGTTTCTGTCTCACGTTTCCTGCACCATTCATCTACCATTTCCTGACAGAGTGGCTGTCCGGGATAGTGTAGGGCGCAGTAGCGGTCAAAATATCTGATGTTTAGCCCATGTGCATGATCACTCCAGGAATCGGAAGCTTTTTGATATTTCTCATACTGTTCGATCAGATCGGAGAATCCTGATATATAAGAACTCATAACGAAAAAACCTCCTTCCCGACAGGATAGCATTCAATGCTTATTGCGCAGTCCCTGAGATGGGCGATATCCGCAAAGAGATAATGGTCAAGTGAATCAGGATCAGCATGTCCGAGAGTAGCACTGATCACAGGGCGTGGGATGTCGTTTCTGGAAAAAGAGGTTGCGAGGTTATGCCTGAAAAGATGGGCGCCTTTCCGATCCTGTTTCCCCTGTCGTACGGATGCAGCTTCATACAGCCTGCCGGCAGCATTGCCAACCGTTCCTGCACTAATAGGCTTACAAGGTGTACGTTCACATAGAAATATCCTTTTGGAATCACTTTGCGGACGCTCCATGGTTATATAATCATAGAGGGCATTTCCGATGCTTGCAGTTAGCGGAAGGACAAGCCCATTTCCAGTCTTCTTCTGAAATATCCTGATTTCTTCTTTTTCCCAATCTATATCAGAGAAGGTTAGCCCGGCTATATCACTTGAACGCATGCCGGTAAAAAACAGGAGCATGCCGATTGCCCGGTCTCGCAACGTAATGCAGCTTGTTTCTGACATCAGGACATCTTTGACGGATGACATTTCTTCTTCCGTAAGGTACTGGATATTTTTTCGTCTTCTGTTCAATGCAGGAAGATAAGCAAGAATTGTTCTGGCTGCATTGGTATACATCCCGAGATCTGCATGGAAAACAGATGCTATATTTACCTTTGTGCTGGAACTCAAAGCTGGTTTTCCAGATTCAGTGCAGAAATAAGACAGAACCATATCCTCTGTGATATCTTCCAACGTTTCGCATCCTTTTTTCTGGCAGTGCAGAAAAAGGCCGCTGCAGGCAGAAATGCTGGATTTGTATGTGCCGGGTTTTAACCCACGCCTTATACTGTCTTTCTTATAAATATCCAGTATGTTTTGGAAATATGGGGCAAGCCGTGAATATGTATCCTGGCGGAACAAGGGTTCACGGACTGGAGTAACGAGAGTTCCATAGAGTGCATAACGCCGAAACAGGCTGTAAACAGAACGGAACTGTTCTTTCATCTCAGCCGACTCTGTTTCCAAAGAGCGTAAACGGCAGGCATCTTCATACGAAGATATTTCGTGTACATCTTGATTTTTGGAAAGCCACTTTATTTCTCTTTTTACATGCTGGATGTGGTAAGGGCTATAGCCACACGATTCCATGTGTTCAATAAGCTCTTGATAAGTATTGCCTGATTGTAATAAATTCATTTGATCACCTCCAGCTCTATCATAAAGGACTGGAGCATAAACAAAAAGAAATCCAAACTTTTCTTTTGCACAATGCCGTATTTATCAGCATATCTACATAAAGTTTGGATTTCTTTAAAGTTGGGATTTTAGGCAGGATGAATAATATACAGGCGTGTGCAAGGGAGATTGTGGATAAAGAAATAATTTATCAGTAAAAGTAATGCAGTAGAGAACAAGGTAGAAAGTGGCTTGTTCTCTACTTTACAATAATATATAATTGAGGAGAGAAAGAAAAATCCGGACATTATAATTAGTAGCAAATTATAAATCAAATGTTCTTTCGGATAGGGGGAAAATCATTGACAAAGATTATCCATTGTGCTGATCTGCATTTAGACTCTCCTATGGAGACTCACATGACAGAGGAACAAGCATCGATCAGAAATACTGAGATAATTCATACGTTTCTCAGACTGACTGAATATGCAGCTAAAAATGATGTACGAGCTGTCATTATTGCGGGCGATATGTTTGACGGTGAACGTATAAAGATTCGAACTGTAGATGAAATTTTGGATGCTATGCGACGGACACCAAATGTAGATTATCTATATCTTGCTGGTAATCACGATGGGGCTACATACGCATTTGCTGATCATGATATGCCAGACAACCTGAAAATATTTGGCAAGGAATGGACAACTTATAAATATGATAGCGTGGCGATATCTGGAGTTGAGATTTGTGAAGCAAACTCAGAGTCCCTTTATTTGCAGGTTCCATATGAAAATGGTGTGGCCAATATCGTTACTCTGCATGGACAGGCAGGAGCAGTTTCAGGTGTAGACCAAGTCAATATTTCTAAACTTAGGAATAAGGGAATTGACTATTTGGCATTGGGGCATATACATACTTATGCTGAGCAAACATTGGATGGTAAAGGTATCTATTGCTATTCTGGTTGCTTGGAAGGTCGTGGATTTGATGAGTGTGGACCGAAAGGTTTTGTACTGCTTACCGTAGATTCTAACCGGATCCAACATGAATTTGTGCCTTTTTCTCGTCGGCAACTGCACCGAGTTTTGGTCGATATTACAGGACTGACAAAAAATTCTGAGATTGGACAAAAAATGAAAAGGGCTGCTCAGAACATTTCTTCAGATGATATGGTCGAGTTTGTTCTTTCAGGCGGGGTAGATCCTATGGCTAATATTGCGTTATCATATTTGCAGAATCTTGCAAAAAGCAACTTTTTCTTTGTTAAGGTTAAGGACGAAACACGCATGACTATCAACCCAGAGGACTACAAGAATGACATCTCACTGAAGGGTGAATTTATTCGTTTAACATTATCCTGTGATGCGAGCGAAGAAGATAAGGCCGCCATTATCCGCACAGGTATGCAGGCATTGATGGGAGAGGAGATTACGCTATGAAATTGATTAGATGTCATATCGAAAACTTCGGCGTACTGTCTGATTTTGATTTTGTTTTTGATGATGGTTTGACAACAATCTGTCAAGGTAACGGCTTTGGTAAGAGTACCTTTGCTGCTTTTATTAAAGCTATGTTCTATGGATTCCCTCGTACAGGTGCACGAAATATCGTAGAAAATGAACGCAAGCGCTATGATCCGTGGCAGGGCGGAAAGTATGGTGGTTATCTGGAGTTTGAAATACAGGACACCAGTTACCGCGTTACTCGTTATTTTGGTAAGACGGCTGCAAAGGATACATTTTCTTTGTTAGATCTGACCAGTCGGCGGCCAAGTGAAGCATATTCTGAAAAACTTGGTGAAGAATTATTCCGATTGGATGCGGATTCTTTTGCCCGCAGTACCTATGTTCCGCAGTTATCAGCAAGTGATGTAGGAGCAACAACGTCAATTCGAACAAAACTGAGTAATTTAGTAGAAGACACCAATGACCTTAGCAATTATGATACCGCTGAGAAAAAATTGCGAGACTATCGAACAAAATTTCGCGCATATCGTGGCAATGGGGGAATTATCAATGAAATACGAGATAAATACCTTACTCTTGAAAACCAGAAGGATCAAGCTGAACAGAAAAAGCCGCGACTGCAGGATATTGTAGAACAAATCGAACAATTGAAGGAAGAAAGAATAGACCAAGCGGAGACCGTAAGTGACTTGCGTGAGAAAATTCGTCGGGCATCGCACCAAAAAGCACGTCAAATTACTCAAAAACGTTTTTCAGAATTGCGTACAGATATCACCAAGAATCAGCAATATTTGGACAAGATGGATGAGCGTTATCCTGCAGGTTATCCGACTTTCGAGGAAATCAAGGCGCAACGCGAGAATCTGAGCGTGATTCAGCAGGAAACGCAACGCCTGCGAGTATTAAAGTTTAACAATACAGATCAGGAAATTGTCGATAGGGAACAGCAGTGGTTTGCAGATAATGATAAGGTAGTATCGGATATTGATCATTGCGATCAAGACTGTAAGGAACTGGGAGAAGTTTCCGCAAAGATGACGGCTCAGATGCTGCCGGAAGAATTGGAAAGGCTTAAAATATTGTCTGAGCGCTTTAAATCTTCTCTCCCTACGGAAGAAGAGCTGCAAAAGTATATGGATATTGCAGATGAGTTAAGCGATGCACAGCATCGGCAAGCCGATCTTTCGATACCTGTTGAAAGTCAGAAATATCTTGCCCGGCTTAGAGAGTTATTCGGTTCTGGGATGCCGAGCGATAGTGTTTTGGATGCCTGTGAACAGGCTCAGCATGATCGTGATGTACTGAAACAAAGCCGTGCTGTACAGGGTTTTTCCGAAAGCGAACAACAACAATACGAGGCGCTGAAACGTACCTTTGCATCGAGTGTGCCTACGGAAGATGAGATTCGAGATAAGCAAAAGGATAGTCGCCGAATCGCAGAACTTATTACCAGGAAAAATACGCAAACAACCATCGTGCAGCAGGAGAGTGTAAGTGAAACTCCGCCAGCATTGAAAATGCCCTTGCTTTGCGGTGGTGCAGGGGTAGTATTTCTGATTGTTGGTATTGTTGGCTTGGTACTGAATTTCTTGATTCCCGGCATCATCCTTCTCGTTATTGGTTTTGGGGCTTTATTTGCTTCATTTTGGCTGCATACTCAATCTGCAATTAAAAATCAAAAACAAGGCACGACTTCGGTCATTAAAGCAAGTGCAATTTCTGATGCAGAAAATCAAGAGCTTTACGATTTGCAGCATGCCTTGAACGATTTTCTGTTACGCTTTTACGAGAATGCAGCGGAGCCGGACAACAAACTGGTGCAACTGCTCATTGACGTTAAAACTTACACAGAGTTAAATGAAAAGAAGAAGACTGTAGAGAGCGAGTTGAAGGAAATTGATGCAGAGATTGAAAGGAAGAATCAGGATATTCGGTCAGTGTTTGACCAATATTTTCCTCATACCGCCTACCGGGATGACTTTGTAAAAGATTTGCGTGAAAGTCGTAGCAAATATCAGACTCTAATGGAGGAGGTCGAAGAGGTAACAGAAAAGCGTGAAGCGTTGAGTGAAGAGATAGATAACTGGCGTGAACAAATTGTTTCTGTTCTACATACATATTATCCTGTTACTCTGCCAAGTGACTTACGGCAAGGGATTCGCGAACTGAGCAGTGAAGTTAGGGCTTATCAGGAGCTTACAGCTAAGAAACAAATAATGTTGGAGGGCAACGCAGAATATCAGGAGCGTGCGAATACATTGACGGAGGAGATTCGAAGAATTTTGCTTTCTTATAGTGCGCTGGATCAGACCCTGCCATATAATATTTGTCTGCAAAATCTTCGGAAACGGTTTGATGGGTATAGAGAAGCAACAGAACGCCTTGACCACTATACGCAGGATTTTGAAAACGCTTCGTCCAGAAAAATGCAAGCCAATGAGTTGGTTGAACAGTTCTTGGTGAAATATCAACTTTCTGGGGATACCCCAGAGAACCTGATTGATCATGCAGATGAGGATATACGTAGCAGAGAATCTACCAAGCAGGCCCTTGCCGAAGCACAGCAAAAACGGATAACTTTTATAGAAGAAAATCCTGATGTTGAAAACGATACAGCTGATGCAGATGTGGACATTCCTAATATGGAAGAATTGCAGGTGTCTGAAAAAAACATCCAAGGACAAATTGATAATATTGATAAGGAATTGCGTAATCTACGTCAGGAGCGTGACCGCATTCTTCATTCAGTCGAGAATATTCCCGCATGGGAAGACAGCATGGCACGATTAAAGGCTGAAGAGGAGGATGCAGAAAAGAAATGTGCTCTTACTGAAAAGACAATGTCCTTGTTGAATCGAGCTAAAGATAATCTTGCCAATAGTTATGTGGGTAAAGTTGAACGTGGTTTTAAATACTATTCCGATACTCTTATGGAGGAAGGACTCGGTGATGTGATGGTCGATAATGACTTACATTTGCATATTGACGAGAAAGGTGCGGCTCGTGAAGTCGGCAGTTTCAGTGCTGGTATGATAGATTGCATTGTACTATGTATGAGATTGGCCCTTGTAGATGCGCTGTTTGGAGAGGAAAAACCGTTTTTGATTCTCGATGATCCGTTTGTAAATTTGGACGATAAGCACACGAAACGCGCACGAGAAATGTTGGACAAAATCGCACAAGATCATCAGGTAATATATTTGGTTTGCAACTCAAGCCGACAATGATACTTACTTATGGTAAGTTCTATCAAAGCCACATTCAAATTCAATTAGAATGTGGCTTTCATCACAGCATAAGTAGATAAGATATTTGTAAAGGATATAGGTATAACATCGAAATAGCTATTTAGTGTGAAAATAGTGTCAATATTACAGAAAGGGGAAGCTTCAAGATTGAAAAATATGAAAATAGATGCCAATGGAACAGAAATCAGAGTGATGGGCGATGTTGTTAATGAAGACGCTTACATTTCGCTCACTGATATTGCAAAATATAAAAATCCAGACAATGCTTTTATCGTGGTAGCAAACTGGATGCGTAATCATTCTACGATTTCATTTTTGGGCTTGTGGGAACAAATTCACAATCCAAATTTTAAACCTATCGAATTCGATAGGTTTAAAGCAGAATCTGGTGATAATGCTTTTACGTTGACACCGCAGCAGTGGATCAAAGCAACGGATGCAATCGGTATCGTATCAAAATCGGGACGATATGGCGGCACTTATGCTCATACAGATATAGCTTTCGAGTTTGCTTCATGGATTTCGCCGGAATTTAAGCTTTATATCATCAAAGATTATCAGCGTTTAAAGAAAGATGAAGCAGATCGGTTAGCGATTGGATGGGATGTAAAGAGAGAACTTTCAAAAATAAACTATCGTATCCACACAGATGCAGTAAAAGAATTTTTGATAACTCCCACATTATCTCCGCAGGAAATGGCATATACATATGCTTCAGAAGCAGATATTTTAAATATGGCTTTGTTTGGAAAAACGGCAGCACAATGGAGAAGTGAAAAAGGAATAAAGGGGAAAACTCCTAATATCAGAGATTTTGCTTCAGCAGAAGAATTGGTTGTGCTTATCAATCTGGAAGATACAAACGCGGATCTGATAAGACAGGAAGTGCCTAAAATTGAAAGGCTGAAAATATTAAGAGAAAAAGCGTACAGGCAATTAGAGCTTTTGAGAAAGAACCAAGATACGATTGAGGCATTAAAGAAAAATCTTATTGAAGATACAGAAACAAATGGTTGATTTTCTAAGCAAACCCGCTTATAATCTGAATCGGAATATATTGCTATTATCCACAGTTACGGAGTGAGTGTTATCAATACCGATAACAAAATGATAACATTAGCCCATATAGGCAGGATAATATGGATAAATCAAAGAATCGAAAGAAAAGCAAACACGGCAACAAATAATATCTAAACAAAATTGATTAGTAATTGTCGAATTCGAATAAAAAATTTTAAAATTTGTCATCTTAAGTGGAATTTGAATTGAGAAACTAAAAGAGAAACTTAAATTTCAATCAGAAATTTAAGTTTCTCTTTTAGTTTCTGGAATGTTTTTTGATTTGCTTGAACAAACTTAAAAAAAGTGATAGAATCTTAAATGTGAATGGAGGAACTAAAATGACAACTGAAGAATTATTGGAAAAATTAAATTTTATTAAAAAAATGAAATGTGAAACTCAAATTCTTGAGTTAAAAAGTGCAGAAAAAGGTTGCCCAAAACGTTTATATGATTCATTGTCCAGCTTTTCCAATCAAGATGAAGGTGGAGTAATTGTATTTGGTATAGATGAGGAACATA
>JBGVGF010000038.1:0-49078 GCA_045121495.1 Faecalimonas sp.
GCTGATTAAAAATCAGCTGCATAGAGTTTTTTTCCGATGTGGCTCAATTGGCAGAGCAGCTGATTTGTAATCAGCACGTTATCGGTTCGAGTCCGCTCATCGGCTTTTTGGATGGGTTCCCGAGTGGCCAAAGGGGGCAGACTGTAAATCTGTTAGCAACGCTTTCGGTGGTTCGAATCCACCTCCATCCAGTTATTCAGCCCAGATAGCTCAGTTGGTAGAGCAAGGGACTGAAAATCCCTGTGTCGCTGGTTCGATTCCGGCTCTGGGCACTTATAAAAAATACGGAGCATTAGCTCAGTCGGTAGAGCACTTGACTTTTAATCAAGTTGTCCGGGGTTCGAATCCCCGATGCTTCATTTTGTATATGCGGGTGTAGTTCAATGGTAGAACACCAGCCTTCCAAGCTGGATACGTGGGTTCGATTCCCATCACCCGCTTTTACCGAGAAAATACCTTTGTACCTGTAGCTCAGCTGGATAGAGCGTTTGGCTACGGACCAAAAGGTCAGGGGTTCGAATCCCTTCAGGTACGTTATGGTGGGTATGGTGCAGTTGGTTAGCGCGCCAGATTGTGGTTCTGGATGTCGTGGGTTCGAGTCCCACTACCCACCCTTGATTTAAGACTAAAAGTATATTGGGCTATCGCCAAGCGGTAAGGCACAGGACTTTGACTCCTGCAGTCGCTGGTTCGAATCCAGCTAGCCCAGTACTCTGCGGGTGTAGTTCAATGGTAGAACACCAGCCTTCCAAGCTGGATACGTGGGTTCGATTCCCATCACCCGCTTTCCTAATTAGATAGGAAAAATGTGTTTGTAGCTCAGTTGGATAGAGCAACGGCCTTCTAAGCCGTGGGTCAGGGGTTCGAATCCCTTCAAGCACGTTTTGCAGGAGTGTCGGAACTGGCAGACGAGCAAGACTAAGGATCTTGTAAGCAATGCGCTTGTGTGGGTTCAAGTCCCATCTCCTGCAGTCTGAATAATTGATTCAGATATGCCGCAGTGGCGGAACTGGCAGACGCACAGGACTTAAAATCCTGCGGGACTTATACTCCCGTACCGGTTCGATTCCGGTTTGCGGCATTAAAAAACGAGTAAGAAAAAATGAATTTTTCTTATTCGTTTTTTTGTTTCTGAGAAAGTTAGTGTCTTCATGATGCCAAATTTTAATAATATGACAAGCCGCATTTCAATAAGATATTATCAAAACCGTTCTGGAGTATTCGGATTTATGAAAGAACAAAAATATCAAAGAATTGAACAAAAAGCGGCAGACAAAAAAATAATTCTGGAATTTCCGATAGAATCCCAATATACAGTTCAAATTGAGAAAGATATCAAAGAAATATTATTTAGCGAATTACAAGCAAAAATAAAGGAAATCTGCCTATGCAAAAAAATGTAAGAATGTTGCTTCGTGTAAGTTCGAATCAGCAATTAGAGGCAGATGGGGATTTATCGGTACAGAGACAGCTGGTGAAAGAATTTATAGAGAAGCATGAAGATTGGGTCTTAGATGAAAAAGAATATTTTGAAGGAAGTAATAGTGGATATAAAAATACCGTAGATAAAAGGGAGACGCTTCAAGAGGCTTTGCACGATGCAAAAAATGGAGAATTTCAAATTCTGGTGGCCTATAAAGATGACCGTGTTGGAAGAAGAATGTGGGAAATGGGCGCGTATATTATGACTTTGAAAAGTTTTGGAGTAGATACATATACAGTGAAAGATGGGTGTATCAGTCCGGAAACCGACGATATCATGGGGCAGATGATGCTGGCGCTTCGTTATGGAAATGCGCAAAAGAGTAGTTCTGATACAGGCATGCGAGTAAAAGATACAGCACAGAAGCTTGTACAGAAAGGTAAATTCATGGGAGGCTGTGCACCATATGGATATGAATTAGTGTTATCAGGCGAATTGAGTAAACATGGAAGGGCATTACATTCTCTAAAAATCATTCCTGAAAAAGCAGAGGTAGTGAGATATATTTATCACTTATCATTACACAAAGATTATGGTTCAAGTAAAATAGCAAGTGTTTTAAATGCAGACGAATATTATAAAAAAATGTCGCCTAAAGATGTTTGGAAAGGTGGCACAATAACAAGTATCTTGACAAATCCGATTTATGCAGGTCGTGTTGCTTATAAAAGGCGTGAGCGCAAAAATGGAAAATATCATAGATTGGATAGCGAAGAATGGATTATCGCAAATGAATCAAATGAAAATATCAGAATTATTGATAATGAGACTTGGAAAAGAACCCAGGAAAAAAGAGAAATACGTTCTAAAAAATATCAACAAAAACCAGAAAATCAGGACGTCAAAATAATCAGTAAAAGTTATGGATGCTTACCGTTGATTGATGTACTTTATTGTGGCTGTTGTGGCCAAAAAATGACGAATGGGAGTAAATACAGTTATTGGACAATAAAAAATACTGGAGAAAGACGTGCAAGTAAAACACTGATTTATCGATGTCCAAATGCACACCAAGGTGTATCACATGATAAAGTAAAGCAGTTTCGGGCAGATGTGATTGAGCAAATAATATTTCATTCTATATCTGGGTACATAAGCAGTTTGTTAAAGCAAGAAGATATACTTGTAGAAATAACAAGGAATCAAAAAAAAGTGAAACATGCTATTGAAGATGAAATTAAGAAAGATAAGAAAGAACTAAAAAAAATCCAAACAGGAATTGAAGTTTTGGAATCTAATTTACCAGACGCCATGACAGGAAATTATGCCTTAACTCTGGAAGAACTGGTAAGTGCAATAAGGAAGCATAAAGAAAAGGAAAAAGAACAAAGAGAAAGTATCCTGGAAAGAGAATATCAACTGAAAAATAAAGATGTAGCAAGCATTGGATGGGAAGAAATGAAAGAACAATTTCCAACTTGGCAAAAGATTTTAGAGGAAGCGGATTCAGATACAAAAAAGGTTATTATAAATACGCTTGTAGAAAGAATAGACATCACACAGGAGGGGATAGTGGTGCGTTTTAAAATCAATATGGATGCGTTCTTACATCGAATACCTTGTGATTCCGCTACCATTCTGTATACACACGATTCAGAGTAAAGGACATAATCGCCAGCACATTCGCTCTTATTGTAGCTGGAGTCCAAGTTGCGTAGATTTCACTAGAGGCTACATTTTTGATATAATCTTTATATTTCACGTAATAATTTTGTGCTGTTGAATCTCGCGGAGATCCATCATGTACTACAATATACTCTGGAACAACGACACGGCTAAGTACAATTTCCCCTGTTTCGTTTATTGGTTTGATTTCATCTTCAGGAATTTTTGGAGGATATTCACCATATAATGTATGTGCGGGAATAACAAAGACTTCTTCTTGAGTTTCAGTTGGAGTCAGAGGACGCATAGTGACATTTTGAATGGCTGTAACGTCTGGTAAAAGTTCAGTTCCGGCAATGCTGACGGGTTCAAAGTCTGGTGCTGTAATTGTGAGGGTATATTCGGAATATGGCTGACGTTCGATTGTTGGATTTAAACTGTACTCCAATGGTGGAGTGTCAAGTTCAATCGTTTCAGTTTGGCCAGAGGAATTGGTTGTAATTTCTTCTATCGTAGATTCGGGAATGCCCGTATATGCAATAGAAATGCGTGCATCTTCAATTGGTCGTGAATTTCCCATTGAAGAAACATTGATTTGCAATTTTCCTCGATCAATATTATTATTGTTCATGTGGATACCTCGAAGAGAATCTGTTACATTTATGGTATGCAAAAATAAGAAAACAGGTGAAAAGAAATGAAAGTAATTGTATGTATTGATGATAATAAAGGAATGCTGTTTAATGCGAGAAGACAGAGCAGAGATAGAGCTGTGATTGAAGATATAATGAGTCAGTTTCAAAGTGTCTGGATTCATCCATTTTCGGAAAAGTTATTTGAAGAATATGAGTCTGAGATTACGATGGATGATGATTTCTTAAAGAAAGCAGGTAAAGGGGAGAGCTGTTTCGTAGAAAATCAAGCGCTAAAATCATATGAAGATGAGATTGAGCAATTGATCGTCTATAAATGGAATCGAAAGTATCCTTCGGATTTTCGATTGGACTTAGAGCTAGATAAGTGGCAATTGGAAGAAGAGTCTGAGTTTGTCGGTAGTTCTCATGATAAGATTACCAAAGAAGTATATAAGGGGAGAGTATAAAGATGAATAAAAGGATTCGATTACTATTGCTATGTGTCATCATGGCATGTTGTTCGGCATGTGGTAATGTCGAGATTGTTTTGGAAGATGATCCGGTTATCGAGCATGCAGCCACGTTGGAAGAAATACCAGATTATACAGATGAGCCGTATGCTGTTATTCATAATAATGAGCCGTCATTTACGGAGGAAGATTATACAGAGGAATCTTATGAATATTATAGTGATTTAGATGAATTTGGAAGATGTGGTGTTGTAATTGCTAATATAGGTCAGGATTTAATGCCTACAGAGGACCGAGAAAGTATCGGACAGGTAAAACCCTCTGGTTGGCATACTGTGAAGTATGACAATGTAGATGGAAAATATCTTTATAACCGATGCCATTTAATAGGTTTCCAGTTATCGGGAGAGAATGCCAATAAGAAAAATCTGATTACAGGAACCAGATATATGAATGTGGATGGAATGCTTCCATTTGAAAATATGGTTGCTGACTATGTAAAAGAAACAGGAAATCATGTTTTGTATCGTGTAACACCCGTGTTTGAAGGCGATAATCTCCTTGCTTCTGGAGTTCAGATTGAGGCATGGTCTGTAGAGGATGAAGGAGATGGCATTTGTTTTAATGTGTTTGTATATAACGTTCAGCCAGGAATTGAAATTGATTACGCAACGGGTGAAAGCTGGGAAGCCGCTGTAGGTGAAGATTCTGATGTAAAAGCAACCTATATATTAAATACAAGTAACAAAAAATTCCATAAAGAAGATTGTTCCAGTGTATCTTCAATGAAAGCATCCAACAAAGAGGAATACACAGGTACAAGAGCTGATTTGATTAAGCAAGGCTATGAACCATGCGGGAATTGTTCCCCATAAAGAACAACAAGAATCGTTTTTTTTTGATTGTAATAATTTTCAGAGAATGATATGATGATTTCTAGGAAAGATTTGGTTAAAAGTAAGAAATGGAGAAACAAAAATGATTATCTTATCATTAGTAAAGTTGGTAGTAGGATTTTTACTACTGGTAAAAGGTGCAGACTGGTTCGTAGAAGGTGCATCTTCGGTTGCGAAGAAGCTTCGCATTCCTACATTCGTGATTGGACTTACAATTGTTGCATTTGGAACAAGTGCACCGGAATTGGCTGTTAGCCTTACAGCTGCATTAAAGGGGAGCAATGATATCGCCATTGGTAACGTGGTTGGCTCTAATTTTTTTAATACATTAGTTGTATTGGGTGCTAGTGCAGCTATCACACCAATTGCAGTTGAAAAGGGAATTATCAAAAAAGATTATCCATTGTCAATCTTTGGAGCGGCATTGTTGACAGTTCTTTCGATGGACATGATTCTTTTTAATGCACCAGCTATGAAAATTAGCCGAGTGGATGGAGTTATTTTATTGATTGTATTCGTTATTTTTATGTATACGACAGTAAAGGCCGGTTTGAAGGAACGTGCAGCGTCAGCAGATGATCATGAACAAGAATTGTCCAATATATCTATGCCTATAGGCAAGAGCATCATTATTATGGTTTTAGGTCTTGCAGGAATCGTATTTGGTGGGGATTTATCTGTAGAAGGTGCCAAAGAAATCGCAAGGGCTTTCGGACTTAGCGAAGCTCTTATTGGACTTACAATTGTTGCGATTGGAACATCACTTCCTGAACTTGTAACTTCTGTGGTTGCAGCTAAAAAGGGAGAAAGTGACATTGCAGTAGGAAATGTAATTGGTTCCAATATTTTCAATGTTTTCTTTATTTTAGGAACTTCGGCTGCGATTTTACCTATGAATGTAAGCAACACATATTTATATGATATGATCATGTTATTAGCAATTATGGTGATATCTTATATTCCAATTGCAAAGACGAAAAAAGTAGGAAGAGGCATGGGAGTTACCATGGTAGCAGTATATATTGTATACACTGTTTATTTAATCATGAGATAATAAAAGAGTTCGCGAATAAGCGAACTCTTTTATTGTGTTATAGAAAATACGTCTTCAATGCTCCGATAAGACGACGGTTGTCCTCCGGACTCATGATGCAGAAGCGGATGTACTCCCCTTCAAGGCATGTGAAAGAGGCACAGTCACGAATCATAAGGCCTTGCTTGATCAAATATTCAAACAAATCATAAGAAGTGATTCCGTCCTTTTCAATCTTAACCAGGAAGAAATTTGCCATTGGTTTAAAGGTATGAAGTTCCGGAATTTCCAAAAGTGCCTGATACATCCAGATACGTTCCTCAGTGATAAGTTTTCGTGTGGCATCAATATATTCGGTATCGTACATCATTCGCTCGCCAGCATATGCAGCTACGCTATTTAAACTCCAAGGATTCTGGTGGGTATGAAGCACATGCATAAAAGATTTGCTGCTTGTTACACCATATCCAAGACGAAGACCAGGTGCAGCAAAAAATTTAGAAATGCCACGAATAATCATAAGATTATCGTATTCTTTTACGAGAGGCATGCTGGAAAGTGCGTCGATATCTGGCGCAAATTCGATATATGTCTCATCAATCATTACAAAAATTCCAAGTTGTTTACAATGTTTTAAAATGGCCTCCATATCATCCAGTAAAATTGCAGATGAAGTTGGATTATTAGGATTACATAGGATTAGTAAATTAATAGAGGAATCTAATACACTTAAGAATTCTACTAAATCAATGCGAAATTTCTTTGCAGGGGATAAATAATAATATTCCATTTTTCCACCGCATAATTCAAGTTCGCGTTCGTATTCAGAATATGTTGGTCCAAGAAGTAATGCCTTTTTGGGACGAATATGCTGAATCAGTAAGGAAATCAGTTCAGTTGATCCATTTCCAACAACAACATGGTCTGGGTTGACTTTGCAGTATGTCCCAATTGCATTTCGAAGCGAAGTATAATTTCGGTCAGGATACGATGTAATAATATCCAAATTATTGGCAATCTCCTGTTTGATTTTATCTGAAAGCCCAAGTGGATTTACATTTGCTCCAAAGCCAACAATAGTCTCTTTAGGTATTCCATAATATTTTTCAATCTCTTCTATATCACTTCCGTGAAAGCGTGGTGTCTCACTCATGCTATCCCTCCTTTATGTGCGATTCTCTTGCCATTAATACTAGATTAATGCTATAATTCATTATAATGTAATTTTTTAAAAATGCAACGAAAGAAACAAAGTAGGTGACTAGATGAAAAACAAAATCAAACAATTTTCGAAAGGTGACTTTATTCTACAAAAACCAGATATCGTTTTTCCAGAGACTCACATTCAAATCAAAGTGAGCGAGGGAGAAGTATATCAGGGAAGTTTTTTAATAGAGAATCAAAAGGATGGTAATATCAGAGGGCTTGTATATCCGTCTTCTTTTCGTGTGCATTGTTTAGAGCAGGGATTTGATGGTAATCCAGTGAAAGTGAATTTCACATTTGACAGCACAGGACTTTTGCCTGGACAAGTGGAAGAAGGCAAGTTTTCCATTGTATGTAATGGTGGTGAATATGACATTCATTTTACGGCTATTGTAGAAAAGCCTTTTATTATGACTTCATATGGAAAGGTGCAGACAATTGCAGATTTTAGAAAACTTGCGGTGAAAGATTTCACAGAGGCCAGAAGATTATTCCGAACAAGGCAATTTTATGATGTTTTGAGATATGAAGATTCTCGTGTGAAGAATTTATATGATAATATGCGTAAGTGGTCGTTAGATGAGCAGGCTTTGGAAGAATTTCTGGTTGGAATTAAACAAAAAGAAAAGATTTATCTGACTTTGTCAAGGGATCAGTTGGAATACAAGAATATATTAGAAGATAAGAAAGATGGTATTGACATTGTTAAGAATACCTGGGGATACTTGCCGATCCGCATTTCAACACAGGATAACTTTATCACTTTATTCAGAGAAGAGGTATCGACAGATGACTTCATAGGCAATTCATTCCATTTAGAGTATTTTATTCGTAAAGAGAATCTTCATGCGGGATACAATTTTGGAAGAATCTGTATTGAGACACCATATGAGCAGCTCTATATCGAGATTGCAGTACATCAGTGTGTGGCTCACGATGATACAAAGAGTGCAAAAGGTTTAATAGCTGGGCAGGGATTAAAGGAATATCTTGCATGTATTTCTGGCAAGATTGATTTGGACGATTGGGTAGAAAAGGCGCTTATACATGTCAAAGAACTAAGAGAGCTGGATCCGCTCAATGAATATTATACGCTTCTTCAGGCGCACATTTATTTAAGAGGAAGACGTGAGGAAGAAGCAAAATGGATTTTAGATAATAGTGATTTCGGTAAGTATCTTGCTGGAAGAAAGCCGGAGATCAATGTATATTATCTTTTTTTAAATGCGCTGCTAAAAAAAGATGCATCATCAACAAACCGTGCGTTGGAAGAATTGAATCGTATGTATATCAAATATCCATATTCATGGCAGTTATTATGTATGATCATTAATTTGGAGCCACGTTATAGAAGTTATAGTGACCGTATCCGCGTATTTGAAAGACAATTCTATAATGGAGCAAAGCAGATTCTGTTATATGCAGAAGCATATATCTGTTTTCAGGAAAAGGTTCCACTTCTAAGAAAGCTAGATGCATTTGAGATTCAGATTCTTAATTTTGCTACAAAATATAAGATTATTACAAAAGAGCTTGCGCTTCATGCGGCAGATTTGATTGCGCAGCAGAAAAAATTCAGCCAAAAGTTGATTTTGATTCTAGAACGTGCATATGCAATGTATGAAGAACCTAGAATTTTAAATGCATTATGCATGCAGCTGATTAAGGGAAATAAAATCGGTTCTGAATATTTCAAATGGTATGAGAAGGCGATTCAGGAAGAATTAAAGATTGCACAATTATATGAATATTACATGATGTCTGTGAATATGAACCGTGTAAAAGCGGCATTTCCAAGAATCTTGTATCTGTATTTCATGCATGGAATTAATTTAGATTATAAGAGAACAGCACTGCTCTATGAGAATATTCTCACTTATGAGAATGAAAACAGTGATATTTATATGGCCTATCAGAATCAGATTCGAGAATTTGCCTGGGAACAGCTTAGAAAGAGACATATAAATCAATCCCTTCGAGTGATTTATAATCGTTTTATCAACGAAAAAGAGATTTCCGTGGAAGATTTGGATGCACTCTATGATATTTGCCATAAATATCATGTTACAACGGATAAAAAAGGAATGAAATATGTCCTTGTGATTGAGAAAGATGGCAGTATCAGGCAGCGTGTTGCATATACAGAAAATGGTGCCAACGTGTACTTGTACGACAAAGAGTCGCGTATTGTATGGGAGGCCAATGACGGACATCATTATGCAGATTCCATTTCATATGACGCTGTTCGTCTATTTTATGAAATGCGTTACATGGAGATGTGCAAGAAACGTATGCAAAGTCAGATTGAAGCAGAGCAGGAAGCAAAGAAAATTCCGCTTTCATTTGATAATCTGAAGTATTATGGGCTGGATGCATTTAATGAAGATGAAATCTTTTTTATGTGCACAAAACGAATCCGTGAACAGAAAGAAGTAGAAGATGATTTCCTTCTTTATATTAGTTTTGAATTATTGAAACGAGGACAGTATGATAAGGCACTTTTAGGATATCTGGCCAAATTCTATTGTGGCGCGACCAGTGACATGAAGTTTGTATGGAGACATGCGAAGGAATACGGAGTGCCTGCGGCTGAATTGGCTGAGCGTATTATTACGCAGATGTTGTTCTCTGAAGTGATTTTCAGAGAGGAGGAAATTTTTGAAGATTACTACATAGGAAAGCCTTACTTTAGATTAAAACAGGCCTATTTGGCATATGTTTCAAATTTATATGTGACTGCAGAACGTGAAGTAAGTCAGCATATTTTTGCAATTATGATGAAGGAATTAAATGAAAAAGAATATCTTGCAGATATTTGCAAAGTTGCGATTTTAAAATACTTTGCAGGAAGAGCTGTGGATCAAAAGTCCGAAGATATTTTGCGTGGATATTTACGTGAAATGTGTGAAAAAGGTATGATATTTGCCTTTTATATGGATTATCCAAAGCAATGGCTGAGGGAGGTTCATTTATATGATAAATTTATAGTGGAATATCATGCTTCATCAGACAGTAAGGTCAAGATTGTATATTCAATTGATGATAAAACAAATAAAACAGAGATACTCCTTCCGGTTTATCAGAATACATATATAAAAGAATTTATTTTGTACGGTGGAGAGACGTTAAAATACTGTTTCCGCGAAGAAAATAAAGACTTTTTGCATATTACAGAAAAAGAAGTCTACACTCAGCAGAATCTTCAGGTACAGGAAGGTAAATATGGAAGATTGAACCATATTTTGCAATTGCCTGAAGAGGAGCGTTTGGAAGCGATGGTACAATACACAAGAGAGGAAGAACTTGCAAGAGAAATCTTTACATTATACTAATCACTGAAAAGCAAACGATGGAATAAAAGGAAAATACGAAAGGAAGAAATGTAGCATGGCAGGGGATATCATTGGATATGATTTGAATGAAAAATATTGCCAGATTAGTTTCTATAATGAGAAGCAGCAAGAGCCGCAGACGATGGAAACGTTTGTTGACAATTTTCAGATTCCTTTGGTTTTAGGAAAGAAAGAAGATAGCTGGTTGATTGCAAACGAGGCGAAGAGGCTGGATGTTACCAAAACCGGGTATGTAGTTTCTGATTTGTATCAAAAAGCGATGAAACGGGAGCAGATCTTTTTGGGAAAAGAAAGATATGAAGCAGTCTGGTTGTTGGCAAAATTCATTGAAATTTCGTTAGAAAGATTTTCAAGGAATATTGTACAGATTGTGTTTACCGTCCCAAAACTTAATGTTGATATGGGAAGAGTGCTGAAAGGAATCGGACAGCGTATTGGAGTTGCAAAAGAAAGCATATATGTGCAGGACTATAAGGAAAGCTTTTGTAACTATATGCTTTATCAGCCCAAAGAACTTTGGCAATATGAGGCAGCACTTTTCCAATGTGACAGACACGAAGTAAAAGCATACATGCTTCGCAAGCTTCGAACTGGTTTTGGAAAAGGCAAGGATACTTTTATAACAGTAGATGAAGTTGCAAATGCGCAGATGGCAGAATTGGCGGCAGTCTATCCAGTTTTAAATGTAGATCGTGCAAAGGATGCAGACAACTGTTTTAAAAACTTTGTACAAGGTGTCTTTGCAAAGAAACTGGTTTCTTCTGTGTTCCTGGTGGGAGAAGGATTTGAAAACAATTGGTATCCACAGTCTCTAAAGGTGCTTTGTAATGGAAGGCGAGCTTTTATTGGCAACAACTTGTATAGTAAGGGTGCATGTTATACTGCTTACAGAAGAAGTCTTGCGATTATGGAGGGGCCAATTTATCTGGATGAAACGAAGATGATGGATCAAATTTGTCTAAAGCTTCGAATGGATGGTCTGGATAAATGGAAGCCAATTATTTCCTGGGGAACCAGATGGTATGAGGCAGATACACAATTTGAAATTTTGTTAGAAAACACAGATGATATTGAAATACATATAGAATCTTTAGTTGGAGCTGATATGAAAGTAGAAAAGATTTCTATGGCAGGACTTCCAAAAAGAAATAATTATACACTCAGACTTCAGGTGAAAGCCATCTTTTTGGATGAAAAAACTTGTAAAATCAGCTTCAGAGACCTTGGGTTCGGGGAATTTTTCCCTGCCACAGATTTCTATGTGGAAAAAGAGATAAACTTAGGAGGAAGCAATGGGCAGTATAATTCTTTGTCATAGAAAGAAAGCAAAACAGCCATATGAAATTGGCAGAATTCATCGCAGAATTTATACGATTGAAGAATTATGCTATTTCATATGTAATCATCTTTATTTGATTGATTATACAATCGTGAACGAAACGTTGTGCGATTGGCTGGAAGACGAATTAAAACTGAATGAGCTTGCAAATAGTCTCCGTCAGATTTTGAAACAGCATGGTTCTGTTGAGCAGTTTATTATTACGATTCTTGCTTCTTCATCAATTTATACGACAGCTGAACTGAGTGGAATTCAGGATGTATTGATGAGGCTGAAGAATCAAAAGCCGATAGAAAAACAAAAGTATAAAGCAGATAACCTTTTGCAAAGTGGAGCGGTAAAATCTGCGATATTGATTTATCAATCGATTCTTCGTGAAGAGACCGATGAAAGTATTAATGGTAAATTTTATGGAAAAGTATATGGATGTCTCGGAGCAGCATATGGAAGACTGTTTTTGTACGAGGAAGCAGCAAAGATGTATGAGACTGCTTTTCAAATATGCGAAGAGGAATCGATGCTAAAAGCATATTTGTATGCATGTTATCAATATATGTCGGAGAATGAATATAAGTCACTTTTAAATAAAAGTCAGGTTTATCAAGGGATTGATCTGCTGCTGAAAGAGGAAATAAAGGATGTTGAACAGCAAATGAGATTCTCATTTGAAGAAGATACATTGGAGAGATGGACCGAGCAGTATAGAAAAACCGGAACGGGGGAAATGTGAATTACAAATTGATTGTGGATACTGCAGTACTTGCTGGAGAAATTATGTTGTCTAGTGGTGCTGAGACGTACCGTGTGGAAGATACGATGGAACACATATTAAAAACTTCTAAATGTGAATCCATTGAAGCTTTAGCTTTGATGACCGGAATTGTAGCAACAATCAATGGCGAGAATATGGAGTCACCTGTCACGGTTGTGAAAACAATTAATGATCGAAGCACAAATTTAAATAATATTATTAAGGTAAATGCGATTTCCAGAAAATACTGTGGTGGAAATATTATTTTAGAAGAAGCCTATGCACAGTTGAAATGCGTGGAAGAAAAACAGTACAGCCGTACTTTTTTTAACATTGCTACAGCAGGGATAGCAATTGGTTTTGCCATGATGCTGGGAGGAACATCACTCGATGTGATCGCTACGGCTCTTGTAGGGATGCTTCTTGCAGGTTGTATTAGTGCAGGGAAAATCATCAAAATAAATACGATAATGATGGATGTGCTGTCTTGTATGGCAATTGCGTTATTGACAATGGGATTAAAGGCTGTTTCTATTCCAGAACTTAATATGGACATTGTAATTGTCAGCGCGATTATGCCAATTGTGCCAGGGGTTGCAATTACAAATGCAATCAGAGACACACTTCAGGGGGATTATCTTTCTGGTTGTGCCAGAATCCTGGAAGCATTTTTGAAAGCAGCTTCAATTGCCCTGGGAATCGGTATTGGGATGGCAGTTTTTGAAATGTGGATTGGAGGCAGCGTAATATGGTGATAAAAGTAATTGGAGCGTTTATCGCGATTGCATCGTTTGCTGTGATGTTAGAAACACCAAAGCGTTATCTGGGATATGCTGGAATTGTAGGGGCAGTAGGCTGGTTTGTATACTTAGTCAGCCAAAATGCCGGGACAACAGAAGTAATGGCTACGTTTTTGTCAGCGATGGCTGTGTCAATTGTGTCCCACATCTTTGCAAGAGTATTTAAAGCACCAGTAACAGTATTTTTGGTAGCCGGGATTCTGCCAACGGTGCCAGGTGCAGGAATGTACCGGATTGCTTATAGCGTAATAGCAGGAAATGGTGAGATGACAACTCATTATCTGATCACAACATTAGAACTGGCAGGTGTTATAGCAATCGGAATTTTTATTGTAGATGCATTTTTCCGGGTTTTCCAGAGAGATTTTAAACAAAACTCAATGCAATATAATAAAAATGAATGAAAAAAAGATGAGAAATTCAAAAAAACTCTATAAAATGCTGAAAAATTAAAAAAACTGGAAAATTTTGCAAGAAAAAGTTGCCAAAAAGTCAAAAATCGTATAGACTATCGAAGTATGAAGAAACTTTTAGGAGGAATTAATTTATGACACCGTATAGAGACTTAAGTATAGATGAGTTGACAGCTTTAAAAAGCGAATTAGAAGAACGTTTTGAGGAGATTAAGGCAAAGAGATTAAACCTTGATATGTCTCGTGGTAAGCCATCAGCAGCACAGCTCGATTTAGCGATGGGGATGATGGATGTTTTAAATAGTAATACAAGTTTAATCTGTGAAGAAGGCGTAGATTGTCGTAACTATGGCGTACTTGACGGGATTCGTGAAGCAAAACAACTTCTTGCAGATATGATGGAAGTACCAAAGGACAATATCGTTATTTTTGGTAACTCAACATTAAATATTATGTTTGATACAATTGCACGTTCTATGACTCATGGTGTTATGGGAAGTACTCCATGGTGTAAGTTAGATAAAGTGAAGTTCTTATGTCCGGTACCAGGATATGACAGACATTTTGCAATTACAGAACATTTTGGAATTGAGATGATCAATGTGCCAATGACTCCAGAAGGACCAGATATGGATATCGTTGAAGAACTCGTTAGCTCGGATGAAGCAATTAAAGGTATCTGGTGTGTACCTAAATATTCAAACCCACAAGGTATCACATACTCTGACAGAACAGTGCAAAGATTTGCAAGATTAAAACCAGCAGCAAAAGATTTCCGTATCTTCTGGGACAATGCATATGGTATCCATCACTTATATGATGATAAACAAGACTGGCTTCCAGAGATTTTGATGCAATGTAAGATTGAAGGTAATCCAGACATGGTTTACAAGTTTACTTCAACATCAAAAGTAAGTTTCCCAGGTTCTGGTTTGGCAGCGATGGCAGCATCTACAGAGAACTTAGTTGCGATTCGTGAACAAATGAAGATTCAGACAATCGGCCACGATAAGTTAAATCAATTACGCCATGCACGTTTTTATAGAAACATCCATGGTATGGTAGAACACATGAAGAAACATGCTGATATTTTAAGACCTAAATTTGAGACAGTACTCAATAAATTGGATTCAGAACTTGGAGGTCTTGAAATTGGATCATGGTTGGAACCACGTGGAGGTTATTTTATTTCTTTTGATTCTTTAGAGGGATGTGCAAAAGCAATTGTTGCAAAAGCGAAAGAAGCAGGCTTAGTTATGACTCCAGCGGGCGCAACATTCCCATATGGTAAAGATCCAAAAGACAGCAATATTCGTATTGCACCTTCTTATCCAACACCAGAAGAATTGGATATCGCATCTGATGTATTTGTCTTAAGTGTTAAATTAGTAAGTATTGATAAAATTCTTGCAGAAAAAACAGCATAATAATATGATAAGCAAATGGCGTGACCGTAGTCGGTTGCGCCGTTTATATGTTATTCATAATTGTTGAAAAATAACGACAGAATACCGATTGACAAACAGGCATTTTGGAGATTATTATTTGCAATAGCACATATAGAAAGTAGGAATAAACATGGATAAAGAAAGGGTTGAAATAAAAGACAATCTGGAAGATTCAGAGATGCATCGTGTATTGGAACTTGCATTGGAAGCAGGACGGATTCTGCTAAGTAATGGTGCAGAAATTTTCCGTGTAGAGGAAACAATCTGGCATATTTGTAATCATTTTAAGATTGAACAGGTGGATGCATTCGTGCTTAGTAATGGGATTTTTCTAACAGCGTATCAGAAGGGAAAAGAAACATTTGCAAGAGTAAAGCACGTTCCTTTGGCCGGAACTCATTTAGGGATTGTTACCGAGGTAAATGAGTTATCAAGAGAGATTGCAGCAGGTGATGTCAGCATTGACGAAGCATTCGCAAGATTAAAAGAGATTGAAAAAATGCCTCCTAAAAAAGACTGGCACATGGTTCTCGCATCAGGAATGGGCAGCGGCGCTTTCTGTTACTTGATTCAGCCAAACACGCCAGCGAGCTGCGCCGCATTTGTAATTGGAAGTCTGTTATATATTTGGGTATTATTTGCTTCTAGACATAAGATGTCAAAAATTATTATTAATATTGTGGGTGGTGGATTTATTACAGTCATGGCACTTTTAGTGACGAAATTACCATTTCCATTCGAAGTAGGACTAAATGAAGTCATCATAGGTTCCATACTTCCTTTGATACCAGGAGTTGGATTTGTAAATGCAATTCGTGATATTGCAGACAGTGATTTTATTTCAGGCATCGTAAGAATGCTGGATGCCTTACTTGTATTTGTTTATATCGCAATTGGAGTTGGCTGTGTACTTTCTTTCTATGAACAAGTGATAGGGGGACTGATTTAATGATTCAACATATAATATGCTCTTTTATAGGAACAGTTTCATTTTCGATGTTATATAATGTGCATTCAAGATATTACTTCTATTGTGGGATCACAGGAACTGCAGGTTGGATTTGTTACTGTTTGCTTGTTCCATATATTTCACCGGTTTTAGCGACATTTTTTGGAACGGTGGTTGTCGTTCTGATGTCTCGGATTCTGGCAGTTTGGAGAAAATGTCCTATCACAGTATTTTTGATTTCTGGAATCTTTCCTTTGATTCCGGGAACTTCCGTTTACTATACCGCGTATTATTTTGTGACAAATGATTTGGCGATGGCAGTAAATAAAGGAATGCTGGCACTCAAATTGGCATTTGCAATCGTACTTGGAATCGTATTTATCGTATCTATTCCAAAACAGTTCTTCAGTACTCAGTATTGGAAGATACGTAAGTCGAAAAAATCGGTTGTAAGTCAATAGCAATTGAGATATAATGTAAGTCAGCGAAAAGCACAATAGAACAGGAGTGTAGGAACATGAGTAAAGTTAGAACAAGATTTGCACCAAGCCCAACAGGCAGAATGCACGTTGGAAACTTACGTACAGCTTTATATGCTTATTTAATTGCAAAACATGAAGGCGGAGATTTCTTGCTTCGCATTGAGGATACAGACCAAGAGCGTTTAGTTGAGGGCGCTGTTGATATTATTTATCGTACATTAGAAAAAACGGGATTGATTCATGACGAAGGACCAGATAAAGATGGTGGAGTTGGTCCATATGTACAAAGCGAGAGACAAGCAACAGGTTTATATTTAAAATATGCAAAACAATTGATTGAGCAAGGAAATGCATACTATTGTTTCTGTGATAAAGAGAGACTAGCTTCATTAAAGAGTGAAGTAAAAGAAGGTGGAGAAGAAATCGTAGTATACGACAAACACTGTTTACACCTTAGTAAAGAAGAGATTGAAGCAAATCTCGCATCAGGAAAGCCATATGTTATCCGTATCAATATGCCAACAGAGGGAACAACAACGTTCCATGATGATATTTATGGAGATATTACAGTGCCAAACTGTGAACTTGACGATATGATCCTGATCAAATCAGATGGATATCCAACATATAACTTTGCGAACGTAATCGATGATCATTTGCAAGGTATCACACACGTTGTGCGTGGTAATGAATATTTGTCATCTGCACCAAAATACAATCAGTTATACCAGGCATTTGGATGGGAAGTACCAACATATGTACACTGTCCACTTATCACAGATGAAACACATAAAAAGCTCAGCAAACGTTGTGGGCACTCTTCTTATGAAGATCTGATCGAACAGGGCTACTTAACAGAAGCAGTAATCAACTATGTTGCACTTCTTGGATGGAGCCCGACTGACAACAAAGAAATCTTTTCATTAGAAGAATTGGTAGAAGCATTTGATTACAAACACATGAGCAAATCACCAGCTGTATTCGATACAGTGAAATTAAAATGGATGAATGGTGAATATTTAAAGGCAATGGATTTTGACAAATTCTATGAGTTGGCAGAACCATATATCAAACAAACTGTAACAAAGGATTATGACTTAAAGAAGATTGCTGCTCTTATTAAAACAAGAATTGAAATCTTCCCAGACATTGCAGCTCAAATCGATTTCTTTGAAGAATTGCCAGAATACGATACAGCAATGTATACACACAAGAAGATGAAAACGAACGAAGAAACGTCTCTTGAAGTCTTAAGAGAAATCCTTCCACTCTTTGAAGAACAGGAAGATTACAGCAACGATGCATTATTTGAAGTATTAAAAGGTTATGTGGCACAAAAGGGCTGTAAGAACGGTTATGCAATGTGGCCAGTAAGAACAGCAGTATCTGGAAAACAGAATACACCAGGCGGTGCAACAGAAATTATGGAAATCTTAGGAAAAGAGGAATCACTTGCTCGTATCCGTAAGGGAATTGAATTATTAAGTAAATAAATTTGCATGTTTGAAAGGACGGGAGTTTCCCGTCCTTGTTTTAACAACGAATTTTGATAAGATTAGGAGGAAAGGAATGAGTTTAAATCCGGCTCAGACAAAAGCAGTCGAACATAAGGATGGACCATGTATGGTGCTTGCCGGACCTGGCTCTGGAAAAACGACTGTTATCACAAAAAGAGTAGAATATTTGATTCAGAATCATAAAGTCGCACCAGAGGAGATTCTGGTCATTACCTTTTCAAAAGCAGCCGCAAAAGAAATGAGAGAACGTTTTCGCAAGCTAAATCAGCAGTATTATCCTGTCACATTTGGCACATTTCATGGTGTCTATTATGGAATATTAAAATGGGCCTACAAATTTTCCGCTGAAAACATTTTTTCTGAAGAACAAAAATATCAGTTACTCCGTCAAATTGTAGAACAGATGGAACTTGATATCAGTGATGAAAAAGATTTCTTACAAGGAATAGTAGGAGAAATTTCAAATGTGAAAAATAACAGGATTTCGCTTGAAGAATATCAATCACTTAGCTGCAGCGAAACTGTATTTAAAAATATCTTTCACACATATGAAAAAGAGCGAAAACGTGCTAAAAAGGTGGATTTTGATGATATGTTGGTTCTGACATACGAACTGTTTCAAAAAAGACCGGATATTCTGAAAATGTGGCAGCGAAAATTCCGCTATATTTTAATCGACGAATTTCAAGATATCAATCTGGTGCAGTATGATGTAATTCGAATGCTTGCGCAGCCAGAAAATAATCTGTTTATAGTGGGAGATGATGACCAGTCCATTTATCGTTTTCGAGGTTCCAGACCAGAAATTATGTTAGGATTTCGGAAAGATTTTCCAAACGCAAAGGAGATTTTGCTGGATATCAATTATCGTTCTACAAAAGCGATTGTCAGAGGGGCAGGAAGAGTGATCAGCCACAATGCTTGCAGATATTCCAAACAGATTCTTACATTAAATGATCAGGGGCTCCCTATTCATATTCAAGAAGTAAAGCATCCAATAGAAGAGAGCAAATATGTGATTCGGGAGATACAGGAAGCGCTGAAAAAGGGAATCTCCGCGTCGGAGATTGCGGTACTGTTCCGAACGAACGTGGAAGCAAGGGCACTTGTGGAAACATGCATGGAATACAATGTTCCATTTCAGATGAAAGAACATCTTCCAAATTTATATGAGCATTTTATAAGCCGAAATATATTGACCTATATAAAAATGGCGTTAGGAGACCGTTCCAGAAAAACGTTTCTGGAAATTATGAACAGGCCGAATCGATATTTTGGACGTGACTGCATGCAGCAGAAGCAGATCAGCTTTGAAAGTTTAAGAAAATTTTATTGTGACAAAGAATGGATGCAGGATAGAATTGATCAGTTTGAACTTGATCTACGCATTATTCAAAGAATGGCACCATACGGAGCAATCCAATATATAAGAAAGCATATTGGGTATGATGATTTTCTAGAGGAGTATGCTCAAAGACGCAGAATCAAACTGGATGATCTACAGGATGTATTAAGAGAACTGGAAGAGCGGGCAAAGCTATTTAAGACAGCAGAAGAGTGGTTTGAGCATATTGAGGAATATTCAAAGCAGTTAAAGCAACAGGCGGAATACCGTTATGAAAATCCGGATGCGATTACGTTTATGACAATGCATGGAGCAAAAGGGCTAGAATTTGATACGGTCTTCATCATAGGTGCCAACGAAGATATTACACCATATAAAAAGGCAGAAACAAAAGAAGAAATCGAAGAAGAACGACGTATGTTCTATGTGGCAATGACCAGGGCAAAAAACAGGCTGGTGATTTCATATACAAAAGAAAGAAATGGAAAAAGAATGGAACAATCCCGATTCGTGGGTGAGTTACTAAAAAAATAAAGGATTGCTACGCTTAGTGCGCGGCAATCCTTTTTTGTGGGACTATTCTTCGATCATATCTTCGAAGTCTTGTTCATCAAGCCATTCGTCGAATGCGTCAGCGGCTGCTTCGTACTCGTCATCATCCTCGATATTTTCTAATGTAGGTTCTCCATCTTCTGTTTCAACGTAACGATAGAGGTATACATCACCGTCTAATTCAGTTCCGTCTTCATCTAATGGAAGTAATGCAATATATTCCTTTTCATCAACTTCATAAATTGTAAGAATTGCGCATTCAATAACTTCATCGTTGTCGAGAGTTAATGTAACTGTAACTGTTTCGTCATTACATCCGCAATTGCAGTCTTGATTGTGTTCACTCATTGTAATTATCTCCTTTGATTTTTTTAGTTATTCTAACTCTATCAGACAGAGACGAGAATTGCAAGGCGACGATGAATAATAAATAATTTTTCGTCCTAAAAAACTCCCTGTGGAATTTTCAACTCAGCTATAAATTTTTGGCAGGCAATCGAATGTTGATGCTTGGGATCAGTTAGTATGCAAATGGAACGAACCGGAAGCGGATCATTAAATGTCAATTCAACAACCTGATTACGTCTAAGTGCCTGTTCAGCAAAAATGCGTGGCACAAAGCCAATTCCCATATTTTGCTCTGCCATTGGAGGAATCAAATCTGCAGAAGAAAGCTCAATATCCGGATTTAAATGAACTCCATGGGAAGCAAATAGTGTTTCAAGGTAATATCTGCCGGAAGTTCCAGGCTCCAGACAAATCATAGGATATTCTGATACCTCCTGATAAGTTAATGGGCGATTCGCCAAATGAGAATATGCAGTTCCGGCAATTCCCACCATGGAAAAGTTGATAAGTGGCTGAACTGTCAGGTCGCTGTCTGGAAAAGGAGTTGTCATGACAGCAAAGTCAAGAGAGCCATTTCGTATAGATTCACTTACCCACTGGCACGTGGTATTAGAGATACGAAGCTGAATATTTGGATATTTTGATTTAAAGCGGCCAAGAACAGGAATCAGATAATTACGCAAAGAAGTCTCAGAAGCTCCTATTCTTATCAGTCCTTTTCCCATATTTAAATATTCTTTTAGCTTTTCCTCTCCTTGGGAAATTTCAGCATAGGCTTTTGAAACATGTTCAAAAAGTAATTCTCCTTCTGGCGACAGGCGCATACCTTTTTTTGAACGGATAAAAAGCCTACAGTTCAATTCTTTTTCCAGATTTAAAATATAATGGCTTACAGTGGGTTGTGTCAAAAACAGAGCTTTTGCAGCTAGTGTGATGTTTTGGTAATATGCTACATAATAAAAGATTTTATAAGAGTCATAACTGACAGACATGATCATGTACCTCCATTTTTATCTTAGTAAATTTGTATTTATTTTTGATTCTAGGTTATTTTTTTAGGTAAAAATCAACAAACCATAGAAAAAATGAATACCTTGATGCAAAAATATTAATTTTACAAATATTTCCTGTTAAAGTATAATGTCGTAAATCTGAAAAAGCAAGAAAGGATGTGATTTTACGGAAAAATTAACAACAGCTCTTATGGAGGAGCTGAACTGTGAAACGGTATTTACCATTCCGATATTCAGTGGAATCGATATCGGAGAATCTGTTGTAGTGAGCTGGATTATCATGGCTGTGCTTGTAGGATTATCGATTGTGATGACAAGAAATTTAAAGGTACGAAATCCGGGAAAGGGTCAAGTGATATTGGAAACAGCAGTCGTTAGTTTACATAATCTGGTCAGTGGAATGGTTGGAGAGAAAGGACAGCGGTATGTTCCATACTTGATGACAGTTTTAGTTTATATTGGCGTTGCAAATATTATCGGACTGTTTGGGTTTAAACCTCCAACAAAGGATTTGAATGTGACGATTGCGCTTGCACTTATGAGTATAGTGCTGATTGAGTTTGCAGGGATTTATGCAAAAGGAGTTAAAGGATGGGTGAAGAGCTTTGCCGAACCGGTCGCGATCATGACGCCATTTAATATTTTGGAGATTGTAATTAAGCCGTTATCATTATGTATGCGTCTTTTTGGAAACGTGCTGGGAGCATTTGTCATTATGGAATTGATCAAGCAAATCATTCCAGTTGGTCTTCCGGTTCCGTTCAGTTTGTATTTTGATATTTTTGATGGCCTGATTCAGGCGTATGTTTTTGTTTTTCTTACATCGTTATTCGTAAAAGAAGCAGTAGAATAGGAGGAGTTATATTATGTCAACATTATTAGCAATTGGAGCAGGAATTGCAGTTTTAACAGGTATGGGAGCAGGTATTGGTATTGGATTAGCTACTTCGAAAGCAGCAGAAGCAATCGCAAGACAACCAGAGGCTGAAGGTAAAATTACAAAAGTTCTGATGTTGGGGTGTGCTCTGGCAGAAGCTACGGCCATTTATGGTTTTGTAATCGCACTTTTGATTATTATCTTTTTAAAATAGCAGAAAGGAAGGTAGAAAGAAGTGCTGAATTTTAGTCCATGGAATCTGCTGTTTATCGTAGTGAATTTATTGATTCTTTTAGCATTGATGAAAAAATTTTTGTATCAGCCAGTTTTAAATGTAATTGCAAGGCGCCAGGAATTGATTGACGCTCAATTTGCTCAGGCAGAAGCATCGAAGGAAGAGGCAATGAAGCTGAAAGAACAATATGAAAGCTGTCTGGCCGATACAAAAGCAAAACAAGAGAACATGATAAAAGAAGCAAAAGTTCTGGCTGGAATAGAATACGACAAAATTTTGGCAGATGCAGATCAAAAAGTAAAGCAGATGATCATAGATGCAAAAAAAGTCAGTCATGATGAAAAAGAAAAAGCAGTAAAGGCTGCAGAAGCAGATATTGCAAAGCTGGCTGTTTTAGCTGCATCAAAAATTGTATCTCAGTCATCTGGTGAAAAAGGTGATTATGTGATTTATGAAGAATTTCTGAAAAAAGCAGGTGAGAAGAGTGGAACAGACGGTAACTAAGTATGCAGGAATGCTGGCGAAACTACAAATACCCGAAGATGCGATTACGCAGACATCGGGGATTTTTTCAGCGGTTCCTCAGGTGAAAGAAACATTGGCAGATCCGTGCATTTCTCTTAGTAAAAAGCACGATATCATTGAAAAAGTGTTTCCTCAAAAAATCAGGGACGTTTTGAAATTGATATGTGATAACCAGGATATCAATTTCTGGGATGATATTGTAGAACAGCAGAGAAAAGATGCACCAAAGTCTATAGACTGTCTGGATGCTGTATTGACTTATGTGACAGCGCCTACACCAGAACAGCTGGAAGGAATTCAACGCTTTCTCCAAAATAAATATGGAGTTGAAAAAATAAAGATCGTAGAGAAGCAGGATCCATCGTTGGGTGGCGGATTCAAGCTTCAGGCAGGAACAGATGAGTTCGACTGGAGCACGAAAGAAAAAGTAAGGCAAATGGAAGAAAAATTGACAAATGCCGCAAAAAAAGAGCATGAAAGCAGCAAAGAAATTATCTCGATTTTAAAAGAAGAAATTCAAAATTTTGATGCAAAAATACAGGGCAGAGAAATAGGATTTGTTAATTATGTAGGAGATGGAATTGCCAACATTGATGGTGTTGATCATGCAGAGTACGGAGAAATTCTGTTGTTTGACACCGGTATCAAAGGAATGGTACAGGACATTCGAAAAGACGAAATTGGCTGCATTCTTTTTGGACGTGAAGGTGAATTGAAAGAGGGAACCCGGGTGGTTCGAACAGAAAAGAGAGCAGGTATTCCAGTTGGAGACGCATTTCTAGGACGTGTAATCAATGCGCTTGGAGCACCGATTGACGGACAGGGAGAAATTATTGCTTCTGATTATAGGCCTATTGAGCAAAAAGCTCCTGGAATTGTAGAAAGAAAGTCAGTAAACGTTCCGATGGAAACAGGAATTTTGGCAATTGATTCTATGTTTCCGATAGGAAGAGGTCAGCGTGAATTGATCATTGGTGATAGACAGACTGGAAAAACATCAATTGCGATTGATACTATCTTGAATCAAAAAGGAAAAGATGTCATCTGTATTTATGTAGCAATCGGTCAAAAAGCATCCACGGTAGCAAAATTAGTGAATACTCTGAAGAAAAGGGATGCAATGGCTTATACAGTGGTAGTTTCAGCAACGGCCAGTGAACCGGCATCACTGCAATATATAGCTCCTTATGCTGGTACAGCTATGGCGGAATACTTTATGTATCAGGGAAAGGATGTATTGATTGTTTATGATGATTTATCGAAACATGCAGTCGCATATCGTGCATTATCATTACTCTTGGAACGTTCTCCAGGGCGGGAAGCATATCCAGGTGATGTTTTCTATCTTCATTCCAGACTACTGGAGCGTTCCAGCAGATTAAATGATGAAAATGGAGGCGGCTCAATTACAGCACTTCCTATTATTGAAACACAGGCGGGAGATGTATCGGCCTATATACCTACAAACGTTATTTCCATTACGGACGGTCAGATATTTTTGGAAAGTGATTTGTTCTTCTCAGGTATGCGTCCGGCAGTAAATGTAGGTCTTTCTGTTTCCAGAGTTGGCGGTGCAGCACAGACAAAGGCAATTAAAAAAGCGGCTGGAAGTATCCGAATTGATTTAGCACAGTTCAGAGAAATGGAAGTGTTTACACAGTTTGCGTCGGATTTGGATGACGCAACTAAGGAGCAGCTGGCTTATGGAAATAGCCTGATGGAATTGCTGAAGCAGCCTTTGGGTCACCCAATGAGTTTACATGAACAGGTATTGACGCTGTTTTTAGCTTCTAAAAAAGAGTTCGTTGCCGTGGAAAGAGTACGTATAAAAGAATATCAAAAAGCGATCCTTGCATATTTTGAAGAAGAACATGCAGACATTGTAAAAGAAATTGAACAGACAAAAGATTTGTCAGAAGAACTGAAATATAAAATTTCGGATGCAGCAGATAAATTCAAAAGTAGGTGGAAATAGATGGAAACTTCAAGAGAGATTCAGACTCGCATCAAGAGCATACAAGATACGATGAAAATCACAAATGCCATGTATATGATTTCTTCTGCAAAGCTGAAAAAGGCAAGAAAAAATCTGGAGGATACAGAACCATATTTTCAAATGCTGCAAGGAACAATCACGCGTATTGTGAGGCATCTCCCTGAAATAGAACATCGATATTTTGAACAAAGTACGAGGTGTGCTTATGTGGAAGGAGAGAGAATGGCCTCTGAGTGTCCCTTATGCGTTGAAAATCAGCAAAAAAAGCGAGGCTTTATCGTAGTTTCTGCTGATAAAGGTCTGGCTGGTGCATACAATCATAACGTTCTGAAACTGACAGAAGAATGTTTGAAAAAGGGGCAGGATAATCTGCTATTTGTAGTTGGCGAGCTGGGAAGAGAATATTTTATTCAGCATAAGATACCTGTGTACATGGAATTTCGATACACTGTGCAGGATCCTAATCTCACCAGAGCAAGAGATATCTCAGATTTTGTGGTTTCTTTATATAATGAAAAGAAATTAGATGAGATTTATATGATATATACACATGCAGAAAATTCTATGAAAGCGGAAACGAAAGTGCGGCGTCTTTTGCCGCTGAAGAAAGAAGTCATTGCATCATCGATGATTGCAGGTGCCTATGCGGAGGATATTCGTATGATACCTTCTGCTGAGAGCGTTTTAGAAAATGTAGTACCAGATTATTTAACCGGGTTCATTTATGGTGCCTTGGTAGAATCGTTTTGCAGTGAACAAAATGCACGTATGATGGCAATGGAAGCAGCAACTGACAATGCAGAGAAAATATTAAAGGAGCTGCGAGTTAAATTTAATCGTGTTCGGCAGGGAGCAATTACACAGGAAATAACGGAGGTGATTGCGGGAGCCAAAGCACAGAAAAAGCGCAGGAGGAAAGCATGAAACAAGGAAAAATTATACAGGTACAAGGTCCGGTTGTGGATGTAGAATTTTCGGGTTCAGATATTCCACAGATAAAAGCGGCTTTGGAAGTAGAAAATCATGGAGAACGATGTGTAATGGAAGTTACACAGCATGTCGGTGAAAATACAGTCAGATGTATTCTTCTTACGGCGAGTGAAGGTTTATGTCGAGATATGCCTGTCACTGTCAAAGGGGACAGTATTCAAGTACCGGTAGGGAAAAAAACGCTGGGTCGACTTTTTAATGTGTTTGGTAATACCATTGATGGTGGAGAAGACTTAAAAGACGAGCTGCATTGGAGTATCCATCGGGAACCTCCTACATTTGAAGAACAGAATCCGGTTGTTGAAATTCTCGAAACAGGTATCAAAGTCATTGATCTTCTTGCACCTTATGCAAAAGGCGGAAAGATTGGATTGTTCGGCGGTGCTGGTGTTGGAAAAACGGTATTGATTCAGGAATTGATTCGTAATATAGCGACGGAGCATGGAGGATATTCTATATTTACTGGTGTTGGAGAACGTTCACGAGAAGGGAACGACTTATGGACAGAAATGAAAGAATCTGGTGTACTTGAAAAGACGGCATTGGTATTTGGACAGATGAATGAGCCGCCAGGAGCCCGTATGCGAGTTGCACAGACTGGACTTACCATGGCAGAATACTTCCGTGATGAAGAAAAACAGAATGTGCTGCTTTTTATTGACAATATTTTTCGATTTACGCAGGCAGGATCGGAAGTTTCAGCATTGCTTGGACGTATGCCGTCTGCTGTAGGATATCAACCGACTTTGGCAACTGAAATGGGAGAATTGCAGGAAAGAATTGCTTCCACGAAAAATGGTTCCGTTACATCTGTACAGGCAGTTTATGTTCCGGCAGATGATTTGACAGACCCTGCACCGGCAACTACGTTTGCACACTTGGATGCAACTACAGTATTGTCAAGAAAGATTGTGGAGCAGGGAATCTATCCGGCTGTAGACCCGTTAGAATCCAATTCAAGAATTCTGGAAGAAGACATTGTTGGAAAAGAGCACTATGAAACCGCAAGAAAAGTGCAGGAGATGCTTCAAAAATATAAAGAATTACAGGATATTATAGCAATTCTCGGTATGGAAGAACTTTCGGAAGAAGATAAGAAGATTGTTTATAGAGCCAGAAAAATTCAGAAGTTCTTATCTCAGCCATTCTTTGTCGCAGAGAATTTTACTGGTGTTCCAGGAAAGTATGTACCGCTAAAAGAAACAATCAGAGGTTTCAAAGCAATTGTAGACGGTGAGATGGATAAATATCCAGAAGCTGCTTTCTTTAATGTAGGTACAATTGATGAGGTAAAGGAAAAATATGAAAACATTCAGTTTGAAAGTGCTGGCGAGTGATCGGGTATTTTATGATGGCAGATGCAAGATGGTGATCCTTCCTGCAATGGATGGACAATTAGGAGTACTTGCCAATCATGGAGATATGGTAGTTGCTTTGAATATGGGAGAAATGCGTATCCAAAAGGAAGATGGAACATGGGAAAATGCACTGATAGGAAAAGGCATGATGCAGGATGTAAATAATCGTATGGTGATTCTTACGGAGTTTGCAGAGTATCCAGATGAAATAGATAAGAGGCGTGCCGAAGAAGCAAAAAGACGTGCAGAGGAACAATTACGCCAGAAGCAGAGTATTTTGGAATATAATCATTCAAAAGCTGCTCTGGCAAGAGCGCTCGCAAGACTGAAAGAGAGTAATAAGTAATAAAGTAGTCTCACTCAATGTGAGGCTATTTTTATTATTGATCGTTCTATTGACTTTCTACGAAAATAGACTAAAATAAAGTGGATACCCCGTAGTTATGTCATTGGAGGATATAGAAATAATGAAAAAGTTAGTAAAAGTATTCTTGTTTGTTATGTTGGGGATGATATGTTTAACGGCATGCAAACCGGAAGAAGTTGTGAAGGAAAATTTAGAGGAAAATAATAGCGAAAAAGAAACATTTCATTTTGCTTATAGCTGTATTACGATGGACAATCCTTTTTTTATCTCATTAGAGAACTATTTAAGAACAGCTATTGAAGAGGAAGGGCATACAATGATTACGCTTAATGCAGAGTCAGATGCAGAACAGCAGAATGAACAGATCATGGGGCTTCTTGAACAGGAAGTGGATGCAGTATTTGTATCACCGGTCGACTGGATTGAGATTACTCCTGCGATTCAGGCATTAAAAGAAGCAGGAATTAAAGTAATCAATATTGATACACAGGTACAGGCGTTTGATTTGGTAGATGCATATATCGGTTCAGATAATACGAATGCTGGATATCTTTGTGGAAAGGATATGCTGGAAAAGCTTCCAGAGGGCGGTAAAATTATTATTGTGGAATGCCCAAATAGAAATTCTATTAATGAGAGAATTAAGGGATTTGAAAAGGCAATCGCAGGAAAAGGCTTTGAAGTGGTCGCAAGAATTGATGCAAAAGGAGATTTGGATGTTGCGCTGCCAGAAGTAGAGGAAGTATTGAAGAATAATCCAGATATTGTTGCAATTATGTGTGGAAACGACCCTACAGCGCTTGGAGCATTAGTTGCTGCAAATGCAGTTGGAAGTAAGGAGCTTATTATTTATGGAATTGATGGTTCACCAGAAGTAAAAAAAGAACTTGCAAAAGAAAATTCATTGATTGCAGCGACGGTGGCGCAATCTACCGAAAAAATGGCGAATGAAGCAGCGACAGTGGCAATGAAAATTTTGAATCAGCAAAGTTATGAGCGTGTGATTTATATTGAGACGGTTCTGATCGACAAGGAAAATATTGCAGAGTATGAGGTGGATAGATGGCAATAAATACATTTACGCTGAAAATGATTGCGATTATTGCAATGTTTATTGACCATTTAGGCGCAGTGATATTTCCTGAGTATATAGAACTTCGAATTATTGGAAGGATCGCTTTTCCAATCTTTGCATATACTTTAGTAGAAGGTTTTGTTTATACGCATGATGTTTTCAAATATATGAAACGTCTGGGAGTGCTTGCCCTGCTTTCTGAGATTCCGTTTGATTTGGCTTTTTTTGGAACGCCATTGGAATTTGGCCATCAAAATGTGTTTTTTACATTGTTTCTTGGTATCTTGATGTTATATCTGCTTATAAATACGCCATCAACATTCCGTAAAATGGTGTTGGTTATTGCGATGTTTTTACTTAGTGAATTTCTGCGTACAGATTATAGCAGCATGGGCTTGCTTATGATTTTGGTATATTATTATTTCCGCGAGAAAAAGCTAATCAAATATATTGGAATTGCAATTATCAATATATTTTTGATGGGATATATTCAAAGCTATGCGATATTGGCCCTTATCCCGATTATGTTTCACAACAGGCAGCAGGGACCAAAATGTAAAACATTTTTTTATGGATTTTATCCGGTGCACTTATTGGTACTTTTCATATTAAATGTTTTGATGGTTATTTAAAAAATGGAATGATAGATTTGTCATAGAAAGAGTGAAAATATGAAAGCATGGCAACATTTTTGCACGATTACGCATCATAAGATGCTGGTTATGAAAGGCTGCTTTCGAGTAGGACTTTACCGACAGGGGATTATGCACGATATGTCAAAATATGGATGGACAGAATTCCGTGTAGGTGCAAAGTATTATCAGGGAACGCGCAGCCCAAACAATGCGGAACGAGAAGACATAGGCTATTCGTCTGCATGGCTGCATCATAAAGGCAGAAATAAGCATCATTTGGAGTATTGGATTGATTATCCGTTAGAGGGTGAAAAGGTACTTTCAGGAATGAGAATGCCCAAGCGATATGTGGTTGAGATGTTTATCGATCGTATGGCAGCATCAAAGACATATTTAAAAGAAAAATACAATGATCGCAGTCCTTTGGAATATTACGAGAGGGGATTGGCTTATACGATTCTTCATAAAGATTCAAGAGAGCTATTGGAGACATTGCTTCATATGCTTGCAGAAAAAGGCGAAGACGCTACATTTGAATATATTAAGAATGGAGTGTTGAAGAAAAGATGATGAAACTTTATTTGATAAGACATGGAGAAACTGATTGGAACAAAGAGGGTAAACTGCAGGGAAGAACTGATATTCCATTAAATGAAGACGGAAGGGCAGTCGCAGAGCTTACCAGGGATGCGATGAAGAATATTGAATTTCAGGTAGCATTTACAAGCCCACTTATAAGGGCAAGAGAGACTGCAGAAATCATTTTAAAAGACCGAGATATTCCGATTGTCAATGAAGAAAGAATTATCGAAGTTGGATTTGGTGAATATGAAGGAAGTCCGAAATCAGAATGGGATGAAAATATGAAGAAATTCTTTTTTCATACAGAATGTTATGTCCCGTCGGGAGATGGTGAGACTCCGGAAGCGGTGTTGGTGCGTGAAAAAGCATTTTTAGAAGAATTGTTTCACAACCCGCAATATCAGGACAGTACGATTTTAATTTCCACACATGGGGCAGCTTTGAGCGGGCTGTTGACAATTATCAAAGGGAATCCTATTTCGAAATATTGGGCAGGCGGATTGCATAAAAATTGCGGAGTTTCTATTGTTGAAGTAGAGAATGGAGAAGCAAAGATTGTGCAGGAAGCGATTACGTTTTATCAAGAAAAATAAAAATGTCATGCAGTTTTCCTGCATGACATTTTTTATGGATAGGTATTTTGTTTTCATAAATCGTATAATCTGATATTAGATACCATCTAGTTTTTCTTTTTTTCGTTCTGCTCGGATTTGGCGTCTTTTTTCACCATGTTCCCATGCAAGTCTTTCATCGTCTGTTTCAAGAATTAAGCGGGGAACGGGAACGGGTCTGTCATTCTCATCTAGTGCAACCATCATAAAGTGTGCATTGTTAATGCGATTGCGTTCTCCTTGTCTGTTTTCAACATAAGTGTCTACACAGACTTCCATAGAAGAGTTTCCTACCCAGGTTACCTTGCCTTTGATTACAACCATCTCATCCTGATAAGCACCTTTTAAGAATGTAAGGTTATCTACAGAGGCCGTAATAACATTTGTCATTGAATGTCTTTTCGCTACGATTCCAGCAACTTCATCTATCCATTGCATCAAGATCCCACCAAATAGACGATTGGCACCATTTAAATGGTTCGGACGTACGATGTGGACCGTTTCAACGCGGGAATCATCTACTCTTTTTGCTTGTGTATTCATAAAATAGCTCCTTGTTATAAAGTTCTTTTATTATAACATATTTTTTGTTATACTGAAACGGTTAAGAAAACATTGTTTCGTTTAAAGGAGATATGCATGAGAAATATAAAATTGGTTTTAGAGTATGATGGAAGCCGTTACCAAGGATGGCAGAGACTGGGAAAAGATGAGTCCACAAATACAATCTCTAATAAAATTATAGAAGTGATTAAGAAGATGACAAACGAAAATGTAGAGTTGTTTTGTGGTGCGAGAACAGAAGTAGGGGTACATGCTTATGGTCAGGTGGTTAATTTTAAAACTACAACAGATATGACATTGCTTGAAATGAAAAGATATTTAAATCGTTATCTGCCAATGGATATAGCAGTGATAGAGATTGAAGAAATGCCGGAACGTTTCCATGCCAGCCTGAATGCAGCCTCAAAGGTATATCTGTATCGTATGGCGATTAATGACGGTCCAAGTGTATTTGAAAGAAAATACGTCTATCATTCATTCAAAAAGCCGGATGTAGAGATTATGAAGCAGGCAGCGATTTTATTTATTGGGAAGCATGATTTTAAGAATTTTTCTACAGTGAAGAAAAATAAATCGACAGAAAAAGAAATTTACGACATTGATATTTATGACGATGGAAACGAGATTCAGTTCACTATCCATGGAAACGACTTTTTACACAATATGGTTCGTATGATTTTAGGAACATTGATTGACGTAGGGCTTGGAAACCGTAAGAAGGAAGAGATTGAGGCTGTATTTGATGCGAGATCCAAAGTAACTTCCAGTGCACCTGTGGATCCAAAAGGGTTGTTTTTACAAGAGGTTCGATATAATTAATTCATGGCTTGCTATTTCAAAGTTCTCATGTTAAGATAAGCGTTGGTAATTATAGAGTTTTAGATTATATTAGATGCGAAATGACTCGCGAGCGAGTTTTGAAATGGAGGATATTCATACATGATTAGCACAAGTAATGTTACGTTGCGTGTTGGGAAAAAAGCGTTATTCGAAGATGTAAATGTTAAATTTACAGAAGGCAATTGTTATGGCCTTATCGGAGCAAACGGTGCCGGTAAATCTACATTTTTAAAGATATTATCAGGAAAGTTGGAACCTTCAAAAGGTGAAGTGATCATTACACCTGGTCAAAGACTTTCTTTCTTAGAACAGGACCATTTTAAATATGATGAATATATGGTTCTTGATACAGTTATTATGGGAAATCAGAGACTGTATGATATTATGAAGGAAAAAGATGCTTTATATGCAAAAGAAGATTTCACAGAAGAAGATGGTATCAAAGCAAGTGAGCTGGAAGGTGAATTTGCGATGATGGATGGCTGGAATGCAGAATCAGATGCGGCTACTCTTTTAAATGGTCTTGGAATTGATACAGATTTGCATTATAAATTTGTGAAAGACTTGACAGGCTCTGAAAAAGTGAAAGTGCTTCTTGCAAAAGCATTATTTGGTAATCCAGATATCTTACTTTTGGACGAACCTACAAACCACTTGGATTTGGATGCGATTGCATGGCTGGAAGAATTCTTGATTAATTTCAATAATACAGTTATCGTTGTATCACATGACCGTTATTTCTTAAATAAAGTTTGTACACAGATTGCAGACATCGACTATGGTAAGATTCAGTTATACGCTGGTAACTATGATTTCTGGTATGAATCAAGTCAGTTACTGATTCGTCAAATGAAAGAAGCAAACCGCAAGAAAGAAGAAAAGATTAAAGAATTACAAGAATTTATTTCTCGTTTTAGTGCGAATGCTTCAAAATCAAAACAGGCTACATCTCGTAAAAGAGCATTGGAAAAAATTCAGCTTGACGAAATCCGCCCATCAAGCAGAAAATACCCATATATCGACTTCAGACCAAACCGCTCTATCGGAAATGAAGTACTTATGGTAGAAAATCTTTCAAAGACAATTGATGGTGTAAAAGTACTTGATGGTCTTACATTTACAATTGGACGTGAAGATAAGGTGGCATTTGTTGGTGGTAATGAATTAGCGAAAACAACATTATTCAAGATTCTTATGGGAGAGATGGAACCAGACGAAGGAACATACAAATGGGGAGTAACAACATCTCAGGCATACTTCCCAAAAGACAGCTCACATGAGTTTGACAACGATGATACAATCGTAGAATGGCTTACACAATATTCTGAAGAAAAAGATGTTACTTATGTACGTGGTTTCCTTGGAAGAATGTTATTTGCCGGAGATGATGGTGTGAAGAAAGTCAGAGTACTTTCAGGTGGTGAAAAAGTACGCTGCTTATTATCTAAGATGATGATTTCTGGTGCAAATGTTCTTGTTATGGACGAACCAACTGACCACTTAGATATGGAAGCAATCACTGCTCTTAATAATGGAATGATTAAATTCCCAGGCGTTTTATTATTCGCTTCTCGTGACCATCAAATTGTACAGACAACTGCTAACCGTATTATGGAAATCGTTCCAGGTGGAAAATTGATCGATAAGATTACAACTTATGATGAGTACTTAGAAAGTGATGAAATGGCAAGAAAACGTCAGACATACACTGTAAATAAAGAAGAAGAGTTAGAAAATGAAGAATAGGGGATGTAAAAAAACGCCCTTAAAGTGAAAACGCTTAGGTCGTGCGACCTAAGCGTTTTTTTGGTATAATTAATTATGCAACTAACTAAAAACACCAATAATAATTATACTATAAGACAGCTAAAATTACCATTGGATATCGAAAAAATTATTGATATTTCTGATCCAGTTTACAGTTTCAGCGAAATCATGGATAGTATTGACTTACAACATATTTTGCAGTTAAGGAGAGCAAAACTGGTCGCCCAAAATACAATCCTACGATTATGCTGAAAGTCATTCTCTTCTCTTTCATGGAGAATGGGTATCTGTCGCTGAGATAAATGGAAAAATCATGTAAAATTGACATTCTATTTTTCTGGTTATCAACCAGGTCATCTTTGAAAAAGATTGTGCATTACGAACCATGACAAAGTGCTTTTTAGGATCACTGAATTATTAGAACAGATCAACTATGAAGAACTGGGTTTTATGGGTCTTAAATTTGAAACACGGACAGAGTACGCTGTTGATTACATTGATATCATTCTTCAGCAATATAAGGCTGTTTATAACCTCGATCCTAAAGAGTTTGTATTTGGAAGAGGTCACAGAAAAAGTATGCAACAGAAAAGGTATCAGACTTTAGAGGCATACAGAGACCGGCTTAAAAAATATGCAGACCACATAAAAATATGTGGTGATTCAAGAAACAGTTATTCAAAGACAGATCATGATGCAACATTTATGCGTATCAAAACAGACTACATGGGAAATGATTAGCTTCTGTCTTGTTATAACATGCAGGCTGTTGTATGTGATGAATATATCGCTGCAATCGACGTAAAACAATACGCATCTGATATGGACTGTTTTGTACCATTAATGGAAAAATTCAAAGAATTCTACGGGCATTATCCCAAATGCCCTGTTGCTGATGTAGGATATGGACCCTATAATAACTATCTGTTCTGCGAGGAACATGACATGGAAAAGTTTATGAAATTTGCCATGTTTGAAAAAGAGGCAAAAGATCAGAAATATAAAGAAAATCCGTATCGTTCCGTCAACTTCAGGAAGGACGAAAACGGATGTCTACTGTGTCCACAGAACCGGAGATTTCATTTAAAATATACACGACAGGTCCGTGGCAACAAATGTGGCCGGAGCGAAGAAATATATGAATGTGAAAACTGTGAAGGCTGTCCACATAAAGAAAAATGCTGTCCACGTTCAAAAGGAAACCGCAAGATCCAGATAAACCGTGAATTGACGGCAATACATGAAGAAGTCATAAATAATCTTTGCTCTATTCATGGAGCTCTATTGAGCATGAACAGAAGCATCCAGTCCGAAGAAACATTCGGTGTAATGAAATGGGACCGCAGTTATAAACGTGCATTCAGAAGAGGTCTGAAAAATGTTATTTTAAAGTTTTGCTTAATTTCCTGCGGATTTAATCTTTATAAATATCATAACAAAAGCAAACATAACATAAAATGTGCCTGATGAAATAAAAATGGTATACCACTAGCCACGAAAAAATCGTGGTGTTATTTGTGTACCCCAAAATAAGAAAATAACAAACAATCCGTATAACCAAAGAGACACCGAATGCAACTGCATTCGGTGTCAACTCTTTAAGGGCGTTTATCACAACCCCTTCTTTTTGCCTTACAAATCATTTATTAAGTCAACAAGATGTTTTTGTTTCTGAGGTTCTAAAGATTGGATTTTTTTCATGGTATCAATTAATTCTTTGCTAAGTTTATTTTCTGTTTGAAAAAAATCATGGGGACTGATTTCGAAGTATTCACAAATATAAAAAAAGACTGTCATGGAAGGCAACATCTTTTGATTTTCAATTCTATTTATATAAGATTCACTTTGGCCAAGGGAAAGACTCATATCTCTGGCAGAGACACCTTTTTCAAGGCGCAGTTCCGTTAGTCGTTTACAAAATAATTCTTCGTACATTTTTCCACCTCCATGTACATATTTTAGTTCAATAGCAGTGTGAAAATATGCATTTAGAGTTTATAGTAGTATTGACAATATGCATTTAAAATATGTATAATGAAGAAAAATATTGATTACATGTTTTTACGGCGTGTAATGATTAGGAATGAAAAGGAAGTATAGGAGGAAAAAAGATGTTTTGCAAAAAGTGTGGAAAGGAATTAGAAAATGATGTTGTATATTGTCCAAGTTGTGGAGAGATGAACAGTGCTGAAATCATGTGTCGACCAGAAAGAAAGGTAAATGTCAAAAAAAATCTGATTGACAATGCTTATAAAATTGCATTATCACTTGCTAGCATAGCGGTATTCTTTCTGCCGTGGATAAATTTGGCAGGAATGCCCATAAACTTTTTTGAAGAAAAAAAGATAATAAGTACGGTAAAGAAGTTAATGGATGGTGTCTTGGGAATAATTGGTGGAGATTTGGAGAGTATATCAGAATTGATGGGCCTGGATGGTGATACCGTAATGAAGATTTTAAATATTGATTGGGGAGATGGAAGTGAAATTATTTTATTGTTGCAAAGTTCAAATTGGATAATATATATAATAGCTGCTATTATTTTATTAAATATTTCCTATATAATATTCTTGATCTTAGGAAAAGAAAAGAAATGGATGATGGTAAGTTTGATTCTGCTTCATATTATCTTCAGCACTGCAATGATTATGATGAGATTTGCAATGCCATTGGAAATAATAAGATTAAGTTTTGGACCAGTTGTTATGATTGGTGTCCAGGGAATTTTAGGAGAATTAGCAGCTCAAAAAGAGGCTGACTTGCGCGAAAAAATGTCTTAATATATTGCAAAATTACATAGTGTAAATGTAAATAAAGTTCGTAAGTTTAAAATATAACTTGCGGACTTTATTTTTGGAAGAAAAGAGAGTTAGATTTATATCAAACAAAATTATTATAATTCAGACAAAAAAATTGCTATATTTACTTGTGAAAAATGACATATTCTGGTTGACATTGTGGGTGCTCAGGTGTAAAATTTATACAGTAATTTTATGGTTTAAAGTGTTACAGTTTAAAGCGCAACGCTTTGAATTGCAAAAAGTTCTATGAAATACATAAAAAAGGAGAGAAGAATTATGAAAAAGAGTATTTTAAAGAAAATCATGTGTCTGGCACTTGCACTTACAATGTTTGCCGGGTTATGCACAGGATGTTCTGGTGACAGTGCAAATGAGGACGAAGAAAAGACATACAAAGTAGGGATCTGTCAATTAGTTCAGCATGATGCATTGGATGCAGCAACACAAGGTTTCCAAGATGCGTTAAAGGAAAAACTTGGTGACAGAGTAGAGTTTGACCTTCAGAATGCAGCAGGTGACAATCCTACATGTGGAACAATCGTATCACAGTTTGTAAGTGACGATGTTGATTTAATTATGGCAAATGCTACACCTGCACTTCAGGCAGCTATGGCAGCAACAGCAGATATTCCAATTGTAGCTACATCAATTACAGATTTCGCAACAGCACTCGATACAACAGAATGGACAGGAACAACAGGTATCAACGTAACAGGTACAGCTGACCTTGCACCATTAGATGAACAAGCAGTTATGGTTACAGAGTTAGTTCCAGGTGCTAAAAAAGTAGGTATTCTTTACTGTTCTGCAGAACCAAACTCAAAATATCAGTCAGATGTGATCACAGCAGAATTTGCAAAATATGACATCGAAGCAATTGAATACACTGTAGCAGATACAAATGATATCGCAACAGTTGTAACAAAAGCTTGTGACGAAGTAGATTGTATCTACATTCCAACAGATAACACAATCGCATCAGCAACATCAGCAGTAAATGAAATCGCTTCACCAAAGAATATTCCAGTAATTGCAGGTGAAGAAGGTATCTGTAAGGGCTGCGGCGTTGCTACACTTTCAATCAGTTACTACAGTATCGGTTACGAAGCTGGCTTAATGGCATACGAAATTCTTGAAAATGGTGCTGATCCAGCAGAAATGGAAATCAAATATGCAACTGAATTGACAAAGAAATACATTGCAGACCGTGCAACAGCTCTTAATATTACAGTTCCAGATGATTATGAAGAACTTGTAATTACAGAAGAATAGCAGAACGTATATGAAAATACTGGCGGTGGATCGAAAATCTGCCGCCTTTTTTGGAGGAAATGGACATGGCAGAATTTATGTCGGGATTTATATCAGCGCTTCCAGGTGCAGCAGCCGAGGGCATTATCTGGGGCATTATGGCGATCGGCGTTTATATTACATATCGTGTACTCGATCTTGCCGATCTGACAGTTGATGGAACACTTAGTACAGGCGGCGCCGTTCTTGTAATGTGTGTCATTGGCGGAATGGATATTAAACTTGCAATGGTAATTGCTTTTATTGCAGGATGTTTAGCAGGGCTCGCGACAGGAATATTTCATACAGGATTTGGAATACCACCAATTTTAGCAGGTATTCTGACTCAGCTTGCGCTTTACTCTGTGAATTTAAGAATTTTGGATAATAAAGCGAATCAAACATTAAGTGTCATGAAATATGATCTGATTATATCGCTTCGTGATAGAAACAATGCAATTTTAGTTGGAGGAATTTTTACAGTAGCCGTAATCGCTATTTTATATTGGTTCTTTGGAACTGAAATGGGACATTCTATTCGTGCAACAGGAAATAATGAAGCGATGGCACGTGCAAATGGTATTAATACAAATACACGAAAAATCATAGGGTTGGTTTTATCAAATGGTATTGTTGCTTTAGCGGGTGCTTTACTTACACAGTATAATGGTTATGCAGATGTCAATATGGGGCGTGGTGCAATTGTAACCGGACTTGCAGCCGTAATTATAGGCGAAGTTGTATTTGGAAAAATATTCAAAAACTTTGCGTTCCGTTTATTGGGAGCTGTATTTGGTGGAGTAATTTACAAAGTGGTTATTACACTCGTTCTTAGACTTGGATTAAATGCAAATGATTTGAAATTATTCTCATCACTTGTTGTAGCGATTTTCCTAGCAATGCCATATTGGAAATCAAAACTTTTACAAAAGCAAGTGAAACCACATCAGAAAGGAGTGTAAAGTATGCTTGAAATTAAAGATGTTTATAAAACTTTCAATCCAGGCACAATCAACGAAAAGCTGGCACTCAATGGAGTAAATCTTACATTAAATGATGGAGATTTTGTAACAGTAATTGGAGGTAATGGTGCGGGAAAATCTACACTTCTAAATATGATCACAGGGGTTTATCCTGTAGATTGTGGAAATATTATTATTGATGGGACAGATATTACAAGACTTCCAGAGCACAAACGTGCAAAATATTTTGGAAGAGTATTCCAGGATCCTATGACGGGAACAGCCGCAGGTATGCAGATTGAGGAAAATCTTGCACTTGCATCAAGAAGAGGAAAAGCTCGTACACTGAGATTTGGAATCAGAAAATCTGAAAGAGAAGAGTACCGTAATATGCTGAAAAAATTAGGTCTTGGACTGGAAGACAGACTTACTTCAAAGGTGGGGCTTTTGTCAGGCGGACAGAGACAGGCAATTACACTGCTTATGGCCGCGATGCAGAATCCGAAGCTTTTACTTTTGGATGAGCATACAGCAGCACTCGATCCACAGACAGCAGCAAAAGTATTGCAGATTACGGAAGAAATCGTTTCAGAAAAAAATATTACAACACTCATGATTACACATAATATGAAAGATGCAATCCGCCTTGGTAATCGTCTGATCATGATGGATAAAGGGCAGGTTATCTATGATATATCAGGAGCAGAAAAGAAAAATTTGAAAGTTTCAGATTTAATGGACTTATTTGCAAAAGCAAGTAATGGCGAGTTTGCAAACGACCGTATGTTATTAGGATAATTAGATAGTTACAGGGTCAAGAAGCAGTTTGTGCTTCTTGACCCTGTTTTGTTTAAGTTCCAGAACTCCAAATTCGATAATTCTCTTCGCGGCTTCTGTTGCAAGTTAAAAAGTATTTCAGCTATTTTACGGTGATAGGTTGCGTTTGTCAATGAAGAAAAGATATACTAATAATATAAAAATTATGAGGGACAAGAGATGAAAAAAGAATATACAGAAATTCCAGAGACGATGGCTGATCGAAAATTGCATGGATTTTCATGGAAGGATTATGTGACCGCAATTCCGTCGCTGTTATATATCGTGACTTTATATACAGCAGATCACAAGATTGAAGCATGTTTGAAAAAAGATGTAGCTTTCTGCGGAGAAAAAAATGGCTTTTATGCTATTTTGTCAAATGTTAATAAGTCGGGAAAACTATATGGGATACTGAAAGAGAAAAAAGAATGTGTATTAAACTTTCCGTCTGTGGATATTTATAAAAAGTATTTAAAATGGAAGGATGCGGAGGATGAAAGTTTAGAGGGACAACTTACTTTTGAGAGTGCTAGAAAAGTAAGCGCACCACGTATACAGGAGTGTTTTCTGAATTTAGAGTGCAAATATTTATGGGAACATGTGGTTAAGGAAGGGGAATCACATGTAGTGATCTGTTTAGAAATAGTGCATATATGCATTGATGAAGAGCATTTAGAAGAAACAGAAAAAGGCAGATATGGAGAAACGGGGTACCTTTATCATATTCAAAGCCCGATAAATCCAGAAAAGTTTGAAGGAAAATCAGAAGATTGGATGGGAATCTTAATAAAGCACAGAAAAATAAGAGATACAAGTTTTGAGCGTAAAGAAAATCAACAAAATAGCGGAGAGATATTCGGATATATATGCCTGATGATATTTGCAATATTCGTACTATTTATGCTGTTGAACACGAAATAAGGCTGGAAATACAGGAGAAGATATGCATGAAAATAGAACGTTTATTTGATACGAAAGCATAGACTTTTATGTTGAAACAAGGTAAAATTTTTTTCAAAAAAGTGATGTTGTAATCACAGGAGGATAATTATGAATCAAAAAGTTTATGAAAATTATGCGAAATTAGCCGTTAAGATCGGTATCAATCTCCAAGAAGGACAGGATGTTGTAATCAATGCATCGACGCGTCTTGTAGATATTGTAAAAGAAATCGTAAAAGTTTGTTATGAGAATAAAGCCAAAAGCGTAAAAGTAGAATGGTCAAATGAAGAAATTGAAAAACTGCACTGGCTATATCAGGACGCAGAAGTATTATCGGAAGTGTTGACATGGCAGGAAGAAAAAGCAAAATACAATGCAGAAACATTACCATGCAAGATCTATGTAGATGATTCTGATCCAGAGGCATATGCAGGTGTTGATTTGACAAAAATGGCTGAAGTGCGAAAAGCAAGATTTAAAGTATTAAAAAAATACCGCGATATGTCGGACAACAAAGACCAATGGTTAATCATTGCGGTGCCATCTCCAAGCTGGGCAAAGAAGGTATTCCCGGAATTAGAAACGGAAGAAGCAGTTACAAAACTTTGGGAAGCAATTATCAAAACGATGCGTTTAGATACAGAAGACCCTGTACAGGCCTGGGAAGATCATATTGCAAACTTAAGCGACAAGAGCAACAAAATGAATGCGATGAACCTTGATTATTTGACATACAGATCATCGAACGGAACAGATTTAACTGTGAAACTGCAGCCAAATCATATTTGGTTAAGTGCAAGAGAAACCAATCTAAAAGGGATTGATTTTACGGCAAATATGCCAACGGAAGAAGTATTTTCCATGCCAAAACGTGATGGTGTGAACGGTGTTGTTGTTTCTACAAAAACTTTGTCCCTTAATGGACAATTAGTAGAGAACTTTAAAATAACATTTAAAGATGGAAAGGCTGTAGAAGTAACTGCGGAAAAAGGACTGGATGTATTAGAAACAATGTTGGATATGGATGAAAGCAGCCGTCATTTAGGCGAGGTAGCGCTTGTTCCTTTTAATTCGCCAGTGAATGAAACTGGTTTATTATTCTCTAATACATTATTTGATGAAAATGCATGCTGCCACTTTGCATTTGGTTTTGCATTTAAAAACAATATCAAAGGCTATGAGAATATGAGTGATGAAGATTTCGAGAAAGCTGGATTCAATGATTCTGTAAACCATGTTGATTTCATGGTTGGAAGCGAAGACTTGGAAATCAAAGGCTATGATTTTGAAGGTAACGAATATCAGATCTTCAAAAATGGAGTGTGGGCAATCTAAGGATATGCAGGAATATAAAAATATTACACATACATTTGAACCGATTTATAATCAAGATTCCAAAATATTAATTTTAGGAAGCTTTCCATCTGTAAAGTCCAGAGAAAATCAGTTTTATTATGGGCATCCACAGAATCGTTTTTGGAAGGTGCTTGCAAATTTGTTGGAGTGTGAAATTCCAACAACGATTGAGGAGAAGAAAAAGATGCTTTTAGGAAACGGCGTGGCAATCTGGGATGTGATTGCCAGCTGCAGTATCGTAGGTTCCAGTGATACTTCTATCAAAGATGTTGTGGTAAATGATTTTTCGGAAGTTTTGCAAAAATCGCAAATAGAAAGAATTTATGCAAATGGGACAAAAGCTTATGAGCTGTATCACAAATATGCTGAAGAAAAAACTGGAATGAAAGCAATAAAACTGCCTTCGACGAGTCCGACGAATGCAGCGTGGAATCTTGAAAAGTTATGTTCAGCATGGAAAAAAATTATATAAAGGGAATTAATAGTATGTTATTTGTGATAAACTTTTAAACATTTCATTATTTGAACTTTTGTTGACAATTTGATATACATGTTATAATATCGATATAACAAACTACACAAGAAAAAGGGTGAAGCTATGATCATAAAAATAGATTTTAATAGTGATGAGGCTATCTATATTCAGCTTCGCAATCAGATTATTTTAGGAATTGCAACATCAAGGCTCCATGAGGGGGATTCGCTTCCGTCGGTTCGTCAATTGGCGGATGAAATCGGGATTAATATGCATACAGTTAATAAAGCATACACTGTTCTGAAACAAGAAGGGATCATACAGCTTGATAGGAGAAGAGGAGCAGTGATTGCAATTGATATCAATAAATTGCAGGCGCTTGAAGATATGAAGTGTCAGCTTCGTGTTGTTCTTGCAAAGGGAAGATGTAAAAATATTACAAGAGAAGAAGTTTACACCTTGGTAGATGAGATATTTGAAGAATATAAATAGGCTATAGTTTGAATCGATAAAACAGGAGGTCAAATATGCAGAAAGAATTTACAAAACAGGCCGAAAAAGTTTTAAATAATGCGAAAAGTATTGCAAAAAGATTGCAGCATCCCTACATCGGGACAGAACACTTACTATTGGCATTAAGACAAGAGTTTACAGGAGTTGCAGGGCAGGTACTTGCTATGAATAAGGTAGATGAAGAGAGTATCGTAAAAATTATTGACGAATTAATCTCTCCATCACAAGAAACTAAGCAGAAAAAGGTTCTGATGAGTCCGCGTCTAGAATTTTTATTGGATAATGCGTTCCAGGAAGCTATTCATCTTAAATCAGAGAAAATCGGAACAGAGCATATGCTTTTAGCAATGCTAAAAGATGGAGATTGTGTTGCAACACGTATTCTCGCAACTTTGAACATTAATCTCGGGAAGATTCAGGAGGATATATTAGATACGATCGGTGCAAATCCAAAGGAATATTTCGAAAATGGGTTTGACGGTGGGAATGTGCAAGGAGGAATCCTGGAACAGTTTAGTACGGATTTAACTGCAAAGGCGGAAGAAGGAAAAATAGATCCTGTAATTGGACGTCAGAAAGAAATTGAACGTTTGATGCAAGTGCTTAGCAGAAGAACAAAGAATAATCCTTGCCTTGTTGGGGAACCAGGAGTTGGAAAAACTGCAATCGTAGAAGGACTTGCAAGACGTATTGTAGAAGGTATCGTTCCAGACAATATGAAAGGTAAACGTATCCTGACGTTGGATTTGTCGGGAATGGTAGCTGGATCAAAGTATCGTGGCGAGTTTGAAGAACGTATGAAGAAAATGCTTCGTGAAGTAAAGGCAGACGGCAATATTATTCTTTTCTTAGATGAGATTCATACAATTATTGGTGCAGGGGGAGCAGAAGGCGCAATGGACGCAGCCAACATTTTAAAACCTTCTATGGCACGTGGAGAAATTCAGCTGATTGGTGCAACTACATTGGTGGAATATAGAAAACGTATTGAGAAAGATGCAGCTTTAGAGAGAAGATTTCAACCAATTACGGTGGAAGAACCAAGCACGGAACTTTGTGAGCAGATTCTGGAAGGAATCAAAACAAAATACGAAGAGCACCATCAGGTTAAGATTGATGAAGAAGCAATAAAAGCAGCGATTGAATTATCTACGCGTTACATCAATGAGCGTTATCTGCCGGATAAAGCAATTGACGTTTTAGATGAGGCGTGTTCAAAAGTGAATCTAAACGGGTTCAAAGTACCGGAAAATTTAAGCAAATTAGAAGCAACATTTATCGAAATGGGTATTGAAAAGGAAGAGAGAATCAAGTCAGGCGATTTTGCTGAAGCTTCAATCATTCATCAGGAACAGGATGCGATCGCAAAGAAGATTGATAATTTAAAGAAGCGTTTTGAAACAAACCTGGCGAAGCATGTGCTTACCGTAACAGAGGAGGATATTGCAGCAGTTGTCTCTTCGTGGACAAAGATTCCTGTGCAGAAGATAACCGAATCTGAAAATGCTAAATTAAAAAAATTAGAGCAGACACTCCACAAAAGAGTTATCGGGCAGGAGGAAGCTGTCAGTGCTGTGGCCAGAGCTGTGAAAAGAGGACGTGTCGGCTTGAAAAGTCCAAATAGACCAATTGGTTCATTCCTATTTTTAGGGCCAACAGGTGTAGGAAAAACTGAACTTTCAAAAGCACTTGCGGAGACGCTGTTTGGAAATGAAGAATCCATGATACGAATAGATATGTCTGAATATATGGAAAAGCACAGTGTTTCAAAGATGATTGGTTCTCCACCGGGATATGTTGGTCATGAAGATGGAGGACAGCTCAGTGAAAAGGTGAGAAGAAATCCATATTCAGTTGTATTATTTGATGAAATAGAAAAAGCACATCCAGATGTGTTTAATATATTATTACAAGTATTAGATGATGGGCATATTACAGATTCACAGGGCAGAAAAGTTGACTTCAAAAATACAGTAATCATTATGACTTCAAATGCGGGAGCGAAAGCAATTGTAGAGCCAAAAAAACTTGGTTTTGCTGCAAAAGAAGATCCTGAGGGTGATTATAAAAAAATGAAATCAAACGTAATGGAAGAAGTGAAACGTCTTTTCCGTCCAGAGTTTCTTAACAGAATTGATGAAACGATTGTATTTCATGCGTTGAATGAAGAACATATGAAAAAGATTGTAACGTTGATGTGTCGTGAATTGATCAACCGTGCCAAGATGCAGTTGGATATTAATCTAACCATACGTGATTCTGTAAAGAAGCATATTGTTGAAAAAGGCAGTGATGCAAAATATGGTGCACGTCCGCTTCGCCGTACAATGCAGACAGAATTAGAAGATAAACTGGCTGAAGCTATTTTAGATGGTGAGATTGCCAGCGGTATGGATGTGGAAGTTGGTATTTCTAAAAAAGAAATTAAATTTTATCCAAAAACGACAAACGACTAGTCAGAATTTCGGATTTATTATATACTTAACTTATGATATTATTTCAAAAGAAGAGATAAAAAGACACCTTTAGGAGGAGATAAATATGACAGCTGTAAGCGAATTATTAAGAGTTGAAGAAGATGGAACACTCAGTTTTGGAGATTACACACTTGCTTCGAAGACAAAATTAGATGAATTCGAATTTCAAGGAGATTTATATAAAGTCAAAACATTCAAGGAGATCACAAAGCTTGAAAGAAACGGTATGTTCGCATATGAATCTGTTCCAGGGACAGCTGTAGAGCATTTTCAAGTAACAGAAGATGGGATTTCTTTCAAAGTGTATGGTGTTGAAGGAGCTCAATTCACAGTCGGACTCGAGGAGACGAGTATGTATGAAGTATTTATGGATGGCATTAGTGCAGGGGAGATGAGTACTAATTTGAGTGGCAAACTTAGCGCAAGTGTTGAACTGAAAGATGACACAGGTGTTGAAGTGAAGATCGTAAAAAAATAATCGTAAGAACTTTAAAAAGAGGACTGAGATGCAGCCCTCTTTTTAATATTTGAAGACAACACGTAGTTCATAGAAAGAAGGGAACGATTAGAAATGGCAAAAGGAAAGAAGAGTGTATTTTTCTGCCAAAATTGTGGACATGAAGAAAATAAGTGGCTTGGACAATGTCCAATGTGTAAGGAATGGAACACATTTGTAGAAGAAGCTGTTATCGTTACAAAAAGCAGTACAGCAAAGCAAATAAGAGAAACAGAGGTGGTTTCACTCAAACATGTAAAAACGGATTACGAAGAAAGGATCAAAACTTCCATAGAAGAGTTAGATCGTGTATTGGGTGGCGGAATAGTACCGGGGTCCCTTATATTAGTTGGTGGTGATCCGGGGATAGGTAAATCTACATTGTTATTACAAGTTTGTCAGAAATTATGTGCTTCAAAAAAACAGGTATTATATATTTCAGGTGAAGAATCGTTGAAACAAATTAAGTTGCGTGCAAATCGTATGGGCGAATTTGCAGAAGAGTTATATTTACTTTGTGAGACAAATCTGGAAATTATTAAGAATGTGATTCAAAAAAGAAAACCAGATATGGTCGTTATTGACTCGATTCAGACAATGTATAGTGAAGAAGTAGGATCGGCTCCCGGAAGTGTTTCCCAGGTACGAGAATCGACAAATGTATTTATGCAGTTGGCAAAAGGCTTAGGAATTTCTATCTTTATAGTAGGACATGTTACAAAAGAAGGAACAGTTGCAGGACCAAGGGTATTGGAACATATGGTTGATACTGTGCTTTATTTTGAAGGAGATAGACATGCTTCATATAGGATTTTGCGTGGCGTCAAAAATAGATTTGGTTCCACGAATGAAATTGGAGTATTCGAAATGCGTCAAAATGGTCTCACAGAAGTGAAAAATGCATCTGAATTCATGCTAAGTGGACGGCCGGAAAATGCATCAGGTTCAGTTGTTGCGTGTTCAATGGAGGGAACAAGACCTATTCTATTGGAAATTCAAGCTTTGGTGTGCAATAGCAATTTTGGTCTGCCAAGAAGAACAGCGGCAGGGACAGATTATAACCGTGTGAATTTGCTGATGGCTGTTCTCGAAAAACGAGCTGGCATACATTTGTCAAATGCGGATGCATACGTAAATATTGCTGGTGGTATTAAGATGAATGAACCGGCAATCGATCTAGGGATTGTAATGGCAATTGTTTCAAGTTATAAAAACAGACCAGTGGATGAGAAGACCATTGTTTTTGGTGAAGTTGGTTTAAGTGGTGAGGTAAGAGCAGTAAGTATGCCAGAACAGAGAGTGGCTGAAGCAAAGAAACTAGGATTTGAAACCTGTATTATTCCAGAAGTCTCAAGAGATATGGTGAAAGGAATAAAAGGAATTAAAGTGATTGGAGTAAATAGTATTAGTGATGCCATTCAAATAATCTAGCGAAGTTGGATAAAATTCAATCATTTAGAGATAATATGTCTGTAATCTAAAATTGAAATGGAAATGATAATATTATTAAAGGAGAATGCTATGAAATTTCATCACAAAGATATACAGCTTAATTATGAAATCATTGGGGAGGGTAAACCTGTTCTAATATTACACGGGTTAGGATGTAATCTTGAAATGATGAAAGCTTGTATGGAACCAGTTTTTCTGAGAAAAACTGGATATAAGCGCATATATTTGGACTTGCCAGGAATGGGAAAATCAAAATGTGCGATTGAGTATGCAACGGCGGATAAAACATTGCTAATTTTGAAACAATTTGTAAAAAGTATGTTGCATGAAAATTTTCTGATTGTAGGGGAGTCTTACGGTGGTTATTTGGCAAGAGGGATCTTGTCAGGATATTTAGAATATGTAGAAGGGTTGATGTTGTTATGCCCTGTTGTTGTACCACAAAGTGATAAGAGAAATTTGCCTGTCGAAAGTGTCAGATTTGAGGATACAGAATTCTTAAATAAATTAAATAAAAAAGATAGAGACGAATTTTGTGAGTATGCTGTTTTAACAAATGGGCATATTTTTGAAAGATATCGTAATGAAATTTTGGCAGGTATGAATGACATAGATACAGCATTCATTAAAAGACTAAAAGAAAATTATGAATTTTCTTTTGATGTGGATGAGAAAATTAAAAAAACATCTTTTAAAAAAACTGCTTTGTTTATCTGTGGTCGACAGGATACTTGTGTTGGCTATGAAGATCTCTGGAAATTAATTGATGATTACCCTCGGGCAACATTTTCTGTAATTGATGTAGCAGGACATAATTTACAAATAGAACAGCCGGAAGTATTCGAGGAATTGGTCCATAATTGGCTGATAAGGGTTGAAAAATATCTATAACAATCTTATTTTTTTCAAGATAGTTTAAATTGTATAAATTGTTTGAAAAAATTTCAAAAAAAGGTGTTGACACTTTGGAAAACACGTGGTAATATAAGTTTCGTTGTGAACGACACAACAACTTGAAAAAAGAAAAATAAAAAAACTTAAAAAAGTTGTTGACAAGCAAGTTTAAATGTGATAATATAAATGAGCTGTCGCGAGACAACAAAAAAGAACATTGATAATTAAACAATAGATGACAATAAAACGAATTCCTGAAAATTTCGAAAAGCTGAAAACAGTGCGACTGCGGGAAATGCTGGCGAAAATTTATTTTTGTAAGCATTTGCAAAGGAGCATTGGGCGAAGCCCACGAACGAGGAAGCGAAGCTTCCGAGTGCGTAAACTGTTTGAAGCAAGAGAGAAAATTCAAGAACGGACATCAAAAAGATGACCTTAAAACAGTAAAAAGGGAAAATTGCTAGTAGTAATTTTGACCTGGAGAAAAACTTTTAACGAGAGTTTGATCCTGGCTCAGGATGAACGCTGGCGGCGTGCTTAA
>JBGVGF010000039.1:0-2403 GCA_045121495.1 Faecalimonas sp.
TGATATCCGTGGTGAAGTGACTGAGATCGGCTGGGGTAACCAGATTCGTTCCTATGTACTGCAGCCGTACACGATGGTAAAAGATCATCGAACCAACGAAGAAACCGGTAATGTGGATGCGGTTCTGGATGGCGGTATTGACATTTTTATCAATGCATATTTAAAATGGATTGCACTAGGAAATAAAAATTAGAAATAGAAAGCAGACGCTCTGACCGGAAGGGGGGGAGCGTCTGATTATTTTATACAGAACAGTTCTGAGAAAGGTAAAACAGGTATTAGTGTGAAAGAAAAGTAGAGAATAGCCGAAAAAGGGCATACTTCACCAAGCTGTCTAAATAAGGCAACTTTTTGAAATGATATAAATAATAGAATTAATCTAAGAAGCTATTGGTTCATCAGGTGGTAATAATCCCTCCTTTTGAAGTAATTTGATGGCTTGTTTAATGGCCTTAGCTTTTTGTTTTTCAACAAGAGGCGCAGGCATATCAATTTTATATAAATCACTCGGATTCCAAGCTTCACCAGTAGACAGCATCTGGTAAACAGCTGTGAGAATCATACGAGCTATAGCGATAATGGCTCTTTTCTTGCCACGACGTTTTACAAGAGATTCATATTTCTTTTTGTAGTAAGGAGATTTATTGGATTTAACGGCTGCATGGGCACACTGTACCAATGCAGGTTTGAGGTAGACACCAGCACGCATAATCCTAACAGATTTTTTCTTACCACCAGTTTCGTTGCAACCAGGTGTAAGACCTGCCCAGCAACACAAACGTTTTGAATTACAGAATTGAGACATATCAATACCAATTTCGGAGATGATAGTGATTGCACTATCACGTTTAACACCCGGAATGGTACAGAGTAACTCGACGGCATTTTCATAATCAGCATTAGAAGAAATCATTTTTTCTATTTCAGAGTCTATATCTTTGATTTCAGCTGTGATATAATCCATATGTGCGCGGATGAGGCGCATACGATATTTTTGGGCATCAGTCATCTGATATCCCTCAATGGATTCAATCACTGCATCTTCTTTCGATTTGAGGCTCTTAAGAAGTTTAGAAGCGATTTCTTCGTGGTTGATAGACGAACCTGATTGTTCGAGCAGATAGTCAATAATGGATGTGGATGACTTCCCAAAGATATCGGAAACTACAGAATCTAAAGCAACATTACAAACAGTAAGTGCATTCTGATATCTATTCTTTTCACTGGAACGGCATGAAACAAGCTTGTAACGGTATCTTGTATACTCTCTAAGAATACGGATAGTTTTGCAAGGAACATAACTGCCTTTTACCAAACCAAGACGGAACAAATCTCCAATCCATTTAGAATCCTTGGTATCATCCTTGTTACCTTTGACAGCTTTTACCCATTTTGGATTAGCGATAGTAACATTGATTTTATCTTCTAAGAGATTAAATACTGGAACCCAGTATTTGCCTGTGGATTCCATACAGACATCATAGCAATTATTCTCTAATAGCCATTGCTTGAATTCAAGAATAGAATTATTGAAGGTGGAAAAGCGTTTCTTCTGATAAGAAGGTTCAATACCACCTGTGGTTTTAATGATTGTGGCAACGAGAAAAGATTTGTGAACATCGACACCACAACAGGTTTGAAAAACAACTTTCATAAACAATTGCTCCTTTCGTAAAAAAGATAAGAAGCCATTGACTGAACTGCCACACAATTAAACTAAGGCGTTTAAACAATTCTTAGTGTACGGTCTCATGGAGCCACTTATTTGTGCTTGAAAAGGCAGAACTTACACTGATTAAAATGCTGTCTAAAACGAAGAAAGTTTTTACAACTCCTCCTACCGTGCTTTGTAGTGTAGCTTCTTAAAACAATTATATCGCACAGGTTAGAAGTTTGGAAAACTTTCATTACTATTTGTGCCGCCAACTGAAGGGCGGCGGAATGGAGATTAAAATGAAGAATTACAAAATCGCCGTTGCGGGCACTGGGGCTAGAGATATAATAGGGTCAACCAAGAAAACCTACGATAAATAAAGGATTTCGACGGCTCGACTCGTTCAACAAGAGTATTTATTTGCTGACAGACTGCGGAGAAGCTGAAATCCAGAGGTTATAGGTGGGAGGTTTTGGTGCAGCTCTGTTTTGACCCACAAAATGAGCAGCAAGTAAAAAATCAAGGAGAACGAATCGAGCCTACGGTGGATTGCCATTGAGTGATCCGCCGTGGGCTTGTTTGTTATTTTTATAAAATAAAAAATAGTGGGTAGTGTAAAGTAGCCTATGAAAAACCGGAGCCGAAAAAATCGGCTCCACTGGAACCTTGAAAATTGCAGATACGATAGTTTTTTGGCAGCGGCCGCCACCCTTGACAGCACACAAAAGAAATGCTCTGAAGTCGTTACC
>JBGVGF010000040.1:0-113534 GCA_045121495.1 Faecalimonas sp.
TTTCCTGAATACGTTTTCAAAACCTGCCAATGGGAGGTTTTAAAGTCATGCCATTTTCTATCGTTTTCGTAGCAGAATAAGGCATGGTTATTTGCTGAATAAGTTATACATCATTTATTCAATAGTTTCCGAGACTACTCAAATAATCCACAACCGCTTATTATATGTAAAATAGTTTGAAATAGCAAATTATAAAAGTTTCTTTTAGAGAAACAGTGGAGAAATTATGAGTGAGATAAGAAGACATATTGGACATAGAATACGTATGTATCGAAAAGTCCAGGGACTTACGCTGCAACAGCTCGCAGACATGATTCATAAAAGCCGTGCGACGGTCAGCAAATACGAGACAGGCGAGATTGCAATCGATGTTGATACCTTATATGAGATTAGTTTTGCATTGCATGTAAATATGAATCAGCTTACTGATTTTGAACCGGAATTTAAAATAGCTGAACCACAAAAGCCAGAAACATTACGAAAAAGTCCATTTTTTGAAGCAAACAGGCTTTATTTCTATTTTTATGATGGAAGATATAAGCGTTTAAAAGACGGAATTATTGATATTTATGAATCTAAAGAGCATCCAGGAAAATATAATGCCTCTCTTTTAATTAATACGGTTGCTCCAAACGGAAGAGGAAGTGCTGTATATTATACAGGAAAAGTTGTTTACAGTGATATGTTGATTCGTTTTTCTTTTGTAAATCAATATAATGCGTTGGAAGAGGATTTGTTATATATTTTCAATCCGCTTGAATTTCGCGATTTTACAGAGGGATTGCTTTGTGGAATTTCAAGTTCGGATTTAATGCCTTGTGCGTTTAAGTGTCTGGTAACGTTGAACCCCCAGGAAGCATCTGAGGAATTAAAGAAACAATTGTTATTGACCAAAAAAGAAGTTCAGCGATGGCAGAAGTTTAACATGCTGATTGTTGATAATCATGGACAAAAATAAACTTCTTTCGTATATATTTTGCATCAGCAGGCTAGAACAAATATCATATTTCAGTGTATAATAAGTACATTCTAATAAAGAAAGCGTGGTAAGATTATGATTTTATATTTCACAGGAACAGGTAACAGTGAATATGTTGCAAAGAAAATCGGAGACTATTTGGATGATGACATTTTAAACTTATTTGATAAAATCAGAGGTATGGATTATAGTGCCATGACTTCTGAAAAACCATGGGTGATTGTAACGCCAACATATGCATGGCAGTTACCACATATCGTTCGTGATTGGTTGTACGAAACAAAACTAGAAGGGAATAAAAAGATCTATTTCGTATTGACTTGTGGCGATGGAATAGGGAATGCCGGAAAGTATACAGAAAAACTGTGCGACGACATCGGGATGCAGTATATGGGTATTGCTAAAATAGTTATGCCGGAAAATTATATTGCGTTATTTGATGCACCAGACAAAAAAGAGATTATTAAAATTGTAAAAAAAGCACAAGCTTCCATTCGTGTTACTGCTCAGATTATTGAAGCAGGTGTATACAATGATATTTATAAACCAGGCATTATAGATAAATTATTAAGCGGAGCTGTGAATAGGGGATTTTATCGATTCTATATCAGTGCAAAGAAATTCTATGCAAAAGATACCTGTATTTCATGCGGCAAATGTGAGACAGTCTGTCCATATGGCAATATCGAACTGAAAGATGGAAGACCGGTCTGGGGAAATGCATGTACACATTGTATGGCATGCATCTGCCATTGTCCAAAAGAAGCGATTGAGTATGGGAAGACAAGTGAAGGTAAAGTGAGATACAAATTTCCAATGAAAAAGGGCTAAAAATGGGTGTGAATCGGTTGGAACTGGCGGTTGCAACCGCTGGTTGACGAATTTCCAAGCCGAATTGGTAGTAGGTAACTGCTAAAATAAGTAAAATGACAGCATGAAAGGAGTGACTAAAATGATTTTAGCAGACAAAATAATGGAATTAAGAAAGAAAAATGGCTGGTCACAGGAAGAGCTGGCTGAAAAGATGGGGGTATCCCGTCAATCTGTATCAAAATGGGAGAGCGCACAATCTGTGCCGGATTTGAACAAAATCCTAATGTTAGGACAAATCTTTGGAGTAACGACTGATTATCTATTAAAAGACGAGATAGGTGAAGAGGAATACATTAATGATTTAGTGGATTCTGATATTATCAAAAAACGACATGTATCTTTAGAAGAAGCCAATGAGTTTTTAGCAGTAAAGAAGCATACAGCACCACGTATCGCACTTGCAACTGCAATTTGTATTCTTTCACCACTTTTGTTGATTGTATTAACTGTAGCGCAAGAAACAAAAGTGGTTTTCATGACAGAGAATCAGGCAAGTGCGATTGGGCTTGCAGTACTATTTATAATGGTAACCATTGCAGTTTTCATATTTATTATGAGTGGTGAAAAAACAAAAGCGTTTGAGTTTCTAGACAGCGAGCCGATTGAAACGGAATACGGCGTTTCGGGAATGGTGAAGGAAAAGCAGGCACGTTTCCGTAGTACATATGTGACAACGAATGCGATTGCAACCTGTATCTGCATTCTTGGGATGCTACCTTTATGTATCATACCAATTCTGACAGAGAATGAATTTGCAGTAATTATTGGCCTAGCAATGTTACTTGTCATGGCTGCAGTTGGAGTGTTTTTATTTATCCATGTTGGTATTGTATGGGCAAGTATGGAAAAATTGCTGGAAGAAGGAGATTATAGTGTTCAGATAAAAGAATGTGAGAAACAAAATTCTGGTATAGCATCTATTTATTGGTTATCCGTAACAGCGCTTTATCTCGCGATTAGCTTCTGGACATTTCAATGGCATATGACTTGGATCATATGGCCAGTTGCGGCAATATTATATGGAATATTGACCACTATATTAAATTTGATTCGTAAGTCTAAATAATATATAGGAAGAAAATATGAAACAAAAGAAATATAAAGCAGTTATTTTTGATATGGATGGAGTTATTTTTGACTCAGAGGTATGCGTAATCGAGAGTTGGAAAGTAGTTGCAGAAAAATATGGAATACATGATGTGGAAAAGGTGTTGCCTCATTGTTTGGGAGTTAATTACGAGGGTTCAAAGCAGATATTTTTAAACTATTATGGAAAAGATTTTCCATATGATACATACAAAAAGGAATGCTCTGCAATCTATCATGAACGGTATGATGGTGGAAAGTTGCCGATGAAACCGGGTATCAGAGAGTTATTAGACTATTTGAAAGCAAATAACTATAAGATTGGATTGGCATCTTCTACAAGAGAAGCAGTTGTATCACAGCAGCTTATTGATGCAGGGATTAGATCATATTTTGATAATCTGACATGTGGAGATATGTTAAAGAAAAGCAAACCGGAACCGGATATCTATCTTATGGCATGTGAAAAAGCAGGTGTTAGTCCGGCTGATGCAATTGCAATTGAAGATTCTTTTAATGGAATTCGTTCAGCATATCGCGCAGGAATGTTTCCAATAATGGTTCCAGATTTGATAGAACCGGATGATGAGATGAGAGAATTATCGGGAAAGATTTTTAAAAGTTTGCTGGATGTAAAAGGATGGTTAGAGTAAAACTTTATCATTTGTTTTCTGCCGTGGAAAAATTGGGAGCAGCTATAAGCTACTCCCAATCTTTGCATACATCGACCCATGTTTTATATCCAGAGTAGGTTTCCAGTTCTTCAATGGTAAGTCCTATTGCGCTATTACTGCTTCCACATGCAGGATAAACAATTTCAAAGCGTTTTAAGGACTCATCAAGATAAACATCAATTCCTTCATTGATTGCAAACGGGCATACGCCACCTACTCCGTGTCCAATGACTTGCTCCACTTCATCAAAACTAAGCATTTTTGCTTTTTTTACAAATTGAGCACGGTATTTCTTGTTATCAATTTTGGCATCTCCTGCAGTGATAATCAGAATTGGCTGTTCACCAACCCAAAAGGAAAGTGTTTTTGCAATCTTTGCAGGTTCACATCCGACCGCATGCGCTGCAAGCTCCACAGTGGCACTTGATTCTGCGAATTCTAAGACGCGGGATTCCATATTATATTGTTTAAAAAAAACTTTTACTTTATTTAGAGACATTTTTATTCCTTCTTTCTAAGACAATTTAATTTGTATTATACAGGAAAAGCAGCAAATTTGTTATACAAAAAATAAACAAAGATCAAAGTATGACTTGTGCTTGGCAATAAGTTGTGTTAGACTGAGTGTTGCGTCAAAGTGAATATGAACATGATAGGTGTTAGGTTGGCGTTAGCCAATCTGGTGAAAAGGGAAGCAAGTGTGATTCTTGCACGAACTCGTCGCTGTGATAGAGGAGTTTTATTTCCACAATTTTATGGTTGTGAAGATGTCACTGGGAAACTGGGAAGACGAAATAAAGCGTTGATACTTAAGTCAGAAGACCTGCCTGTGATGGTACTATGAAACCACGAGTAATTGGTTAGTACATAGGGAGAGCAACGATTTGGGTGTTCTCTGATTTTTGTATATCTATGTGTGTAACCTTTTACTATTAAAAATGAATAGTAAGAGGTTTTTTATTTGCAGAGGTATACTACTCCTATATGTTCTTGATTGTTTAGTATCACAAAAGACGACAAACGAAACAAAGAGAAAAGGAGAAAGAAACATGAAAAACAAAAAATGGTTAGGAGCCGGTCTGGTAGTTGCATTGATTGCAGTGTTTGCACTTATTTTTGTAAATTTCAGTGAGAAACCGGTAGAAGGAAGTAAAGAGATTTCGATTGAAGTTATCAATCAGGAAGAAGAATCTGAACTTTATGAGTTAAAAACAGATGCTGAATTTTTAAGACAGGCTATGGAAGAAGCAGAGGGACTTGAATTTTCTGGTCAGGAAAGCGAATATGGATTAATGGTAGAAGTTGTAAATGGTGAATCTGCTATTTATGATAAAGACAATGCATATTGGAGTTTTATGGTAAATGGAGAATATTGCAATTATGGAATTGATACACAGCCAGTAGAAGATGGAGATGCATTCCAGATTGTTTATACAGAAGCGGAATAAGAGGAACTATGAAAAAAAGGCAACTGAAGTTGACGGTTCAAGAGATTACACTTATCGGAATGATGATTGCCATTATCGAAGTGTGCAAAGTATTCATGATGAATATTCCAAATATTGAATTGACTACATTTTGGATCATCATGTTTACATTATATTTTGGAAATCGAATTTTGTATGTAATTCCAGCATTTATCCTAATTGAAGGTGTTATGTTTGGATTTGGAATGTGGTGGATTATGTATTTATATTTGTGGCCGCTTCTGGCACTTGTTACATGGTTTTTCCGTAAGACGGATTCTGTCTGGACGTGGGCTACGATCGCAGGACTTTTTGGGCTTCTATTTGGATTATTTGGGTCATTTCCTTATATTATAACAAGTGGTATTTATGGTGCATTTAGCTGGTGGATTTCAGGAATTCCATGGGATATCACACACTGTATCGGAAATTTCGTCCTTATGGTGATCTTATATCATCCAATCAGACACGTTATGAATAAAGTAAATTATCTATTAATCACCTAATGTTGTAAAATCACTTCATTAGGTGATTTTTTTGTGTTATAATCAATGCGTTTTATAAAAGGAATATATAAGGAAAGAGATGAATTTCGTGACAAAAGAGAAGGATAAGAAATATGCAATGGATATGTGTGAAGGTCCGATTCTAAAGAAAATGCTCCTATTCGCACTTCCGCTAATGGCGTCTAGTTTATTGCAGCTGCTTTTTAATGCAGCAGATATTATCGTAGTTGGACGTTTTGCAGGTGATAATTCACTTGCTGCGGTAGGTTCTACGACATCCATTATCAACTTATTGGTAAATCTTTTTATGGGTTTGTCAGTTGGTGCAAATGTTTTAGTAGCAAGGTTTTTTGGAGGCAAGCGTGAAAATGATCTGTCGGCAACTGTTCATACTGCAATGACGATTAGTATCATAAGTGGTATTGTTCTCACAATCATAGGAATTTCTGGAGCAAGGGTTATTTTGACATTAATGCAAACTCCGGAAAATGTATTAGGTTTAGCAGTTGTTTATTTGAGAACATATTTTCTGGGAATGACGGCAATGATGATCTATAACTTTGGAGCTGCAATCTTAAGAGCGGTAGGAGATACGAAAAGACCGCTGTACTTTTTGATGATAGCCGGGGTGGTTAATGTATCATTTAATCTGCTTTTTGTTATTGTGTTTAAGTGGGGCGTGTTTGGTGTAGGATTGGCTACAACGATTTCACAAGTGGTTTCAGCAACATTCGTGGTTCGCTGTTTACTAAAAGAGCAAAGCGGAATTCAACTGCAGCTTAAAAAATTAAGGATACATAAAGATATTTTAATGAAGATTCTACAGATTGGATTACCAGCTGGATTTCAGGGAATCTTGTTTTCTCTTTCAAATGTGTTCATTCAATCATCGGTGAATTCGTTTGGTGCAACAGTAGTGGCTGGTAATTCGGCTGCAGCAAATATTGAAGGGTTTATTTATGTATCTACAAATGCGTTTCATCAGGCTGCGGTTTCATTTACAAGTCAGAATTATGGTGCAAAGAAATACGACAGAATTAATCGAATTATGTTTGTAGCACAGGGGTGTACGATTGTGATGGGAACTATATTTGGAGTAGGTGCTGTTTTAATGGGTCCTGTATTATTGACACTTTATACGACAAGTGCAGCTGTTGTGGAAGCAGGTATGCTAAGACTTCGAATAATTGGTGCCACTTATGCATTGTGTGGTGTGATGGATACGATGGTAGGTTCACTTCGAGGAATGGGGTATTCTGTAGTTCCAATGATATTCTCATTGTTAGGTGCCTGTGCGACAAGAATACTCTGGCTTGCAACCGTATTCCAGATTGATGCATTCCACACGATTGAAACGGTGTATATTATATATCCGATCAGCTGGATCATCACTTCAATCGCACATATTATTACATTTATCATTGTTAGAAAAAAAATTGAAAAAAGGAAGTAAAGATGAGAATCAGGTTGAATTATACGGAAAGAGGTTTTGGGGAACCGCTTATTTTGCTTCATGGAAATGGGGAGAGTCTGGAGTATTTTGAAAAACAGATTGAATATTTTTGGACGGATTACCATGTAATTGCAATTGATACAAGAGGTCATGGAAAATCACCTCGTGGTGATATGCCTTTTACCATTCGTCAATTTGCAAAAGATTTAAAAAATTTTATGGACCAACATAAAATAGAAAAGGCAAATATACTAGGATTTTCGGATGGTGGAAACATAGCACTTTGTTTTGCATTAAAGTATCCAGAGCGAGTGAAGAGATTAATTTTAAATGGTGCCAATCTATATTCATCCGGGGTGAAACCATCGGTGCAAATGCCGATTATCGCAGGATATAAGATTGCATCTTTGTTTGCAAAGAAAGACCCGAAGGCTCTGAAGAATGCAGAAATGCTTGGACTTATGGTGAACGATCCATGCATTGAGCCGAGTGAATTACAAAAGCTTACGATGCCAGCGCTTGTAATTGCCGGTACAAAAGATATGATTAAAGACAAGCATACACATTTGATTTATGAAAGTTTACCGAATGCGAAACTTATTTTTATAGAAGGAGATCATTTTATAGCAAATAAAAAATATAACGAATTTAATGCTGCTGTGGAACGATTTTTGAAATTATAGGCGGAGATGAAAATTTGGTTGACATTTTTACCTGAGTAGATTTATGCTACAAAGTAGCGAGAAAGTCACTTACCAAAGTGAAAAGTATTAGGAAAGGAAATATGCAGCAAGTATGAACAAATATAATACGAAAAAAACATATTTAGAAGCAATCGGACTTTTTATCTGGTTGGGAAGTATATTAAGTATGTTCCTTGTAGCGCATTGGGGAGCAACGGTGGCATCTTTATTGATGTCAAATGTGATTTATATCCTTTTGATTCGCAGATGTGCATATGAGGAAGGCAGGAATCTTACTACAGCTCGATATACTTTAGCAGGAATAGGCGTAACTCTTGCACTGATCTGGGTATTTACAAAAAATTATAATGTGCTAATCATTTTGCAAATGCTGGAATGTTATGTCGGACTTTTTGAAGTAGTAGTACATCTCTTTCAGAAAAAAGATGCATGGAAAAAGGGAGGAGATGTATTAACAAGAATTGGGTTTGTTGGATGGATTTTATTAGCAGTGGTATTTTTGCTTATTTCATTTATATTTATGTATGTAGCAGTGAATCCACATTCTGTTGCAATAATGATGCGTGGTGATGCAGAAAATGTTACGGAAGCTCCAGAAAGTGAGACAGTTCAATTAGATAGCGGAACATATTTGACGAACGATATTCAATATACAGAAAGATTTGCAAATGGTTATTTTGATATCTATAGTGCTTCAGAAGATTTTAGTGAAGCAAAGCCAGTGTTTATTTACATACATGGTGGTTATTGGGTATATGGTGATAAAATGAGTGAGGATCCAAATGCGGAAGAACTTGCAGGTTATTATAAGATGATTAATCGACTTGTAGATGAGGGATTCCAAGTGATCTCAGTGAATTATGCATTGGCGCCAGATTTTGCTTATCCAACTCCAATACACCAGATGGAAGATCTGGCAAATTTCTTAAAAGAACATGGTGAAGAGTACGGAATCGATGTAAATCGAATTGTGTTTGGAGGTGGCGGCACTGGTGCGCAGATAGCAGCACAGTTTGTAATTACTCAGACTAACGAAGTTTACGCAGAAGAATTACACATTGAGCAGGTTCTTACCAACGATGAAATCAAAGCTGTCTATATGGGAACAGCCTTGCTTGAACCATCGCAAGTGACGGATTCAGATGTATTCTTTGTAGACTACATTTTATATCAAATGGCTCGTTCTTATTTCGATGCGGGTTCAATGGAAGAAAGCCCAAGAGCGGAGCAGGCAAATATTATCAAACATGTGACAGAGGACTTCCCTGTTGCATATATTACAGATGGTAACTATATGACTTATTATAGACAGGCAAAAGAACTTTCAGAAAAACTGACAGAGTTAGGTGTGTACAATGAGATGCTTAACTTTAACCAAGACGAATATGAAGGTGAACTTATTACGCAAGGTTATGATATTATGAACAGCGAGTTCGCAGAGATGAACCTTGAACAGATGACAGTATTTATGAAAGAACAAGTATTGGCCAAATAGAAGGAGGATAGCTTCATTTATGAACAGATATGTTATGTTTGCATAGCAATGGCTATTGCAATAAAATAGAATCATTGTTATAGCCATTGCTATTCCTAAGCAAAATAAAATATTAGGAGGCAAACATGGGCTATATGAAAGCAGAAGAGATTCTGCCTATGGAACTTATAGAATTAATACAACAGTATGTAGATGGAAGGAATATCTATATTCCACGAAAGGAAGAAAATCGTCAGGAATGGGGTACAGGTACACAGACCAGACAGCAATTGCAAAGACGAAATCAGGAAATCTATGAGCAATTTAATGCTGGAATATGCATAGCAAAACTGGCTGAAGCATACTTCTTATCAGAAAAAAGCATACAGAGAATTTTAAGAAATATGAGACGTTAATTGGATGAGTCAGTTCTTTATGAGCTGACTCATTTTTGGTACAAGTTTTTTTATAAAAAATTATGAGGTTGTATTCTTGGTAAAATACGATTAGACTACGGATAGGAATGATGAAAGGAGAAATAAATTATGTTTGAGTTCGTGAAAAATTATCGTAATAATGATAGATTAAGAGCAAGTTTTAATGAACTTACCGAAAAGACATTTGGTTTGAATTTTGAAGGATGGTATCAGAATGGATTTTGGACGGATAACTATGAGCCATATTCAATCGTAGAAAACGGAAAGGTCATTGCAAATGTTTCTGTAAATAGAACAAATATGGTGTGGAATGGACAAAAAAGAAGGTTCATTCAACTTGGAACCGTAATGACAGAAGAAAATTACCGCAATCAAGGTTTGATACGTCGTATTATGAAAGAAATAGAAAAAGATTATGCAGATGTAGATGGAATGTATCTGTTTGGAAATGACAACGTGGTACAGTTCTATCCGAAATTTGGATTCAGACCTTCCATGGAAACAGAGTATTTCAAAGAAGTAGTGAATGCTGAAGATGCAACGATAGAGCAAGTCTCTATGAAAACGGCAGAAGAATGGAAAGCGTTTCAGGATGCGGTGAACCGTCATCAAGTGTTTAGTAGCTTTGATATGGTGGAAAACAGTGAGTTGTATATGTTTTATGTATCACAATTTATGCAAGAGAATGTGTATTATGATTCAAAATCAAAGGCATATGTGATAGCAGAAATCGAAGGTGCCGATTTGTTTATTCATGCGGTGATATCTGAAAAGGCAGTTTCGTTGGAGGATGTGATTAAAGCATTTGGAAAAGAAATTAAGTTTGTCACATTAGGATTTACCCCACTGGATAAAAAAGAGTTTAAGTCGCGTGAACATAAAGAAGAAGACTGCACCTTATTCTTAAAAGGAAAAGTATTCGATTCGTTTGAAAAAGAAAAGTGTATGTTCCAGACACTTTCACATGCATAAATTTATAACAGGAGTATAAATTTAAAATAATTGTTGACTTAGATGAAAGTGTTTGGTAATCTACCTATAGAATTTATTTGAAAGGAGATGTTTGTTTGTTAAGTGTTGTAAAAGTGGAAATCAGATAATGAAATAGTTAAGACAGCGGTAACCTACTAGGAGTCTGTCTATTGATCCATTTTGCAATATGCTTCACAAACATCAACCTGAATTACGAGTTATGATGCATGGCCAAAGTGTCATGCATTTTTTTCGCTATATGAAACTAGTATTACATTGTCTGGTTTCATGATGCAAATACGCGAGAGTGTGCGAAGCACACTTTGTTCTAGGTTATATAAATTGTAGTGAATCTTTTTGTAAGATTCACTTTTTTTGTTTTACAGAAAAGCAGCCAATATATAACAGACTTCTGGTAACGAAAGGAATAGGAGAAGATTATGGAAAGAATTATAAAATCAATGACAAAAGAATATGAAGAGAAAGCATTAGATATGGTACAAACAGTATTTACAGAATACTCAGATGCAGAAGAAGGAAGTCTGGTACGTAACTTAGTAGAGGAAATCAGAGGAAAACGATTTTATGTTCCGGAACTAGAACTTATCATGGCAAATGAAGAGGATGAGATCATTGGATATGCAATGTTTTCGAGATTTCATTTACAAGGAAAGTATGAAAATGAGTTATTGCTCTTGTCACCAGTTGCAGTAAAAACAGTATTGCAAAGACAGCATATTTCGAAAGAATTAATAGAGTATGGATTCGAGCGAGCGAGAAAAATGGGATACAAAGCTGTAATTGTAGAAGGAAATCCAAGTAACTATCGTTCGAGGGGATTTAAAACATCAGCAGATTTTGGGATTTTTGCGGATGAATCTGTAGGTTTGCCAGCACCAGAATGTTTAATGGTAAAAGAATTAGAAGAAAACGCATTGAAAGAGATGAAAGGGATTGTAAACTATAATGATTACAAATGCCTTAGATAAAGGGAGAAAAATGAATAAAGCAGAGCAGATATTAGAGTTTGATAAAATAAAAGAAAAGTGGGCGGAGTTGGCGTTAACCAAAGCTGCAAAGGAAAAAATCAAGAACACGGAAATTTGTTTATCAGAAGATGAATTAAAAGTGTTGCTCCGACATACGACGGAAGCGAAAAAAATGATGGAGAAGTGTGGTATGCCTCCAATCATTTCGTTTCATGGGATTACAGAAATTATTCAGACAGCGGAAAAAGAATGCTGTCTGACAGCAGAACAACTGGAAATGATTGCAAGCAGTTTAACAGCAATTAGACGATTAAAGGATTATCTGAATCGATGCAAAATGTATGATATTTCCTTGGCATATTATGAAGAAAACCTGGAGTCATGTGACGAAGTACGAGAAATGATTGGACAACAGATTCGAAACGGGAAAGTGGATGATCACGCATCCAGCATATTGTTGTCAATTCGTAAAGAATTGATTACAGAGGATGAGAAAATGCATGAGAAAGTAAATCAAATTATTCGTGCGAATAAGAGTTATCTGGCGGATTCCTTTGCAACAATGCGAAACGGACACATCTGCATACCAGTTAAAAAAGAATATCGCTTCAAAATAAGCGGAAGTACTCTGGATAAATCGTCAACAGGAAATACGATTTTTGTGGAACCAGCTTCAGTAGCGAAACATTATGAAAACATCCAGTTACTTAAAATAGATGAAGAAAATGAAGAGATGCGAATCCGATATACGTTGACTGCAATGGTATTGGAAGTACTTCCTGCAATCCATGAGAATATCAGAACAGTAGAAAAACTGGATTTTGACTTTTCGAAAGGAAAACTGAGTTTTGAATATGATGGCATTGAGCCAGTAATCAATACAGAGCGAAAAATATGTTTAAAAGAGGCCAGACATCCATTTCTGGATAAAAATTCTTGTGTACCGCTTTCCTTTGAGATAGGAGATGGTATCAGAGGAATCATTATCACAGGGCCAAATACAGGTGGAAAAACGGTGACCATTAAAACAGTTGCTTTAACTTGTATGATGGCACAGTGCGGACTTCATGTACCATGTATAGAGGCTGATATTTGTATGAACTCCAATTTCTTATGTGATATCGGAGATGGACAAAATCTGTCAGAAAATCTATCTACGTTTTCCGCACATTTGAAGAATATTTTGCAAATACTTGCAGAAGTAAATAAGGAGAGTCTTGTAATCCTGGATGAACTTGGATCAGGTACAGATCCAACAGAAGGAATGGGAATTGCAATTGCCGTGCTGGAAGAATTAAAGAAAAGCGGCGCACTTTATCTGGTAACGACGCATTATCCGGAAATTAAACAATATGCAAAAGACGAATCTTTAATTTTGAATGCGAGAATGGATTTTGACAAAGAAAATTTAAAACCGCTATATCGATTGATTATCGGAGAATCAGGAGAAAGCTGTGCATTTGCAATTGCAAAACGACTTGGAATGTCCAATGAAATGCTAAACAGAGCATCGGAGGCAGCATATGGAAAGCCAATGTTTTCAAAAATTGTGAGTGATGCTTGTAGGAAGTCAGGAGGTCCAAAGATTCAAAAACACAAGGATTCAAAGACATCTGTGCAGGCACGTATGACACAATTTAACTTAGGCGACAGCGTTATGATTTATCCTGATAGAAAAATTGGAATTGTTTGTCAGACGACAAACGAAAAAGGGGTACTGCGAGTGCAGATGAAAGATAAAAAAATATGGATCAATCATAAACGAGTGAAGCTACATGTGCCAGCAGCAGAATTGTATCCAGAAGACTATGATTTTTCAATCATATTTGATACGGTTGAAATGCGAAAGCTAAGACACGATATGGAACGAAAATATGTGGAAGAAGAATTACACTATGATACAGAGTAAAGCTGAGTGATATAAAGGATATTTTACACTTGCTAAAAACGGGAGGTATTGCTATCATCGTAGTACCAGGACTAAAGGAAGAATAAATGGTGATTGAAAAAAATAACGGAGGTTGGCATGGAAGAACGTCGTGTGAGAATCAGTGATATAGCAGAAGAATTGGGACTTAGTACAGCAACAGTATCCAATGTTTTGCATGGAAAGACAAAGAAAATATCAGATGAGACAGTAAAGCGTGTACAGGCGTTATTGGAGGAACGACAGTACATACCAAGTATGGCAGGTATTTTGCTGGCTCAAAATTCTTCCAAGATTATCGGTATTGTAATTAATGACCATGAAAAGTATGAAAATCACACACTAGAAGATGTGTTCATTGCATCGTCACTCAATCATTTGTCGACGGAAATCGAAAAAAATGGATTGTTTATGATGGTAAAAAAGATTACGAATCCAGAAGAGATTATTAAATTTGCTTCCATGTGGAATATGGACGGGCTTGTTGTGATTGGTTTTTGCAATCAGGATTATATGTATTTAAGAAATCATATGCGCATCCCGTTTGTTGTGTATGATGGATATTGTGAGAAGCCAGAGCGTATCTTTAATATTACAATTGACAATTATAATGGTGGTTTCCAGATGGGTGACTATTTTAAGAAAAATGGACATAAGCATGCGTTATGTATTTCTGACAATGATATTTGTGTTGATAAAGAAAGGTATGACGGGTTTTGTGCAGGGTTCGAAGCGAAAGATACAGAGCTTCTCGTGATTCCGATGAAAAAGACGGAGCGCTGGAAATTCTATCAAGAAAATCTGTCAAAATTCCAGGGGGTAACAGCAGTATTTGCGGTGTCTGATTATTATGCGATTGACTTGATGCATTTTCTAAACGAACAGAATATTAAGGTTCCAGAGCAGATTTCAGTAGCAGGATTCGATGATATTCCAATGTGTGAGCTGGTGACACCGACGTTGACATCAGTAAGACAGGATGGTGCTCTGCGTGCAAAGATTGCAATAGAAAAATTAAAAGAAATGAAAGAACAGAAAAATATGGACTCGACGATTATGTTGCCAGTTACATTAGTAGAAAGGAAAAGTACCATAAAGCTTTAGAGAAGAGGATGTATTTGTGAAATGTGTACAAATACATCCTTTCAATTTTTGAATGGGTTAAGCGTTTAACCTTTGAAACATGAAAAATATAGAGCTAAAATGAGGCTATAAATTTTACTAGGAGGCATTAATAATGAAGCAAGAACAAAATTTTTTGAAAGTAGTATGCAACCTTGCGATTCCGGTCGCGCTTCAGTCTATGTTACAGTCTTCTTTTAGTATCGTGGACCAGATTATGATTGGACAGCTTGGCAGTGTCAGTGTAGCAGGGGTAGGTCTGGCAGGAAAATTCTCTTCCATTTTTTCTGTTGTCGTGTCAGCAATTGGAGCAGTTGCGGGTATAATGATTTCCCAATATATGGGTCAGAATAATAAGAAAGAAATCAAGCGGAGTTTTTATCTGAATCTTTGGATCGCAATTGGAATTGCGATTGCTTTTACCAGTATTTGTGCAGTATTTCCGGAAAAGATTATGAGTATATATACCAAAGATGAATTCACACAGGCTGTATCTTCGGATTATCTCAGAATTGTTGCAGGAACATTTCTTCCAATCGCAGGAGCAACGATGCTCTCGACCATGTTTCGATGTATGGAAAAAGCACAGTTGCCTTTATATGCGAGTATTGCAGCAGCAGTCTTAAATACAGGGTTAAATTACGTCTTGATATTTGGAAAACTGGGATTTGAACCAATGGGAGCAAACGGAGCAGCGTATGCAACGCTCATTTCCCAATTTACAAATTTCCTGATTATGTTTATTATGTTATTTGAAAATGGTGATTATCTCAGAAAAAACCAGGAAGAAAAAGAGATTACAGCAAAATTCCACTGGAAACAGTATGCAGAGATGTTGTTTCCGATTTTGATCTGCGAATTTATGTGGAGTCTTGGCGAAAATGTGTATGCAGCAATATATGGTCGTATTGGGACAGAATCAAGTGCAGCTATGACATTGATTAATCCGATACAAGGGCTTATGATCGGGGCACTTTGTGGATTGTCGCAGGCTGCCAGCGTTATTATCGGAAAGAAACTTGGAAACAAGGAATATGAAGATGCATATGCCGCAGCAAAAAAATTGATTATGTATGGGTTTGTGGGATCTGCGATTCTTTCAGCGATAATCGTTGTTACCTGTACATATTATGTTGAAATTTATCAGGTAGAAGAATCTGTAAAATTGCTTACAAAACAGATTTTGTTCGCATATGCCATAATCGCCCCATTCAAAGTGCAAAACATGATTGTTGGCGGCGGAATCATTCGGAGTGGTGGCAAGACAAAATATGTGATGTATATTGATTTGATTGGCACATGGATTTTTGGAGTGCCGCTTGGACTTATTTCTGCGTTTTTATTGCATCTTTCTATTCCATATGTATATTTTATCCTTTCTTTAGAAGAATGTATTCGCTTTGCTATTTCAATCATTGTATTGCGTAAAAAGAGTTGGATGCAAAGCTTAGAAACAGATTAATTATAAAATTACCTAGCGTAAGGTATTGCTTGTGACGCTGCGTGATGTAGTAATATGGCGTCAAAAGGAGGTGAAAGCTATGTCGAAATACACGACAGGAGAAATGGCGAAACTATGTGGTGTTTCTGTTAGAACGGTTCAGTATTATGATAATCGAAATATTTTAGCACCAAGTGAGTTGAGCGAGGGTGGAAGACGTTTATATTTAGAAGACGATTTGAGAAAACTAAAAATCATTTGTTTCTTAAGAAACGTTGGGCTTCCGATCAACAGTATTTCAGAATTATTAAATGAAGAACATCCTGAGAATGTAATTTCAATTATCTTAGAGCAACGGGAACAGTTATTACGAGATGAGATTGCAGAAAGACAAAATAAACTGCAAAGTCTGGAAGAGTTGATGAAAGAAGTAAAGAAAGTAGAGCGATTCTCGGTTGACTCTATTGGGGATATAGCATATAAAGTGGAAAATAAGAAAAAAATGAATAAACTACGGAATAAAATATTAGCGGTAGGTATTGTAATGGATGTTATAGAGTGGGGGACATTCCTTTTTGGGATTTGGAAAGGAATCTGGCTGCCGTTTGTAATAGGTCTTCCAATTGTAATTATTCTAGGAATCTGGATCTCAAAATATTATTTGGCGCGTGTATCTTATATCTGTCCGAATTGTCATAAAGTTTTTCGACCAATTGTGAAAGAGGCTTTTTGGGCAAGACATACTCCATCAACGAGAAAGCTTACTTGTGTAGAGTGTGGATATAAAGGATTTTGTGTTGAAACATATAACAATGATTTAGAGTAAGAAATAGGAGGATAAAGTTATGAAACAACTTTCAGAGATTTTACCATTTTTGATTCCATTGATTATGGCAGAGATTGCACTATTAGGATATACATTACACCATATTTTGACGCATAAGCACTACAAGAGAGGCAGCCAGAAAATGTGGCTGATCATTACGATTATAGGAATGCAGCTCTGGGGACCAATTTTATATTTTATTTTTGGAAAAGAGGATGCATAGGATGGATATGCTGACTATTTCAAATTTAGAGAAGCGTTTTGGCGAGAAAGAGGTTTTAAACGGTGTCAGTTTTTCTGTTCCTGAGCATAGCGTGTTTGGGTTTATCGGGAAAAATGGTGCAGGAAAGACTACTACCATGAAAGCAATTTTAGGATTACTTAAGCCAGACAAAGGCGAAATTTTGGTTGCAGGGGAAAAAGTGGTTTATGGTCAGACAAAGACAAATCAATATATCGGTTATCTTCCGGATGTCCCTGAATTCTATAATTTTATGACACCGTATGAATATCTTGTTTTTTGCGGTGAGATAACCGGGATGAAAAAGAATGAAATCCCAGGCAGAGTAAAAGAAATGCTGGAACTTGTTGGGTTATCAGAGGAAAAGAGACGTATCAGAGGATTTTCAAGAGGAATGAAGCAAAGGTTAGGGATTGCGCAGGCACTTCTAAATCAACCTAAGCTTTTGATATGTGATGAGCCTACATCAGCATTAGATCCAATTGGAAGAAAAGAAATTCTGGATATTTTGGTAAAGGCGAAAGAACAGACAACTGTCATTTTTTCAACACACATTTTATCGGATGTAGAAAGAATATGCACTGACGTTGCATTCCTAAATGAGGGCCAGATTATAATTCAAGGAACACTGGACGAAATTCGTTCTAGACATTCGAAAGAAGAATTTTTGCTTGAATTAGAGAGAAGCGAAGATATAGATAAGATTATGCTTGCATTTCCAGATTGCAAACGAATTGACAATACAAAGATACAACTGAAAAATGATGAAAAGATTCTATTTGCGATTTTAAAATATATTACAGAGCAAACGATTTCGATCTTAAAGATAGAACGTTTGGAACCTACTTTGGAATCATTATTCTTGGAGGTGGTCAAGTCATGAGAAATCTATTTGCATTTATGAAAAAAGAGTGGATGGAATGGACTCGGACGGGAAGAGTTATCATTCTTGCGATTATTTTTCTTTTACTGGGAATCATGAATCCGGCGATTGCAAAGCTGACTCCATGGATGATGGAACTGATGTCAGAATCGCTGGAAGAAAGTGGTCTTCTCGTGACAAGTGTAGAGGTAGATGCACTTACATCGTGGACACAGTTCTTTAAAAATATTCCTTTCGGCTTGATTGCCTTTATTTTGATTTGCAGTGTTATTTTTACGAAAGAATATCAATCAGGAACATTGGTACTGATATTAACAAAGGGCTTAAAACGAAGCAAAGTTGTAGCAGCAAAATCTATTTTGCTCTGTTCTTTGTGGACTGTTCTATACTGGTTTTGTTATGGAATTACATACCTATATAACTGGTATTTCTGGGATAATAGTGTTGTACAAAATCTGGTTTTTGCAGCAGCCTGCTGGTGGCTCTTTGGCATGTGGACGATTGCCCTTATGATTCTATTTTCTGTTTTCATGAATACAAATACAGGTGTATTAACGGCAGTTGGAGCAATTGTGTTTGGCGTATATTTGCTTAGTATGATTCCTAAAGTAGGAAACTATATTCCAACAAAACTTATAGATTGTGCATCATTATTAACAGGTGTAGTAAAAACAGACACATACGAAACCACAATTTTGCTAACTTGTATTTTCATTATTCTATGCATTTTTATCAGTTTGCCGATTATGAATAAAAAACAAATCTAATAAATTGAATAATATAGAATTAGATGGTATGATTTGAACATGTAGCGACAGTTACATGTTCATTTTATTTGGAGGAGAATGGATCATTATGTGGATGCGTTCTGTGTAGAGCATGTCTAGTATGATATGGAGAAGGATTTATGAATAGCGGAGAAAAAGTGGCGATCGTATGTTGTTCAAATGGACAGAAGCTTGAAAACGAAAAGCGTATTGAAGAATTAAAAGAAACAATTACGCGGATTGGGATTATCCCAGTACTGAGTGAACACATTTATGAAAAAGAGAACTGTTTTAGTGGAACAGCAAAAGAACGTGCAGAAAGTCTTATGAATTTTTATCAGGATGATGAGATTAAGATGATATGTGATATCTCAGGGGGAGACATTGCGAACGAAATATTGCCATATCTGGATTTTGATTTAATAGCAAATGCAAATAAGGCATTTTGGGGTTACAGCGATTTGACAACAATAATCAATGCGATCTATACGAAAACAGGAAAAACCTCTGTTTTATATCAAATCCGAAACCTAATTTATCATGATTCAGAAAGACAGATTGCAAATTTTCAAAATACGGTTTTACATGGAAAAAAAGATTTATTCAATGTAAAATACGATTTCGTACAGGGAACAGAGATGAGCGGGATTGTCGTTGGTGGCAATATCCGATGCCTTTTGAAGCTTGCAGGTACTGAATTTTGGCCTGATATGGAGGGTAAGATTCTCCTATTGGAGGCGTATAGTGGGAAGGTCCCGCAGATGGTTACTTTTCTTAGTCAGTTGAAGCTGATGGGCGTTTTTGAAAAGATTAATGGTATATTACTTGGCACGTATACGGAAATGGAAAAGACAGGATGCACTCCGCATATGAAGGAAGTGATATTAAATTATATTGATTCTGAATTGCCAGTCGCATATACAAAAGAGATAGGTCATGGAGTAGATTCGAATGCGATAATGATTGGGAATTGGTATGAATTTTAGAGAATGTATAAATCAAAGAGATAAAATATAAGAAGACGTAGCAGATATGGAGAAATTGGAAACAATATTAAAATACGCAATCATCGCAATTATTGGAGATAGTTTATCAGCAGGCGCAGGAAGTTCTCTAAGTTATGAAACAGAAGAAATTTTATTTGAGGAAAATGGTATAAAATATCGCCGGCTTATTGCACCGAACGGCTGGGGAAGTCTGCTGGAGAAAGATTTACAAAAAAAAGATAACAATTTTCGCGTGAAAAATAGAGGATGCTGTGGAGCATATTCTTATCAAATAGACAAGTTTCTTGATGAACTGGTCAAAGATGAGGATCAATTGGTTCTGGTTCTCATGGGTACAAATGATCGTAAGCGTGTAGATGGGATGAACGAATTAAGAGTAAATTGTGATAGAGTTATAGCACGTTTGCGAAATAGAGGAAAAGATGTGGTGTTGCTGACCCCAAATCCGTCCGTACATAGTAATGAATACAGAGCAAACAGAATTTATCACACGGAAGAAGTGGTAAATATACTCAGAGAATCTGCAAAGAAAAATAAGGTGTTGTTAATCGATAATTACAAATATATTTTGGATTATCTTAAAGAAAATCAACTGAAAATGGAAGATATTATGTGGGAAGATGGATGCACAAGTGATGGGCTCCATCCACCAGATTTTGTTCAGAAATTGGTTTTTGAAAACGTTGTGAAAGAATTGAAGAAACAGGTTGAAACATGATTACTCGGTACAATCTTCAACTAAAAAATAAGAGGAAGCAAAAATGAATGATGATCAATGGGATAAAAAAATGAAAATACAGACGATGGGAAGAGAGGATGCACATTCCGATGAATATCACTATCCGTATGAACCAACACCTTATTCTGTTTTAAAACGATTATCTGAAAGTGATTATATCGACCAAAATAGTATTTTGATTGATTATGGATGCGGGAAAGGACGTGTTGGATTTTTTCTTAACTATGAAGTAGGTTGTCGTACCATCGGGATAGAGTATGATGAAAGAATTTATAGACAGGTGCAGAAAAATTTGAAGACTTATGTAAAAAAGTCAAACATAGAATTTGTTTGTATGAATGCAGAAGAATACGATGTGATAGAGGCAGATTGCTTCTATTTCTTTAATCCGTTTTCTGTGGAGATTTTAAGGTCCGTTTTGGGAAGAATTTTAGATTCTTATTACGAGGCACCAAGAAGTATGAGGTTGTTTTTTTATTATCCAAATGATGAATATTTAGCGGAGTTAATGGCGCATGCGGAACTGATGTTTTTAGATGAGATTGATTGCAGGGATTTGTTTGAAGGGGAAAACGATAGAGAACGAATCTTAATTTTCGAATTATAGTAGGAGGAATATAACAATGAATTTATATTATCATAAAGTACATTATTATGAAACGGATAGAATGGGAATTACACATCATTCGAATTACATCAGATGGATGGAGGAAGCCAGAATTGATTTTTTAGCACAAATTGGATGGAAATATGAAAAACTCGAAGAGATTGGAATTATTTCTCCAGTCACAGCTGTGGAATGTAAATATAAGTCACCTACAACATTTGCTGATGAAGTTTTTATTCTTGTTTCTGTGGAAGAGTTTAAGGGAGTCAAACTTAAATTAAAATATGAGATGAAGAAGGCAGATGGAGTATTGGTTTGCGAAGGGCATTCGGAACATTGTTTCGTTGACAGAGAAGGAAAAATTATCCGTTTACAAAGAGAATATCCAGAATTTTGCAACACATTAAAAAAGTTAGCAGAGGTATAAAAAGTTGAAAAGCTTTCAAATTGAAATAGAGGGACTGTATACTCCCTTTATTCATGTCTTGGTATCATTTCTTTTCGGTATCTGAGCGGCGATGTTTTAAAAGCAGATTTGAAGCTGCGTATAAAGTAGCTTACACTTGGAAATCCAGCGCGAAGAGCCACTTCTGTAATGGGAAGCTCTGTTGCTTCCAATAACTGTCTGGCAAGAGTCAGCCTCAGATGCATCACATAGTTTGAAAATGGAAGATGAAAATGTTCTTTAAAATATCGTGAAAGATATTTTTCGGATAGATGGAATTCTTTTGCCATCATCGCCAAAGTCAGTTTTTCGGTGTAGTGTAATTCAATATATGCAAGCATTGCTTTTTGCATATCAGCATTTCCGCCAGTATTCGGGAGAAGCATGGTATTGTGTTCATATAGGTAAAGTAGTAGTTCCAGGAGCAGGATTCTGGTTCGAATCTGTTTTGTGTTGTGATCTGTATCATTTACCGCAATGATCTGATCCAGTAAAACAGAAAGTTTTTCTGATAAAGCAGTATCTGTTACAGCGTGCCGCAGTAACAATTGGTTACTTCTAAGTGGCTGCAGCACTTCCAATTCTAAATCATCCATAGATTGAAACGAAATAAATTCCATAGGAAATAGCAATGTGTAATATTCAACTGACAGATCAGAAGATCCCATTAGATGCAATTCTCTGGGATTTACAAAGAAGATTGAACCACTGGTTCCAATATATTCTGTTTCATGAATCATAACACGCAGAGTTCCTTTTTTGATATATATGATTTCCATTTCTTCATGCCAATGTACCGGAATCTGAAAAGCATGCTTTGCTCCGTGGATAAAATATTGATCATAAGGATAGGCTCGGGTGCCATGTGGTTTGTTTTCTTTTAATTCGGGAATCATTGCAAATCTCCTGTAAATTCGGGTTTTATACCAGAAGTATAACCGGAAAGTAGAAATAGTGCAATTTTTAGATGAATAATTGCAAGTTTTTTTGTGTTTTATGTAGTAAAATGTAACAAATACAAAATATGGAGATTATTTATGGAAGTAAAGAAAAAAAGTGTAGGGCAGTTATTTCCGCCCCTTTGTTTTGAAATTTTTTTCTATATGCTTGCTGGAATGGTAGATACACTTATGTTATCTTCGGTAGGAGATGATGCAGTAGGTGCAGTAGGTACGGCAAATACATATATTAGTATGTTTATTATCATGTTTTCTATCATTTCATCTGGGATGATAGCAGTCGTTACTCAATATATTGGTGCAAAGAAAATAGGTATTGCGTATCAGGCGAAAAGATTAGGTGCATTGTTTAATGGGACTGTCGGAATAGTATTATCGCTATTTATGATTTTTGCTTCCGATTTTATTTTGGAAATGGTAGGAGTTGCACCGTCCCTTATGGAATATGCAAAAAACTATATGCAAATAGTTGGTGGTGGATGTATCTTAAATGCACTGGTTCCGATTTATTCCAGTTATCTGAGGGCTTTCGGTTATACAAAGGAACCTATGATGGCAACGATTTGTGCAAACATTCTTAATCTGGTTATGAATGCAGTATTTTTGTTCGCATTTGATATGGGCGTTGTTGGGGTGGCAATTGCAACTGTACTTTCAAGAGTGGTAAATCTTATAGTGGTGCTTATCGTTTCGCGTCGCTTAAATTATGCAAAAGAGTGTCCAGAACGCCTTGGAAACTTAGAAGTATTTGGAAAAATCGTAAAGATTGGTTTCCCTTCTGCAATGGAAACTGCACTTTACAATTTTGCGATGACTCTGATTATTCGGTTTTTAAATCAGATGGATACAGAAGGGCTAAATGTTACAGCGCGTTCTTATGCAAATCTTATTTCAAATTTATCGTATTGTGTTGGAGCTGCATTAGCACAGGCAAATGCAATTGTTACTGGATGGCGAATTGGGGCAGGCGAATTTGAAGAATGTGACAAAGGTACAAGAAAAGTAGCGGTAGGAGGTATTATTGTTGCTATTGTTGTATCAAGTATAATTGCAGTATTTTCCAAACCGATTATCGGTTTGTTTTCGGATGATCCGGAGATGATTTCGTTGGTCAGCAAATTGCTTGTAATAGATATTTTCCTTGAAATTGGACGTGTTTCTAATCTGATATTTGGACAGGCATTAAAAACAAGCGGCGATGCCCTCTTTACTACGATGATTGCATCGGTTTTTATGTTTTTATGTGCAGTTGGAGGGACATATTTCTTTGGAGTTCATTTGGGTATGATGGCAGTAGGTGCATACATTGGATTGGCTGGTGATGAATGTGTCCGTGCGATTTGTATGTTTTTACGATGGAAAAGTGGACGTTGGCGCGAAAAGAGTTTGGTTCGCAAGAACGCATAGAAGATATCTATACTCCTTTGATTAATTATAGGGGCAGCTTGCCCGCAAAAGAGCGTATTAAGTGGCGATGGCATTTAATACGCTCTTTTGTTATGAAGTGTGATATAATAAGGCGTCTATAGCAATTCCATTAAGAATCTTTCGAAAATCTTTCGAATTTGTTGAAGATTATGTTTAGAATCTTATTTTAAGATATCATTGTGCATGAAAGAGCTGTAGCAGTAAAGTGAATCAGAAAATATTGACTAGAAAGAAAGGAAAACTAGAAATGAAAGAGCAGTATCAAATTTTAATTGTGGAGGATGATGAACAAATCCGGGATGGTATCGAAATTTATCTGAAAACACAGGATTATGAAGTGTTTAAAGCAGGAGATGGTATCGAAGGTTTGAAGATTGTGAATGAACAAAAAATACATTTGGCTATTATTGACGTCATGATGCCTCGTATGGATGGAATTCGCATGGTCATGGAACTTCGCAAGAATTTTGATTTTCCAGTCATTATGCTTTCTGCAAAATCAGAAGAAGTAGACAAAATTATGGGACTGAATATGGGCGCAGATGACTACGTGACAAAACCATTTCAGCCTTTGGAATTACTTGCCAGAGTGAATTCACAGCTAAGACGTTATACAAGGTATTATGGCAGCGCAGCAAGTGAAAAACAAAATGGGAATGTCTTAAGAGTTGGAGGTCTTGAATTAAATGAAGATACCATTGAAGTTCGCGTAGATGGTGAACTTGTCAAGCTGACGCCTATGGAATTTAAAATTTTACAGCTTCTGATGCGATCACCGGGACGCGTTTTTTCAGCAGACGAGATATATGAAAGAGTCTGGAATGAAGAAGCAATCAGCACTGATACAGTTATGGTTCATGTAAGACACATTCGGGAAAAGATTGAAATCAACCCGAAAGAACCAAAATATTTGAAGGTGGTGTGGGGTATTGGATACAAGATCGAGAAAATCTCATAAATTAGCAAAATTAATAATCACATTATGTGTAATAATTCCGGCATTATTATTGGTTAGCATTTATCCCAAAATGGGAGAGTCGATGCTGGAAAGAAAAGAATACTATGAAAAATTGCAGGAAGAAGAGGATAAAGAGGCTGCAGAATATGCAGAGGATGATCCAGAATGGGTCATTATAAATCGTTTTACAAACTATGCAGTAGAAGCAAGCTATTTTATCTATGCACAAATGTTAGAACAAATTTCTGACGGAGCGAAAGACTATTTTGCTGTATTATACGATTACGGTTGGGACAGTGATTATCAGTTCATCTATGACAATACAAGTTTTATCGCAACATATACATTAGATGAAACGAAAGAACCAATTGTAATAAAGAATTGTGATGAGTTAGATGCACAGGTTGGAAAATTGATAATCGAATATGATGCTTATGGACATATGAGCAATATCAGCTTTGAAGGAGCTGCTGCATTTGAAGAAGTTGAATCGTTCAATACATTAGCAGAAAATTCAGAACGACAATATAAGCAGAACGTAAAAGCTTATATGAATAGCTATGACGAGAATCTTGATGAGGTACAATTCGTTCCTCAAAACTTAAAGGTAGAATTTGCATTAAATGAGTACAGTGAATTTGTTGACTATTATGATAACTATTATTATGTATATGAAGGGTATCACAGGTATATGGAGCCAGTACAATTATGGGCTGAAGTAGGAACTATCTGGATTGTGTTGCTTTGTATATGCGTGGTTGTATTTGTGGCATTCCTTCTACCATTTTTCAGAACGCTTAATACAGGAAGCGAAAAGTTGTTTTCGCTGCCATTAGAGATTATGATATGTGTTGCTGTCGGAACAGTCTTTGCAATCATAGGCATGTGTATTGCGATGGCTAATACAACAATGTGGAACATAGAAGAGGTAATGCAATATCAGACATCTACAGAAATACTGGGGTATCAGATTAGTGAAGAAGCTGTTTATAACTGCCTTAGAGTGATTGAATTTGTCGGATGGGCATTATCATTCCTGCTTGTATATGTGGTAGCATCGGCAATGAGACAATTTGTTACGCATCCAATCCAATATATAAAGAATCAGACTCTTATATTTAAAGTTTGCAGATGGATCAAAAAGAAATGTGTTGGGATGTATAATTATGTAACGGATATTGACATCAATAATAATATGGAGAAAAGCATCTTTAAGATCGTAATCGCCAACTTTTTGATTGTGACGCTATTATGTTGTTTGTGGTTTGGCGGTGCTGTTGGAGCTATTATTTATTCTGTTCTTTTATATGTGCTTCTTAGAAAATACGGTCAAAAAATCCAGGCACAATATCACAGTATTTTGCATGCGACACAGCAGATGGCGGATGGAGATTTGAAGATTTCGTTGGATGAAGAATTGGGTGTTTTTGAACCGATTGGAAAATCGTTAGAAAATGTTCAGGTTGGATTCCAAAAAGCAGTTATAGAAGAAGCTAAGAGCCAGAACATGAAGACAGAATTGATTACAAATGTTTCTCATGATTTAAAAACACCACTTACGGCAATTATTACTTATGTTGATTTATTAAAAAATGAAAATATTACAGAAGAAGAAAGAAAGTCATATATAGCAACTTTGGATCAAAAATCGCAACGTTTAAAAGTATTGATCGAAGATTTGTTTGAAGTAAGCAAAGCACATTCTGGAAACGTAAAAATGAATTTTATGAGTATTGACGTAGTAAGTCTTTTGAAACAGGTTCGTTCAGAGATGAGTGAACAGATTGAGAATAGTGAATTGCAATTTCGATGGAGTTTTCCGGAAGAAAAAGTGATACTTCAGTTAGATGGGCAGAGAACATATCGTGTATTTGAAAATCTTGTAAACAACATTTTAAAATATGCAATGCCATATTCAAGGGTTTACATCGATGTTATCCAGACAGACCAACAAGTACAAATTCGTTTCAGAAATGTTTCAGCAATGGAATTGAATGTGGATACAGAAAAACTGACAGATAGATTTGTACGTGGCGACTCTGCAAGAAAATCTGAGGGAAGCGGGCTTGGACTTGCAATTGCAAAAAGTTTTGTTGAATTGCAGCATGGAGATTTAAAGATCGAAGTAGATGGAGATTTATTTAAAGTATTGCTTACATTTAAGCGTTAAAAAGATTTTCCTCCTGTGAAGTTTTTGATTACGAAATATGATATAATGATTCTATGAAAAAACGGGAGGAAAATCATATGAGATATGTGTTGGAAAATGAAATTCTTCAGGTAGAGGTTGAATCGTTTGGTGCAGAACTGAAATCCGTAAAATCAAAAGAAACAAATGAAGAATTCATGTGGCAGGCAGATGCAAAATATTGGGGAAGAACATCACCGATTCTATTTCCATTTGTAGGAGGATTAAAAGATAAAAAATTCAAATACGATGGAAAAGTTTATGAAATGGGGCAGCATGGATTTGCGAGAGATATGGAACATACACTCGTTTCAAAAAGTGATGATGAGATTTGGTTTGAATTGATATCAGATACAGATACGCTGAAGAAATTTCCAATGGAATTCAGACTGAATATTGGTTATCAATTGAAAGAAAATCAGGTAAAAGTCTTATGGAGAGTAATTAATCCGGATGACAAAATTCTGCATTTTTCGATAGGAGCACACCCTGCTTTCAACTGTCCGCTATATGGAGAAATATCGAAAAAAGGGTATTCCCTGTGGTTTCAAGATGTAGATGAAATCCATCATTATGGAAATCCAACAAATACAGGTCTGGTCGTGAAAGAGGATATTCTCATGCCACTTAATGATCAAAAAGTGGAAATTACAGACGAATTTTTTGATAGATGTACATATATGATTGAAGGAAGACAGACGAAAGCGGTCGGAATTGTGGATCCAAATGGGCGACAATATGTTACCGTAGAATTTGATATGCCGATTTTTGCAATTTGGTCACCGGAAAAGAGAAATGCCCCTTTTATTTGCATTGAACCATGGTGGGGCCGATGCGACAGAGAGGATTTTGATGGAACATTAGAAGAAAGAGAATATGGAAATCAATTAAAAAAGGGAGAAATCTTTGAAACAGAATATACAATGATTTTCAAATAGAGACAAAAATAGATTGTACTGATTGATGTACAATCTATTTTTCTGATTGTTGAAAGTTTCGAAAATTGTCGAAAATTTTGGAACATATTTTCTTGCACCCTTAAATCGTCAACCTTATAATATTCCACGAGGTTATCAAAGCAAGGTGGGATTCAAGGAGGACTACTATGGAACGTTTAAATGTAGCTATTGCAGACGATAATGATCGGATTTTGGAACTTTTAGGAGAAATCGTGTCAAGTGACAAAGAGTTGTCGCTTGTCGGAAAAGCAAACAATGGAGAGGAAATGTATCAAATCATAAAGAACAAACAACCAGACATTGTTTTGTTAGATTTAATCATGCCGAAGATGGATGGATTAAGTGTTATGGATCGCGTAAACAGTGATAAAACCCTAAAGAAAAATCCAAATTTCATTATTATTACAGCAGTGGGGCAGGAACGGATCACAGAAGATGCCTTTAAAAAGGGAGCAAGTTACTATATATTAAAACCATTTCACAATGAAACAGTTTTAGAACGAATCAAACAGCTAAGAAAAGAGGTAAAGAACAACAAGAAAGAAAATATAATCGAATATTCAATGAACACAAAAGAGGCCAGTGACGCAAAAGAGAAAAATCTAGAATCTCGAGTAACGGATCTCATTCATGAAATAGGTATTCCAGCGCATATTAAAGGATATCATTATTTAAGGGATGCAATTTTGATGGCAATTGAAGATATGGATGTATTAAATGCGATTACAAAAATATTATATCCAACAGTTGCAAAAAAGAATCACACTACTTCAAGCAGAGTCGAAAGAGCAATTCGTCATGCAATTGAAGTTGCCTGGAGCAGAGGAAAATTAGACACACTTGAGGAATTGTTTGGATACACGGTCAGTAATGGGAAAGGAAAACCAACGAATTCTGAGTTCATCGCGTTAGTTGCAGATACAATTCGATTGGAACAGAAACAAAGATAAAATCTTGACCCTCAGCTTTTCTATTAGTATAATATAATATATATTGTTCAATAGTGAGTGGAGGAGAAACTATGAAAAAAATTTTATTTGCGGCATCTGAATCGGTACCATTTATTAAAACTGGTGGATTAGCAGACGTTGTTGGTTCTTTGCCAAAGAACTTCAACAAAGATGAGTTTGATGTAAGAGTAATTTTACCAAAATATGCTTGCATGAAACCTGAATGGAAAGAAAAGTTGGTGTATAAAACACACTTCTACATGGACTTCTATTACCAAAGACGTTATGTGGGTATTTTAGAAACTGAGTTGGACGGAATTACTTTCTATTTTATCGACAATGAAGATTATTTTAGCGGTCCAAAACCATATACAAGCAATGGTATCTGGGATATTGAAAGATTTGCATTTTTCTCAAAAGCAGTCCTTTGTATATTACCAGTAATCGGATTCAAGCCAGATGTAATTCACTGTCATGACTGGCAGACAGGTTTAGTTCCTGTATACTTAGACCATTTCCGTTTCTTTATGGAATATTATCAAGGAATCAAAACAGTTATGACAATTCATAACTTAAAATTCCAGGGTGTATGGGGAACAAAGGAAGTAAAAGAAATCACAGGACTTACGGATTATTATTTTACAAACGACAAATTAGAAGCATATAGAGATGCAAACCTTTTAAAAGGTGGTATCGTTTATGCAGATAAAGTTACAACAGTAAGCAATACATATGCTGAAGAAATTAAAGTACCATTCTATGGTGAACGTTTAGATGGTCTTATGAATGCAAGAAGCAATTCACTTTCTGGTATTGTTAATGGTATCGATTATGATGAATACAATCCAGAAACAGAAAAGAACTTAGTTGCAAATTACAATATTGACAACTTTAGAAAAGAAAAAGTGAAAAACAAAGTTGCACTTCAAGAAGAACTCGGTTTAGATGTAGATCCTAAGGTTATGATGGTGGGTATCGTTTCAAGACTTACAGATCAAAAAGGATTTGACTTGATTGCTCATGTTATGGATGAAATCTGTCAGGATCCAATTCAAATCGTGATACTTGGAACTGGTGATGAAAGATATGAAAATATGTTCAAGTACTTTGCCGGCAAATATCCAAACAAAGTTTCAGCTAATATTTTCTATTCAGATACATTATCTAAGAAGATCTACGGTTCATGTGATGCCTTTTTGATGCCATCATTATTTGAACCATGTGGTCTTAGCCAGTTGATGAGCTTACGTTTTGGTACATTACCAATTGTTCGTGAAACAGGTGGCTTAAAAGATACTGTAGAAAATTATAATGAAGAAGAAAAGACAGGTACTGGATTCAGTTTTACAAATTACAACGCACACGAAATGATGTATACATTACGTTATGCTGAATCAATTTATTATGATAAGAAGCGTGATTGGAACAAGATGGTAGAAAGGGCTATGGAAGCAGACTTCTCATGGAAAACATCTGCAAAACAATACGAAGATTTATATAATAATATCTAGTTCTCATTTTCGATATTGATACAGGAGGAGTAAGGCAACGTGAAGATAATTGAGAAAATGTTAAATAACAAAGTAAATATTTCTTTTGAAGTATTTCCACCTAAGACTGATGATGCATTTGATAAAGTTCTGGAAGCAACAGAAGCAATTGCCAAGCTGCAGCCATCCTTTATTAGTGTTACCTATGGTGCAGGTGGTGGGACGAGTAAGAATACCGTAAAGATAGCATCGCATATTCAAAACAATTTAGGTGTGGATAGTATTGCACATTTAACTTGTGTTTCTTCTACAAAAGAAGAAGTACATAGAGTGATCGATGACATTAAGGATAAGGGAATCAAAAATATACTTGCGCTTCGCGGTGATATTCCCAAAGATGGAACATTTCCTATTCCGGGACACTATCGTTATGCGAGTGAATTGATAGAGGATATCAAGACACGAGGTGATTTTTGTATTGGTGCTGCATGCTATCCAGAAGGACATGTTGAGAGTCTGCATAAAGTCGAAGATATTGCTTATTTAAAAGAAAAGGTTGACTGTGGAGTTGATTTTTTGACGACTCAGATGTTTTTTGACAACTCAATTCTTTATAATTTTTTGTATCGTATTCGTGAGAAAGGAATTATGGTTCCTGTTTTGCCAGGTATTATGCCTGTGACAAATGGGAAACAGATGGCACGTATTTGCCAGCTCTCGGGAACAGCATTGCCTGAAAGATTTCGTGCAATAGTTGATCGTTTTGGAGATGATCCGAAAGCGATGCAGCAAGCAGGTATCGCATATGCAACAGATCAGATTATTGATTTGATTGCAAATGGGATTAACAACATCCATATTTATTCTATGAATAAGCCGGAGGTTGCAGGTGCAATTATGGCAAATCTTTCAGAAATTGTAAAATAAAGTGAGAGTGTATGATGAATAAACGAACGACAGATGAGCATTTGATAAAAGAAGCTGTTCGTTATTTAGGATATGGAAGACATGCGATAGATGAACGTACATTAGAGTTGATTCATTCTTCTTTTGAAGAATTGGAACAAGTTGCGGATGTTCGATTCATCTATCGCATTTTTGAAATTTCTTTTTTAGCGAAGGATGAATTAGTATTAGGAAACTTAAAAATCAATAGTAAAAACTTATATAAGAATTTACAGGGTTGCAAGCAAGCCATTGTTTTGGGAATCACTCTGGGTGCAGGAGTGGATCGATTATTAAAGAGATATTCGCTAACGGATATGTCGTATGTAGTAGTTTTGCAGGCGTGTGCAGCTGCTTTACTAGAAGCACATTGTGACAAGGTTGAAATGGTAGCGAAAGGACAACTGGGAGAAAATCTATATTTTAGACCAAGATTTAGTCCGGGATATGGAGATTTTTCGATTCTTCATCAAAAAGAATTGTTACAAATGATAGATGCATCAAAAAGAATAGGATTGACAATGACGGAAGGATATATGTTGACCCCAACAAAATCAGTAACAGCACTTATCGGTATCAGTGAATTGAATCAGAACTGTAATCAAAAGGGCTGCGAAGTGTGCAATAAAACAGATTGTATATACAGAAGGGATGGAAACAATGTTACTAGATAGATTAGGAAAAGAAATACTATTTTTTGATGGAGGGATGGGAAGCCTCCTGCAAAAGGAAGGACTCATGCCGGGAGAATTGCCAGAAATTTGGAATTTTGAACACAGCGATGTGGTTAAGAATATACACCAGTCATATTTTGAGGCTGGAAGTGATATTGTATTGGCTAATACATTTGGGGCCAATCCAATTAAATTTCATTGTGAAGAATACACTTTGAAAGAAGTGATTAAAAAAGCAGTTTCAAATGTAAAGGAAGCTGCTGAAAAAGGAATTCATGATAAAAGAGAATATTATGTTGCACTTGATGTTGGTCCAACTGGTAAACTTCTCAAGCCATTGGGGGATCTCTCGTTCGAAGATACATACCAGGCATATAAAGAAGTTATGCTATATGGGGCAGAAGCAGGTGTGGATTTGATTCATATAGAAACAATGAGTGATACTTACGAAGTGAAAGCAGCAGTTCTTGCCGCCAAAGAGAATACAAATTTACCAGTATTTGTTACTCTGGTGTTTGACGGAAAAGGTAAGCTCTTAACAGGCGGAGATGTTCCGGCGGTAGTAGCTTTGCTGGAAGGGCTTCGAGTAGATGCGATTGGAATTAACTGTGGAATGGGACCGGAACAGATGCTTCCAATTCTCCAACAGATTTCAAAATACTCTTCATTACCGATTATTGTAAAGCCAAATGCAGGTCTTCCTAAACAAAAGAACGGTGAGACATATTATGATGTATCGCCTGAAATGTTTGCAAATTCGTTGAAGAAAATTGTTTTGAATGGAGCATGCGTAATTGGCGGATGCTGTGGAACAACACCAGACCATATTAGAGAGATGGTTCAGAAGTGTAAAGATATGGATGTTATCAAACCAGTCAGAAAGACACATACACTCGTATCTTCTTATGGAAAGGCAGTGGAAATTGGGGAGCATCCAATCATTATTGGAGAACGTATCAATCCAACAGGGAAAAAGAGATTTAAACAAGCTTTAAAAGAACATGATTTAGACTATATACTCCGTGAAGGAATCGTGCAACAAGATAAGGGTGCTCATGTCCTGGATGTGAATGTAGGACTTCCAGATATTGATGAAGTCAAGATGATGAAAGAAGTTATAGTAGAACTTCAAAGTGTGACGAATCTTCCGCTGCAGATTGATACTGTCAATGTACAGGCATTAGAAGAAGCAATGCGAATTTATAATGGAAAGCCAATGGTGAATTCTGTCAGCGGAAAGCAGGAATCTATGGATGCAGTTTTCCCACTAGTGCGCAAATATGGAGGAGTCGTTGTCGGGCTTACATTAGATGAAGAGGGAATTCCAAAGACGGCGGAAGGCAGAGTGGCTATTGCTGGGAAAATTATAAATGAAGCAGCAAAATATGGTATTGATAAAAAAGACATTGTCATAGATGTACTTACGATGACAATCAGCTCTGAACCAGATGGTGCAATTACAACATTAAAAGCGCTTAGTATGGTAAAAGAAAAATATGGTGTGCAGACTGTTTTGGGTGTATCTAATATTTCTTTTGGTCTACCAAACAGGCCAGTGATCAATTCTAATTTTTATACGATGGCTATGCAAAATGGCTTGTCGGCAGGAATTATTAATCCATCGTCAGAAGATATGATGCGTTCTTACTATTCTTATTGCGCTTTGATGGGATATGACAGCAATTGTCAGGATTATATTTCGCATTATAGTCAGCCTATTATGGGAACTGAGAAAACAACCACATCTATGCAAAAGATGGATTTGAAAAATGTAATTATAAAAGGATTGAAAGAAGATGCGTATTCGGTTACGAAAGAGCTGATACAATCTGAGAAACCACTTGATATTATTCAGGAGCATTTGATTCCAGCCCTCAATATTGTAGGTAAGGGCTTCGAAGAAGGAACTGTTTTTTTGCCTCAGCTTTTGATGAGTGCTGATGCTGCAAAGAACGCATTTTCGGTCATCAAAGACTATATGGCATCAGAAGGAAGCTCAGAGTCTAAAAAAGATAAAGTGATTCTAGCTACAGTTAAAGGAGATATTCATGATATTGGAAAAAATATTGTGAAAGTGTTGTTGGAAAACTATGGATTTGAAGTTATTGATTTGGGAAAAGATGTTCCGCCGGAAAAAATCGTTCAAACTGCATTGGAAGAAGATGTGAAGCTTGTAGGATTGAGTGCATTAATGACAACAACTGTTGTAAGCATGGAAGAAACAATTAAGATGCTTCGTGAAAAAGCACCTTTCTGCAAAGTAATGGTAGGAGGAGCCGTGTTAAATCAGGAATATTCTGATATGATAGGAGCAGATTTTTATGGAAAAGATGCGATGCAGAGTGTATACTATGCTCAAGAGCTTTTTTGTTAAAGATTAACTAAGTAAAGGAGAAGGCAAATGAGAGGACTAGAAACACCAATTAGAAAAGTCAGAAGACAAGTATTTTGTGAAGTTGCAAAGATTGCATTTGAATCAACTTCAGAAACATTGATTGATGATATCGAATCTGTTCCATACAAAATTATTAATGAAGATACAGAGCGTTATCGTGAGAGCATGTACCGTTCACGTTCTATTGTGAGAGAGCGTGTTCGTCTTGCAATGGGTATGTCACTCCGTCCAGAAGACAGAATGGTACACTTGACATCAGGTATTGAAGAAAGTAACATTTCGGAGAAATACTATGAGCCGCCTCTTATGCAAGTAATCCCATCAGCGTGTAATGCATGTGAAGAAAAAGGATATGAAGTAAGTAATATGTGTAAAGGATGTATCGCGCATCCGTGTAGAGAGGTATGTCCTGTTGGTGCAATTAGCTGGGTAAAAGACAAGTCATATATTGATCAGACAAAGTGTATTAAATGTGGAAAATGTAAATCTGTCTGTCCATATGATGCTATTTCGAAGAAAGAGAGACCTTGCCAAAAGGTTTGTGGAGTAAGTGCCATTAAATCAGACAAATTCGGACGAGCATATATCGATAGTGACAAGTGTGTATCATGTGGACAGTGTATGGTAAACTGTCCGTTTGGAGCAATTGCTGACAAATCACAAGTATTCCAATTGTGCCGCGCATTAAAAGAAGGCGGAGAGATTATTGCTGAGATCGCTCCTGCATTCGTAGGACAGTTTGGACCAAATATTACACCAAGAAACATTAAAGCTGCACTTCAAGAACTCGGATTTTCGGAAGTATATGAAACAGCGCTCGGCGCAGATATCGGAGCGATAGCAGAAGCGCATCACTATGTAGATAAAGTAGTAACAGGAGAATTACCGTTCTTACTTACATCTTGTTGTCCTGCATGGTCAGTATTGGCTAAGAAATATTTCCCGGATCTTGCGGATCAAGTTTCTCAAGAATTGACACCTATGGTTGCAACAGCGCGTACAATTAAGCAGGAACATCCAAATGCAAAAGTAGTGTTTATTGGACCTTGTGCTTCTAAGAAGTTGGAAGCTTCACGAAGAACGGTAAGAAGTGATGTCGACTTTGTAATTACTTTTGAAGAATTACAAGGTATGTTTGATGCGAAAGATATCGATTTGACAGCATATGAAGCAGAATCATCTTTCCACAATGCGACAGGAACCGGTCGTGGATATGCTGTTGCAGGTGGTGTTGCAAATGCGATTGAGAACGTAATTAAAGAATACTACCCAGGTACAGAAGTGAAGATTGAGCATGCAGAAGGTCTTGCAGAATGTAAAAAAGCACTTACATTAGCAAAAATCGGAAAGAAGAACGGATATTTGATTGAAGGCATGGGATGTCCTGGTGGATGTGTAGCCGGAGCTGGTACAAATATTCCGGTTGCGAAGGCTCAGAAAGCATTGGCTGATTTTGTGAAGAATTCCTCAAAACGATTACCTGCAAAAGAGTTAGAAGAAATTGAATTAAAATAGACATTGTGTTACAATACTAATTAGTGAAAACTGATTATTGTATGGTTTGGAGGTAATAGAATGGCATTTTTAGGCACACTGATAGAGACTCTCATTAAAATGGTGATTGTTGGAGCGGGAGCTTTCGGTGGAATCATTTTAGGAAAGACACTTCGTAAAAGAAAAAATCAAAAACAAGCTTAAGGAAGAGTAAGGATAGAGTGACCATTATAGTCACTCTATTTTTTTGTGAAGCTGAATTGACAAAGAAAAGAAATCTATTTATAATGAATTATTAGTGAATTTAGACTTAGGAGGAAAATCATGAAACAGTATGGCGTTAACGAACTAAGAAAAATGTTCTTAGAATTCTTTGAAAGCAAAGACCATTTAGCTATGAAAAGTTTTTCATTGGTTCCACATAATGATAAAAGCTTATTATTAATCAATTCAGGTATGGCACCATTAAAACCATATTTTACAGGTGCTGAAATTCCACCAAGAAAAAGAGTGACAACTTGCCAAAAATGTATCCGTACAGGCGACATTGAAAACGTTGGTAAGACAGCTCGTCACGGTACATTCTTTGAAATGCTTGGTAATTTCTCATTTGGAGACTATTTTAAGAGAGAAGCAATTGCATGGTCATGGGAATTTTTAACAGAAGTTGTAGGATTGGATCCAGACAGATTATATCCTTCTGTTTATGTAGATGATCAGGAAGCTTTTGATATCTGGAATAAAGAAATGGGTATTGCACCAGAACGTATCTTTAAATTTGGTAAAGCGGATAACTTCTGGGAACACGGTTCAGGTCCATGTGGTCCATGTTCAGAAATCTACTATGATCGTGGAGAAAAGTATGGATGTGGAAAACCTGACTGTACAGTAGGATGTGACTGCGATAGATACATGGAAGTATGGAATAACGTATTTACACAATTTGATAATGATGGAAAAGGTAATTACGAAGAATTAGAACAAAAGAACATCGATACAGGTATGGGACTGGAAAGACTTGCATCGGTTGTTCAAGATGTAGATTCTATTTTCGATGTTGATACAATCAAAGCACTTCGTGATAAAGTATGTGAATTTGCAAATGTAACATATAAAACTGATGAAAACAAAGATGTTTCAATCCGTTTGATCACAGACCATATTCGTTCAGCAACATTTATGATTTCGGATGGTATTATGCCTACAAATGAAGGAAGAGGATATGTTCTTCGTCGTTTGATCAGACGTGCAGCACGTCATGGACGTTTACTTGGCATTGAAGGTAAATTCCTTGCGAAATTAAGTGTATCTGTGATTGAAGGTTCAAAAGATGGATATCCTGAATTAGACGAAAAGAGAGACTTTATTTATAAAGTATTAACGCAGGAAGAGGATAAATTTAATAAGACAATTGACCAAGGACTCAGCATTTTAGCGACACTGCAGGAAGAATTAAAAGCATCTGGAGAGACAACTCTTTCAGGAGAAAATGCATTTAAGCTTTACGACACATATGGATTCCCTCTTGATTTAACAAAGGAAATCTTAGAAGAAGCTGGTTATGCAATCGATGAAGCAGGCTTCAAAGCGGCTATGGAAGAACAAAGAGTAAAAGCTCGCAGCGCACGTAAAGTGACAAACTACATGGGTGCTGATGCAACTGTGTATGATGAAATTGATGCATCTGTAACATCTGTATTCGTTGGATATGATAATCTTGTATATGATTCAAAAGTCAGTGTACTTACAACAGAAACAGAAGTAGTTGAAGCCATTACAGAAGGGGAAAATGCAACGATTTTTGTAGATGAGACTCCATTCTACGCTACTATGGGTGGACAAGAAGGAGACAAAGGTGTGATCTGCACTGCCGATGCTGAATTTACAGTTAATGATACAATCAAATTGTTAGGCGGCAAAGTTGGACATGTTGGAACAGTTACAAAAGGTATGTTCAAAGTTGGTGATTTTGTAACATTAAAAGTATGTGAAAAAGGCAGAGCAAAAACATGTAACAACCATAGTGCAACTCACTTATTACACAGAGCACTTCGTAACGTATTAGGTTCACATGTGGAACAAAAGGGTTCACTTGTTACACCTGATAGACTTCGTTTTGACTTTGCACATTTCTCAGCTATGACAGCAGATGAATTAGCGCAAGTGGAATCAATTGTGAATGAACAAATTCAGAATGATTTACCAGTTGTTACAGATGTTATGAACATTGAAGCGGCTAAGGCGTCTGGAGCAACAGCATTATTTGACGAGAAATATGCAGAAGACGTTCGTGTAGTCTCTATGGGGGATTTCTCGAAAGAACTTTGTGGCGGTACTCATGTAAGCAATACAGGTAAGATTACAACGTTCAAAATTGTATCAGAAGCAGGTGTTGCAGCGGGTGTACGTCGTATTGAAGCATTAACAGGGGACGCTGTTTTTGCATACTATAAAGAAGTTGAAAAAACATTAGCGGAAGCAGCAAAGGCAGCAAAGGCGACTCCAGCCAACTTAATTGATAAGATTGAACATATGTTAGCTGATATGAAAGCAATGCAAAGTGAAATCGAATCGCTTAAGAGCAAAGCAGCTAAAGATGCACTTGGTAATGTTATGGATCAGGTCATTGAAGTAAAAGGCGTGAAACTGCTTGCGACATCAGTTGCAGGAGTTGACATGAACGGACTTCGTGATCTCGGAGACCAATTAAAAGAAAAATTAGGTCAAGGCGTAGTAGTAATTGCATCTGATGTAAATGGAAAAGTGAACTTAATTGCTATGGTTACTGATGAGGCGATGAAAAAAGGTGCTCATGCTGGTAACTTGATCAAAGGAATCGCTGCTCTTGTTGGTGGTGGCGGTGGCGGCCGTCCAAACATGGCACAAGCAGGAGGAAAGAATCCGGCTGGTATTCCAGATGCTATTGCAAAGGTTTCGGAAGTGTTAGAAGGTCAAATTAAATAATTTGTAAATTAATGGTTGACGAATGCGAAAAATATGATATAATTATCAATAGTGCAAAATAAAATACCCGAACAGTCGTATGGTGCACAATATAGGACTGGAGGGAGGTTAGGTGTGAGACTATGTCAAATGTAATCGTTAAAGAAAACGAAACGTTAGATAGCGCCTTACGCAGATTTAAAAGAAACTGCGCAAAGGCTGGTATTCAACAAGAAATTCGTAAAAGAGAACATTACGAAAAACCAAGCGTAAAACGTAAAAAGAAATCAGAAGCTGCTAGAAAACGTAAGTTTAACTAATATGTGCAAAAAAAGGGGTGTTTTTCAACACTCCTTTTTATATTTTCAGAGATATTATCTACAAATCCGGTAGGAGTAATGAGATGACAAAAATACTTGTATTATTAATTGTGATAGTAATTGTTTGTGTGATAGAATGGATGAGAGAAATTCATACATTTACAGTTACACATTACGAAGTACAGTCACCAAAGTTAAAATGTTTGAAAAATCGAAAAATTATATTACTGAGCGATCTTCACAATTACAATTATGGTTATAAAAATGACAAATTATTAGAAGCAATTAAAAAAGAAAAACCAGATTTCATTCTGATAGCAGGGGATATGTTGGTTGCAAAAGCAGGAACATCGCCGGATATTGCCCTTGATTTCGTGAAACAGTTACCTGGAATATGTGACACTTATTATGCAAATGGGAATCATGAACAGAGAATGAAAGAAAATCCTGAGAAATATGGTCAGACATATTTTCAATATCGAGAACAGGTGATAAACAGTGGGGTACATTATCTTGAAAATTCAAGCGAAAGTATAGTTTTAGATAACAAAGAGATAAAAATTCACGGACTAGAGATTCCTGCAAATTGTTACAAAAAATTTCAAAAAGTAACAATACCTGAAAGATGTGTTGAGAACTGTTTAGGGAAAGTGGATCCATCCTTGTTTCAGATTTTGATTGCACACAATCCGGTTTTTATGGAAGAATATTTGAAGTGGGGAGCGGATTTGATTGTTTCTGGACATTTACATGGCGGTGTGGCCAGAATTCCGGGTTGGCGAGGAGTGATTACGCCACAGGGCGGATTATTTCCAAAATATTCAGGTGAAATGACAAAAGTTGGAGACACTACGGTGGTAGTAAGTAAAGGAATTGGAATTCATACAATACCGATTCGATTTTTAAATCCGGCAGAAATAGTTGTATTACACATCAAAGATGCGGAGGAATAATATGGGAATACCAGTTAAATTACAAGTGTTTGAGGGACCGTTAGATTTACTTTTACATTTGATTGATAAGAATAAAATTGATATTTACGATATTCCAATCGTGGAAATTACAAATCAATATATGGAGTATATCCAGGAGATGCAGAAAAAAGATTTAAATATTATGAGTGAGTTTTTACTGATGGCTGCAACTTTACTTGATATTAAGTGTAGAATGCTTCTTCCTGTAGAAGTGAATGAGGAAGGGGAAGAAGAAGATCCACGAGCAGAATTAGTGGAACAATTGTTACAATACAAAATGTACAAATATATGTCATATGAATTAAAAGACAGACAGATTGATGGAGAGAAACTTTGGTTTAAAGAAGCGTCAATTCCAGCAGAAGTAATGGAATATCAGGAGCCGGTAGACTTGGATTTACTTCTTGAAGGGATTACATTGTCACGTCTGAATCAGATTTTTCAAGATGTTATGAAAAAGCAATATGAAAAAATCGACCCTGTAAGAAGTAATTTTGGTAAAATCGAAAAAGAAAAAGTAACAGTAGATGATAAAATGGACTATCTGAATGAATATATTCTTTCCCATAAAAAATTCAAATTTCGAGATTTGCTCCTGCATCAAAAATCAAAACTTCATGTGATTGTGACATTTTTGGCAATACTGGAAATGATGAAAATGGGAACAGTTCGAGTGGAACAGGAAAATACATTTGATGATATTATTATTACTTCGATGGTATAAATGAGGTGTGAATGTGAATAGAAAAAAGATGGAAGCAGTTATTGAAGCGATTTTATTTACAATGGGAGAATCTGTTGAAGTGAATCGAATCGCGAAGGTAATTGAACAGGATGTAGAGACAACAAAAAAGATCATTCATAATATGATGGATCGATATGATACGGAAGATAGAGGGATTCGAATTATTGAATTAGAGAATTCTTTTCAGCTTTGCACAAAAAAAGAGATGTATGAATATCTGATTCGAATTGCGAAACAACCGAAGCGCTATGTATTGACAGATGTTGTGTTAGAGACACTTTCAATTATTGCATACAAGCAGCCGATTACAAAACTGGAGATCGAAAAGATTCGTGGAGTAAAATCTGATCATGCTGTTAACAAGTTGATTGAATACAATCTAGTAATGGAAGTGGGAAGGCTGGATTCTCCTGGACGCCCGATTCTTTTTGGAACGACGGAAGAGTTTTTAAGGCGTTTTAGTGTGCAATCAGTAGAAGAACTTCCAGGAATCACACAGGAAAAGGTAGAAGATTTTAAGGCAGAAGCAGAAGATGAGATTCAACTGCGACTCAATTTATAGTGGAATAGGAAGTTACATACAATCATATAATGAAGCAAGAAAACTCTGGTGATAAATAATGAAAAAGTTGATTGTTTTTATATTGGTTTTATGTTTTGGATTTACTACATATGCAGAAGATATAGAAGAACCGACTGAAATTTACGCCCAATCGGCAGTCCTGATGGATGCAGAGAGTGGGCGTGTTTTATTTGAAAAAAATGGAACAGATAGGAAGGCAATGGCCAGTACTACAAAGATTATGACCTGTATTATAGCGTTAGAAAAAGGAAATCTAGAAGAGGTTGTTACATTTTCAAAAGAGGCTGCAAGTCAGCCCAAAGTTCACTTAGGCGCATCTTTGAATGAGCAATTTTATTTAGAAGATCTATTATATTCATTGATGCTCGAGTCGCATAACGATTCGGCTGTGGCTATTGCGGAAAGTGTTTCGGGAAGTGTAGAGGCGTTTGCTCAGAACATGAATCAGAAAGCAAAGGAAATAGGATGTGAGAACAGCTATTTTATAACACCCAATGGTTTAGATGCTTCAGATGACGGTGGTGTGCATTCAACGACGGCAGTTGACCTTGCGAGGATTATGAGTTATTGTATTACAAAATCGCCTCAAAAAGAAAAGTTTTTGGAAATCACACAAACATCAGACTATAGTTTTTCGAATTTGGAAGGAAATAAATCTTATTCCTGTTACAATCACAATACCTTTTTAAGCATGATGCCGGAGGCAATCTCTGGAAAAACAGGATATACGTCGGATGCGGGGTACTGTTATGTTGGCGCGGTAGAAAGCGAGGGACGAACCTTTGTTGTTTCACTTCTTGCATGTGGATGGCCCAATAATAAAAATTACAAATGGTCAGACATGAGAAAAATAGTGGAATATGCAATGGAAGCATATCACTATAAGACCATTGACACATTTCCAGATACAGAAAATGCCATTATACTTAACGGGATTCCTAAATCGAATGAATTATTTGAGGAAGCAAAAGTTTCTACAAAAATTGATGATCAAAACGAGAAAATAGTCTGTTTATTAAAAGATAGCGAAGAAATTCATTATTTGATAGAACAAAAAGAGACGTTAGAGGCGCCTGTAATGCAAGGCGACAAAATAGGAGAAATCATATATTATTTAGACGAAGAGGAAATTGCAAGTTATCCGATTCGAATACAGGAAACTATTGAAGAAAAGGAATTTGCGTGGTATTTTCTAAAAGTATGTGAAAAATACATCATGAAAAATTAGTGAATTGGGGTAAATACATATGAAGAAAAAGTTTGGAAAAGTGGCATTGTTTCTGACGGCAATGCTTTGGGGAAGTACGTTTGCAATTGGAAAGCTGGCAACGGAAACATTCTCCGCTTCATTTATTATTGCACTGCGTTTTACAGTTGCAAGTATAGCAATTACATTTGCAGCCATACCTCTTCGAAAAATGTTGACAAAGTCATATTGGTTCGAGGGAATATGGATGGGGATCACATTGTTTTTGAGTTACATCTTACAAGTAGCAGGATTAACAATGGACACTTCTCCTGGGAAAAGCGCATTTCTTTGTACTACCTATTGCGTAATGGTACCGTTTATGCATTGGTATGCGACAAAAATACGTCCTAAGATGCTCCATGTTGCATGTGTTTTCATTTGTCTGTTGGGAATCGGGATACTGTCTTTACAAGGTGGTTTTGGAATGTCGATGGGCGATATTCTGACGGTAGCAAGTGGTATCCCTTGTGCCGTAAATCTTGTGATTTCGTCTATTGTATGCAAGGATAAGAATCCACTATTATTGACAACGATAGAATTGTGGGTAGTGGCTATATTGGCATGGATTTGTGTTGGATTTACCAATACATATCCAGGAGAATTTCCAGTGAATACAATCGGGGGAATTGTATATCTAGGATTAGTCGCAACCGCATTATGCCTGTTTTTACAAAGTTATGGCTTAAAATATACCGAACCATCCATTGGCGGCATGATTTTAAGTCTAGAGTCCGTATTTGGCGTTCTATTTTCGATTATAATTTATCACGAAAGGATTACACCAAGGATGATACTTGGATTTGTTGTTATATTTATTGCAATTGTATTATCACAGAAGTCTGAAACACAAAAAGAAATCCAGAATCAATAGATCTGGATTTCTTTTTGCATATGAGATTAAATTTCACGAGTATAAATTTTTAACCATTCGCATTCTTCTTTCGTGAGATAAGGGGAAATTTTAGTATATACATCTTTATGATAGTTGTTTAAAAGGGCTTTTTCACCCGCACTTAAAAGAGAAGCGTCAACTGCATCCAAATCGAAAGGTACAAAGGTGATTGGTTCAAAATACATAAATTGTCCGAATTCATTTTTATCACCTTTACAAACTAATAATTCGTTCTCAAGGCGGATTCCGTGAGAGTTTTCGATGTAGATACCTGGTTCATCTGTCACCACCATGCCATCCTCTAATTGAGTCTGATTTGCTCTGTTCCATGCTATATTTTGTGGCCCCTCATGAATGCTGAGAAGATAACCAACACCGTGTCCGGTACCGTGATTATAATCCAGATTTAACTCCCAGAAAGGCTGTCTCGCCAGGACATCAAGATTTTGACCAGTACAACCATATTTGAATTTTGCATTTGCTAAAGTAAGGTTTGCACGAAGAACCGTTGTAAAATGTAATTTCAGATGATCACTGATTTCGCCCAATGCAACTGTGCGAGTGATATCTGTTGAACCTTGCATATAGTTTCCGCCGGTATCTGATAAGAAGAAATTACCTTCTTTTAACTCACAGTTTGTCTCTTCAGAAGAAGAGTAATGGCACATGGCGGCATGAGCTCCGTAAGCACAGATAGGAGCAAAACTTGGCCATAAAAAATCATCCTGCTCCGCTCGAAAAGCTTCCAGTTTTGCTGAAGCACTCAACTCAGTAATTGTTTCCTTGCCAATTGTATTCTTTAGCCAATACATGAACTTGGTATGGGCTACTCCGTCTTTTATATGAGCAATTTTGATATTTTCAATTTCTACGGCATTTTTTGTCGATTTAAAAAGAATGCAAGGATTCCTTTTTTCGATTTTTGTAATACCTTTTGGAATACTATTGTATAAAGCGTAGTTCAGGCAAAGAGGATCGACTAAAACTGTTTCGTTTAAATTAAATGCTCTTACAAAATCGTATACATCGTTATATGGGTGCAAAATCACATTGTCTTTTGTTAAAACATCTTTTACGTTTTGGGATAGTTTGGCTTCATTTATGAATAAATGAACGGAATCCATTTGAACTACAGCATAGCAAAGAACAACAGGAGTATAGGCAACGTCTCTTCCACGGAAATTAAGCATCCATGCGATATCATCAAGAGTAATCAAGATATGTGCGCTTGCTACATATTTTTTCATTTCCTCACGGATACGACTGAGCTTAGAAGCAGTGGATTCACCAGTGTATTTTTCGTCTAGCAAAAAAACGGGAGCATCGGACATGGCAGGGCGATCTGACCAAATAGTGTCAACGAGGTCATATCTGGCTTCGATTTTTGCCTGTTTACGAGCAAGTTTCTGTTCAAAGTTTTTTCCCTGTGATACCGAAATAACTCGTCCATCAAATCCTAAAGTACCATTTTTAGGAATGGTTGATTCTAAATATTCATCAATTGTTGGTACACCAGGATTGCCCATCTTGTATAGTGTGATATCACTTCCGGCAAGCTCGGCTTCGGCTTGGATAAAATAACGGCCATCTGTCCAAAGACCAGCTTCTTTCTGTGTCACAACAAGAGTACCAGCAGAGCCTGTAAATCCGGACATATAGGCTCTTGTTTTGAAATAGTCTCCAACGTACTCGCTCTGATGATTGTCAGCTGATGGAATCATATAAACGTCAATATTTTTTTCTTTCATCAAACGACGAAGTTCTATGATTTTACTTTTTACGTCCATTGTAAAAACCTCCTTTGATTTTAAATATTATATCATACAATTAATAAAAGCTGTGAAATAATTACCAATCCTTACCTGAAATTAGTTGCAAATCTTGAAAAAATAAGATATATTAGTATATGGCAAAATTTTTGGCAAACATAAATTAATATAAATTTAATATGGAGGACTAGATTTATGAGCAAAGCAACACAAAACCTTGCAAGTACAAGAATTGCCGCTTTACTTGACGAAGGAAGTTTTGTTGAAATTGGTGGAGCTATTACAGCAAGAACTACTGACTTCAACATGCAACAAAAAGAAACTCCAGCTGATGGTGTTATCACAGGTTATGGAGTGATTGATGGTAACTTAGTGTATGTTTATAGCCAGGATGCATCAGTATTAAAGGGTGCTATTGGTGAAATGCACGCAAAAAAAATCGTTAATATCTATGATATGGCTATGAAAATGGGAGCGCCAGTGATTGGTTTAGTTGACTGTGCTGGATTAAGACTTCAAGAAGCTACAGATGCACTCAATGGTTTTGGTAATGTTTATTACAAACAAGCTATGGCATCAGGTGTGATTCCGCAGATTACAGCTGTATTCGGAAAATGTGGCGGTGGCTTGGCAGTAGCTTCAGCTATGACTGATTTTACATTTATGGAAAGTAAAAATGCTAAGTTATTCTTAAATGCACCAAACGCTATCGAAGGCAACGAAGTATCAAAATGCGATACAGCTTCAGCTAAATTCCAAAGCGAAGAATCAGGCATGGTTGATTTAGCAGCTTCTGAAGAAGAAATTCTTGCAGAAATCCGCGCATTAGTTTGCATGTTGCCTGCTAACAACGAAGATGATGCTTCATATGACGAATGTTTAGACGATTTAAACAGAGTATGCGAAGGTATCGAAAATGCAATGGAAGATACAGCACTTGTTGCAGCTATGGTATCAGATGAAAATATGTTCTTTGAAACAAAGAGAGAATATGCAAAAGATATGGTAACAGGTTTCATCCGCTTAAATGGAATGACAGTTGGTGTTGTTGCAAACCGCTCAAAAGTTTATGACGAAGACGGAAACGTTTCAGAAACATTTGACGGAACTCTTTCTGTAAAAGGATGTAAAAAGGCAGCAGATTTTGTAGAATTCTGTGATGCATTCAACATTCCAGTTGTTACATTTACAAATGTAACAGGTTTCAAAGCATGCAAATGCTCTGAAAAAACTTTAGCAAGAGAAACAGCGAAACTTACATATGCATTCGCAAATGCTACAGTTCCTAAGGTAAACGTTGTAATCGGTAAAGCTTATGGAAGCGCTTACATCACAATGAACAGCAAATCAATTGGTGCAGACATGGTATACGCATGGCCAGCATCTGAAATCGGTATGATGGACGCTACATTAGCAGCTAAGATCATGTATGCGGATTCTGATGCATCTACAATTAATGAAAAAGCAGCAGAATACAAAGAATTACAATCAAGCCCAATGGCAGCAGCAAGACGTGGTTATGTTGATACAATCATTGCACCTGAAGATACAAGAAAATATTTAATTGGTGCTTTAGAAATGTTATTCACAAAGAGAGAAGATCGTCCATCTAAGAAACACGGAACAGTTTAGTGAGGTGAGGTTAGTGAAGAAAAAAATTAGTTTATTACTGTTAGTTCTTACTATGATCCTTAGCTTTGCTGGATGTTCAGGAAAGAGCGATACAGGTATCGAGTATGATGAAGCGTCTTTGGAAGAAATTGCAGAAATAATGATCGGCAGCTTTTCTCAAATGGCATCAGAAGATTTTGAACAGTTTAAAGATCTTTCTGAGTACAAATTAGATTATACAATGATGCAGACAGGACTTCCTATCGAAGGAGAAGCGTTCATCGGTATGATTAATTCATGGGAAGCAGCAGAAGTTGAATGTGGTGAATATATTAGCCACGGTGAATTTGAATTTGAAGAAAAATCAGATTCAGTTGTTGTTTCAACATTGGCGCAATACGAAGAAAGAGAAGCTACAATTTCATTTAGCTTTGATGAAAATTTAAATATGGAATCCATGGACGTATCGGCGAAGTTTACAGTAAGTGAAATTCTTACAAAAGCAGGTCTGAATACATTATTAGGTATGGGTACTGTATTTGCAGTGTTAATCTTCTTGGCATTCTTAATTAGCTTAATGAAATATATTCCAGCAATACTTGATAAGCTTACTAAGAAAAACAATGCTCCAGCACAGGAAGTAAAAGCTGTAGCAGCTCCAGCAGCTCCAGTGGCAGTAGAAGAGACAGACGATTTAGAATTAATCGCTGTTATTACTGCGGCAATTGCTGCTCAAGAAGGAACTTCAACAGATGGTTTTGTAGTACGTTCAATCAGACGCAGACCATCAAACAATTGGAATTAATTAAGAATCGTTTAGGAGGACAATAAAATGAAAAGCTATACAATCACAGTAAATGGTAATGTATATGATGTAACAGTAGAAGAAAACGTAGGCGGAGCAGTAGCAGCAGCTCCAGTTAGAAAAGCAGCTCCAGTAGCTCCAAAAGCTGCAGCTCCAAAGGCAGCAACAGGTGCAGGAAGCATTAAAGTAACAGCAGGTGCAGCAGGTAAAGTATTCAAAATCGAAGCAAATGTTGGACAGGCAGTAAAAGCTGGTGATGCAGTTGTAATTATTGAAGCAATGAAAATGGAAATCCCTGTAGTAGCTCCACAAGACGGAACAGTAGCTAGTATCGATGTAGCAGTTGGCGATGCAGTAGAAGCAGGCGGAGTTTTAGCAACATTAAACTAGAAAAGTGACATCGTACGTGACTACACAGGAGGTTAGAATATGGAATATATTATATCTACATTAGGAAACCTCGTTGAGCAGACAGCATTTATGAACTTGACATGGGGCAATTTCGTTATGATTGGTGTTGCTTGCGTGTTCCTATATTTAGCGATTGCAAAAGGGTTCGAACCACTTCTTTTGACTCCAATCGCATTTGGTATGTTATTAGTTAATATTTACCCTGATATTATGGAACCGGGCGGATTACTTCATTATTTCTATTTATTAGATGAATGGGCAATTTTACCTTCTTTAATTTTCATGGGTGTTGGGGCAATGACTGACTTTGGTCCGCTGATTGCCAATCCAAAGAGTTTCCTTTTAGGTGCAGCAGCACAATTTGGTATCTTTGCAGCATACCTTGGTGCTATGGCAATGGGATTCTCAGACAAAGCTGCAGCAGCAATTTCAATTATCGGTGGTGCTGATGGTCCTACTTCAATCTTCTTAGCAAGTAAGTTGGAGCAGACAGCAATCATGGGACCTATCGCAGTAGCGGCATATTCATATATGTCATTGGTTCCAATCATTCAGCCACCAATTATGAAATTATTGACAACAGAAGAAGAACGTAAGATTAAAATGGAGCAATTAAGACCAGTATCTAAATTGGAGAAAATCTTATTTCCAGTAATCATTACAGTTGTTGTGTCTTTAATTCTCCCTACAACAGCACCACTCGTTGGTATGTTAATGCTTGGTAACTTGTTTAGAGAATCAGGTGTAGTAAGACAATTGACAGACACAGCTTCTAACGCATTAATGTATATCGTAGTTATCTTACTTGGCACATCTGTAGGTGCTACAACAAGTGCTGAAGCATTCCTTAACTGGGATACAATCAAAATTGTTGTTCTTGGTTTAGTTGCGTTTGCATTTGGTACTGCAGCAGGCGTTTTATTTGGTAAATTAATGTGTAAGATTACAGGTGGAAAAATCAACCCACTTATTGGTTCAGCAGGTGTTTCTGCGGTACCTATGGCAGCTCGTGTATCACAAAAAGTTGGTGCAGAAGCTGATCCAACAAACTTCTTGCTTATGCATGCGATGGGACCAAACGTTGCAGGTGTAATCGGTACTGCTGTAGCAGCCGGAACATTTATGGCAATCTTTGGTGTTAAATAAAATTGGAGGACAATAGAATGGAAATCACAAAAAAACCTATTAAAATTACTGAAACAATTTTACGTGATGCTCATCAGTCTCTCATTGCTACAAGAATGACAACAGAACAAATGCTTCCAATCGTAGAAAAGATGGATAAAGTTGGATATCATTCAGTAGAATGCTGGGGCGGTGCTACATTCGATGCATCACTTCGTTTCTTAAAGGAAGATCCATGGGAAAGATTAAGAAAATTCCGTGATGGATTCAAAAATACAAAATTACAAATGTTATTCCGTGGACAAAACATTTTAGGATATCGTCCATATGCTGATGACGTGGTAGAATACTTCGTACAAAAATCAGTTTCAAACGGAATCGATATCATTCGTATTTTTGACTGTTTAAACGACTTACGTAACCTTCAGACAGCTGTAAAAGCTGCTGTAAAAGAAAAAGCAGATGCTCAGGTTGCTCTTTCTTATACATTAGGCGATGCATATACAATGGATTATTGGATGGACATTGCTAAGAGAATCGAAGATATGGGTGCAACATCAATCTGTATCAAAGATATGGCTGGTCTTTTAGTTCCATACAAAGCAACAGAATTGGTACAGGCTATGAAAGAAGCTACAGACCTTCCAATCCAACTTCATACACACTACACATCAGGTGTTGCTTCGATGACATACTTAAAAGCTGTAGAAGCAGGTGTTGATGTAATTGATACAGCTATGTCTCCATTTGCTTTAGGTACATCACAACCAGCTACAGAAGTTATGGTTGAAACATTCAAGGGCACACCATACGACACAGGATTTGATCAAAACTTATTAGCTGAAATCGCTGACTACTTCAGACCAATCCGTGACGAAGCTTTAGAATCAGGATTATTAAATCCAAAGAACATGGGTGTAAACATCAAAACTTTATTATACCAGGTTCCAGGTGGTATGTTATCAAACTTAACATCACAATTAAAAGAACAGGGTGCAGAAGATAAATACTACGATGTATTAGAAGAAGTACCAAGGGTGCGTAAAGACCTTGGTGAACCACCTCTTGTAACTCCATCATCACAAATCGTTGGTACACAGGCTGTATTTAACGTATTGATGGGTGAACGTTACAAAATGGCTACAAAAGAAACAAAAGATATCTTAAGCGGAAAATATGGTGCAACTGTAAAACCATTCAACGAAGACGTTAAAAAGAAAGTACTTGGCGAAAATGCAGAAGTAATCACATGCCGTCCAGCTGACTTGATTCCTGATGAATTAGATACACTTCGTGGTGAAATGGCACAATGGTCACAACAAGAAGAAGACGTATTATCATATGCGTTATTCCCACAAGTTGCTACAGATTTCTTTAAATACAGAGAAGCGCAGCAAACAAGAGTTGATCAGACAGTGGCTGATACAGAAAACGGAAGTTATCCGGTTTAATCAACATAAAAAAAGAGGAGTGCAATTTGCATTCCTCTTTTTTTGTGCTCGAAAAAAAGTTATTCGCCAATGCAGTTCATATCGTTTAAGCTGCAAGTAGAATCGTCATCTTCAGAAAGACAATTCATATTGTTGATATCACAAGTAGAATCGTCTTTTTCAGAAAGACAGTTCATATCGTTGATACCGCAAGTGATTTCGTCGTCATTTGTTACACCGTTCATGTTTGTGATATTTAATTTGTCGCTCATAATGTATCCTCCTTCATAATATCGGGGTATTTTTTTATATTATATCTCAAACTAATACCAAATAACAAGAGTCTGTCAAAAAAGTTTAGGAATATTTAGTTGATGGATAATTTAGGAAATATTATAATAAAATCAGAATAAATTATGAAGAAAGGACAATCAATATGAACAAAGTTAATGCAATACCTGCTACAAGCGCATTGGTTCCGGAAGAATTAAAAAAGCAAATCATACCTATTTTTAGTAAATTGATAAGCAAAGTAAAACTTGTGGCAGTTTTAGATTTGGACAATGAAAAAAGTTTGGAAATGGGAGCATTTTTAAAAGCAATAGCTTCTTGTAACGATAAAATAGAATTGATCATATGGGAGAAAGATGAGAACTTAGAGATACAAAAAGAACTTCATGGAGAGCATTTACCGGTAGTTGGTATTTATAATGAATCTTATACTGGTGCATGTTTTCATGGTACACCGGGTGGCAAAGAAATCAATTCACTGATTGCAGCAATCTGTTTTGCTGGTGGAGCTGCACAGCCATTGGATAAACGATTAAAGAAAAATATAGATGCGATTAAGAAAACAATCGAGATAAAAGTTTTTGTCTCATTAGCATGTCACCATTGCCCGCATGTAGTAGCTGCAACTCAAAAAATTGCAATTTCAAATCCGAATGTGACGGCAGATATGTATGATGCAAAATTGTATCCAGATATTCTGGAACAATATAAAATTGAACGTGTTCCAATGATGGTAGTTAATGAAAGCAATGTTATAATGGGACAGAAATCCATTGAAGAGATTGTAAATAGATTAGCGATGATTTGATGCATATTGCATCAAAAAACAGCATAAAAATAGCAAGACAGAAGGACAAAGGTCCAATGTCTTGCTATTTTTTTTGCTGGAAATTAGTCTCTGCGAGCGTATTCTTGTAAAATAATAAATGCACTACGTTGCCATGCATGCGTGAAAAGGTTCAGTGAACCCTTTCTTAGCAGCAGACAATGCACACGTTGTTCTATCACAAAGCGATATATAGAAAACATCTATCTTTCATATGTGAAAAACTGTCAAAAACAGTCGAATGATTTGTTAAAAATGCACAAAGTTAAAAAAATAACAAAGAAATATTTGTCAAGTTGCACAAAAAAATAATGACAAATTAAAAGAAGAGTGATATAATCAAAGGCAAGAAAGAAAACAGCGTTCTTTGCTAAAAAATTAAAGGAGGAATTTCTAATGGCAAAATATGTAATGGCGCTTGATGCGGGTACAACAAGTAACAGATGTATTCTTTTCAATGAAAGAGGAGAAATGTGTAGTGTTGCACAAAGAGAATTTACACAATATTTTCCACAACCAGGCTGGGTAGAACACGATGCGGACGAAATTTGGGCTAGTCAACTTGGTGTTGCTGTAGAAGCTATGAGCAAAATCGGTGCTTCTGCTGAAGACATTGCTGCAATTGGTATTACAAACCAAAGAGAAACAGCAATCGTTTGGGATAAGAATACTGGCGTTCCTGTATACCATGCAATCGTATGGCAATGTAGAAGAACATCTGAATACTGCGATTCTTTAAAAGAAAAAGGATTAGTAGATATGTTCAGACAAAAAACAGGTCTTGTTATTGATGCGTACTTCTCAGGCACAAAAGTAAAATGGATTCTCGATAATGTTGAAGGTGCAAGAGAAAAAGCTGAAGCCGGTGATTTATTATTCGGTACAGTTGAAACATGGTTAATCTGGAAACTTACAAAAGGAAGAGTTCATGTAACAGATTATTCTAATGCTTCTCGTACAATGTTATTCAACATCAATACTCTTGAATGGGACGATGAAATCTTAGCAGAACTCAACATTCCAAAGAGCATGCTTCCAGAAGCAAAACCTTCAAGCTGTGTATATGGAACTGCAGATCCTTCTTTCTTGGGCGGACCTATTCCAATCGCAGGTGCAGCAGGTGACCAACAGGCGGCTTTATTTGGTCAAACATGTTTCACAGCAGGTGAAGCGAAGAATACATATGGAACAGGATGTTTCTTATTAATGAACACAGGAGAAAAACCAGTATTCTCTAATAACGGATTAGTAACAACTATCGCTTGGGGACTTGACGGAAAAGTTAACTACGCATTAGAAGGTTCTATTTTCGTAGCTGGTGCTGCAGTTCAATGGTTACGTGATGAAATGAAGATTATCGATTCATCTCCAGATTCAGAATATATGGCTAATAAAGTAAAAGATACTAACGGATGTTACGTAGTTCCTGCATTTACAGGTCTTGGAGCTCCTCACTGGGATCAATATGCTAGAGGTACAATCGTAGGTATTACACGTGGTGTTAACAAATATCATATCATCCGTGCAACTCTTGAATCATTAGCATATCAAGTTAATGACGTATTACAGGCTATGAAAGCTGATTCAGGAATCGAGCTTGCAGCATTAAAAGTTGACGGTGGCGCAAGTATCAACAATTTCTTAATGCAAACACAAGCAAATATCATTAATGCACCAGTTAACCGTCCAGTATGTGTTGAAACAACAGCTATGGGTGCTGCTTACTTAGCAGGTCTTGCAGTTGGATATTGGGAAAGCAAAGAAGAAGTTATTAAGAACTGGGCAATTGATGCTACATTCAAACCAGCTATTTCTGATGAAGAAAGAGCAGCTAAGATTAAAGGATGGAACAAAGCAGTTAACTATGCGAAAGGCTGGGCAAAAGAAGACTAATTATAGTAGGTTAGTTTTGGAAGAAAGGAATAAGAAGGCAGGCAAAGCTGCCCGCCTTCTATAAATAACATTAGACATTATAGGAAATGACAATAATCCATAAAAGGAGGAATTTATTATGACAGCATATATTGCAGAATTTGTCGGAACAGCATTGTTAATTTTATTAGGTTGTGGTGTTGTAGCTAACGTTAACTTAAATAAATCAGGTATGAAGGGCGGCGGATCTATCCAGATTACAATTGCTTGGGGTCTTGCAGTTCTCGTTCCAGCATTCATCTTTGGCGAAGCTTCAGGCGCATCTTTCAACCCAGCGCTTACGATTGCTTTAGCAGTTGAAGGCTCATTTGACTGGGCTATGGTTCCAGGTTATATCATCGCTCAATTTGCAGGTGCATTCGTTGGTGCATGCTTAGTATATGTATTATTCAAAGAGCAATTTGATGCAACTCCAGATCCAGGATCAAAATTAGGCGTATTTTCTACAGGTCCTTCAGTAAAGAATTTACCACTTAACATTTTAAGTGAAGCAGTTGGTACATTTGTTTTAGTATTTGCAATCAAAGGTATTGGCAATGTTACAGGTCTTGCAACAGGTGTAGATAAGATTTTCGTATTCTGTATCATCGTATCAATCGGTATGTCACTTGGTGGTTTAACAGGATATGCGATCAACCCAGCTCGTGACCTTGGTCCTCGTTTAGCACATGCTATCTTACCAATCAAAGGTAAAGGTTCTTCTAACTGGGGTTATGGTATCGTAACATTAGTTGGACCAATCATTGGTGCTATCGCAGCTGTATTATTATATGAAGTGATTTTCTAGGCTATTATATTTAACAGCCTCATGTATGTTAAAAAGTGAAGCAATATGACAGACGAGTCAGGCTGTATACGGATTGTATCGGGTCTGACTCGGTTTGTAATTAAGTAGAAATAAAAAGTTACATTTCTGGAAAATAAACTGGTGAAATGCCAGTATAAAGAGAGGAATAAACAAAATGTATGACGTAATTATTATCGGAGGCGGTGTTTCTGGTTCCGCTTCTGCAAGAGAATTATCTCGTTACAAAGTAAATGCCTGTGTATTAGAAAAAGAAGATGATGTTTGCTGCGGTACATCGAAAGCTAACAGTGCAATTGTACATGCTGGTTATGATGCTGCAAATGGTTCTTTGATGGCAAAATTAAATGTACGTGGTAACGAAATGATGGAAACTCTGTCGAAAGAATTAGATTTTCCATTCAAGAGAAATGGATCTCTCGTTATCTGTAGAGCAGAAGAAGATATGCCAAATTTACAGGCTCTTTATGAAAGAGGCGTTAAGAATGGCGTAAAAGATCTTCGCATTATTTCAAAAGAAGAAGTAAAAGAACTCGAACCAAACATCACAGATGAAGTGGTTGCAGCATTATATGCTCCAACAGGTGGTATTGTATGTCCATTTAATATGAACATTGCTTTTGCTGAAAACGCAAATGTAAACGGTGTTGAGTTCAAATTCAATACAGAAGTTCAAAATATCAAAAAAGTAGATGATCATTTTGAAATCGAGACAAATAATGGTGTATACGAAACAAAATATGTTGTAAATGCAGCAGGTGTATACGCTGACAAATTCCACAACATGGTAAGTGAAAAGAAAATCCACATCACACCAAGACGTGGTGATTATTGCTTATTAGATAAAACAGCAGGTGGACATGTAAGCAAAACAATTTTTGCTCTTCCTGGAAAATATGGTAAAGGTATCCTTGTTACACCTACAGTTCATGGTAACTTATTACTTGGACCAACAGCGATTGATATCGAAGACAAAGAAGGCATTAATACAACGGCTGCAGGTCTTGATGAAGTTATCACGAAGGCTGGACAGAACGTAAAAGATATTCCTATGCGTCAGGTTATCACATCTTTCGCAGGATTACGTGCTCATGAAGATGGACATGAATTCATTATTGAAGAATTGGAAGACTGTAAAGGCTTTATTGACTGTGCAGGTATCGAATCTCCAGGCCTTACAAGTGCACCAGCTATCGGTGAAATGGTTGCAGGTATCTTGAAAGACTTAATGGGATTAGAAGAAAAAGAAGACTTTATTGCTACAAGAAAAGGTGTTCTTAATCCAGAACATTTAACAAAAGAAGAACGTATTGAATTGATTAAGAACAATCCAGCATATGGCAATATTATCTGCCGTTGTGAAATGATCACAGAAGGCGAAATTATTGATGCAATCAAACGTCCGCTTGGTGCAAGATCATTAGATGCTGTAAAACGTAGAACAAGAGCAGGTATGGGACGTTGTCAGTCAGGATTCTGTTCTCCAAGAACTATGGAAATCCTTTCAAGAGAACTTGGAGTTCCAATGTCAGAAATCACAAAGACAGGTGGAGACTCAAAGATTATTGTTGGAATTAATAAAGATAGTCTATAGGAAAGAGGAGGCACATACATGAAATCATATGATATCGTAATTGTAGGAGGCGGTCCTGCTGGTCTTGCTGCTGCAGCTTCTGCAAAAGAAAATGGAAATGACAGTATTTTAATTTTAGAAAGAGATAAAGAACTTGGCGGTATTCTCAACCAATGTATCCACAATGGTTTTGGTCTCCATACATTCAAAGAAGAATTGACAGGACCAGAATACGCAGGAAGATTTATCCAAAAAGTAAAAGACCTTGGTATCGAATATATGCTGAATACTATGGTAATGGACATCAGCAAAGATAAAGTTGTAACAGCTATGAACAGACAGGAAGGTCTGTTTGAAATTCAAGCAAAAGCAATTATTCTTGCAATGGGATGTAGAGAACGTCCACGTGGAGCCCTGAACACACCAGGTTATCGTCCAGCAGGTATCTTCTCGGCTGGTACAGCTCAACGACTTGTTAACATGGAAGGATATTTACCAGGACGTGAAGTTGTTATCCTTGGATCTGGTGATATCGGACTTATCATGGCAAGACGTATGACATTGGAAGGTGCAAAAGTTAAAGTCGTTGCTGAATTGATGCCATATTCAGGCGGATTAAAGAGAAACATCGTACAATGTCTGAACGACTTTGATATCCCATTAAAATTAAGCCATACAGTAGTTGGTATTGATGGCAAAGACAGAGTAAAAGGTATCACTTTAGCTCAAGTTGATGAAAGAAATAAACCAATTCCAGGAACAGAAGAATATATTCCATGTGATACATTGTTGTTATCATGCGGTCTGATTCCTGAAAACGAATTATCAAGAGGACTTGATCTTGATATGGAACGTGTAACAAATGGACCAGTTGTAAATGAAAGTCTTGAAACAAGCATGGAAGGTGTATTTGCATGTGGTAACGTATTACATGTACATGACCTTGTAGACTTTGTATCAGAAGAAGCAACCATGGCTGGGAAGAACGCTGTAAAATATATCAATGGAGAAACAGCTGCAGATGCTACTAAAATTGATATCATTCCAACTGATGGTGTACGTTACACTGTACCAAAATACATTCGTCCAGAAAATATGGCTGATTCATTAACAGTTCGTTTCCGTGTTGGCGGCGTTTACAAAAACTGCTATATCAGTACATACTTCGACGATGAAAGAGTAATGAAGAGAAAACGTCCAGTAGTTGCTCCTGGTGAAATGGAAGAAATCAAATTAACAAAAGCAAAACTTGCTGAATATCCAAACTTAAAGAAAATTACCGTAAAAATCGAGGAGGCTTAGGAAGACCATGGAAAAAAGAGAATTAATTTGTATTGGATGTCCTTTGGGATGTATGCTTACGGTAGAAATGAATGGAGCTGAAGTTGTGAGTGTAACAGGTAATACTTGTCCAAGAGGAAAAGTATATGCTGAAAAAGAAGTAACAAATCCTACACGTATCGTGACTTCAACAGTAAGAGTAAGCGGAGGAGACAGAGTATCTGTTTCTTGCAAAACAAAAAGTGATATTCCGAAGGGAAAAATCTTTGATGTTGCTCGTGCATTAAAAGACGTAGTAGCGCAGGCGCCAGTAAGTATTGGCGATGTATTAGTAGAAGATATTGCAGGTACAGGAGTACCGGTAGTCGCAACATCACATGCTGATGCGGTTTAGTATTTAATATCATAGGGGTGTGCATGAAAATGCGCACCCCTATTTATATTATTACAAAACTTGAATTAACTTTCGTACTCATGTATAATAGAATAATTGAGATTCATCTCATTGGAGGCATAACATGGGGAATAAAAATACAAATGAAGTATTAAAAAAAATCGAAGAAAATTATGAGGGATTTAGTAAAAGACAGAAGCTGATTGCAGATTATATATTGAAAAACTATGATAAAGCGGCCTTCTTGACGGCATCGAAACTAGGAGGTGCAGTTGGAGTCAGTGAATCTACAGTAGTTCGCTTTGCAACGGAACTTGGCTATAAAGGTTATCCTGGATTTCAAAAAGCATTGGAAGAGCTTGTTCGAACAAAGTTAAATTCGATTCAAAGAATGGAAGTAACTTATGGACGGATTGCTCAGTCTGAAATTTTGGAATCTGTACTTCATTCGGATATAGATAAAATTAAAATGACGTTAGCAAATATCGATCAAAATGCATTTGAGATGGCGGTAGATACGATTTTAAATGCAAGAAAGATTTATATTGTTGGAATTAGAAGTTGCGCTCCGCTGGCAGAATTTCTCAGTTTCTATTTGAATCTGATATGTGATAATGTAATAAATGTTCATACGAATGGTGCGAGTGAGATTTTCGAACAGTTGATTCGTATTTGTGAGGACGATGTCATTATCGGAATCAGTTTTCCGAGATACTCCATGCGAACTCTGAAAGCACTAGAATTTGCAAGTAATCGAAAAGCGAAGGTTATCACACTCACAGACAGTATTCATTCACCGATTACATTATATTCCTCATGTAACCTAATTGCCAGAAGTGATATGGCCTCGATAGTAGATTCGTTGGTTGCACCATTAAGTGTGATCAATGCACTTGTGGTTGCTCTTTGTATGAAGAAGCAAAAAGATGTTATAACTACACTTGAGACATTAGAAGGAATATGGGATGAATATCAGGTTTATAGTAGTGATGAGTTTAACTTAGTTGAAGAAAAAGTAACATTTAATTATAAAGAAAATGAGGATATTTAGATGAGTAAAGTGCTCGTAGTTGGAGGCGGCGCGGCAGGTATGTTTGCGGCAATTGCTGCTGCCTATAATGGAAATGAGGTACATCTCTTTGAGAAAAATGAAAAATTAGGGAAAAAGCTGTTTATTACAGGAAAAGGAAGGTGCAACATTACAAATGCAAGTGATATGGAGACTTTGTTTCATTCTGTTGTAACAAATTCAAAGTTTTTATATAGCAGCTTTTATGGATACACAAATCAGGATGTGATTGATTTTTTTGAAAGAATCGGTGTCCGCACGAAAATTGAAAGAGGAAATAGAGTGTTTCCTGTCTCAGATCATTCCTCAGATGTGATAAGTGGTTTGACAAGAGAACTTCATAATCTTGGTGTAGAGATTCATTTGTATACAGAAGTCAAAAGAATTATAGGTCAAGAGAAGTTTGAATATATTGAATTGAAAAATGGAACGAAGATGACAGGGGATGCCTGTATTGTAGCGACAGGTGGGTTTTCTTATCAGACAACAGGCTCTACTGGAGATGGATATCGTTTTGCGAAAGAACTAGGACATCAAGTCACAGAGATTCTTCCGGCATTGGTTCCGCTTGTGATTAAGGAAGAGTGGGTAAAGGAACTTCAAGGGTTATCCCTTAGAAATGTACAGGCCACGGTATATGATGGCAAGAAAAAAATGTACGACGATTTTGGCGAAATGCTATTTACACATTATGGTGTGAGCGGACCACTAATGTTGAGCGCAAGCAGTTATATTGCCAAAAAAGTAAGAGAAAAAGAACTAAAATTAGTGATTGATTTGAAACCTGCATTAAGTTTTGAACAACTAGATCAGAGAGTTTTGCGTGATTTCGAAGAGAATATTAACAAGCAATTTAAAAATGCAATTCAAAAGCTTTTTCCGGCCAAATTGATACCCGTAGTTTTGGCGGTAGGTGATATAGATCCGGAGAAGAAAGTCAATCTGATTACAAAAGAAGAAAGACAACAATTTGTTAGATTAATCAAAGCGTTTACAATGACAATAAATGGACTTCGTGATTTTAATGAGGCAATCATCACAAAAGGCGGTATAAAAGTAAAAGAAGTAAATCCATCCACAATGGAGTCAAAATTAGTAAGTGGACTCTACTTTGTTGGAGAAGTATTAGATTTAGATGCGCTTACAGGAGGATTCAATCTTCAGATTGCCTGGTCAACAGGTTATGCAGCGGGTAATAGCATTTGGTAGTAATATTAAAAAAGGAGAAAAAGATATGGGATATAATATAGCAATTGATGGACCAGCAGGAGCTGGAAAGAGTACGATTGCAAAAATGATTGCAAAAGAATTAGGATATGTGTATGTTGATACGGGTGCTATGTATCGCGCGCTGGCTGTCTTTTTTCTGAAACAAGGTTTAAAACCGGAAGATACAGAGAAAATCAAAAAAATCTGCAAAGAAGCAAATGTAACTTTAAAGTACGAAAACAACGTACAGCAGGTATATCTTAATGGTGAAAATGTTACAGGGATGCTACGTGAAGAAGCGGTTGGAAATATGGCATCTGTAAGTTCGGCGATAGGAGAAGTAAGAGCGCAATTATTAGAACTTCAAAGAGAAATGGCCAGAACAAATGATGTTGTTATGGATGGACGTGATATTGGAACAAATATCTTACCAAATGCGGATGTAAAAGTCTATCTGACTGCAAGCGTACAAGAAAGAGCTAGAAGAAGATTTGTAGAACTTCAGGAAAAAGGAGTTTTATGTGACTTTGATGAGATAGCACACGATATCGAAGAAAGAGATGCCAGAGACATGAATCGCGAGATTGCACCGCTTAGACAGGCTGAAGACGCAGTTTTGGTTGATAGTTCCAATATGACAATTGAAGAAGTTGTTAAGACGATTATAGATTTATGTAAATAGAGAAGGTATATACATGGAAGTAAGATTAGCAAAAACAGCAGGATTTTGTTTTGGTGTGAAAAGAGCAGTGGAGACGGTATATGAGCAGGTCGAACAGAGCGAACATGAACAGATCTACACCTTTGGACCAATCATTCACAATGATGAAGTGGTGAAAGATTTAAAGAGCAGAGGGGTAAAAGTCATTCATTCAGAGGAGGAACTTGAGTCACTTTCGAATGGAATCATAATCATTCGTTCTCACGGAGTATCTAAACACGTTTATGAGCTTTTGGAAAAACGTGGTCTGAAATGTGTAGATGCAACTTGTCCGTTTGTGAAAAAGATTCATAATATTGTAGCAAAGGAAAGTAGCCTTGGAAGCTTTATTATTATCATAGGAGATGAACTTCATCCAGAGGTTCAGGGCATTAAAGGATGGGCAGGAGAACATGTCAAAGTGATCAAAACTGTCGAGGAAGCAGAGGCATTTGAAACTCCAGAAAATACCAGAATTTGTGTTGTCTCTCAAACGACATTTAATTACAATAAATTTAAATATTTAGTTGAAATTATACAAAAAAAGAGTTATGATATAAGTGTTTTAAATACAATTTGCAATGCAACGAAGGAACGCCAGACGGAAGCGCTTAGTATTGCAAAAGAGGTGGATGCTATGATCGTGATAGGGGACAAGCATAGTTCCAATACTCAGAAGTTATTTGAAATATGCAGTAATGCATGTAACAATACGTACTATATACAGACACTTGAAGATTTGAATATGAATCAATTAAAGTCAGTAAAAACGGTAGGTATTACAGCAGGGGCGTCGACGCCCAAGAATATAATTGAGGAGGTTCAAAATAATGTCGGAATTAACTTTTGAACAAATGCTAGAAGAGTCATTAAAAACAATACGTAATGGAGAGGTTGTAGAGGGTGTTGTCATTGATGTAAAACCTGACGAAATCATTTTAAATATAGGCTACAAAGCTGATGGTATCATTACTCGTAGTGAATACACGAATGAACCAAACGTTGATTTAACTACAATCGTTTCAGCAGGCGACAAAATGACTGTAAAAGTATTGAAAGTAAACGATGGTGAAGGACAAGTGTTGTTAACATACAAGAGATTAGCAGCAGAAAAAGGTAACGAAAGATTAAAAGAAGCTTTCGAAAACAAAGAAGTATTAAAAGCTACAGTAGCACAAATTCTTGGTGGAGGTTTAAGCGTTGTTGTTGAAGAAGCTAAGATTTTCATTCCAGCAAGCTTAGTATCAGATGTATATGAAAAAGATCTCAGCAAATACCAAGGTCAGGAAATTGAATTTGTAATCAGTGAATTCAATCCAAAGAGAAACAGAATTATCGGTGACAGAAGACAGCTTTTAGTTGCTGAAAGAGCTGAATTACAAAAAGCTTTATTCGAAAAATTAAATGTAGGAGATACAGTAACAGGTACAGTTAAAAATGTAACTGACTTCGGAGCATTCATCGATTTAGGCGGAGTTGATGGATTGTTACATATTTCTGAAATGTCATGGGGAAGAGTAGAAAATCCTAAAAAAGTATTTAAAGCAGGAGAAGAAGTTACAGTTCTTGTAAAAGATATCAAAGATACAAAGGTTGCTTTAAGTTTAAAATTCCCAGAATCAAATCCATGGGCAAACGCTACTGAAACATTTGCAGTAGGTAAGGAAGTAACAGGTAAAGTTGCAAGAATGACTGACTTCGGTGCATTCGTGGAATTAGCACCAGGGGTAGATGCTTTATTGCATGTATCACAAATTTCAAGAGCACACGTAGAAAAACCAGCTGATGCATTAACAGTGGGTCAGGTTATCACAGCAAAAGTGGTTGATTTAAATGTAGAAGACAAAAAAATTAGCTTAAGTATGAAAGCCTTAGAACCAGAAGCAGTACCAGTTACTGAGGCTGCTGAAGAAGCTGAAACAGCTGAATAATTCGAGTAAATAATTCAAAGTGGAAATTTGAAGATGTCTGAAAAGACATCCGAACATAGATATTTTAAATGAAATCTCACACCAAATAGAGACTACGTGTAGTCTCTATTTGTGCGTTTATGCACATGTGAAAAAAATGTCAAGAGGACGAAAGGGAGGAAGAAAGGAATGGCATTATTAACATTCAAAGGTGGAGTGCATCCAAATGATGGAAAAAGCTTAGCAAAAGATAAAGCGATTGTTTCCATCTTACCGAAAGGTGATTTGGTGTTTCCACTCTCTCAACACATTGGTGCACCGGCAACAGCGATTGTGAAGAAAGGTGACAAAGTGTTGAAAGGACAAAAAATTGCTGAGGCAGGCGGATTTGTATCTGCTCCGATTTACTCATCTGTTTCAGGTACAGTAAAAGCGATTGAACCACATTTTAATCCATCTGGATCAAAAGTGAACTGTATCGTAATTGAAAACAATGGTGAGTACACAGAGGTTGACTATGCACCAGTCAAACCATTTGAGGAACTGTCTAAGCAGGAAATTTTAACAATGATTGGAGATGCAGGTATTGTAGGTATGGGTGGAGCCGGATTCCCTACAAAAGTAAAATTATCTCCAAAAGAACCAGACAAAATCGAATATGTGATTGCAAACTGTGCAGAATGTGAACCTTATATCACGGCTGACTACAGAAGAATGCTTGAAACCCCGGATGAACTGATCAGCGGTATGAGAGTAGTGCTTAGCTTATTTGATAATGCAAAAGGAATCTTTGGTGTAGAAGACAATAAACCAGATTGTATTGCTAAATTAAAAGAGCTTACAAAAGATGAGCCATGCATGGAAGTTATGGCGCTCAAGACAAAATACCCACAGGGTGCTGAGCGTCAATTGATTTATGCTACAACAGGAAGAGCGATTAATTCAACAATGCTTCCGGCAGATGCGGGTTGTGTTGTAGATAACGTTGAAACATTGATTGGAATTCACAATGCTGTAATCAATGGCAGACCACTTATGGAACGTGTATGTACAGTAAGTGGTGATGGTGTAAACAATCCTGGAAACTTTAAAGTATTATTAGGAACAAATCACAAAGAAGTAGTAGAAGCAGCTGGTGGTCTTAAAGGAGAACCTGAAAAAGTAATTTCTGGAGGTCCTATGATGGGGTTTGCTATGTTTACTTTAGATACACCAATCACAAAGACATCTTCATCTATTCTTTGCCTTACAAAAGATGAAGTAGCTGAACATGAACCAAGTGCATGTATTAACTGTGGACGCTGTGTAGATGCATGTCCAAGCAGAATCATTCCATCAAGACTGGCTGATTATGCAGAACGATTCAACGAAGAAGCATTTGAAAAATGGTCAGGACTTGAATGCGTGGAATGTGGATCTTGCAGTTATGTATGTCCAGCAAAACGTCAGTTAAAACAATCAATCGGTTCAATGAAGAAAATTGTTTTAGCTAATAAGAGAAATAAAAAATAGAAATAGAAGGAAAGGAAGAGGTGAATTAACGTGGGCGAAAATTTCAACATTTCAGCTTCACCACATATTCGTTCTAAAGTTACGACAAGCAATATTATGATGTGGGTTCTTATTGCTTTGTTGCCAGCTACAGCATTTGGTATCTTTAACTTTGGACTTTCTGCTTTGGTTGTTGTTGTAGTAACAGTAGCATCAGCAGTACTTATAGAATATGCATATCAAAAATTAATGCATAAAAAAGTAACAATCAGTGATTTCAGTGCGGCAGTAACAGGTCTGTTATTGGCACTTAATATGCCGCCAACAGCTCCATGGTGGATGTGTGTACTTGGCAGTGTATTTGCTATCTTAGTAGTAAAACAGGTATTCGGTGGTTTGGGTCAGAACTTTATGAACCCGGCGCTTGGAGCAAGATGTTTCTTATTGATTTCGTTTACAGGAAGAATGACAACATTCGTATATGATGGCGTATCAGGTGCAACTCCACTTGCATTATTAAAAGCAGGTGAAAGTGTGAATGTTATGGATATGTTTGTTGGTAATATTGCAGGTACAATCGGTGAGACATCAGTTATTGCGATCTTAGTTGGTGCAGTGATTCTTTTGGTAAAAGGTATCATCGATATCAGAATTCCAGGTACATATATTGTTACATTTGTAATCTTTGCAGTGCTCTTTGGCGGACACGGACTTGATATGAACTATATCGCTGCACATCTTTGCGGTGGTGGTTTAATGTTAGGTGCATGGTTCATGGCAACTGACTATGTAACATGTCCAATTACAAAGAATGGACAGATTGTTTACGGTGTATGTCTTGGTGTTTTAACAGGTTTATTCAGATTATTTGGAGGATCAGCAGAAGGTGTTTCTTATGCGATCATCATCAGTAACCTTTTAGTTCCATTGATTGAAAGAGTTACTCTTCCAAAACCATTCGGTAAAGGAGGAGAAAAATAATGAAAAATATTATTAAAAATACGTTAATCTTAACTGCTATTACATTAGTTGCCGGAGTATTGCTTGGTCTTGTATATGAAATTACAAAGGAACCAATTGCACAGGCAAAAGAGAAAGCAAAAAATGAGGCTTATCAGGCAGTTATGGCGGAAGCCGATACGTTTGAACCATTAGATGTTGATTCGATCGATTTGGGAATCACAGGATGTGTAGTTGATGAAGTGGTTACAGCAAAAGCCGGAGATGAAGTAAAAGGATTTGTAATCACTACAACAACGAGTGAAGGATACGGCGGAAATATTCAGGTTTCAGTTGGTATTGCAGCAGATGGCACTGTAAAAGGCATCGAAATGCTTTCTATCGCTGAGACAGCAGGTCTCGGTATGAATGCGAATACACCTGAATTTAAAGCTCAGTATGCTGATAAGTTGACAGATGCGTTTGTTGTAACAAAATCAGGTGCAGCAGCGGACAATGAAATCGATGCGATCAGTGGTGCCACAATCACATCGAATGCGGTGACAAATGCTGTAAATACTGCAATTACTTATTTTAATATTGTGTTAGGAGGTAGTGTAAATGAATAGATGTGTAGAAAGACTTTACAATGGTCTTATTAAAGAAAACCCTACCTTCGTATTGATGTTAGGTATGTGTCCTACATTGGCGGTAACTACATCGGCCATCAACGGTGCAGGTATGGGGCTTGCGACAACATTCGTACTTGTTATGTCAAATATGTTGATCTCTATGCTGCGTAAGATCATTCCAGATTCAGTACGTATGCCTGCATTTATTGTAGTTGTAGCTTCTTTCGTTACAATCGTACAATTTGTTTTAGAAGGATTTGTGCCAAGCTTGTATTCATCACTTGGTGTATTTATTCCTCTTATCGTAGTAAACTGTATCATTTTAGGTCGTGCAGAAAGCTATGCTTCTAAGAATCCAGTGCTTCCATCCATTTTCGATGGTATTGGTATGGGACTTGGTTTTACTGTGGGCCTTACTTCAATTGGTATCGTAAGAGAATTGATTGGTGCAGGTACAGTATTCGGTTTTCAGATCATGCCGGCGTCATATGAACCTGTAACAATCTTTATCTTAGCTCCAGGTGCATTCTTTGTTTTATCATGCTTAGTAGCAGCGCAGAACAAAATAAAAGCAAATGCAGCTAAGAAGGGAAAAGAAGTTAAGAAAACAGGCGGATGTGGTGAAGGCTGCGGAAGCTGTGGAAATAGTGCATGTGGCGGAAAAGTATTCCCTACAGGAAATGAAGAATAGGAGGAGTGCAAAATGGGAGAATTATTACTTATTGCTGTTGGTGCAGCACTTGTGAATAACGTTGTACTTAGCCAATTCATGGGAATCTGTCCATTCCTTGGTGTTTCTAAAAAAGTAGAGACGGCAGCCGGTATGGGTGGTGCTGTTATCTTCGTTATCGGGATTGCATCAGTTGTTACAAATGTGATTCAGAAATTTATTCTTGAAAAAACAGGAATGGAATATTTACAGACAATCGTATTCATTCTTGTTATCGCGGCTTTGGTACAATTTGTTGAAATGTTCTTAAAGAAATCAATGCCTTCTTTATATCAGGCGTTGGGTGTTTTCTTACCACTTATCACAACAAACTGTGCAGTATTGGGGGCTGCGATTACGATTACACAAAAAGGTTATGGTATTTTCACAGGTCTTATTTACGGGGTAGGTACAGCCGTTGGTTTTACAATTGCCATTGTATTAATGGCTGGTATTCGTGAAAGGATTGAATACAATGATGTTCCAGAATCATTTAAAGGGACTCCAATCGTACTTGTAACGGCAGGTCTTATGGCGATTGCGTTCTTTGGATTCTCAGGATTAACTTAGGAGGGCAAAGGATATGAATATGACAGGAATTATTATAGCTGCCGTTGTTGTAGGCGGTGTCGGCTTGTTTATTGGTCTTTTCCTGGGATTTGCAGGCAAAACATTTGCTGTAGAAGTTGATCCAAGAGAAGAAGCAATTACTGCAGCCCTTCCAGGAAACAACTGTGGTGGTTGTGGATATGCAGGATGTGCTGGTCTTGCAGCGGCTATTGTAAAAGGTGAAGCTGAATGTGGAGGATGTCCAGTTGGTGGTGCTCCGGTTGCCGCAGAGATTGCAAAGATTATGGGTCAGGAAGCTGGAGAACAAGTAAAAAAAGTTGCATTTGTAAAATGTGCTGGTACATGCGATAAAGCAAACACAGATTACAAATACAATGGTATCGAAGATTGTAAAGTTGTGAAATTTATGCAAAATGGCGGACCAAAATCTTGTAACTATGGATGCCTTGGATATGGTTCATGTGTAAAAGCGTGTCCATTTGATGCGATTCATGTAGTTGACGGTATTGCAGTAGTTGACAAAGAAGCATGTAAAGCTTGTGGCAAATGTGTCGCTGCATGTCCAAATCATTTGATTGAATTGGTTCCATATGAACAAAAACATTTAGTACAATGTAGTTCACAGGATAAAGGGAAAGATGTTATGAAAGCATGTAAAGTGGGATGTATCGGATGTATGATGTGTACAAAAGTTTGTCCAACAGGTGCTATCACAGTATCGAATAACGTTGCTCACATTGATCCAGAAAAATGTACAAACTGCGGTCTCTGTGCAGAAAAATGTCCTAAGAAGATTATCTTATAAAATTAGAAACCTCTTGTTCTACACAGTATCGTGTGGAACAAGAGGCTTTTTTATTATGATGAAGAACGTGTATCGTATATCTCATAATCTTCTGTAATAAATATCGCTTCTATCCCATCCATAGACTCAATTAGCTGCATCCCTTCTTCCAAACCAAGTGCGAAGCAAGATGTGCTAAGGGCATCCCCATCAACTGATTTTGGAGACATAATACTTACACTGAAAAGTCCGTTATCGTAAGGATATCCAGTTTCTGTATTTAATATATGATGATAGATTATATCATCCAATTCAAAATATCTTTCATATACGCCGGATGAAACAACGGAGGTGTCATTTGTTTTGATGGAAGTAATGGCTGCCCCTTGCTTGTCAAATGGTTTTTGAATGCCAATGTTGAAGTCAGAACCATCTGGCTTTTTGCCGATTGTCAACATATTGCCGCCAAGGTTGATGAGTGCGCTTTCTATGCCTTCACTTTGCAGATATTCTTTTAAGTTATCTGCCATATACCCTTTTGCAATTCCTCCAAGATCAATCGCCATCTCTGGATCTGTTAGTGTAACGGTATTGCCTTTAATCAAAATGTTTTTGTAATTCACGTGAGAAAGTGCTTCAGCAATAGCGGATTCATCCGGAATAACTCCCGTATTATTTTTAAAATCCCATAGTTCACTTAATGGAGCAATGGTAATGTCAAATTTTCCATCTGTAAGCTCACCGTATTCGATTCCCTTCTGAAGTAAATCTAAGGTCACATCAGAAACCTCTATTGGATTGCCGTCTGCGTGGTTCAATGCGTATATTTCGCTTGTTTCAATTGTGCGGCTAACGGTCTGTTCGAAATCATCACAGTATGCAAAGCACTGATCGAGTAATTCCATATCTTTTGAATCATAGATTTTAATATTTATGACTGTATCAAAATAGATTCCTGTTTTTTCTATGGGCTCACTCGTAGTGTGGCTGCACCCAGAAAGTAAAAGACCTGCTGCCAATAACAAACAGCCAAATGCACGTAATCGTTTCATATTGTTCCTCCGTTTTCTTACTATTCTAATAGTATACCATATTGGATTGAAGAAGCAATCGAACATGTGGTTGCATATTCAAAATCAATATGCTAGAATAGACAAAGAGGTTAAAAGATATGAAAAAATGTGATTATATTTTTGCCGGGCTTGTCCTTATGTTTGCAGGTTTTATTACCATTTGGTATGGGGTTCTGGCAGGACAAGATGCAGGACAGGTTACGGTAACTGTAGAAAGTGAAGTGTATGGAACCTATCTTTTGAGTGAAGACCAGGAGATTTGGATAAATGATACCAATGTGCTTGTGATTGAGGATCATAAGGCATATATGAAAGATGCCACATGTCCGAATAAGGATTGTGTAAAGCAAAAGGCAGTTTCAAAAAAGGGCGAGACGATTACTTGTCTCCCGCATAGAGTGATCGTGGAAGTGACAAGCGGTGAATCATCGGATTTGGATGCTGTCGCAAATTAGGAGGCAGTGGGTGATGAAATCAAGAGTAGCTTATTTTGGTATTTTTACATCGTTGGCATTGATATTCAGTTATGTGGAATCGCTGATTCCGATTAGTTTTGGAATTCCAGGAGTGAAGCTTGGACTTGCCAATCTGATTACGATCCTGGTTCTCTATAAGATGAGCGTGAAAGAAGCGTATTTGGTATCTGTTGTAAGAGTGGTTCTTTCAGGCTTTATGTTTGGAAATTTATTTGCAATTTTATACAGTCTCGCAGGAGGGCTTCTTAGCCTGGCAATGATGAATTTGTTTCGAAGAACAGACAGATTCAGTATTTACGGAGTCAGTATGGCAGGCGGAGTGTTTCACAATGTCGGACAATTTATTATGGCGATGCTTGTAGTGGAGAGTGTGAGTATTGCAGGGTATCTTCCGGTTTTACTGGTTGCAGGACTTGCTACAGGACTCGTGATTGGTATCGTTTCAAATGAGATGTTAAAGAGATTAAAGAATTTTTAGTATAATGATGGAGGCAGTATGATTTCTTATATTCGAGGCGAATTGGTCGCGGTGGAAGAAGAAAAAGTAATAATAGATGTCAATGGCGTTGGGTTTGGGATCTTTATGCCAGGACAGTCTATGAATCAGCTCCCTGCAATCGGGGAAGAAGTAAAGCTTCATACATATATGAACGTGCGAGAAGATGCGATGCAGTTGTTTGGATTTTTGACACGTGACGATTTAAAAGTGTTTAAGCTGGTGATTGGAGTAAGTGGCATCGGTCCAAAAGGCGGGCTTAATATTTTGTCACAATTGTCGCCGGATGAACTTCGATTTGCAGTGATGTCTCATGATGTGAAAGCGATTTCAGCAGCTCCGGGTATCGGCAAAAAGACAGCAGAGAAGCTGATCATCGAATTGAAAGATAAACTTAGCATTGAAGATGTTCTGGATAAGACGACAGATACTAGTACAGCAGCGCACAGCAATACTTCAAATATGGTTCAGGCAGAGGCCGTTCAGGCACTTGTTGCGCTTGGTTATGGTAACTCTGAGGCGCTTAAGGCTGTTAAGAAGGTAGAAGTGGATGATACCGCTACTGTAGAAGATGTTTTGAAATTGGCATTGAAATACATTATGTTTTAGCAGAGATGGGATAGTTTATGAAGAAAAGAATCATTACAACAGAAAATTTAGAAGAGGATTTAAAGATTGAGAATCATTTACGTCCTCAGCTTCTGAAAGATTATATCGGACAGGAAAAGGCGAAAGAGGTTTTAAAAGTATATATTGAAGCAGCAAAGTCAAGAAACGAGTCGCTGGATCACGTGTTATTTTATGGACCACCGGGGCTTGGTAAGACTACGCTTGCTGGTATTATTGCAAATGAAATGAATGTAAACTTAAAGATTACATCAGGTCCTGCGATTGAAAAGCCGGGAGAGATGGCTGCGATTCTGAATAATCTTCAGGAAGGAGATGTACTTTTCGTAGACGAGATTCACAGACTAAACCGTCAGGTAGAAGAAGTTTTATATCCGGCAATGGAGGATTTTGCAATTGATATTATGATTGGGAAAGGTTCAAGTGCACGTTCGATTCGTTTAGATCTTCCGAAGTTTACTTTGGTAGGAGCAACCACAAGAGCTGGTATGCTTACAGCACCGCTCCGTGACCGATTTGGAGTAGTGCATCATTTAGAGTTTTATACAGATAAAGAGCTTCAGACGATTATTATGAGATCAGCCAGAGTCTTAGATGTCGAGATTGAACCGCAGGGAGCAATGGAGATTGCAAGAAGATCAAGGGGAACACCGCGTCTTGCGAATCGCCTATTAAAGCGTGTGCGTGATTTTGCTCAGGTAAAATACGATGGGGTGATTACAGAGGATGTAGCTATGTATGCGCTGAATTTACTTGATGTTGACAAATATGGTCTGGATCATATCGATAGAAACATTTTGCTGACAATCATTCAGAAGTTTCAGGGAGGACCGGTCGGACTGGATACATTGGCTGCATCGATTGGCGAAGATTCTGGGACGATCGAGGATGTATATGAGCCGTATCTATTAAAAAATGGTTTTATACAAAGGACTCCGAAGGGAAGAATTGTTACAGAACATGCATATCATCACCTGGGAATTGCATATAATAATCAATAAAAGAGTTGGTTTTTGGGTCAATATGAGTTATAATTATTAGATAATGAAAGAACAATGGGGGAGATTCCTATGGCAACTTCAAAGAATTATACCGAAGTATTGATTGGCGGAAAAGTATTTACTCTTAGTGGGTTTGAAAGTGAAGAATATTTACAGAAAGTATCTACATATTTAAATCATAAAATCGCGGAATGTTCGAATATCGCAGGATATCGCAGACAGAGTTCAGAAACGAGAAGTACGTTACTGGCGCTTAATATTGCAGATGACTATTTTAAGGCAAAAAGACAAGGTGCTTCATTGGAACTTGATGTAGAACAAAAAGACAAAGAGATGTATGACTTAAAGCATGAACTGATTTCTACACAAATCAAGTGTGAAAATTTAGAAAATGAATTAGAAAGATTCAAAGAAGAAAATCAAAAACTGCAGATGCAGATTATAAAATTAGAAGTTGAAATGAAAAATCGTAAAAAATAGACTGTCGTTTTGACAGTCTTTTTTATAAAACAGGAGATTATATGAATAGAGAAATAGAGATATTATCGCCAGCAGGCTCTTATGAGAGTCTAAAGGCAGCAATTGCGGCGGGAGCCGATGCGGTTTATATAGGTGGCAGCCGCTTTGGAGCCAGAGCGTATGCAGATAATCTTGATTTAGAGAGAATGTTAGAGGCTATTGACTATGTTCATTTGCATGGAAGAAAGATATATCTTACAGTCAATACATTATTGAAAGAACAGGAATTGGAACACGAACTGTATGATTATCTGTTGCCATATTATCAACATGGGATTGATGCAGTAATCGTGCAGGATCTGGGTGTACTTAACTTTATCAAAGAACATTTTCCAGGACTTCCGATTCATGCAAGTACACAGATGACGATTACGGACCTTCTTGGGGCTAAGTTTATGGAAAAGCAGGGAGTAGAGCGTATCGTTACTTCGCGTGAGATGAATTTGCAAGAAATCAAAGAGATTTCGGAAAATACAAACGTAGAAATCGAAAGTTTTGTACATGGTGCTCTGTGCTATTGCTATTCTGGACAATGTCTATATAGCAGTTTGATTGGCGGAAGAAGCGGCAATCGTGGACAGTGTGCACAGCCTTGCAGATTACCATATAAGGTAAACGGAGACAAAAATCCACAGTATATTCTAAGTTTGAAAGATATGTGTACTTTAGAGTATATTCCAGAACTGATAGAGGCGGGAATCTATTCTTTTAAAATCGAAGGAAGAATGAAAAAGCCGGAGTACGTTGCATTGGTTACAAAGATGTACCGTAAATATGTGGATCTGTATTTTCAAAAAGGGAAAAAAGGATTTCATATTGATCCTGCAGACAAACAAAAGTTACTTGATCTATACAATCGCGGTGGTTCCCATGGCGGTTATTATCATAAAAAGAATGGAAGAGACATGGTTTCTCTAAATCGACCGAATCATGCAGGAATACCAGCTTTGTGTGTGGTTAAATTTGCAGGAAAATCAATTACTTGCAAAGCATTAGTAGAGATTGAGGCCGGTGATGTAATAGAACTTCCAACTGAAGGAGAAAACTTTACATTTGCTTCCCCGGTAAAAAAGGGGCAAAACGTTACTTTCACAACACATAAAAAACAAAATCTGCAAAAAGATGTGATTCTTTCACGAACACGAAATGAAAGTTTAATTCGTGAAATTCATGAAACAATTATAAATAAAAAAATAAAAGAAAAAATTAATGGTAAATTAATAATTTCTGAAGGAACATCTGCTAAACTTGTATTATATTATGGCGATATCGTTGTGGAGTCGACAGGGGATATTGCACAGAGCGCGAAGAATCAGCCGATGGACGCTGCAAGAATCGAAAAACAGATTCGAAAAACGGGCAATACAGAATTTGAGTTTGAGCGTCTTGAGATTGAGATGGCAGGGAATGTATTCATGCCGATGCAAAGTCTTAATGAACTTCGAAGAATTGCTCTGGAAGAATTGGAACGCAGAATTGTTACATCGTACCGCAGAATGTGTGATGGAAGACAAGTTTCTATAAGCGATACGATCCTAAATGAAGAGAAAAAAGAGTCTGATTGTTTTCAGCAATTATATGTATATGTAGAAGAGTTGGAACAGTTCCAGGAAGTTTTGAATCATGAAAGTGTTGGACGTATTTATCTGGATGCGAATGCAGTTAGTAACATTTGGGACAATCCAGAAATAAAAGAATCGATAAAAAATGTTCATCATGCAGAGAAAGAGATTTATCTCGCACTTCCACATATTATCAGAAGTACCACAAAGAATATCATGAATTCTTATAAAGAATTTATTTTTGAATTTGATTGGGATGGTATATTGATCCGGAACAATGAAAGTTATGAATTTTTAATTGAAAATCAATATCAAGGAAAGATTGTAACGGATTATAGTATGTATCATTTTAATAGAAGAGCAAAAGCATTCTGGGAAAATAGGAAGATTGAATCCTTTACAGCACCATTAGAACTGAATTACCGAGAAATGCAGGATGTCGGAATAGAAAATGGAGAGATTATTGTGTATGGTCATTTACCGATGATGGTATCTGCACAATGTATTATGAATACAACAAGAGGGTGCAGACATCAGAGGGGCAGACTGACTTTTACAGATCGATATCAGAAGGTATTTACCGCAAAAAATTGCTGTGATTATTGTTACAATGTAATATATAATACACTTCCGCTTGCACTTTCAGATCAAAAAGATGAGATACAGAGACTTTCTCCCAAGGCATTAAGACTGCATTTTACGATCGAGAATCGAGATAAAGTAAAGCAGATTCTGACGCATTTTGAAGAAGTCTTTGTAAAAAATCGGAATTCTATAGAACCAAACTTTGAATTTACAAGAGGACATTTTAAACGAGGAATAAAGTAGGTGATCAGGTGGCAAATATTATAACGGAATGTTCTAAATATTTTATGATTATACTCATAACGATTTATACGTATGGGTGTTTTACGGTATTTGGATATGAAGATGAAGACGAAAAGAAGAAAATATTTCATAATCAAAATACACTGATGTTTCTGATTCATTTCATGGCATTCGTCAGTATGTATTTAAAAACTGGGGAAGAAAAATTAATCGTATTTTATGTAGTTCAGGTACTGATTCTATTTTCCATCATTATGCTTTTTTCAAAAATATATCCGAAAGCATCCAGATTAATTATCAATAATATGTGTATGCTTTTAACAATTGGATTTATCATGATCACAAGATTACAATATAATAAAGCGGTAAAACAGAGTGTAATCGTTGCTGTTTCCGTTGCGATTAGTCTTGTCATTCCAATTGTTATTCGTAAGATAAAAGGTCTCTCTGAACTACGCATTGTTTATGCGGCAGTTGGAATCGTAGCTCTTGCTGCTGTTGTAGTAGTGGGACAGGTATCAGGCGGAGCAAAACTTGGATTTGAGATTGCAGGGTTTGGAATTCAGCCATCTGAATTTGTAAAAATACTCTTTGTATTTTTTGTTGCCGCCAGTTTTAATCGTTCCACCGAATTTAGAGATATTGTAATTACGACGATTGTTGCGGCGTTCCATGTTTTGATTCTTGTTGTTTCCAAGGATTTGGGAGCTGCTCTGATTATATTTGTCGTATACCTTGCGATGTTATATGTTTCAACGCATCAGCCGCTTTATATCTTAGCTGGCCTGGGGGCAGGCAGTATCGCTGCTGTCTTAGCATACTATTTATTTAACCATGTTAGAGTCAGAGTTCTTGTATGGCAGGATCCGCTGGCATCGTATCAGAACGGTGGATATCAAGTGGCCCAGTCTTTATTTGCAATTGGCACAGGAAGCTGGTTTGGAACGGGGTTGTATCAGGGAAAGGCAGATGCGATACCGGTAGCAGATGAGGATTTTATATTTTCTGCAATTTCAGAAGAGATGGGTCTTATTTTTGCATTATGCATGATTTTAATTTGTCTAAGCTGTTATATAATGTTTTTGAACATTGCAATGCAATTAAGAAACCAGTTTTACAAACTAATAGCACTTGGACTTGGAACATGTTATATCTTTCAGACATTTATAACAATCGGAGGCGTGACGAAGTTTATTCCTTCTACTGGGGTTACGCTGCCTTTGGTTAGTTATGGTGGCAGTTCGGTATTAAGTACCCTGATTATGTTTGCTATTATCCAGGGATTATATATATTAAGAGAGGACGAGGAAGACGATTTTGGGAGAAAAAAACAAGAACAGCAAAGGAAAGCGTCAAGATCGGGATCTGCTGTGGGAACACGAACCGGACTTAGTGATTCTGGACGAAACGATAGAAAAAGAGCACAGCAAAATATCAAAAAAAACAGACAAAAGCAAACCAAATAAGAAAAAGAAAAACAAACGTAAAGATTCCACCAACAAAGAATTTGCGCGTGTTACTTATTTTTTTGTTGCTCTGTTTCTAGTGATGATGGGCTATATTGTCTATTTTAATGCTGTCAGAAGTAAAGATATGATAAATAGTCCGTATAATGTGCGTTTGGATTCTATGGCAGAGAGAGTGGTTCGTGGGAAAATACTAGACCAAGATGGGAATGTATTAGCAGAGACACTTGTTGCAGAAGATGGAACAGAGACGAGAAGCTATCCATATGGAGATTTATATGCACACGTAGTTGGATATGATTCGAACGGAAAGGCGGGTCTGGAATCTACTGAGAATTTTGAACTTTTGACCTCAAACGCATTTTTCCTTGAACGATTAGAAAGAGAAATTCAAGAAGAAAAGAATATTGGAGATAATATCGTAACAACCTTGGATACTGACCTACAAAAGGCTGCATACAATGCACTGGGTAATTATAAAGGTGCTGTAGTTGTAATGGAAGCAAGCACAGGTAAGATACTGGCAATGGTTTCGAAGCCAACGTTTAATCCAAATACGATTGTAGAAGATTGGGAATGGCTTACGAATGATGAGAACAGTACTTTGCTTAATAGGGCAACACAGGGAGCATATGCGCCAGGTTCTGTTTTTAAGCTTGTGACTACTTTAGAGTATATTCGAGAGAATGATTCTTATAACGAATATAATTATTACTGTGAAGGTGAGATTGAGGAGGATGGTACAACGATTCATTGTGCGGGAAATTATGCCCACGGTTCTGAGACACTTGCAGATTCATTGGCATTTTCATGTAATAGTTCTTATGTAAATATGGGACTGACATTGAATATAAATTCTTTCCGTAATACTGCGGAAGATCTGTTATTTAACTCAAAACTTCCAAATATATTGCCATATACTGAAAGCAGATTTCAGTTGACATCAAAATCATCTACCTCTGAAATCATGATGACTGCCATGGGACAGGGAAAAACACAGGTTAGCCCGTACCATATGACATTAATCTCTGCGGCTATTGCGAATGGCGGAAATCTTATGAAGCCATATCTGGTCGATCAAGTAGTGAACTATACTGGAAATGTTATATCCAAAAATATACCGGAAAAGTATGAAAAGCTAATGACATCAGATGAGGCTTCAATATTAAAGGAATATATGAGTGGTGTGGTTGAATATGGAACAGGTACTGCACTGAAGAATAATTCTTATTCAGTTGCTGGAAAAACAGGTACCGCAGAATACAGTAGTGACAAATCAAAATCGCATTCATGGTTTACAGGATTCTCTAATATTGAAAATCCAGAGATCGTAGTAACTGTAGTTGTTGAAAGTGCTGATCAGAGTGGTAAGAGTGCAGTATCGGTTGCAAAAAAAGTATTTGATACTTATTATTATTAGATGAGGGATTCATATGAAATACTATCATAATCTTTATATTAGTGATTCACTAAGCCGAAAGAAGGATGAGATCATTTCAAAACTAGAAAGCGGAAAAGTACAATTGAATATTTATTTAATCGTACTGACACAAAATGAAAAGAATCATTTGGAGTTTTTTGATTCTGCAATGCTTCAACAGGAGATCTTTTCTAAGCAGGATCTTTTCCTTGTGGGTATTGCAGAAGGATACTCAGGTGCATTAAAATTAATAGAGAGAATTACACGGGATGTTTATATAGAGAAACAGGATGTCAATCTACGTTCCTATATTATAGAAAAGCAAAAAGAATTTGAAGAAAGCAATGTATAGGTGTAAATATGTTACATATCGCATTTACAATACTGAAAATAATAGGGATCATACTTCTAACAATACTTGGAATTTTGGTATTGTTGATTTGCATTGTTCTGTTTACACCACTGCGCTATGAGATAACTGCAAAAGCAGATGGGACGATGGATAGTATAAAGGCCAAGGTGAAGTTTTCCTGGTTTTTGCACGTTCTTTCGGGTCAGGTCTGTTATGAAGAAAAGCAGGCAGATTTTCAAGTCAGGCTCTTGGGAAGAAAAGTGGATTTAGATAGTTTGAGTAAGAAAGAAAAAAGCAAAGAAACTACGAAAGGAACTGTTGAAGAAACTGTTGAAGAAACTGTGAATGAAGAAACGAGTGTTCCTCAAAACGAAGAGGAAGTACTACAAAGCGAAAAGATAGAGAATAAAATAGCTGATAAGACAGAGCCAAAAGAAAAGAAGAAAGGTACTAAAAAGAAGAAAAAGCAGAATGTATTGGAACGTATCAAATATACAATTCAATCGATTTGTGATAAAATAAAAGCGTTAAAACAGAAATTAGATGAAGTGACGGAGTTTATCAAAGATGAGACTCACAGAGCGGCATTTAGGAGATTGCTGAAAGAAATGCACAGGCTTTTACATTTCCTGAAACCGAAAAAATTCCACCTAAATATGGAATTTGGATTTGAGGATCCCGCACAGACAGGACAAGTTTTGGGCGTAATCAGTATGTTATATCCTTTTTTTGAGAAAAATATTGATGTAACACCAGATTTTCAAAATCAGGTTTTAAAAGGGAATGTGTTTATCAAAGGGCATTTTCGAGGTATTTATTTCATCATACTTGGTTTTAATCTGTTATTTGACAGGAATATTAGAACGACATTTAAAAATATAAAAAAGTTTATGGCTAATATATAGGAGGAAAACACATGGCAAACAACAATTTCAGTTCAACAGTTGCAGCATTATTTCAAGGAATGGACGGCGTAGTATCATCAAAGACAGTTGTGGGTGACGCAATTCAAGTTGGAGATATTATAATACTACCATTGATTGATGTTTCTTTTGGTTTAGGTGCAGGAGCCTTTAGCGGAGAAAAACAAGAAAAAGGCGGCGGAGGACTTGGAGGAAAAATGTCACCAAGTGCTGTGCTTGTGATTCAGGACGGGAAAACGAGACTTGTCAATATCAAAAATCAGGATACAATGACAAAGATTCTGGATATGGTGCCAGAAGTACTTGATCGTTTTGGGTCACGTAAAGAAAAGAAAATTACAGAAGAAGATGTAGTTGAAATCTTAGAAGAAGCAGAGTCAAATAAATAGTAAACTGCATATAATATACCAAGAAATGTATTTGGTGAAGGAATCATGAAAAGGGTAATTGGATTTGCATTATTTTTTATAGCAATAGGGATGATTATAATGATGATTTTATCGAATACGTTTTGGGGTATCATATGTGTGATCCTATTGATTTTACTAGGGTATCATTTCTTCTGCTGCAGATAAAAAATAGGGCGTAAAAAAACGAGATGAACAAGTCATCTCGTTTTGTTTTGTCATCGTAAAATTAAGCACGTTCAACTTTGCCAGATTTTAAGCATGAAGTACATACATACATTCTCTTAGCATTTCCATCTGCAGTTTTAACTCTAACTGATTTTACATTAGATTTCCACATTTTTGGTGTTTTTCTATTAGAGTGACTTACGTTGTTTCCGAAATGAGCACCCTTTTCACAAATAGCACATTTAGCCATAATTGCACCTCCTAACGATATTCATAGTTATATCAGACTCACAACACAAGTTATTCTAACAGATAAAAAATTATTTTGCAAGTACTTCTTTAATAAATTAAATAATCCTTTTAGAAATTGTTGTAAAAAGTTTAAATACAGAGTATAATAAACATGTTATGTATGTTAAAATGTATGAAGTCCGAAAGAATTGGAGGAATAGATATGAAAGGAAGTATTACAACTGACTTAGGAATTATTACGATTGAACCTGAAGTGATTGCAAAATATGCTGGTACAGTAGCGGTTGAATGTTTTGGTATCGTTGGTATGGCAGCAGTAAGCATGAAAGATGGACTTGTAAAATTATTAAAAAAAGAAAGTCTTACACATGGTATTCAGGTAGCAATCTCAGAAGACAATAAGCTTACAATCAATTTTCATGTGATTGTATCTTATGGTGTAAGCATTTCAGCTGTTTGTGACAATTTGATTCATAATGTAAAATATAAAGTAGAAGCTTTCACAGGTATGGAAGTAGATAAGATCAATATCTATGTTGAAGGCGTTCGCGTTATCGATTAATTAAGGAGGAGCTGGTTGTGGCGATTAATACAATTAATGCAGAAATGCTTTCAAAGATGTTCTTAGCAGGAGCTGCAAACATTGAAGCAAAGAAAGAATTTATTAACGAATTAAACGTTTTCCCTGTACCAGATGGCGATACAGGTACAAATATGTCTCTTACAATTATGGCAGCAGCCAAAGAAGTTGCTGCGATTGAAAAACCAACTATGGAATCTTTAGCAAAAGCAATTTCATCTGGTTCACTTCGTGGTGCTCGTGGTAATTCTGGTGTAATTTTATCACAATTATTCCGAGGATTCACAAAAGCAATCAAAGAAACAAAAGAAATAGATGTAATTACTTTGGCGCATGCTTGTGACAAAGCAAAAGATACTGCATACAAAGCTGTTATGAAACCAAAGGAAGGAACAATTCTTACAGTAGCGAAGGGAATTGCTGAAAAAGCTCTTGAACTTGCTGAATCAGTGGATGATTTAGAAGTATTCATTCCTCAGGTGATAGAACATGCGGAATATGTTTTATCGAAAACACCAGAGATGCTCCCTGTTCTAAAAGAAGCAGGCGTTGTAGACTCAGGTGGACAAGGCTTATTAGAAGTACTCAAAGGTGCATACGATGCATTCCTTGGCAAAGAAGTAGATTATACACAGATTGCTCCAAGCTCAGCTGTAAGCACTACAAAGATCAGTGCAGAAACGAACGCAGAAATCAAATTTGGATACTGTACTGAATTCATTATCATGACAGAAAAAGTATTTACAGATGAAGATGAAAGAGAATTTAAAGCATACTTAGAATCTATTGGTGATTCCATTGTATGTGTTGCTGATGATGAAATCGTTAAAATTCATGTTCACACAAATGATCCAGGTTTGGCAATTCAAAGAGCTTTAACATACGGTCAGCTTTCTCGTATGAAAATTGACAATATGCGTGAAGAGCATGAAGAAAAACTGATTCGTGATGCTGAAAAGATTGCAAAACAGGAAAAGGCAAAAGAAAAAGCAGAACAAAAAGAATATGGATTCATCTCGGTATCAATCGGTGAAGGATTAAACGACATTTTCAAAGAATTGGGCGTGGATTATATCATCGAAGGTGGTCAGACGATGAACCCAAGTACAGATGATATGCTTACAGCAATTGATGAAGTGAATGCAAAGCACGTATTTATCTTCCCTAATAATAAGAATATAACACTTGCTGCAAATCAGGCTAAATCATTGGTAAAAGATAAAGAAGTTATCGTAATTCCTACTAAGACAGTTCCACAGGGAATTACAGCAATCATCAATTTCGTTCCAGATTTATCAGCAGAAGAAAACGAAGAGATGATGTTAGAAGAAATCAAACGTGTAAAAACAGGACAAGTAACTTATGCAGTTCGTGATACAAGTATTGATGGAAAAGAAATTCATATGAATGATATTATGGGCATTGGCGATTCTGGAATCCTTTCTGTAGGAACAGAAATTGAAGCAACTACATTAGACATGCTTGCACAGTTAGTGGACGAAGATTCTGAATTGATAAGTATCTATTATGGTGCTGATGTGACAGAAGAAGATGCTGCTGCATTAACAGAAAAGATTGAGGAACTTTACCCAGAGGTAGATGTTGATACACATTCAGGTGGTCAGCCGATTTATTATTACGTATTAGCTGTTGAATAAGATTAAAAAGAGATTGTGCAATGCACAATCTCTTTTCATGAGGGCATTATTATGAATGAACAGTCAAAAGTAAGTGAATTAAAGGGAATTGGGGAAAAGACCGAAAAGCTATTCCAGAAATTAGATATTTATACGATTGGGGATTTGCTTCGCTATTATCCAAGAGCATATGATATATATGAAGAATCGGTTCCTATCAGCAATATAGAAGAAGGAAAAGTTTTTACAGTTACAGGCAGTGTTTTTGGCAAAGTTCAAGTAGCTGCTATGAAGAATCTTCAGGTTACAACTGCATACATTAAAGATATTTCAGGCACATTAAAAGTAGTATGGTTTCGAATGCCATTTTTGCGCAATACACTCAAAAGCGGAAGTATTATTACCTTACGAGGACGCATTGTCAATAAGAAAGGGAATCTTTTGATGGAGCATCCGGAAATTTATTACCCAAGCATTCAATATGACCAGAAAATGAATACAATGCAGCCAGTCTATCCATTAACTGCGGGTGTTACAAATCAAAGTATTTTAAAAGCGGTGAGACAGGCAGTTGATTATTTAGATTTGAAACAGGAGTTTTTGCCTGCATCTGTCCGAATGGAAAATCATCTTGCGGAATACAACTATGCAGTCAGACAGATACATTTCCCGGATAATAAAGAATCATTATTTCTTGCAAGAGAAAGGCTTGTGTTTGAAGAATTTTTAGTTTTTATTTTAGCACTTCGTCAACTGAAAGAAACGAGTGAAAAACAAAAGAATATGTTTGTTTTTCCTGAGAAAGAAAAAGTGGAAGAGTTTATTAAAAAGCTTCCATATAAATTAACGAATGCACAGACAAAGGTATGGAATGAAATCAAGCAAGATATGAACAGTGACCATATCATGTCTCGGCTTGTGCAAGGTGATGTAGGATCTGGAAAAACAATCGTTGCTTTGTTGGGATTACTAATGGTTACACTGAATGGATATCAAGGGGCACTTATGGCGCCAACTGAGGTATTAGCAAAGCAGCATTATGAATCAATTAGTAAGATGATGCAGACATATCAGATTCCTGTGAAAACAGAGCTGCTGACGGGTTCCATGACTGCGAAAGAAAAACGTGAAGCATATCAAAGAATTGCTTCTGGAGAAGCGCAGATTATTATCGGGACTCATGCATTGATACAAGATAACGTGCAATATCATTCTCTTGCATTGGTCGTGACAGATGAACAGCATCGATTTGGAGTCAAGCAGCGCGAAAAACTTGCGGAAAAAGGAAAGATGCCGCATATTCTTGTTATGAGTGCGACACCAATTCCAAGAACATTGGCAATTATTATTTATGGAGATCTAGACATTTCTGTTATTGATGAATTGCCCGCAAACAGGCTTCCGATTAAGAATTGTGTGGTTGATACCAGTTATCGCAAGACGGCTTATGCTTTTATCAAAAACCAGGTCAAAGAAGGAAGGCAATGTTACGTTATTTGTCCTATGGTTGAAGAGAGCGAGATGATGGATGCAGAGAATGTTATGGATTATGCAAAAACACTGCAAGAAGAGCTTGGCAGTGCTGTTCAGGTTGCTTATCTTCATGGGAAAATGAAACAGTCGGAAAAAGATAAGGTAATGGCGGCATTTTCTAGAAATGAAGTACAGGTACTTGTTTCTACAACGGTAATTGAAGTTGGAATTGATGTCCCGAATGCGACTGTTATTATGATAGAGAATGCAGAACGTTTTGGTCTTGCACAGCTTCATCAATTACGAGGAAGAGTGGGAAGAGGAAAATATCAGTCATATTGTATATTTATGAGTGCTTCCAAAACAAAAGAAACGAGAGAACGCCTTTCCATTTTGAATAAATCGAACGATGGGTTTAAAATTGCCAGTGAAGATTTAAAATTACGTGGTCCGGGAGATTTGTTTGGAATCAGACAAAGCGGAATTCTGGATTTCAAGCTTGGCGATGTTTTTCAGGATGCAAAAATTCTTCAAAAAGCGAGTGAAGCAGCGGAGAAGCTTATGAATGAAGATCCAGATCTTTCAATGAAAGAACATCAAAATCTAAAACGATATCTGCAAAAATATATAAAAGAAGGCATGCTTGAAACTACTTTATAACAAGGATAAATATACCAGTGTATCTTTTGAAATCCTCCATATACTATGGATGTAACATAAAACAGAGTTACAAAAAGTTATCTAAAGGAGGAAAACGATTATGGCAAGTCGTTCATCAAACAGAGCAGCAGTACCAGAGGCAAAAGCTGCATTAGACAAATTTAAATATGAAGTAGCAAGTGAACTTGGAGTACCATTAAAAGAAGGATATAACGGTGACTTAACTTCAAGACAAAACGGTTCTGTTGGCGGTTATATGGTAAAGAAAATGATCGAACAACAAGAAAAACAAATGTCATCAGGTTCAGGCCAGTAAGATTCTAAGAAGAAATAAAGAGCTGTTGCAATTAGCAACGGCTCTTTATTTTTGTCATTTTAGAAATCGAATCTTTACATTTGACAATATTTCTACTAGTCCGTATAATAAACAGGACAAAAGTCATGAAGGAGAATGTTATGCGAGTAATAGCAGGAACTGCGAAAAGAATGCCGTTAAAAACGATTGATGGTCTTGATACCAGACCCACAACTGACCGTATTAAAGAAACTTTATTTAATATGATATCAGAATATCTAGCTGATTCAAATTTTCTTGATTTGTTTAGCGGAAGTGGCGGAATAGGAATAGAAGCACTTAGCAGAGGGGCAGCAAGTGCCGTGTTTGTAGAACAGAATAAAAAAGCAGCAAATTGCATTCGTGAAAATCTGAAATTTACAAAGTTAGACAATCGTGCAGTTGTGTACGAGACAGATGTAATTCATGCTTTGAGTCATATGGAGCATAAAAAGCAATTCGATTACATTTTTATGGATCCTCCATACAATCATTTTCATGAAAGAAGAGTGCTGGAATATTTGGCAAAATCCGATCTGTTATCTGAAGACGCATTGATTATTGTTGAAGCATCTTTAGATACAGGATTTTCATATGTGAAAGAATTAGGATTTACTATTATAAAAGAAAAGATTTACAAAACAAATAAACATGTTTTTTTAGAAAGAGAGGCTAAGGTTAGTGATTAGAGCGATTTATCCGGGGAGTTTTGATCCGGTAACATTTGGACATATTGATATTATCAAACGTTCATCTCAGATTGTGGATGAATTAATCGTAGGCGTGCTGAACAATAAAGCAAAAACGCCGTTGTTTTCTGTAGAAGAACGTGTTAAAATGTTAAATGAAGTTACAAAAGACTTGACAAATGTGAAAATAGTACCATTCGAAGGGCTTTTGATTGATTTCGCAGGACAGACAGATGCGAAAGTGATCATCCGTGGATTAAGAGCAGTCACAGACTTCGAATACGAGTTGCAGATGTCACAGACAAACCATAAATTAAATCCGAATGTAGAGACGCTGTTTTTAACTACAAGTTTGGATTATTCATACCTTAGCTCAAGTACTGTGAAAGAGATAGCAAGCTTTGGGGGAGATATCACACAGTTTGCACCTGAGCTAGTAGTAGAAGAAGTAACAAAGAAAATGAAAGCAAAAGAAAAAGATAAAAGGAGAGTATAAATATGAGTAGTCGTATTGAACAAATTATTGAAGAAATTGAAGAATACATTGACAGTTGTAAATTTCAACCATTATCTACAACTAAGATCGTTGTAAATAAAGATCAAATTGATGAGTTATTACGTGAATTACGTATGAAAACTCCAGATGAAATCAAACGTTATCAAAAAATTATTGCAAATAAAGATGCAATTCTGGCAGATGCCCGTGCAAAAGCAGAAAGTATGATCGAAGAAGCGCAGATTCATACAAATGAATTAGTAAGCGAACATGAAATTATGCAACAGGCATATGCACAAGCAAATGATATTGTGATGGCTGCTACAGAGCAAGCACAACAGATTCTTGACAATGCTACAAATGATGCGAATGATATCCGTATCGGAGCTATGCAATACACAAACGATTTAATGGCTCAAGCTGAAAGCATTATTGGTCATACATTAGACAGTTATACAACAAAATATGACGGTTTAGTAAATTCACTTCGTGAGTGCTATGATATCGTTCGTACAAATCGCGCAGAATTAGAAATTCCTGATAAATCAGAAAAAGGTTTAGAAGAAGAATTTGGTGTAGATTTAATTGAAGATGAAGAATAGATTTTGATTTATCAATACTTACAACAATATATTGAAACTATAACCAACAGGCTGGTTACCATTGCGGTAATCAGCTTTTCTATTATATATGGAAAGATGGATAACTCGGTATCATGCAGCATGGAATTCGTCTGTGCGACAGCACAAACGCCGCCGAAGGAAGTCAAAAACATCAAAAGCAAATAACATAAATCAAAATCAGGTACTATTTCTATAAAGCGAGGGATTCCATTTGTAATCTCTAAAAGTGGCAGCAGTGGAGAAAAAGGAGAATTTTCTCCAAGAGCAATCAAAATGGAAAACAAAATAATATATCCACCTATTTTGGTGATGTTTTCAAATGCATTCATGATACACTCGTCTATAATTTGAAAATTCAGTTTAAATTCAGGTTGAGAAGAGACAGAGTGTATGGGGGTGTTTTTCTTACAATAAATTTTGCGGAAAAGAAAACTACACAAAATCGGTGACAGATATAGAATAAAAAGTGTCAAAAATAATAATGACTCATCTTTCAGGTTTTGGATTACCAGAAAACTCATAATAAAAGCAGGACTGGTATTATTACAGAAAGACAGCAGATATTTGCCTTCTTCCAGAGTAATTTTATTTGTTCTTACCATATCAGCTGTGACCTTGGCTCCTACAGGATATCCACATAAAAATCCAGACAAAACTGCAAAGCTTCCGTTATGAGAAACCTGAAACAATTTTTCGAATAAAGGACCAATTATGTAGGATATGTATACGATAGAATTTGTTTGAAGCAATAGATTGGTCAGAATAAAAAAAGGTAATAAAGTTGGTAAAAGAATTTGAAACCATAAGAGCAGACCTTCAGACGCACCTGACAATGTTTGTTTTGGAAAAGTTAGCATGAAGATAAAAAGTCCGATCATGGCTGCTGCAGACAGGGATTGTTTCATTGTGATCAGCTCCAGTTTATTTGTAAATTATATGGGAACAGGAAGAAAGTTATGCTTTGTGACATATAGTAAAAAAAACGAAACGTTGTGAGACAATGAAAAAAACAATTATCGCTTTAATAATCATAATTTTTTTGTGTGAAGCATGGATTGTGAATCTTGTGGATGTAAGCAAGAAAGAACGACTTACGAAAGATATTGTAAATCAAATGGAGTACAGGGATCAGGAGATCGGAGAAGAGATGCTATCTTATATTATGGAAAAAGAAAATCCAGGTGAAGAGGTTGGATTATATTTACTTGAAAGTAAATTTGGATATCAAAAATTTGATATGTCCTATAATGATAGTAGTTTTCAAAAATTAAAAAAGGAATGGAAAAAAGAAGAGGGATGGGCATTATTTATGCAATATACAAAGGAAATCTGGAATGATCTGGAATATTTTCCTGTACCAATGTCTACTACGGATGACTCTCTAAACGTAACTTTTATAAACAGTTGGATGAGTGAACGAACATACGGAGGAAAAAGAGGGCATGAAGGATGCGATCTTATGGCGAGTAAGAATGTAGCAGGTCTATATCCAATTATTAGTATGACGGATGGCATTGTAAGAAATAAAGGATGGCTTGAAAAAGGGGGATATCGGATTGGGATTGAAGCACCGTCTGGCGCCTATTTTTATTATGCACATTTGGATTCATATGCCGCATTAGAGATTGGAGATAAAGTAAATGCGGGGGATTTACTAGGATTCATGGGAGACACAGGTTATGGAGAAGAGGGAACAACAGGGAAATTCCCAGTACACTTACATGTTGGAATTTATATTTATCCAGGCGAGGAAACCAGTGTAAACCCATATTGGATTTTAAGATATCTGGAAAATCGTCGTATAAAATGTTCTTATTCTAGTGGTGATATTGAATAAATTGTGTTATACTGTGAAAATAATGCTTAAAATGGAGGTTTTTTTATGAATTTGCCGATAGCATTTGTCGAGAAAATGCAGAATCTGTTAGGTGCGGAATTTGATGATTATATAAAGTGTTATGATGAAAAAAGATTATATGGTTTACGTGTGAATACAAAAAAAATCAGTGTAGAGGAATTTTTGAGGATTTGTCCTTTCGAAGTAGAGCCAATTCCCTGGATAGAAAATGGCTTCTATTATGACGGAGAACATGTGCAGGCATCCAAACACCCTTATTATTTTGCAGGGTTATACTATCTACAGGAGCCAAGTGCAATGACTCCAGCTAACCGTCTTCCGATAGAACCTGGTGACAAGGTTCTTGATGTATGTGCGGCTCCAGGTGGAAAGGCAACAGAGCTTGGTGCGAAACTGAAAGGAGAAGGCGTTTTGATGGCGAATGATATCAGCAATTCGAGAGCAAAAGGTCTTTTGAAAAATATAGAAGTATTTGGAATAGGAAACGTACTCGTGCTCAGTGAAGAGCCGGGAAAATTAGAAGAATATTTCCCAGAATATTTCGACAAGATTCTGATTGATGCGCCATGTTCCGGGGAAGGAATGTTCCGTAAAGATAAAAAGATGGTGAAAGCCTGGGAAGAACATGGTCCTGAATTCTTTGCAAAAATACAAAGGAGTATTGTTACGCAGGCGGCAAGGATGCTAAAACCAGGCGGGATGATGCTATATTCTACCTGTACATTTGATCCAGAAGAGAATGAAGGAACTATTGAGTACTTGCTGCAGCAATATCCAGAATTTGTGATCAAAGAAATTCGTCCTTATGAAGGATTTGCAAGCGGGAAACCAGAAGTGACAGAGTCGAAAGACGAAGCATTTGCTAAGACGGTCCGTATCTGGCCGCACAAAATGCATGGGGAAGGTCATTATGTTGCACTCCTGCAAAAAGGCGAAAAACAGGAAGTGATTTCTTCAAAAGAAATCAAAGGACGTGCGAAAAAAGTTCCAGATGAGATATTAGAATTTTTTGAAGATATTGACTGGAAGATGGATTGGAGCCGATTGGAAATCTATAGTGAAAAAGTCTATTATATGCCGGAAGGCGTTCCAAATGTGAAAGGGATTCGATTCCTCCGTACAGGACTTTATCTCGGTGATTTAAAGAAAAATCGTTTTGAGCCAAGTCAGTCTTTGGCAATGTCTCTGAAGAAAGAGGAATACAAAAATACGGTCAATCTTTCAGCGGAGGATGAACGTATTATCAAATATTTAAAAGGAGAGACGATTGATGTAGAAGATATCGTTTCTGCAAAAGCAAAAGGATGGCAGCTGATACTGGTTGATGGATATCCTTTAGGCTGGGGGAAACTTGCGAATGGTACATTGAAAAACAAATACCTTCCAGGCTGGAGATGGCAATCTTAAAATGCAGTTATGAATTGGAGATACAATCATATGATTCGTTTAGATAAGTATTTAGCTGATATGGGAGTCGGCACACGTGCTGAAGTAAAAAAATACATTCGTCAGGGCAAAGTAAAAATAGATGGTAATGTAGTGAAATCGCCGGATATGAAAATAGATGAAACGATGCAGAACGTTTCATATCAGGATCAACAGGTCGGCTACGAAGAATTTGAGTATTATATGCTTCATAAACCGGCAGGCGTGATTTCAGCAACAACAGACAAACATGATAAGACGGTAATTGATCTTATTACAGATAAGAAACGTAAAGATTTATTTCCGGTTGGCAGACTTGATAAGGATACCGAGGGCCTTCTTTTGATCACAAATGATGGAGAATTAGCGCATCGGCTTTTATCGCCGAAAAAACATGTGGATAAAATTTATTATGCAAAAATAAAAGGTGTTGTCACAGGCGATGACGTAAAAGTTTTTGAAGAAGGTGTTTCACTTGGCCAAGGAGAGGTTGCGAAACCTGCGAAACTTCGTATTCTTCAGTCAGATGAAATTTCAGAAATTGAGCTTACAATTCAGGAAGGTAAATTTCATCAGGTAAAGCGTATGTTTATGTCTGTGGGGAAAGAAGTAGTGTATCTCAAACGTCTTTCAATGGGGACTCTTGTTTTGGACGATAATTTGCCATTAGGAGCGTATCGGGCATTAACGACAGAAGAATTAGAAAAATTACAAGACCAGAAGGAGTGAAATGCGATGTTAAAAGATATAGAAGCAGTCATCTTTGACATTGATGGCACACTGATTGATTCGATGTGGGTTTGGACAGAAATCGATGATCTGTTCCTTGAAAAATATGGATTAACGGAACCGGAAAATTTTCATGAAGGAATGGAAGGAATGAGTTATTCAGAGACTGCACAGTATTTTCTGGATCTTTTTCCGTCTCTGACACAGACAAGAGAAGAACTGGAGCAGGAATGGTTTGATATGGCTTATGAGATTTATACAAACAAGATTTTATTAAAGCCAGGTGCATATGAATTCATACAGGAAATGCATAAAAATGGAATTAGATTAGGGATCGCAACCAGCAATAATCGCGAATTAGCGGAAGGAACACTTGCAAACAATCGCGTTCTGGGATATTTTAGTTCTATCTGGACGTCTTGTGAAGCAAAGGCAGGAAAGCCAAACCCGGCAGTATATTTAAGAGTGGCAGAAGAATTAAATGTGGCTCCAGAAAAATGTCTTGTATTTGAAGATGTTCCAATGGGAATTCTAGCTGGAAAAAATGCGGGGATGAAAGTATGTGCGGTGGATGATTGGTTCTCGAAACCGCAGGAAGAGAAAAAAAGAGAACTTGCCGATTATTATATTCAGGATTATTATGATATAAAAAATAAAACCTATGAGGTATTATAATGAAAAAAGATTTTTTACCAATTTGTAGACAAGATATGCTTGATCGTGGCTGGGAACAATTGGATTTTGTATATATAACTGGGGATGCTTATGTAGATCATCCTTCGTTTGGTCATGCAATCATCAGCCGTATTTTGGAATCCCACGGATATAAGGTAGGGATTATAGCGCAGCCAGATTGGAAGGATAAAGAAAGTATTTTAGAATATGGGGAACCGAGACTTGGTTTTCTTGTTTCCGGCGGAAATATGGACTCTATGGTTAATCATTATTCTGTGTCCAAAAAACGAAGAGCAAACGATGCATTTACGCCAGGAGGCGTAATGGGGAAAAGACCTGACTACGCAACTGTTGTATATTGTAATCTGATTCGTCAGACATATAAGAAGACACCTATCATTATAGGCGGAATCGAAGCAAGCCTTCGTCGTATGGCGCATTATGATTATTGGTCCAATAAACTAAAACGTTCTATCTTATTGGATTCTGGTGCGGATATTATTTCTTATGGCATGGGTGAACGTTCAATCGTTGAGATTGCAGATGCGCTGGATAGCGGTCTTGCTATAGAAGATATTACGTATATTGATGGTACTGTTGTTAAAGTAAAATCATTAGAAAACGTTTACGATGCACTCATTCTGGAATCATGGGAGGCTCTGAAGGCGGACAAGCTGAATTATGCAACGAGCTTTTATACGCAATACTGCAATACTGATCCATTTACATCAAAGAGACTTGTAGAACCTTACTCGGAACATTTATATGTGGTACAGAATCCACCGTCAAAACCTTTGACGCAGTCTGAGATGGATCGAGTATATAGTTTGCCTTATATGAGAACCTACCACCCATCTTACGAGGCACTTGGTGGAGTTCCTGCTATCGAAGAAGTAAAATATAGTTTAATTAGTAACCGTGGATGTTTTGGTGGCTGCAGTTTTTGTGCTCTTACATTCCATCAAGGCAGAATTATTCAAACAAGGAGTCATGAATCTTTGATTCAGGAAGCCGAGAAGTTTATATGGGATAAAGATTTCAAAGGATATATCCATGATGTAGGTGGACCAACTGCAAACTTTAGAGGACCATCTTGCGATAAGCAGCTGACAAAAGGTGTATGCAAGAACAGACAGTGTCTATTTCCAACACCTTGCAAAAATCTGAAAGTGGATCACAAAGATTATCTAAAACTGCTCCGCAAATTAAGGGAGCTTCCAAATGTAAAGAAAGTATTTATCCGTTCAGGAATCCGTTTTGATTATCTTATGGCAGATAAAGACGATACTTTCTTTCGAGAACTTTGTGAACACCATATCAGCGGGCAACTTAAGGTTGCGCCAGAGCATATTGCTGATCCTGTCTTACAGATGATGGGAAAACCAGAAAATAGTGTATATCAGGCATTTACTAAAAAATATAAGCAGATGAACGAAAAGCTTGGAAAGAAACAGTTCCTGGTTCCGTATTTGATGTCATCACATCCTGGCTCCACAATGAAAGAAGCGATTGCACTTGCCGAATATCTGCGCGATTTGGGATATATGCCAGAGCAGGTTCAGGATTTTTATCCGACTCCGTCTACAATTTCCACCTGTATGTATTATACGGAAGTAGACCCAAGAACAATGAAGCCTGTGTATGTACCTAAGAATCCACATGAGAAGGCGATGCAGAGAGCTTTGATTCAATATCGAAATCCAAAGAACTATGATTTGGTTATGGAGGCATTGAGAACCGAAGGAAGAATGGATCTGGTGGGATTTGAAAAGCATTGTCTGATAAGGCCGAGACAAATGAAAAATAATGGATATAGACCGCCACAAGATAAACAGAACAGCAAAAAGAAGGCAACAGCAAAACCTGCTGCCAAAAAGAAAGCGATTCGCAATGTTCATAAAAAGAAAAGCAAATAACTGGGATGGGTTTAGATGAAAATTGCAATTATTACGGGTGCCTCTTCCGGAATGGGAAGAGAATTTGCCAGACAAATCGAACATTTATATAAGGAGCTTGATGAAATCTGGGTTGTTGCCAGAAGAAGAGAGCGTTTAGAACAACTTCAAAGTCTCTTGACAACAGATGTAAGGATTTTTGAAGGTGATTTACTCAAAGATGAGATTTATAAAATATTATCAGAAGCACTGCAAAAGGATAATCCAAATATACGCATGCTTGTAAACGCTGCGGGATTTGGAAAGGTTGGGAAGATAAAGGATATTACATGCGAAGAGCAGATGGATATGATTTCTTTAAATTGTATCTCGCTTACGCGTATTTCAAAACTTTGCATCCCATATATGACAAAAGGAAGCCGTATCGTAAATCTTGCCTCAGCATCAGCATTTTGTCCGCAGCCTTCCTTTGGTGTCTATGCAGCTACAAAGTCTTACGTGCTTAGTTTTTCGCGTAGTCTTAGGGCTGAACTGGAAGACGAAGGGATTCTTGTAACTGCGGTCTGTCCTGGGCCAGTCGCAACGGAGTTTTTCAATGTGGCAGGGAAAAAGGAAAAGAATGCTGCTAAGGAAGCTGTCATGGCAAAGCCCGCAGCAGTTGTAAAAAGAGCACTTTTGGATGCGAGAGATGGAGTTGAAGTTTCTGTTTATGGAATTCCAATGAAATTGTGTAGAGTTGCAACAAAGCTGATGCCACATTCCTTTATACTAAAAGTGATGAAAGCATTCTGGTAATAAACAAAAGGGGAAAGAAATAAGCATGAAAATTAAGAAAGGGAATGCAGGATATATTGAAAGCAGAAAAAGACAAGTCATTTTAAAGACCGTGTTAGAATTTGGTATTGTAATTGCATTGTTGCTATTGGGTATATGGCAGACAGGCGACAGATTAAATATGTTGACAGTGGTTGCAATACTTGGATGTCTTCCAGCATCAAAGGCATTAGTTGAGCTAATCATGATTATGCCTCATCATTCTACAGAGCAAAATGTTGCTGATGAGATTGCAGGAAATACAGAATTACTTACAACCGTATATGATCTGGTCTTTACAAGTGAAAAAAATATTATGCCAGTAGATTGCCTTGTGATATCTGACAACAACATTTGTGGATATACATCTAACGCTAAAACAGATACCGCATTAACCGCAAAACATATCAAACAAATTTTAAATGCAAATAAGTATACAAAAATATCTGTCAAAATCTTTGATAACTATAAAGCATTTTTATCAAGAGCAGAAGGACTTAATAACATCGCTGCTGTAGAAAAGGCAGATACGAAAGAAAAAGAAGCGAATATTCGCCAGATAATCTTAAATATTTCATTATAATGAGGGAATTATGCAAGAGATTATTGTAACAGCTAATGAGGCTGGCCAACGTTTTGACAAGTTGTTGGCCAAATACTTGAACGAAGCACCGAAAAGCTTTTTATATAAGATGCTTCGTAAAAAAAATATTGTCTTAAATGGAAAAAAAGCAACCGGAAATGAAAAACTGCAGATAGGTGATCAGATTAAAATGTTTTTATCTGATGAAACTATCGAGAAGTTTTCAAAAGTACAGGTACAAAGAACAAAGCAGAAACTTGATATTCTATACGAGGATGAACATGTTCTTATGATTAATAAGCCGGTAGGTATGCTATCGCAAAAAGCAGAAGCAAAGGATGAATCGCTTGTAGAGCATATTATTACGTATATGCTTGATACAAAGCAGCTAACAGAAGCTGAACTTCACAAATTCAAACCTTCTATCTGTAATCGACTGGACCGTAATACAAGTGGTCTGGTCGTAGCGGGAAAAAGTTTAATTGGTCTTCAAAAAATGGGAGAACTGTTTAAGAATCGTACAATGAAGAAATTCTATCGTTGTCTTGTTGTTGGAGAGATTAAAGAAAAGCAGCATATTAAAGGATTTTTAAAGAAAGATTCCGCTACAAATAAAGTGATTGTTACAAAGCAGGAGACGAAGGACAGTCAGCCGATTGAGACCGAGTATGAACCGTACTGGAGCAACGGCAAATGTACATTGTTAGAAGTACACCTGATTACAGGGAGAACCCATCAGATCAGAGCTCATTTAGCATCACAAAATCATCCGATTATCGGAGATTATAAGTATGGAAATCGTAAGATAAATGATATATATAAAGGAAAATATCATTTGGAAAGTCAGCTGCTGCATGCATATCGCTTAGAAATGCCTAAACTCTCAGAACCACTAGATAAAATCAGTGAAAAACAGTTTGTGGCACCTATGCCAGAACTATTTGAAAAAATTGTTAGCGACGAGAAAAAGGGATAAAATATGGGAACTTGGAATTCGAGAGGATTAAGAGGATCTACACTAGAGGAATTTATTAATCGTACAAATGAAAGATATCTGGAGCAGGGCCTGGCTCTGATTCAGAAAATACCAACCCCCATTACACCTGTTCGCATTGATAAGGAACATAGGCATATTACTTTAGCGTATTTTGAACAAAAAAGTACAGTCGACTATATAGGGGCTGTACAGGGAATCCCTGTTTGTTTTGATGCGAAAGAATGTAATACAGATACATTTCCGCTTCAAAATATTCATGAACATCAGGTAGTTTTCATGCAGAATTTTGAAAAACAGGGTGGGATTGCTTTTTTTATCATTTATTTTAGTGCTCGTAATGAGCTCTATTATATGCCATTTTACGAAATAAAATTATTTTGGGAACGTGGCAAAAACGGCGGAAGGAAAAGCTTTCGCTATGAAGAATTAAATCCAGATTTTTTTATGCAGTTGAAAAATGGCTGCTTTGTGCCATACTTGGAGGCAATTCAAAAAGATTTGGATCAGAGAGAACAATAGGAGGCGCATATGAAACAGATATTACATACACCAGAAGGCGTAAGAGATATTTATGGAATTGAATATCAAAAGAAACTCATACTAGAAGAAAGATTGCAGAAAGTGCTACATATGTATGGATATCATGATGTTCAGACACCTATGTTTGAATACTTTGATGTATTCGGAAAAGAAATTGGAACACTTCCTTCTAAAGAATTATATAAGTTTTTTGACAAAGAAGGAAACACCCTGGTATTACGTCCTGATATTACACCATCTATTGCAAGAGTAGTCACTACGGTATTTGATACAGAAGAGATACCGGTCAGAGTTTGTTATAAAGGGAACACTTTTGTAAATCACTCAAATTATCAGGGAAGACTTCGTGAGACAACACAGCTCGGAGCAGAGCTTATTGGAGTAGATTCGGTAGAAGCTGATGCCGAAATGATCGCAATGGCGATAGAAAGCCTGAAAGAAGCTGGACTTGAAGATTTCCAAATCAATATTGGAAATGTAGATTTTTTTGAAGGATTGATTAAGGAAACAAACTTAAACGAAGAAAATGAAGCACTTCTTCGTGAATTTATTCAAAATAGAAATTTCTTCGGTGTAGAAGAATTATTAGAAAATGTACATGCAAAGATTACAACAAAAACAGCATTTCAAATCCTCCCAGAATTGACTGGCGGTGTTGAGATTATGAAAGAAGCGAAAAAAATAGCGCTTAATTTTAAAGTGTTGGAGGCTGTGAAGCGATTAGAAGCGATTTATGAAGTTCTAGTTGCGTATGGTGTAGAAAAATATGTTACATTTGATCTTAGCATGAGCGGAACACATGGCTATTATACGGGAATTATTTTCCGAGGATATACATACGGTACAGGAGATGCAATTGTAAAAGGTGGTCGCTATGACAATCTGTTGGAAAAATTCGGTAAAAAGTCACCATCAGTTGGTTTTGTTATCGTGGTAGACGAACTTTTAAATGCATTTTCGCGTCAAAAATTGGAAATTGAATGTGAATGCAAAAATACATATGTTTTATATGATGAAAAGAGACGCATGGAAGCAATTGCGCTTGTGAAAGAGTTTAGAAGCAAAGGCAAAAAGACGGAACTGGCCAAGAAAAATTCTGGAAAAGCAATTGAAGAATATGCTGCATATGCAAAGCAGAATCTCTGTATGAGCATGCTATATCTAAAAGATACAAATGATATTGAAATGTTTAATCTTATAAACGGCAAGAAAAAAGTCGTGAATAAGAAAATTAAGTAAGGTGGAGGGATTACAGTATGAGATATTTAACATTTGCACTTACAAAGGGCCGCCTTGCACATCAGACACTGGCTCTCTTAGAAGAATTAGGTATTTATTGTGAGGAAATGAAGGATAAAAATTCTAGAAAACTGATTTTTGTAAATGAAGAATTGAAACTGAAATTCTTTCTCGCAAAGGGACCGGATGTTCCTACTTATGTAGAGTACGGCGCAGCCGATATTGGCGTAGTAGGCAAAGATACGATTATGGAAGAAGGAAGAAAAGTGCATGAAGTCATTGATCTTCGCTTTGGAAAATGCCGTATGTGTGTATGTGGTCCAAAATCGGCAAAAGAGCTTTTAAAGCGTCGTGAATTGATTCGTGTAGCTACGAAATATCCAAATATCGCAAAAGATTATTTTTATAATAAAAAGCATCAGACGGTAGAAATTATTAAAATGAATGGATCGATTGAACTTGCACCATTGGTAGGTTTATCAGAAGTCATTGTAGATATTGTAGAGACTGGTTCTACACTACGGGAAAATAACCTTGAGGTACTTGAGGAAGTGTGTCCATTATCTGCACGAATGATCGTAAATCCAGTAAGTATGAGACTTGAAAATGACAGAATACGAGAACTGCTTACAAGATTACGTGAGATTTTACAGGAGGCATAATTATGAGAATACAAAAACTGGACGAAAATACCAAGAAAAATCTTTTGGAAGATTTATTAAAAAGAAGTCCAAACCAATATCCAGAATATGAAGAAAGAGTGTCAGCTATCTTAAATGCGGTGAAATTAGAAAAAGATAAAGCGATTTTTGAGTTTACAAAAAAATTTGATGGCGCTGAGATAACAGCCGACAATCTTGTTGTGACAGAAGAAGAAATTGAAGAAGCGTATACACTTGTGGATCCTTCTTTGATAGAAATCATCCGTAAAGCAAAACACAATATTGAAGTATATCATGAAAAACAAAGACAGTTCAGCTGGTTTGACAGTAAACCGAACGGTACTATGCTTGGTCAGAAGGTGACAGCTCTTCACAGAGTAGGGGTATATGTACCTGGTGGAAAGGCTGTTTATCCATCTTCTGTTTTAATGAATATCATTCCGGCCAAAGTAGCTGGCGTAGATGAAATTGTGATGACGACTCCGCCTGGAAAAGATGGGAAAATAAATCCAAATACACTTGTTGCTGCAAAAGAAGCTGGCGTTGATGTAATTTATAAAGTCGGCGGTGCACAGGCAATCGGTGCATTGGCATATGGAACAGAAAGTATTCCAAAAGTAGATAAAATTGTAGGTCCAGGTAATATTTATGTAGCGCTTGCAAAGAAGGCAGTATATGGACATGTAAGTATTGATTCCATTGCAGGTCCAAGTGAGATACTTGTAATTGCGGATGAGTCTGCAAATCCACGTTTTGTGGCAGCAGATTTACTTTCACAGGCAGAGCACGATGAACTTGCATCTGCTATTTTAGTAACAACAAGTGAAGAACTTGCACAAAAAGTTTCTGACCAGGTAGAAATCTTCGTAGAAGAACTTTCAAGAACTGAAATTATGAGAAAGTCTCTGGATAATTATGGATATATTCTGATTGCGGATACGATGGATGCGGTAATTGATATTGCAAATGAAATCGCATCAGAACATTTGGAGATTATGACAAAAAATCCATATGATGTGATGATGAAAGTAAGAAATGCAGGTGCTATTTTTATTGGTGAATACAGCAGTGAACCGCTTGGCGACTATTTTGCAGGTCCAAATCACGTATTACCGACAAATGGGACAGCAAAATTTTTCTCTCCTCTTAGTGTGGATGATTTTATTAAAAAATCAAGTATTATCGCATATTCGAGAGAAGCACTTGAAGCAATTCACACTGACATAGAGAATTTTGCAAAGGCAGAACAATTGACAGCACACGCGAATTCGATTAAAGTAAGATTTGAATAAATATAAGTTTTAGATGAAGAATCGAGGGAAGATAATGGAAGCTAGAATTGCAACATGTACAAGAAGTACAAAAGAAACAGACATTACGATTACACTCAATCTGGATGGGGGAGGGATTTCCCATATCCATACAGGGATTGGCTTTTTTGATCATATGTTGGATGGATTTGCACGCCATGGATTATTCGATTTGGATGTAAAGGTAACTGGTGATCTAAATGTGGACTGCCACCATACAATTGAAGACACAGGAATTGTACTGGGACAGGCAATTGCAAAAGCACTGGGAGATAAGAAAGGAATCAAGCGTTATGGAAGTTTTATGCTTCCAATGGACGAAACACTGGCTCTCTGCGCGATTGATTTGTCAGGAAGACCTTATTTGAATTATAAAGCTGATTTTACGGTAGAAAAATTAGGTGATTTCGACACAGAAATGTTTCATGAGTTCTTTTATGCTGTTTCCTATAGCAGTGCAATGAATCTTCACCTGAAAATTATGGAAAGCGGCAACAACCATCACATGGCTGAGGCTTTATTTAAGGCATTTGGAAAAGCACTCGATATGGCTACAATGGAAGAGCCACGTATGAAAGAAGCATGGTCTACGAAAGGAAGTTTGGCATAATGATGTATAAAAAATTAATTCCTTGTATTTTTATTTACAATGGAAAAGCAGTAAAATGGTTCGATAATAAAGAGATTGTTACGGAAGATATCGTTGGTTTGGCAAAAAGATATAGTGAAATGGGAGCAGACCAATTGATTGTGTTTGATTTATCTGATACAGACAAAGAGCATGATAATGCAATTAATTTTATGAAAAAAATCAATCGTATCATTCGCATTCCTATGATTGCAGGAGGCAATGTAAGAAGAGAAGAAGATGTGAAAAAGATTTTATATGCCGGAGCAAAGCAGGCGATTGTAGATCTCTCGAAAGCATACAGCCAGGATGTACTGGAAAAATCTTCAAAACGTTTTGGAAAAGAGAAGATTGCAGTATCACTAAACGATTTTGATAAGTTATACAAATGTCAGCGCATGATCGAAGAGTTCGCAAGTGAGATTGTTTTCATGCACAGACCAGATCTCAATTCTGTTATGAATATTACATCAATTCCAACAATTATTTTAACAGACGTGATGGAAGAAAATGAAGTTTTCCGTATCTTGAAGTTTGAAGGAATTGAGGGCATCTCAGGAAAGTATGTCAGTCAGTTAGGATTTGACTTATTAGGATTTAAAGCAAAATGTGAAGAACAGAATATTAAAATGACATCTTTTGAAAGTATGATGAGTTTTTCAGAGTTCAAATTGAATTCGGATGGTTTGATTCCAGTAATCGTACAAAACTATAAAACAGGTGAAGTGTTAATGATGGCCTATATGAATCAAGAGGCATTTGATACAACAATCAGAACCGGGAAGATGACATACTTTAGCAGAAGCAGAAATACACTTTGGGTAAAAGGCGAAACATCTGGTCATTACCAATTTGTGAAGTCGTTAACGATTGATTGTGATAAAGATACAATTCTTGCAAAAGTTGATCAGATTGGAGTGGCATGCCACACAGGAAATCCTACATGTTTCTTCCAACCATTGGTAGGAAACGATTATGATGAAACAAATCCGCTCCAAGTGTTTGAAAATGTATATTCTACTATCTTAGACAGAAAAGAAAATCCAAAGGAAGGTTCTTATACGAACTATTTATTTGATAAAGGAATTGACAAAATTTTAAAGAAAGTCGGGGAGGAAGCTACGGAACTTGTTATCGCAGCAAAGAATCCAAACCCAGAAGAGATTAAATATGAATTATCGGATTTCCTGTATCATGCAATGGTACTTATGGTTGAACGTGGAGTAACCTGGGAAGACATCATCCGAGAACTTGCAGATCGTTAAATCTTCTAAAGAAAGAAAAGGAAACATATACTAAATTATATTTGGGATATGTTCCTTTTTTTATTGCAGGAAAGTTTGGGGTTAGGAGGTTTTCAAATGACAGATACAGAAAAAAGAAGAATGGAACTGTTGGAACATACAAGAAAGTTATATAGTGATAAAAATTCGCCGCCTGCGATTCATCCAAGATTTCAATCTACATATCAAAGTCTGTATAAATCAGAACAGAAGGAGGAGGTGACGGAAACAAGTACATTTGGTATACGGCTTGTAATAGCAATTCTTATATTCTGTTTGTTTGTAGCAGCAAAACAAACGGATATTGATACGGAAATGGTAGTGAAAGAGATAGGGCAGGAGTATCAGAGCTTTGTTGACTTGCCCATATTCGATTGATATAATATTGGGAGAGTAAAGGAGAAAAATATGCAATTCACATTAGATATCAATATTTCAGCAATTTCAGTATTTCTGCAGGGAATTCTCAGTTTCTTTTCACCATGCGTTCTGCCTTTGATTCCCCTTTATATCGGATATCTCTCCGGTGGCACAATGGAGCGTGATGAAAATGGTAATCTCACATTTAAAAGAAGCAAAGTGATCGGAAATACCTTCTTTTTTATTTTGGGTGTTAGCTTTGCTTTTATTTTGCTTGGACTTGGAGTATCTGTACTTGGAAATTTTCTGAGTAAGTACCAGGTACTGATTACCAGAGCAGGAGGTATTATCGTCTTAGTATTAGGATTATACCAGATAGGTATTTTTGGCAGTAACAGCATTCTTGGAAATACACACAAGCTTCCAATCAACCTAGAAGGTCTTGCTATGTCGCCAGTTACAGCACTTCTTATGGGATTTACATTTAGTTTTGCGTGGACACCCTGCGTTGGGCCAGCACTCACAGGTGTGCTTTTCATGGCAGCATCATCAAAAACACAGATGACGGGGTTTTTACTGATTTTAGTTTATACACTCGGATTTATTTTGCCATTTATACTGGTGGGATTATTTACGTCTTCGGTGCTGCAGTTCTTTAAAAAGCATATGCAGGTAGTAAAATATACTACAAAAGTAGGAGGGATTATCCTGGTCTTGATGGGAGCATTGATGCTGACGGGAGTTTTGAATAAGGTTTCAGGAACACTTTCCGATCAGTCTGTTGCGACAGAAGAATCCGATAATGAAACAGAGAATGAAATAAGTAATGAAACAACAGGGCAGGAAGAAACAGGGCAGGAAGAAATCGTGCCTGCACCGGATTTTACATTAACTGATTTAGATGGAAATATACACACACTTTCGGAATATAAAGGAAAGACTATCTTCATTAATTTCTGGGCAACCTGGTGCTCTCCTTGTAAGCAGGAACTTCCTCATATTCAGAAAATTTACGAAGAATATGAGAAAGAAGGAGAGAATGGTCTTATTGTTCTTACCATTGTTGCACCGGAGTATGGAAGTGAGGGAACCATTGAAGAGATAAAAACATATGTAGAACAAGAAGGATATAAGTTCCCGGTTCTTTTAGATACGACAGCGCAGGTATTTCACACATATGGTATTACCGCTTTTCCGACAACGTTTATGATTGATCGTGAAGGAAAAGTATATGGATATGTTACCGGGATGCTGACAGAGGATATCATGCATAGCATTATCGAACAGACTATGCATGGAAAATAACATTAGATAAAGAAGGGGTTTTAGGAATGAATGAACAAAAGACCTTGATGACAGAGGGAAATATATGGAAGATATTGATTCGTTTTGCAATCCCTCTGTTCTTAGGGAACATGTTTCAACAGTTATATAATGCAGTTGATGCACTTGTAGTGGGGAATTTCTGTGGAAATGATGCTCTGGCAGCAGTAAGTTCTTCAGGAAGTTTGAGCCATTTGCTGATAGGATTTTTTCAGGGAGTATTTATAGGAGCCAGTGTAATTATATCCCACTGCTACGGTGCCGGCGATAAGAAAGGTGTAGAGAAGACCGTACATACGACTATAGGATTTGCCGTTATAGCGGGGGTGCTTCTTAGCATTTTCAGTGTATGCATGACGCCGATCATCCTGCGATGGATGGGAACACCGGAAAACGTTATGCCAAATTCGGTTACATATTTCAGAATCTATTCTATGGGAATACTTGGTTTGGTACTTTATAACACTACAAATGGGATATTTCAGGCGTTAGGTGACAGCAGACGTCCGCTTTATTATTTGATTTTTTCATCTGTCGTAAATCTGATTCTGGATTTATTGTTTGTTGCAGTATTTGATATGGGAGTTGCAGGAGCAGCGTTTGCTACAATCATTGGCCAAAGTTTAAGTGCGATTTTAGGGCTTTTGCATTTGATGAGCGGGAAATTCCTCGTTAAAGTCGATTTGAAGAAAATAAGACCCGATTTTTCGATTCTGAAGCAGGTTATAGGTTTGGGATTGCCTAGCGGAGTACAGAATTGTGTTACAGCAATTGCGAATCTGGTCGTACAGACTAATATTAATGCATTTGGTGATCTGGCGATGGCAGGATGTGGCAGTTATGCTAAGATTCAGGGATTTGTATTTTTGCCAATAATGAGTATTACCATGGCAATGACGACATTCGTTGGACAGAATCTGGGGGCTCAAAAGATAGATCGCGTGAAGAACTGTATGAAAAAAGGTACTTTTCTTACAGTAGTAATTGCTGAATTATTTGGAATATTTGTTTACGTATTTGCACCTGGTTTGATAGGGATCTTCAGTCCAGAAGCAGAAGTTGTAGCATTCGGAGTTCGTCAGGCAAGAACAGATTCGTTGTTTTATTGTTTATTGGCGTTTTCGCATTGCGGAGCTGCAATTTTGAGAGGTGCAGGGAAAACATTTGCATCTATGGCAGTATTTTTAGGAGACTGGTGCCTGATTCGAATTACTTATATTACGCTAATGGTAAGATTGATACCTGATATCAGGGTTGTATTTAGCGCCTATCCATTAACGTGGTTGATCAGTACAATTATATTTACTATTCTGCTCATAAAGGGAGATTGGATAAAAAAATCCGAAATAAATAGGATTGTAAAAATAAAATAGATAAAGTACAATGGAATTTGTGTTATCAAAAATAGAAGGAGAAAAACATTGAGAAAATTAGCCTTATCAGATGATATTTTATTAAAAGTGGACAAACCCGCACGTTACATTGGTAATGAAGTAAATGCGGTTATGAAAAATAAAGATGAAATTGATATTCGTTTTGCATTTGTTTTTCCAGATGTATATGAAATTGGAATGTCACATCTTGGAATTCAGATTCTCTATGATATGCTGAATCGCAGAGATGATATCTGGTGCGAACGAGTATATTCTCCATGGACTGATTTGGATAAGATCATGAGAGAAGAAAATATTCCTCTTTTTGCACTGGAATCGCAGGATCCGATCAAAGACTTTGATTTTATTGGAATTACGATTCAATATGAAATGTGTTATACAAACATCCTTCAGGTATTGGATCTGGCTCAGATTCCATTATTTGCAAAAGACAGAACAGAGGAACATCCTATTGTAATTGGTGGAGGACCATGCACTTATAATCCGGAGCCGTTGGCAGATTTCTTTGATATCTTCTATATTGGAGAGGGAGAAACGGTTTATTTCGAATTGATGGATCGTTATAAAGAATGGAAGGCTGCCGGAAAATCTAAAAAAGAATTTTTGGAAATGGCCGCAGAGATTCCAGGACTTTATGTACCATCATTCTATGATGTAACTTACAATGAGGACGGAACGATTGCTTCGTTTGAGCCAAACAATACACATGCAAAACGTGTGATTGACAAGCAAATCGTAATGGATATTACGAACACATATTATCCGGAAAAGCCTGTTGTACCATTTATTAAAGCGACTCAGGACAGAGTCGTTCTTGAAATTCAGCGTGGCTGTATTCGAGGATGTCGTTTCTGTCAGGCAGGTATGCTATATAGACCTACACGTGAACGTGATGTAGAGATGTTAAAAGAGTATGCATATAAGATGCTGAAAAATACCGGGCATGAAGAAATCTCGCTCAGTTCACTAAGTTCCAGTGATTATTCGCAATTAGAAGAACTGGTTACGTTTCTGATAGAAGAATTCAAAGGAAAAGGAATCAACATTTCGCTTCCATCTCTTCGAATTGATGCTTTTTCGCTAGATGTTATGAGTAAAGTGCAGGATATTCGAAAGAGTAGTCTTACATTTGCACCAGAAGCGGGATCGCAAAGACTTCGTAATGTTATCAATAAAGGTCTTACAGAGGAGATTATTCTGGAGGGAGCTGGACAGGCATTTGAAGGTGGCTGGACTCGTGTAAAACTCTACTTTATGCTGGGTCTTCCAACGGAGACAGAGGAGGATATGAAAGATATTGCAAGACTTGCAGACAAGATTGCCAGACGCTATTATGAGATCCCAAAAGATCAGAGAAATGGCAAGTGTCAGATTGTAGCAAGTACGTCATTCTTCATTCCAAAACCATTTACACCATTCCAATGGGCTACCATGCTTAACAGAGAAGATTATATCGCAAAAGCAAATGTAGTAAATCATGAGATGAAAGCACAGCTAAATCATAAGAGTTTAAAATATAACTGGCACGAAGCAGATGTCACAGTATTAGAAGGTGTATTTGCACGTGGAGACAGACGTGTCAGCAAGGCCTTATTAGAAGCGTATAAATTAGGCTGTATTTATGATTCATGGGGAGAACATTTCAAATATAACCTGTGGGTAGAGGCATTTGAGAATACCGGAGTAGATATGGCATTTTATAATTTAAGAGAAAGAGACTTGGATGAAATTTTACCATGGGATTTCATTAATATTGGTGTAACAAAGAATTTCTTAAAACGAGAATGGAAAAACGCGTTAGAAGGAAAAGTGACACCAAACTGTCATATGCAGTGTTCAGGTTGTGGTGCGGCAATTTATGGAGGAGGTGTGTGTTTTGAAGGCAAGAATTAAATTCAGAAAATTTGGTGCAATGAAATTCATTGGTCATCTTGACATCATGCGTTTTTTCCAAAAGGTTATGAGACGCGCAGATATTCCAATCGCATTTACAGGTGGGTTCAGTCCACATATGATTATGTCCTTTGCAAATCCGCTTGGAGTTGGAGTGACAAGTGACGGAGAATATTTTGACATTGAACTTACAGAAGAAATCGATATGGACGAAGCTGTAAAACGAATGAACAGCACGATGGTAGAAGGAATTGAAGTTGTAAATATGGTTCCGATTTCTGATGATAAGAAGAGGACTGGGATGTCAATTGTTGCAGCAGCAGACTATATTTCGAATGTGAAAAACAATGCATTTCCAGAAAACTGGAAAGAAAAAGCAGCAGGATTCATGGAACAGGAAGAAATTCTGATTGTTAAGAAAACGAAAAAGAGTGAAAAAGAAGTAAACATCAAACCAATGATTTATCAATTCGAAATTCGCAACGAGGGTGTTTACATGCAGGTTGCTACAGGTAGTGTGGAAAATCTAAAGCCAGAAGTAGTGATGCAGGCTCTAAGTAATTATCTAGGGATAAATACAGAAGAAGCTACATTTACACACCACCGTTTAGAAGTATATGCAGAAGAAGGTAATAAGAATTTTGTGAGTTTGGATAAGGTGTGGTAATGAATCGAAAACTTGTAATAACAAAACTGCAGAACAAGATTTTTACAACGCTTTTAGAGAATAATGAAGTTGCTGAACTTCACTGTGTTGGTGAGGATCATGAAAAAAAGAATATTCTTGGAAATATTTATGTTGGAAAAGTAAAAAATATTGTTGCAAATATTAATGCTGCATTTATAGAGATCGCAAAGGGTGTAGAATGCTATTATGCAATTGGAGAAAACCCTGCTCCTATTTTTACAAAAAAGGTTGGAAAAAAGCCAATCTGTATCGGTGATGAACTGATCGTTCAAATTTCAAGAGAAGCTGTAAAGACAAAGGTTCCAACAGTCACAAGTAAGCTGGAGTTTACCGGAAAATATGCGGTACTTACTCATGGGGATACACGTATCGGTGTATCTTCTAAGCTTTCGAAAGAAGAGAGAGAACGTTTGACAATGATTGCAAGACAATATGCATCGAAACAATATGGATTGATTTTGCGTACCAATGCAAAAGAAGCTGAGGAAGACACCATTCGAACAGAACTGGAAAAATTAATTCAGGATTACCAGAGAATGATTCAGTTTGCAGCGACAAGAGTTTGTTTTTCTTGTCTAAAAAGTGCACCAAAACAATATCTTACAGAACTTAAGAATATTTATCAGGAAGGTCTGACTGACATAGTAGTAGAGGACGAAGATATTTATCAGGAAGTGAAAGACTTTTTGATGGAATCACAGCCGGAGGATTTGGGAAAATTACGATTTTATGAAGATAAAATGCTGCCGCTTCATAAATTATATAGCATAGAAAAACGTATTGAGGATGTACTAAAAGAGCGTGTCTGGCTAAAATCAGGAGCGTATCTTGTGATACAGCCAACGGAGGCTCTCACTGTAATTGATGTAAATACAGGAAAATGTATTGACAAAAAGCGCGATGATAGGGCATACTTAAAAATCAATATGGAAGCTGCAAAAGAAGCTGCCAGACAGATCCGACTTCGCAATCTGTCTGGAATCATTATTATTGATTTTATTAATTTATCTGAAAAGGAATTTACAGATGAATTACTGGGTTTTTTTGAAAAAGAATTGAAAAAAGATCCGATTACAACTACTTTAGTTGATATTACAAAGCTTCATTTAGTAGAAGTGACTCGTAAGAAGATTAGAAAGCCATTTCATGAAGCTTATAAGGAATGAACCATGGAGGTATGACAAATGAAAAAGATTGTGAAATTCGGTGGAAGCTCACTTGCAAGTGCCGAACAGTTTAAAAAGGTAGGAGAGATTATCCGAGCTGATGAAAGCAGAAGATATGTAGTACCATCTGCACCTGGGAAACGTTTTTCAGCAGACACAAAGGTAACAGATATGTTATATACATGTTATGACGCAGCAGTCAAAGACAAGAAGTTTACTGCACCATTTAATGAAATCAAATCAAGATATAATGAGATAATTGAAGGATTAGGACTTGACTTTTCTTTAGATGCTGAATTTGACGTAATCTGTGAGAACTTTAGCAAAAAAGCTGGAAGAGATTATGCCGCATCAAGAGGAGAATACTTAAATGGTATTATCATGGCAAATTATCTTGGATATGAATTCATTGATGCTGCAGACGTAATTTTCTTTGATGAAACAGGACGTTTTGATGCCGAAAGAACAAACGAAGTTTTATCAGCACGTCTTGAAAACGCCGAAAGAGCAGTTATTCCAGGATTTTACGGAGCTATGCCAGATGGAACGATTAAAACATTCTCAAGAGGTGGTTCAGATTTAACAGGATCTATCGTTGCAAAAGCAGCAAGAGTAGATATGTATGAAAACTGGACAGATGTATCTGGTTTTATGATTGCCGATCCAAGAATTGTTAATAATCCAAAATCAATCGAAGCTATTACATACAAAGAATTGCGTGAGCTTTCTTATATGGGTGCAACAGTACTTCATGAGGATGCTATCTTCCCGATTCGTAAAGAGGGGATTCCGATTAATATCAAAAATACAAATGCACCAGAGGATAAAGGTACTTTAATTGTAGAAGCTACTTGCAGACATCCAAAATATACAATTACTGGTATTGCAGGAAAACGAGGATTTGCTTCTATTACTATTGAAAAAGCGATGATGAATTCAGAAATCGGATTCTGCCGCAAAGTATTACAAGTGTTTGAAGATAATGGTATTTCAATCGAACACATGCCTTCAGGTATTGATACGATGACAGTGCTTGTACACCAGTCTGAATTTGAAGAAAAAGAACAAAAAGTATTAGCTGGTATTCACCAGGCAGTACAGCCAGATTCAATTGAATTAGAATCTGATCTTGCATTAATCGCGATCGTAGGCCGTGGGATGAGATCAAAACGCGGTACATCAGGCCGCATTTTCTCAGCGCTTGCACATGGTCATGTAAACGTTAAGATGATTGACCAGGGTTCAAGTGAACTGAACATTGTAGTTGGCGTACGTAATCATGATTTCGAAAATGCAATCAGAGCATTATACGATATCTTTGTAACAATACAAATTTAAAAGTCTAATATCCAAATAAAATGCTGGAAAATTATTAAAAAACAGTTGACGATTTAAAATTGACATGCTAAAATACAAAAGATGCCGCACAGTGAGGTTTACAAGATTGCATTTATGCAACACCATAACTGGCGAGTAATGATAAATAGGAGGTGCCATATGTACGCAATTATAGCAACAGGTGGTAAACAGTACAAAGTAGCCGAAGGCGATATCATTAAAGTAGAAAAACTTGGTGTAGAAGCTGGAGAGACTTTTACATTTGACCAAGTACTTGCAGTTAGCGATGCTGAATTAAAAGTTGGAAACCCAACAGTAGCAGGTGCAACAGTTACAGCTTCTGTAATTGGTGACGGAAAAGCTAAAAAAGTTATCGTTTACAAGTATAAAAGAAAAACTGGATACCATAAGAAAAACGGTCACAGACAACAATATACAGCTGTTAAGATTGAAAAAATCAACGCTTAATTTTTGTTATGACTCAGGTAACCATTTATAAAAATGAATTAGACGAATGTGTTGGCTTCAAAGCATATGGTCATGCAGGATATGATGAAGAAGGTTACGATATTGTATGTGCAGCAATTTCTATATTGACGATCAATACAATTAACGCGATCGATTCTTTTACAGATGATCGTACTTCAGTGGTATCCGACGAAGACGAGGGATGTATTGATTACAGACTTCTCGACAGACCTTCAAAAGAAGCGACATTACTATTAGATACTATGGTTCTCGGTTTAGAAACTATGGTAGCAAATTACGAGAATTATATCGATTTAAAATTTGAGGAGGTGTAATACCATGATGAATTTAAACCTTCAATTTTTCGCTCATAAAAAAGGGGTAGGTTCTACAAAGAACGGTAGAGACTCAGAATCAAAAAGATTAGGTGCGAAAAGAGCTGACGGACAATTTGTAAAAGCTGGAAATATTCTTTACAGACAACGTGGAACTAAGATTCACCCAGGCATTAACGTAGGTCGTGGTGGCGATGATACATTATTCGCATTAGTAGACGGTGTTGTAAGATTCGAAAGAAAAGGAAGAGATAAGAAACAAGTTTCTATCTACCCAGTAGCTGAATAAGAATTTTGCAAATAATAAATTGGGCTTCAAATCAATATGGTTTGGAGCCTTGTTTTTTGCTATAGATTTGTTTATACTAATTTTTGATAAAAGAAAAGTAGGTGAATTTATGTTTGCAGATAGAGCGAAAATTTATATCAGATCCGGCAAAGGCGGAGATGGACATGTAAGTTTCCGACGTGAAAAATATGTGCCAAATGGCGGACCAGATGGCGGTGATGGAGGTCACGGAGGAGATGTAATCTTTGAGGTTGACGATGGATTAAACACTCTTGTTGACTATCGACACAAAAGAAAATACTGTGCACAGGACGGTGAGCCAGGTGGTAAAAAAAGATGTCACGGAAAAGATGCCGATGATATTATCTTAAAAGTGCCAGAAGGAACTGTTATTAAAGAAGCTGAGTCAGGAAAGGTCATCGCTGATATGTCAGGAGACAATCGTAGACAAGTGATTTTGAAAGGTGGAAAAGGTGGTTTGGGAAATCAGCATTTTGCAACTGCTACGATGCAGATTCCGAAATATGCACAGCCTGGACAACCTGCTCAGGAATTGAATGTATTATTAGAGTTGAAAGTAATTGCAGACGTTGGATTAGTAGGATTCCCTAATGTTGGTAAATCTACTTTGTTATCACGTGTAACAAATGCAAATCCAAAGATTGCAAATTATCATTTTACAACATTAAATCCAAACCTCGGTGTAGTAGACTTGGAAGGAAGTGAAGGTTTTGTAATTGCTGATATTCCAGGACTGATCGAAGGTGCCTCCGAAGGAATTGGATTGGGACATGAATTTTTACGCCATATTGAACGTACAAAGATGATGGTTCATGTTGTAGATGCTGCGTCCTCAGAAGGCAGAGATCCGATTGACGATATTTACAAGATTAATGCTGAATTAGAGGCGTATAATCCTGAAATTGCAAAGCGACCACAGGTAATCGCAGCGAATAAGACAGATTTAATTTATACAGAAGATGAAGATCCTGTTGAAAAGATCCGTGCTGAATTTGAGCCAAAAGGTGTCAAAGTATTTGCAATTTCTGGCGTATCTGGATCAGGCATTAAAGAACTTTTGTATTATGTAAATGAACAATTAAAGACATTAGATCAGAAACCAGTTATTTTTGAACAGGAATTCTTCCCAGAGGATGCGCTCATCCACGAAGATTTACCATATTCAGTAGAAGTTGATGAAGAAGGCATGTATGTTGTGGAAGGTGCCAAGATTGAAAAAATGCTTGGCTATACAAACCTTGATTCGGAAAAGGGGTTTGCTTTCTTCCAGAAATTCCTTAAAGACAGTGGTATTCTGGATGAGTTGGAAGCAGCTGGTATCCAAGAAGGCGACACTGTACGTATGTATGGTTTACAATTTGATTATTATAAATAAGGAGAAAAGACAATGACATCGAAACAAAGAGCTTATTTGAGAAGTCTTGCTATGACAATGGATCCAATTTTTCAGATTGGAAAGTCAAGTATTACCCCAGAATTTACAAGTGCGATTGCAGAAGCGTTGGAGGCTCGCGAATTGATCAAAATCAGTGTACTTCAAAACTGTATGGATGATCCAAAAGAAATCGCGCAGATTCTTGCGGAACGTACACGTTCTCAGGTAGTACAGGTTGTAGGAAAAAAGATTACATTATATAAAGAAGGAAAAGATGACAAAAAGAAAATCATTTTACCTTAATAAGAGAGTTTTTGAGGTGTAGGTATGAAAATTGGAATTATGGGTGGAACATTCGACCCGATTCATAATGGACATCTTATGTTGGGTGAGTATGCTTACAGACAGTATACACTTGATCAGATTTGGTTCATGCCAAACGGAAATCCGCCGCATAAATCCAGTGAAACAATCGAATCACAGACAAAACATCGTGTAGAGATGGTGAAATTGGCCATTGCAGATACAGAATATTTTGTGCTGCAGCCATATGAAGTAGAAAGCAAGGATGTTCATTGTTCTTATAAAACGATGGAGCATTTTAAGGAAGTTTATCCAGAACATGAATTTTATTTTATTATTGGAGCAGATTCATTATTTAATCTGGAAAAATGGGTACTTCCTGCACGATTATTAAAGACTTGTGTGCTTCTGGCCGCGTATCGGGATGAAAAGGGAACAGACGAGATGCTGGAGCAGATTCGATATCTGAATCAAAAATATGATGCAGACATTCGACTGCTTAATACACCAAATGTTGATATTTCTTCCAGTGATATTCGAAAATTATTGAAAGAAAATAAATCAATTCAGGAAATTGTACCTGAATCCGTGAAACGATATATTGAAAACCAACAATTATATAAGGATGATGAAGATGGCTCAGTTAAAATCGGATAAATATAGAATAGATAAAATAAAAAAACGTGTGCAGGAACATCTGGATAAACTTCGCTTTGAACATACCTTAGGTGTAATGTATACGGCAGGTGCAATGGCTATGTGCTACCAGGCCGATCTGGAAAAAGCTCTCATAGCCGGATTATTACATGATTGTGCAAAATGTTTATCTTCGGATAAAAAGATAAAATTGTGTGAAAGATATAACTTAACGATTTCTGATTCAGAAAGAAAAAATCCAGGTTTATTGCATGCAAAACTTGGTGCATATCTTGCATTTTCTAAATATGATATTGAGGATAAGGAAATTATAGATGCTATCACATATCATACGACAGGGCGTCCGGAGATGACGCTTCTTGATAAAATCATATATATTGCTGATTACATAGAACCAAACCGTACTGAGGCACCGAATCTTCCAGAAGTAAGAAAACTTGCATTTACAGATATCGATGAATGCATGTATTTGATTTTGAAAGATTCATTGGCATATTTACAGACAAAAAATGAAGCCATTGATCCTATGACTGAACACACATATTTATATTACAAAGAAGCATTAAAGAAATAAACTGAAAGGAGAGTAATTCTCATGGAACAATCAAAAGTAATGGCAAAAATTGCATATAACGCGCTTGATGACAAAAAAGGAGAAGACATTAAAATTATCGACATTTCAAAAGTGTCTGTTTTAGCTGATTATTTTATTATTGCAAATGGTACAAATTCAAATCAGGTAACAGCGCTGGTTGATTGTGTAGAAGAAGAGCTTGCGAAAGAAGGATTCCACGCTAAACAGCGAGAAGGATACGGACTTGGTAACTGGGTATTACTTGATTTTGGTGAAGTAATTGTCCATGTATTCGATAAGGAAAATCGTTTATTCTATGATTTAGAGAGAATCTGGAGAGATGGTAAGTTAGTAGGGGTAGACCAACTGTAAAATGAGCATTGAATATGTGTTTACACAAATGATAAGCATGTATTTATCACAAAATTATTATCTGTACTGACAATACCGGTGATGGGATATTTGTTATTTATATAATATAAAAAAGGGGCTGTAAAAAAACGCCCTTAAAGAGCTGACACCGAATGCGGATGCATTCGGTGTCTCTTTGGTTATATGAATTATTTCATATTCTCTAGTTTTAGGGTACACAAAACAGACCACGTGCCTACGTGATCAATA
>JBGVGF010000041.1:0-2057 GCA_045121495.1 Faecalimonas sp.
TCTATATTAACGCTCCATTTACTTCATGACTGACTGAACAGTTACTCCATCTTAGTGGAGTTGTTTTCAAAAGTCAATGACAGTTTTGTTAAACTATTTTTAAATTTTCAGGTTATAGTCCAGCTTCTGCTGAACTGTTACGATTTTTTAATTTTTTTCAAAAAAGTGCTTGACATTTTCTTCTTGCTGTTATATAACGTATATAACAAATAAAACAAATAACACATCAAGAAGCAACAATAAACGAATCCTTCTCCATGTGTTACCCCTAAACTACAATCGTTTCCTAATATATAGATGATATGTCTATTGTAATAATTCAGCAGACATTCGATGCCATTGAGCTAAATCGTTACAACATATTAGCGAAAAGGATTGTCACCAAATAAGGAGGAATGAATCATGTTAACACCTAGTATTTTTTCAAACAGATTTTTTGACAGTTTCTTTGAGGATGCATTTCAGCCTTTCAGCGGTTTCTCCGCTTCAGCCAATACCCACAGCCTCATGAATGTGGATGTGAAAGAGTATGATGATAAATATCTGATGGATCTGGAACTTCCCGGTTATCAGAAAGAAGATGTACACGCACAGTTAAAAGACGGATATCTGATCATCCAGGCACAGCGTTCTGTTAATCAGGACCAGACCGATGACAACGGCCATTATATCCGCAGAGAACGTTTCAGCGGCAGCTGCCAGAGAAGCTTCTACGTGGGCAAACAGGTGACGGAGGAAGATATTTCCGCTTCCTTTAAAGACGGTGTCCTGACCCTGCAGGTTCCTAAAATTCAGGCAATTCCTGAACAGAATCAGGTCAAATATATTAGTATTCAGTAGTTCAATTAGGATCTTCGTATCCTGTAAAGATATTTTATCATATAAAAATATGCAGCAGTTCAGTAAAAGCTGAACACCCCTGAACATTCAATGCTCCAACCATTGCATTTTCCTATAGATATGAAAAAGGAAGAAGCCTTCACTTTGAACCAGTGGAGGTTTCTTCCTTTTGTAGGTATAGATGATTAATCGAATGCAGGAATTATTGTCCGGCTTCTTTTTAATTTAATTGAACATGTGCTTTTAAGAAATCGTAATAGTTCAGCTGCTGGTGAACTAATTACCTCTAAATCTTCACATCCTTCATATGTACATGGGTAATATATGCATTTTTTCCATTGGGTAATAGGATTTCAATAAATCCAGAATTTTTCTCCTGACTCCAAATATCTATATAGAAAGTCATCAAATGACATATTGATACGATGCCAGTTATCAGGTGAATCGTAAAAATAACAATCTACAATGGTGCAATCACCGTGTTCCCCTGCTTCAAATCCCAGATAGGCTTCTTCTGCAATAATTTTCCCCCAGATTATTATATTTCCAGGCCATTCTTCTTCAAATATTTCAAATGCATACGAAGTATTTTTTAAGATTTCACTTGTACCAAATATTTCCAAACCATCAATATTCCGAAGTTTAAATAATGTCGCTCCATTATATTGCAGCAAAAATTTTTTATATTCATCCGGAATATTCATTTTTAACGTCTTTTCTGTTTCTTTTATATCATCCGCTGTACATGGTTGCTCTGTCTTATGCGATATTTGAAATTCTTCCCCTTCACTTTCTATTTTTCGTGTTACGTAATCTTCATTATTCATTATTTGCCTTAATCTATCTAATGATTTCATAACTCTCCTTTTACCACTTGCGGTGACCTGGAAGGTCTGGCCGAGAATCTCGCCTTCCGGGTTCTTTTCCGTCGTTACAAAGGCATGGGGCACTTCTTTCATTCCCGTGCCGTCATAATAGCTGACAGACTGGTATCCGTAAGAAGTGGTCCAGGTTTTTGACAAGGAGCCTTTTACCGTGGTCTCAGATACAACCCGGTTCATGCTGTCATAGCTGTAGCTGTTCTCGGTACCGTCCTGCTGACGTTCCCAGGTGAGAACACCGTTGTCATTATATGTTTTTTCAATCACATCGGTGGCACCATCACTGTATGTATAGGTGGTCTTAATCAGGCGTCCAAAACCATCATAGACATAATC
>JBGVGF010000042.1:0-16664 GCA_045121495.1 Faecalimonas sp.
GTTGCTTCCTGTTACATATATATCCGCATTTCTGATATGAAGCAGTGAATTTAAAACCTCTTCAAACTCCTGCAACATCTGCACTTCATCAAGCATAATGTAATATTGCTCATCATCTTCTATCAACGATTCAATATAATCCAGTATTACATCTGGATCACGATACTTTTTATTCTTACGCTGATCCAGTTCAATCGTTATGATATGTGATTCAGGTATCCCCTGATCTAACAAATATCTCTTAAAAATAGTGAATAAAAGATACGATTTCCCACATCTTCTAATACCAGTTACAACCTTTATCATCCCATTATGCATACGGTTAATCAAATCATTCAGGTATTTATCTCTCTTGATATCCATAAGTCACTCTCCTTTATTGCACATTTTATACGATTTCGTAAAAAATATTCAATCAAATAAACTCTCGCTTTACCCTAATAAAGTTTCGTTGAATATTTTTTACATTTCCGTCCTATTTGTTCAATGACATTATACTTCTTTACAACACAAAATGCAAATCTTCTTGAATATTTTGGACGGTTCCGTATAAAATATTCATTATACAAATATCCTGTGATATGTAAAAGTGGCAGCTTTCGCTACCTCTCATCCATGCTTTATTTCTTATTCTGCTTTTTCTTCTCGACCAAAGCATTTACCTTTTTCACATAGGCTATCATTCTTTCTACATTTTTTGCTTTATTCATAATATATTTCTTATAATAATTTATCACTTTATATATTACAGTTATCTTTACACGAATTCAGGTCACAAATCCGATTTGTGTTATTCCGTCCAAACCATGTTTTTCAGTCCGAATTATACGGAAAATCTGGATAAAATGGACATTTCAGCACCCCAAATAGTTCAAAGCCATACTAGGACACAAAATATTCAACCGCATTCTCCGGGAAGAACTCCTTAAATTCTCCATAAAGCTGTGCAGCAAGGGTTTTGTTGTGAGCTATTATGAGTGTTGGTTTATTTTACAATGTCGCTAAGCAGATTTATAATACTTCTAAAATTAATATCTTTAGCATAGGCAAATTTCTTCTGATATTTGCCCCACATACTTTTCAAATCCGCATTAGAAGAATCCGTTCAATAATTCCATCCATATCTGTTATCTTTTCCAACGACCCACGATGTACTGCCGTTGCTTTCAATATTATATCCTCATAAAGTAATTTTGACATTTTCATCGAAAATACTACTGAACTCATAATACTTACAATCCTTTGGCTTGTTATCGGCATACCTTACTGTTGTGTTACCTATTCATATTCAACCTCAATTCTTCTAAATTGGGTCAAAAAAATAGGGAGTTTATCACCACCGATGGGTAGTGATAAACTCCCTATGTAAAATAATTCTCGCTATTTTTAAATTGGCTTTTTCATACAACTCTTCTACTTGGAATCAAAAATGGAAGAGATATCAAATACTTTCTGTTAGAACACTTCATATCTCATTTAGACAATCACTTACGGCATCCATCAGTTCACGGATTTGAATTTCCGTTATTCCATCCATATGGAACCCACCGCTGCACACTGTAACCGCTTGATATCTTTTACATACTGCTTCTGCCAGATACCGACAAATAACTTCGTCTTTATGACCGGTAACATTGATCACCGATGATGTACAGCTTATTTCTCCACTGCCTGTTAATGATGCACGAGGTATAGAAATCACCGTACATCCAATGTGTGGTTTTTCCCCTCCTGCAACAGTCAGGCAATAATCACTTCCTAGAACTTGTACGTAAATATTTAGCTCGGAGTATGAAAGTTTTCTTTTTATAATCCTGTCCATCTTTTATACTCCTTCGCCTCTATCCCAAAAGGTTCCAACAGCTTTGCTGCAATATGATAGGTCATTTCTTCAATGGTCTTTGGCTGTATATAATAGGTCAGCATTGGCGGAACAATCCTTACTCCTGGAATCATTGCCAATTCCTGCATATTTCGTAAGTGAATAGCACTAAGCGGAGTTTCTCTCACTGCCAATACAAGCTTTCGCTGTTCCTTTAATGTCACATCTGCTGCACGCAAAAGAAGATTTTCCGCATATCCACTGTGAATACCTGCTAATGTTTTCATACTGCACGGCACAATTAGCATTCCTTCTGTCTTATATGTACCACTTGCCGGTTTTGCTCCAATTTCACTGCAATCGAAAACCTCACCCGCCAAATTATATAACTCTTCAAATGTCCAATCAGTTTCATGCTGTAGTGTTATTTTAGCACTTTCACTCATGATCAGCGCACTTTCGTACGCTGGTTCTTTTGCAATTATTTTTAGACACTCAATTAATATAGGAATGCCACTTGCTCCAGTAGCACCTACTACGATACGTTTTTTCTCCATGACCATTCTTCTTTCTAATATGCTCCATTAACCCAGTGACTTGGATCTACCTCTTTAAATTTCGCACGCACAAATCTGTTTTTTAAATGAAACGGTACTGTACAGTCAAAAATTGTTTTACATGCAATTCCATGATCGCGGATGGTTGGTGATACTAAAGGATCATTTGACGGATCCAACGGATGACAACGCACTCCCGGTATGGTAATAATATCAACATCTCCCTGCATTCTCGTGTTCATTGCCCACAGAACATCATTCATATCAAAGCAATCAACGTCCTCGTCTACGAGAAATACAGTCTTCAGCTCACTAAATGCTGAAAATGCTAATAATGCTGCCTGTCTCTGACGACCTTCATCACTGGCAGTTTTCTTTTGAAACTGAAGGACTGCCATAAATTTTCCACCGCCCGGACTTGCACAGTATACATTTTTTAGTCTTCCCGGCATTGCTTTTTCAATCATGCCATAAATACTTGCTTCCGTAGGAATCCCTGCCATCGAAACATGTTCTTCGCTCGGTCCGATACATGTCTGCATGATCGGATTTTTACGATGAGTCACTGCCTTAACTTTAATCATCCCGCATTCGCTACTGGCAGGACCTGTGTAACCTGGAAATTCCGGCATCGCATAACCTGTATGGCTGTTTTTGTCTTCCTGTACACGAATATTTGGAATTACTTCACCTTCTATGACATATTCAGCATTCGCAATCGCCTTCTGATCCACTGTGAGACACTGTACCAGTTCCACTGGTTCATTTCTCAGAGCACCCGCAACAGCCAGTTCGTCATAGCCCATCGGTGTTGTCGGTGGTTCAAAACATGCACCAATCTCGATTGCTGGATCTACACCAATGCTTACGGAAATTGGTAACGTCTTTCCCAGTTCCTCTGCACGTTCAGCCATTGCACCAATATGTCTTGCTCCCGGAGTAAAGAAAATAGATAACTCATCCTTTCCCTGAATGCACAGACGATGAATCGTAACATCATTCACACCTGTATCCGGATGTGTTGCATAGCACATTCCAAGCGTAATATATGGACCGGCATCATCCGGTGTGTTTGTCGGTGCCGGTACGATTTTATTCAGATCAAATCCAGGTTCATCTGCACGGTGCACTACCTGCTGACAAGGTGCAGGATTCGTTGTAACCACCGGTGCAATCGGATTATCTACACTGGCATATAGTTTTTTCCCTAAATCTTCCGGTTTACAATCCAGAAGGGCTGCCACTCGCTTTCTGCTGGCTAAGACCCCTATTGCAACTTTCGCCTCCGGATGACCTTTTACATTATTAAAGATCATCGCAGGACCTTCCTTAGTCGGGCGCATGACGGTTCCGCCTGCACCTATATGGCGATATACACCTGCAAGCTCCGCATTCGGGTCTACCTCGACATCCGTAGTCAACAGCTGACCATTCATCGTTTCCAGTAACTTCAATGCAGAACGTAAATCATGTACTTTTTTCATAAACACAATCTCCTTTTCTACTTTACAGCGTGTAACAGAACTGAACCAATTTCAACATTACCAGTAACCGAAAGACTTACTTCCGTATAGTCATCACCATTGGTCAACAAGACTGCAGTAGTAGATGGATGTCCCGCAGCATTGATTGCATCCAGGCTGAAGGTTAACAGCAGATCTCCCTTCTGTACCTTCTGTCCTTCCTTCACATTCAGATCAAATCCTTTCCCATTCATATCGACAGTATCCACGCCAACATGAATCAGCACTTCCATCCCATCATCGCTGTTGATTCCAACAGCATGCTTTGTGTCTGCAACAGATATTATCACACCGTTAAATGGAGCATACACAGCCCCTTCAGAAGGTTCGATGCCGCATCCCGGGCCAAGAATTCCCTGACTAAAAACAGGATCCGGAATCTTCTCAAGAGGAATCGCATTTCCTTTTACAGGTGTATAAACAGTTAACGGCTCACAAACTGGTACAGCGTTGTTCTCCGTTCCCTTTTTAGAAAAAATCTTATTAAAAAACCCCATAGTCTTTCTCCAATTATATTATTTCAGATTTACATAGCTGATCGATCCATGCAAATAATTCTTCCAGATCATAATCACCAGCATGTGGAATTCCCCACGGCAGGAAGAAATCCACATTACATCCCTGATTCTGCAACATGGTTGCCAGAATCGTTGGAATAGCCAGGGAAGTGTCACGGTCAAATGCCCCATGACGGATACGCCAGTGCTTCGCGGTATCTGCTTTTCCAATATATTCCACCGGATTTAAAAGCTTAATTACTTTAGCATCTGCCATTTCTCCATTTACTTCACTATGCTCTTTCGAAAATCCCGTAAAGTGTTTTCCGTCAATTGTCTCAGTTCCAAATTCTTCATTTTCCGGACTCTTTAGATCCAGAGCATCAAAAGCAGGAGTTGCTTTCATTCGAGTAACAGTCTGTACATAAATATCCCAGTCAACGGCTACCGCTTGATTGTTCTCTATAATCAAGGCAGGCTGCTCTTCAATTTTACTGTTTGCTGTTGCCAGCCATCCAAGACGGCCCGCAGAATCGTGAGTATCCAGCTCTTTCTGCGCAGATTTTAAAATTTGCGCACATACATATTCCTTAAAGCTTCCATTCCCTTCTTCATCCAGATTCAGAGCTGTCCCATCCGGTGCAGTCATTTTCAAGCTATTTACATAATCTGGAAACATTTTTTTCAGTTTCTCAGACAATCTCGCCTGCTTTTCTGTCATTTCGCCTTCAAAAGGAATTTTTTCAACTCCATGTTCAGTTTTTTTACTGATTGTACGGTAAAAATGGTTGTGACCACAAAACATCCATTCATATGCCATATCTGCGTGTTCCAGATTATGAATCGGACAATAGCAGCTGGCTGCAAAGATATCATCGCGCTCTTTTGCCGCACCAATGGTTTCCAGATATGGCTCATAATCTGCACTGTTACCGGATGCACCGGTCATCGCAGAAAGTGCACCACCTGCACTTGTGCCGCTTGTAATAATCTTCTCGGTATCCCCTGGTATGCAATCTTTATTGTATCTTAGATATCGGATTGCCGCTTTCATATCTACAATCAAAGCTGGCGCGCGCCCTACCATAGTTCCGGTATCACTTCCCAGAAAATCCGCTTTTGTGCCTTCAAAAAACTCTCTACTAACCTTTCCAGAAGTACGTCCGCGAACTCCGACACTAACTACCACATAACCATGTTTCAATGCCTCAAAGATACTGTTGAGTCTGCCATGACGATTTAATCCCGGCTCATCTGCCGGTCCTGGCATATAACCGCCTACTGTATTTGGCATAAAAATCGGAGCAGATTTAAGATTGTATCCATTTATTTCCTTACCCTGATAGTAATCTTCCGGCACAAAAATATTCAATTTCTGAATCGCATCCAATGGTTTTTCGCAGTATTCCAGATTTTCATATGCACGATATGTAATTTTCTGATTCTCGAGAAAACATGTGCGAACCACATACTGTTTTTCGTCAAAATATAATTTTTCCATGCTAGTCTCCTAACATAGCAGACACAGACACTTAACCTGCATCTGTGTCTGCTTTAATATTTCTTGTAATAAATGATTATTTAATGCAGCGACTCGCTTCTTCGTCATTCCACATTACAATTGTAGCAATCATAGTGGCGATACCAGCAACCCCTACACCAATACAGTACTTCACAACATCACTCATTCCACCTGCTGGATTTACGTAGTTGAAGATACCAAACAGACCGCTTCCGCCGAACATATACATTTTTGTTCCAAGAACACCTAAGATAGCACCACCTAAGCAGCCGCCAAGAATGTTCACACCAAAGAGTTTCTTAATTGGAATCAAAATGGAGTACATTAATGGTTCTCCTACGCCACAAATCTGAGAAATTGTTGATGGTACTGCCAGATCCATGACCTTCTTATTCTTACGTGCTGCAATACAGATTGCGATACCCTGAAACATACCAATCATTGGTCCGATTCCCCCGCATGCCATCATAATATCGTATCCCTGAATTGCAATTGTAGAAAGTGCAAGAGAAATGATAACCCAGTGTAATCCGAAAAGTACCAGTACACCGAATCCACCACCAAGGAGTGCACCTGCAATGATTCCACCTACAACCGGAATTCCGTATAATGCGTTCACTACCAGAGTAATCACACCACAAATAGCCATGGAAACAGGTCCAATCACAAGGTATGTAAATACGACTGTTACAAGTAAAGTAATAATTGGAGTCAATACTCCGCGGAGTAACTCTGTAATATGAGTTTTGCACCATTTTTCAATTTTGGATGCCAGATAAACTGCCAGAATGATTGGAATTACACTGGCTGTATAACCAGCGCCCGGCATAACGATTGGGATACCCAAAAATGTGTTATAGTAGCTCATTTCAAATGCTGTTCCCGCAAAAATAGTTCCTGCCACTTCCATTGTAGAACCAATGTTTACCATAGCTGGATATACTAAAGCGCAACCAACTGCAATTCCGATAAATTCACTGCATTTGAACTTTCTTGCTGCTGTAAGCCCCAGAATAATTGGAAGAAAATAGAAGAATCCATCACCTAATGCGTATAAAATCATGTACACACCACTGTCGGTTGCTACTACGCCAAGAGTTGAAAGCAGAGCAATCACACCTTTGATAATACCAGCTGCTGTCAGGACACCAAGAGTTGGTGTCAGGATACCTGAAATCGTATTCATCAATGTATTGAATACACCTTTCTTTGTTTCTACTTCCTCAGCATCTGCTACACCGCCTTTAATGCCGCAAATTTCACAGATAGTTTCATAATAGGAAGTTACTTTTGCTCCAACAACTACCTGATACTGGCCACCTGCCTGTACAACTTTCAGAACACCTTTTGTACACTCCATCTTCGCTGTATCAGCTTTTCTTTCATCCTTTAAAACAAAACGAAGTCTTGTTACACAATGTGTCAAGTTACTAATGTTTTCTTTGCCGCCTACATGATCAATGATCTCACGGCAGACACTTTCGTATTTGCTTGCCATAATACGTCCTCTCTCTCTCCGCTGTGCGGATTGTTTTTAAATAGACTATACAATCTTTGATGCATCATTTGTATATTTTATTTATACACTTAAATTCTGTAATTGTCAATGCTGAATTAAATATTTATTTCGCTAAATTTTGTATTTTTTTAAATATTTTATTTGTTTTAACTTGTTCCGTTGCATTTTCCTTTTGCATGCGCTAAAATCATTTTAAATATTTTATTTATAGAAGGTGAATTAAAATGAATCCTATTCAGTTGATGGAATTACACAAAGAACAATTTACTCCCAATGACTTATTAATTTATGAAACGATTATAAAGAACCCGGCTCACATTGTGAGAATGACGACCAGTACGCTCGCAGAAGAATGCGGAGTTTCACAGCCTGCACTTTCCCGTTTCGTAAAAGGGCTTGGTTATAACAAATTCATAGATTTTCGAACTGATCTTTCTATGTGGCTGGTGCAGCAGACTGATATTAACACGTCCAGCAGCCAGCATCGCGGATATTTTCATAAATTGTATCAAGTATTGGATGAGACCGAAAAGCTCTTGACACATGATTATATGAAAGAACTCGCTGCCTATATCAACAGCTTCAATCGCGTTTACGCAACCGGCATTGCCAAAAGCTTTCATCCCGCTGAGCTTTTAGAGATTCTGTCAAGAAAACACCGAATTTCAATTCAGGCTGTACGCCAGGATTATTTGAGTGAATTGGGCGACTTCATGGACGAAAATGATCTTCTAATCGTATTTTCTGTTAGTGGTAAATACAATATGATGAAAAAAGCTGCTCAGGTAAACGGCAAGGTGCTTTTAATTACCACAAATCCGCTTTATGAATATAAGGAAAAGGTCGACCGGACTGTTTTGCTTCCATATGTTATGCCTGATCCGGAAACCAGTTCTATTTCTCCTTTGTTTACTATTTTTGCTGAACTATTGGTTTCTTACCTTGTTGCTCCGGGCAAGTAATGCTATTGATATTTTCTTTCTATCATTTTAATATAATATTTTTGAAGCAAAGAAGCACTCATTACCTGAGTGCCTCTTTTTCTGTCAGGAGAAAGAAATTTTCTCACTAGTCCAAATCATCATTCTTGACTTCAGCAAAGAAGACACCTTCATGATATATGCATCCAGATATCCCGGATGGCACACGAACATGCTAATGAATCTTGCAAGGTCTGTAAGCAAGATTTCCTTCTTTACCATCTAATCGCCCATGGCCATTCGGTTTTAATGCTTTCGCAAAATATGCGTCTTCATAATAGACTGGCAGACCTACCGCCGGAACGCGGTCATCTTCTTCTCGGATGACGAGCTGCGCACATTCAATTACATTATCCAGTAATTCCTTTGGAGAAACAAAAGTTCCATGATTTCTTATGATGTAATCATAGCTTTCCTCTTTTTCCTTCAGATTTTTTAACACTTCTAAATATTCTTCAACAGACGTGCTGTATTCATCAAGCAGCATGACCGAAACACCACATCCATCGCCAAAAAGAATTGTTCTCTCTTCCTGAATTAATACCATGCACATTCCACGTGTATGACCTGGTGTATGTACAATTTCTACATGTACATCTCCTAAATCAAATATATCACCATGAGCAATTTCCAGAGTCTCTGCAGGATCTAATTGAGGAATTAAATCCTCCTCCGGAATGGTTATTTTCTTCACATTCTCTACATAACCGGTTCGGTTATCAAACACAGTATGCACCTTCATTAACTCACGATCTTCAGGATGAAGGTAAACTTTTTTATCCTTAAATTCCCATGCACCGCTTGCATGATCGACATGCCCATGCGTCAAAACTACATCATAAACAAGATTTGTCAGCGAATCCACATAAGCTCTTAAACTGCCAATACCGCTGCCTGTATCGATCAGGCAAGCTTTTTCATTTCCTTCAACAAGATATGACGCTGTATCCGATATATCTACAATGCGTATGATTCGTTTGCTAATACGTTCATGTGTAAAATATTCCATCATTTTCCCTCCTTATTGCCTCAATTATAAAGAGTACTACAAAATTGGGCAAGGCAAGCTTGCCTAACCTATCAGCATTATAATCAATCCTGTCAACACCGCCACCAATGCAAAGGTCGGAATTCCTCGCATAAACGAATCCACATGCTTCTTGGGATTTTGATAGGCTTCTTTTTCCGGCACACAGGAAAAACGAATTCTTTCTGAATTTCGCCACCACAACAAATCAATGATAATAAGATCAAATAAATTCAATCCCTTCTTCGGTGCCAGCTTTCCCAGCGTCTCATCCTGATACACTCTTTTTTGCACCTCGTCCGGATAAGACTGAAAACCGCCAATATTCTTTTTATCCGTTCCAGTAGCCATATAACACATACCGAAAAATAAGGCATATAATATAACTCCAACTACAATTCGTATTACAATCATTTTTAATCACTCCTTAATCAAATCATACATATTACAGAAAATATGGTCATGAACACCTTTCTTTTTTGGCATTACAATCAACTACAGCCATTTCTTTCAAAACCCAAAAGACAGATCCGATTTTTCAGAGCTGTCCCAAATCATGATTATTTTGTTTCCTATACACTTAATTTCCAGTTTGCAGACTCTGTCTGTAAATCCTAGCTTTCTATACAAACCGTGTTTCTGCATCAATTTTCCCCTTGAATTCAGTGGATGTTTAAAGGAAAGCAATCCACGCAATTGCAGCCATAACCATCATCAAAATGCGAAGCACCATAAAGTTGTTTTTTCGTTTGTCATATATTCCCCTGTATATGTACCTTCTCAAGTTTTGTCTCAAAAAATAATGAAACAGATTTTACTAAAATTTGATTGTGACATTAAATGCCTTTTCTGCATTAGATGCAGTACGAATGGCATCCTCAATCTGTCCTAACGCAAATTCATGTGTGATGATGGTTTCTAAATTCCATTTCCCAGATGCCATAATCTCCATTACATCTTTCACATCCTCCGGCATATATCCACCGGAACCAATTATGCTCTTCTGTGAATAAGTCATATGAAGAAGATCCACCTGTCGAAGGGAATTATTTACCGCAACAGAAACAAATCGACTCTCGATTTTCCCAACTTCCATAAATAATTCCAAAATACTTTCTGCTCCTGCCGCATCAACAAAGCAATCAATATCCGCAGTTTCTCCCTTCAAAGAAGGAGCGTTTCCAAAATACTCCATTGCTTTTTCTTTGAACTTCTCACTATTTATATTACAGATGGCAAACCCTAATTCTTTCGCAATGTTCAGTCTAAACTCTGCTACATCACACAGCATTACTTTGGATACCCCAAAATACTTCAACGCAACTGCCGCAGCGATTCCAATTGTCCCACAGCCAAATACAACTGCATGTTCTCCTTTTTGTGGCCGCCCTCTTCTTGCAGCCCTACACCCTACCGTAAACGGTTCAATTAAACATGCCAAACGATCACTTATTTTCTCATCAACCGGATATAAAGAATGATATCTTTTTGCTTCCGGTACAAGAATATACTCTGAAAATCCACCGATAGTTCCGGCTCTTCTTGTATCATTCTTCGTATAACGAGGATAAGGATAGACCCTTTCTCCAACCTCGAATTCTGTTACGTTCTTACCAATCGTTACAATCTGTGATACTGTTTCATGACCAAACTCTCCACCAACAGTAATTCTATGTCCTGTATTTGGCCCATGATTAAAAACTGCTATATCTGTTCCACAGATACTTGAATATATATTTTTGATTATGACGTCGTTATCTCCACAAACTGGCATTTCCAATTCTCTGACTTCAACGTTTTCCTTCCCCATATAAATTGCTGCTTTCATTATGATCCCTTTCTTTATGTTTCATTCACTTGTGTTTTTAATTATAAAATGCCAAAGTATCAATTACAATCATCAATTAAAAAAGTAGCCACAAATGCACTCTGCATTTTTGACTACTTCTATTCCTATCCATTTAGATAAATTCTCAGTTTCCTAAGTTAAGTCACATTGCACTATTTCTTCTGCAAATTCTTTTTCTTCAGAGCATACTGTGATTTTATATCCTGGTATGTCATATTCTTTCACATAGCAGTCCGCTTTTTTCCCTTCTCGCCAAACGGATATCTTCTCATCATAAAAACAAACTTCCACATGATTCAGTCCCAGGCTCATGCCTTCTCCTGTCATTTTCATATAGGCTTCTTTTGTTGTCCAGATTCGAAAAAATTCTCTGTCAAAAACTTCATTGCTGCACTCTCTCAAGTACGAAATCTCGCTGTCTGTGAAATAGCGCTTCGCTATTTCCGTCGATGCTTTTTTAATTTTCTCTACGTCACAACCGACTGCCTTTTTCCCAACTACACAAATTACCAGACCATCTGTATGAGATAGATTGAAATGAAACCCTTCCGCTTCTGGCTTTCCATTCTTTCCTATCTTAATAGAATCCTGCGGTATGCGGTACTCGTTTAATACTTTTTTGAGCAGCAACCCTGCACCCAGACTCTGTATTCTTCCCATCGCATATTTATAACGCAGAATTTTTTCCTGTCTGTACTTTGCAAGACCTTCGAGCAAGGCACTGTTCTCTTTCGGATCTTGCAGGTTTCGGATCTCTGCCACATATAATTTTATCATAATGCTTTTGCCACCTGATAGCTTTCTGAAATTGCATCTTTAATATTACCTACTTTGTGACCATCACCAATTAAATAATACATAACCCCTGCTTCTTTCAGCATGTCTTCTACTGTACTTTCAATATGATATCCGTTTGCAAATACCAATGTATCTGCATCTGTGATCACATATTCCTTTCCATGCTGCTCATAAGTAATGGTATCTTCTGTCACAGCAGTCACTTTGGCTTCACATTCAATCTTGATGCCTTTACCAACCATACGTTGTACCAGTAAACTTCTTCCCGCTCCTGACTCTGTCATCATGATTTCTTTTGCCATTTCCAGAATCGTAATGTCACGATTTCGAATAAAACGGTCATTGAGAAGCGGCGCCAGATAATCTGCCAGTTCACATCCAACACTTCCGCCGCCGATGATGACAATCTTGCGTCCTGGAAATTGTTTTCCTGCCAGAATCTCATCTGCCGTCATCCACTGTTTAAATCCTGTAAACGCAGGAATGATATTTGCCTTTGCACCAGTTCCAGCGATCACTTCATAACCTTTGAATTCATTTTCCAATAATTCCTTTGTCACTGATGTATTCAAGCGAACTTCCACTCCGGTTGTTTCCAGACGATGTGACATGTACTGTACAACCTTTGTTAAATCCTGCTTTCCAATCGGTACTGCCGCCAGATGAATCTGACCACCAAGTTCCTGCCCTGCCTCACAAAGTACTACATGATGACCTCGTTTCTTTGCAACATAAGCAGCTTCCATACCGGCCACGCCTCCACCAATTACCAGCACGTTTTTCTTTTCTTCTGCTGGCTGCAGTGTATCTTCATTTTCCAGTTCAAAGGATGGATTGATCGTACATGCTACTCGTTTTCCGAACATAATACCGTTCAGGCAGCGTAAACATCCGATACAAGGACGGATCTCATTTTCTCTGCCTTCATATGCTTTCTTTGCAAATTCTGGTTCACAAAGATTTGCACGGCCGATCAGACATGCATCTGCATATCCATTTGCAATCATTTCATCTGCGATCCATGGTTCTGTAATGCGACCTACTGTTGCCACCGGAATCGATACCTGTTGTTTGATAAAACGAGCCAGTTCCGCATGAGACCCCTGCTTTGTACCCGGTGCCGGAATCGAGCTTCCTCGCTTGATCGTTGTTCCGCCAGAAACATGAATCATATCAACGCCTGCCTTTTCGAGCTGCTTTGCAACGTAAGTAGCGTCATTGATATTTAATCCGCCATCACTGTATTCATCACCTGAGATTCTGACATCAATGATAAAGTCCTCTCCACATTTTCTTCTGACTTCTTCGATTACTTCTAATGTCAGTCTAAGACGTCCATTGATATCTCCGCCATATTCATCACAACGCTTATTATAAAGTGGAGTTAAAAATCCTCCTAACAGTCCGTGTGCATGAGCTGCATGGATTTCCACACCGTCTCCGCCTGCCTGTTTTACACGATATGCAGCCTCTCCGAACTGACGGATGATCACTTTCAGTTCTTCCTTTGTGACCGGTCTTGGTGCACTCTTCGCATAATATGGTCCTACATTCGATGGTGCAATCAGTTGTGGTGTACCCGGAATCGGAAATGCCATATATGCAGGGTGGAACAACTGTGGAAGGAGTTTCGTTCCATATTTATGAACCTCTGCAAAAAGTTTTGTCCAGCCTTCGATAAATGAATCATCATAGATTGACATGTCACCAGGTAAATAGATATAAGTTGGCTCCACTGTAACTACTTCTGAGATAATCAGTCCCACGCCGCCTTTAGCACGCGCTGCATAATGTTGAATCAATTCTTCTGTTACATATCCTTTGTCTGCAAGGTTCGTTGAAATTGGCGGCATGAAAATACGGTTCTTCACAACGGTATTTCCGATTTTAATTGGTTCAAATAAATGTGTATATTTCGTCATGTCCTATTACCTCCATATTAAATGGAAAAGACCACTTACTGTGGCCTTTTCTAAAATACCTTTCAGGTCAACTAGATTAATTAGATTTCATTTGCAACTTTGTAACCTGTACGGATTGCTTCTGCAATACTTGCAGTTCTTTCGCCTGCGCAGTCTCCTGCGTAATAAACTGGAACTGTCACGCCTTCTACATCGATTGCATTCTTCTTAGAGCCAACTGCCATAATAATCATATCACAGTCAATTGTAATCTCTTTTTCTTCTTTTGTATCAATTGCTAAAATCTTCTTTCCATCGTCTTCGATGCTGTTTACTTTTGTATTGACATACTGTTTTACACCATTCTTTGCAAAATCAGCCATAATGATTGGAAGGATTGTCGAAGATTCCCCATTTGCAATCTTATCCATCATTTCTACAATAGAAACGCTGCATCCTTTTTCCAGAACATATTCGGCTGTCTCTGTACCTACCAGACCTCCGCCGATGATCGCACAATGTCCCTTCACCTGTGCTTTTCCAGAAAGTACATCCCATGAAGAAACTACATTCTCACTGTCTGCTCCAGCGATTGGAAGCGCAATATCATGTGCACCAACTGCCACGATCACTGCATCTGCCGCATTCATGATCTCTTTTGTGCATTCTGTATTGAGATGGATATTGACACCCTTGTCTGCCAAAATCCTTTCATAATACTCAACTGAACGAAGAATCTCATCCTTACGTGGTGGAACTGCTGCAAGATGGATTTGTCCACCAATACGATCTTCTTTTTCATAGATATCCACTTTGTGTCCACGGATTGCCGCTACACGAGCTGCTTCTAATCCTGCAATACCAGCACCAACGATGACTACGTTTTTCTTTTCTTCTGCTGGTTTTATGTAGATTGTAGCTTCATCTCCATTCTCAGCATTCAGTACACATGAAATATAACGACGGTTCTGAATCGCATCTACACAGCCTTTGTTACAGTTGAGACATTCACGGATTGGTTCGTCTTTTTCCACTTTGAGTGCAATGTCTGGATCACACAACAAGGAACGTCCATAGCAGATCATATCTGCATCTCCATTTGCCAGAATCTCTTCACCATTCGCAACTGTCACTACACGTCCTACTGTTGCAACTGGGATTGAAACAGTCTCTTTTACTTTCTTTGCGATTGGAAGTGTCCAATTGTATGGCATTGTACCCATAGCAGGAATTGTATCGCCCATATTTCCTGTATGGTTTGCCTGTGCAACCTGAATCATATGCACACCTGCTTCTTCCAGCTTCTTAGCAAATGCAATTCCTTCTTCTTCGTACAGACCACCTTTTCCACGAGAGCTTCCGTCCGCATTGATTGTAATAATTGGCAATTTGTATTCGATCATAAGTGTTGGAGCTGCTTCTTTGATCGCTGCAACCACTTCCAATGCATAGCGAATACGATTTTCAAAACTTCCGCCGTATTCATCTGTTCTGTGATTTAATAAGATAGAGCACAGTGAACCAAGCAAACGGTCTCCATGAATTTCAATTGCATCAATTCCTGCCTCCATTGCTCTTCTTGCACAATCTGCAATGGCTTTTTTGATCGCTTCCAACTGCTCTACTGTCGCTTCTGATACGAAATGCTGCATATCATGGTGTAACTTTGCATATGCATCTTGACGTAACTTGCCAGCCTCCTGCATCTTTGCACCAAATGCTGCCATATCGCCCTGCGCTTTCAGTGCCTCTGCCTCTTTCATCGCTGCCATAGAAATCTGGATCATTCTTCCCACACCTGGGACATCGTATTCTGGATGGAAAATCTGCAACGCCACTTTGCAGTCATATACATGGAGTGCATCTGCCAATTTCTTAAAAATCGGAATCTGGCGGTCATCAAACAACATTGGAGTTGGCGATGCAGTTCTTACCGGTGCAACGTCTCCGATTACTACATAAGATGCGCCTCCCTTTGCCAGTCTTTCATAAAAATGCAAACTTCTCTCTCCGATAGAGCCGTCTCGTTCTTCGTATCCTGTTGTAAGTGGCGGGAACATGATACGGTTTTTGAGTGTTAAATTTCCAACCTGTAATGGTTGTAATAATAATGAATCTTTGCCCATGGCTATCCCTCTTTTCTTTATTTGATACTATTTTATCACTTCGAAAAAAAGCTGTCTATTCTTATACATTTCTTATCAAAAAAGTTAAGAGAAAACCGCACTTGCGTTGGAGGGCGCAGGTGCGGTTTCTCTATAGAACAGAAGTGAAATTTGATAACGTCAAAATTTTATTTTTCTTTGTTAGCATATTTATGTAGTGCTTCATCCCATATAGGTTGCATTTCTGAAAAATCATTTACTTGATTTCCGTTTCTAGTTAGATAAACTGTAGTTCTATTATCCTCTTCTAGGGAGACAGTACCATAATTTACTCCAGCTGCAACATAATACGGGTTATTGTCTTCATAAATATGATCTGTTAAAAATAAAAGATATTCTTTTCCTTCTTCCATCATATTGTAGCCAGCTATATGATAAATAGCATTTTCTTCTTCATAAAATATTTCATTTTCCAGTATTCTAATTGTGTCTCCTATTTTTAATTCGTTGGATGTATCTTTAAAAATTTCTTTGATTTTTACTTGTGAGAATGTATATCCAGTA
>JBGVGF010000043.1:0-15082 GCA_045121495.1 Faecalimonas sp.
TGTTTCATCTTCTGCAGGATCATCCACTGTTGGGTCATCTGTTCCTGGTTTATCTGTTTGTGTTTCATCTTCTGCAGGATCATCCACTGTTGGGTCATCTGTTCCTGGTTGATCTTGTTCACATGCTGGAAGAATTACTAAGATACCATATGCATGGATTGGATAATAATCTTCGCTTCCGCCGTACATTGCAACTACGTTGTAGTAACCAACTTCAACAGGTTCTTCAAATGAGCAATAGATTTCGCCATTTGCTTTTACACCTACGTAAAGATTTGTTGTATCAGCAACATACTTTCCGCCAAGTGTTGTGTACACATGTGCATGCAAACCATGTTGTTCACCATCATACTTCACAACCTTGATTGGTGATGGAATAAAAGCAATAAATGTACTCTTCTGTGGTTCCACATTTTTATCGATCTCATCTAAAGAATTCACAGCATCTTTAATAAGAGCATCGATCTGTGCCTGTGTTGCTTCATCAGCAAAGTTATACTTTGCTTCTGTGCTTGCTAATACGGCTTGGTTTTCAACTTCTGCTGTAGCAATAACTGATTCATCATTTGCTGCAAATGCACTTAAAGCTGAACTTCCAACTACCATAACTGCAACAAGAGCAACTACAAGAAGTTTTGTCAATTTGAACTTTTTCATCTCTTTTTTTCCTCCTTATATAATATGCAAAATTCAAATGCTTTTACAAGCATTTCGGCTAGTTACCGTATCGTAACTCCCCTCTGACAAGGATAAATTAAACTTATCCAAATTCAATGATAGCACAACTTTTTCCATTTTTAAACCATTTTAAGGAAATTTTTTTATCTTTATTTTCCTGCAAGAATCTGCTGAATTCTTGCTGAAGCCGCTTCTACACTTTCATACTCTGGCTCCATCACATAAACCTCTTTGCCCGGCATAGAATAGCAGGATGCACTGCTGCTTCCAGTACCTGTCAGAGAAATCTGTTCAATATCCCAGGATGCCATATCACTGATCTGCATTTGGATGATCTTCTGAATGTCTTTGGAACTCATACTTGTCACAACAGCATCCGAAGCCACCTCTAAAAGCTCACTATAATTCACAATGATTGCAGGAGAAATTGCTTTATCGATCAAAGCTGCCAGCACTTTCTGCTGATTCTTGATACGATCGTTGTCTCCATTTGCAAGACCATATCTCTCTCTTACAAATTCAAGTGCAGTTTCTCCATCCATCTCGATTTCTCCTTCCGGATAAAAATCATGGGTATGGTAACTTACAAATTCCTGTGAATTATAAACTGTGATTCCGTCCAATGCATCTACAATGGTGATCAGTGAAGTAAAATTCACTTTAGCATAATAATCGATCTGAATTCCCAGAAGATTTTCAATCGTACCCATCGACTCTTCCACGCCATAGATTCCCGCATGTGTCAGCTTATCTTTCGAGCCGAAGGATGCCAGTTCCACATAATAGTCTCTCGGAATACTGGTCATCAGAATCTTCTTTGTCTGTGGATTCACTGTTACAACCATATTCACGTCAGATCTTGACATGGTAGATACCGGTCCATACGTATCGATTCCAGAAAGATAGATACTAAATGGTTCCTTTACGACATTGACTTCCGATTCTGTTCTCTGAATCTCCTGCTGAATCTTATATTCATAAATCACTCTGGTATCACTGCTAAATGTTCCATAAGTATCTTCCACGATTCCCCTGTATGCTTCATTTAACAAGATCGCATCTGTCGTTCCTTCCAGCAATGCCTGTGCCAGTCCCGTCACAGAATCCGATACCATTTCTTCGAAAGAAACTCCCTCTTGATTCTTCATCTCCGTAATTGCAGTTTCTCTGTTCTTCTCATCCAGGCCCTGCACATAGCCAAGCTTTTTGCCCTGCAGATCTTTCAATTCCTGATACGAGCTTTCTTCTTTCACGATTACAGACATGATCTGCACCTGATATTGTTCTCCGGTAATCTGACCCAATGCACTGAATCCTTGATTTGCCACCACGCATCCAAGGAACAAAACAAAACTCAGAATCCCGCTGAAAATTTTGACGCAAAGACGCACATAATTGACCTTACGCATCGTTTTTCTTCGCTTACATGTTTTCAAACGGCGAATCAGCGCTCGAAGTTCACAGAAAGTCAGCCAGCAAAATAATCCTAATACAACAACAATGATGATCCAATATTTAAACGGAAGTACCTTTTTTACAAGATATGCAAAAAATAACGAAAAAACACATTGAAGTACGATCATCACATAATCTGATATTTCCCATTTGATACTTATTTTTCTTTTTCCAGCTTTCATAATCCTCTCCTATTACACTGCACCGTCTCTTCGAAGAACTACTTTGATCGTCTTTACGATAATGATGATATCCAGCCAGATGGACCAGTTATCATAATAATATACATCCAGTTTACAGCGTTCCGCAAACCCTACATCACTTCGGCCATTTGCCTGCCACATCCCTGTGATTCCCGGTTTGCTCTTGATTACAATATCATAGCTTTCTCCCATATCCCCGATCTCTCTAGGAAGGTATGGGCGTGGTCCGATGAGACTCATTTCTCCCTTCAGAATATTAATGAATTGAGGCATCTCATCCAGACTCGTTTTTCTCAAAAACTCTCCAAGTGGAGTCACGCGTGGATCTGGATCGAGTTTCTTATTTGTCAGATACTCTTCCCGAATCTTCGGATCCTTTTCCATCATCTCTTCCAATACCTGTTCGGCATTTGGAATCATCGAACGGTATTTGTAAATCTTAATAATCTTACCATCTTTTCCCACACGATCCTGACGGAAAAAGATCGGATCTTTATCTCCTCTTTTCAGGCTGGCACATTTTACAAAGATTGTAAGTGGAATGAGCAGAAGACACCCTGCAATTCCTGCCAGAATATCAATAATCTTCTTAAATACAATATCAAAATATCTCTTTTTCGCATCCGTTACCGATACAAAAAGATTTCCATCAAAATCAGATACATCCGTATTGTACGGCTGTACCATCTTCGCCTTCGGTTTATATTTGATCACAGGTACTTTATTACGGAAATAACTCGTTACCTCCTCAAGCTGTTCCGAAGTAAGCGCATCGTCTACGACAAACACTTCATCCACCTCATTCTCATCCAGAAAAGCACCCATGCTTTCCCAAGGAATAATAAGGTCACGAATCCGCTTCTCCTGCGATGGCTTTTCCCCTGTCATAAATTCCAGATCCACATACGCCAACGGATTTACAAACATAAATCGGTTCAATTTGAACACATAATCCATATCCTCCGCACCTTTGCCGGCACCAAGGATCAAAAGTCTCGTAGCAAAGCTTTTCTGGAACCATCTTCTATACTGACGTCCAAGTAAAATACACACGCAGTACATGATCCCTGTCACTATGGTAATCTTAAAAAGTATATTGTTTTTCAGATATACACTCATAATTCCTGCCAGGATCCAATACAGCACATGCGCATGCATCATCTGCACAATCTCCTGCCAGATCAGTTCCGGCTGGAATTTGTAATGACTATAAAACAATATTACTAAAAAATAGATCGCAGAGAACATCGCTGTCTCTCTTAGACCAATTTGAAGTAACCAGGACACTCCTGTAAAAATCCCCAATTCAAGCAGGAACAATCCGGTTCTCAATAAAATATACTTCTTCATTCGTACATTCATATTTTTTATACTCCCAAGCATTCCCTATTATTTTTCTAAATATCTCTGATATAACTCCCTCATATAATTTGCGTTGCTAGAAATATCATATCCGGCATCCATGATCTTTTTCTGCCACTCTATACTTCTAGTATTTCTCTCATCGTTACAGTTTATAACATTTTCTGTAACTATATCAGCCCAGATACCAGGGGCTTCTATTGAAATAAATCTCATACTTCCAGTCAGATCGGCTTCTTTTGCCACTTTATCCGAAACAATACATGGAAGACCAGCGGCCTGAGCCTCGATCAGAACAACCGGCAATCCTTCATATAACGACGGCAATACAAACAGATCCATCGCCTGATAATATTTTGCCACCTCTGTCGTTTTTCCTAAGAAGATCACCGCTTCCTGAATACCAAGCTGATGCGCCTTTTCTTTCATTTCATCAAAAAGATACCCTTCTCCAATGAGCAATAATCTGTATCTGCTGTCTTTTTTTAACACTTCCGAAAAACTGTCCAGCAAAAAGGTGTGATTTTTTTGCTCCAGAAAATTTCCGATATGTCCTACCAGAACCTCTCCTTCTTGAATTCCAAGACCTTTTCGATACTCTTTCCGAACAGCTTCGTCAAACCCAAACTTCTTTAAATCAATACCGTTTTTTAAGACTTCAAATGGTTCTTCTCGAAACAGCCATTTTCCTGCCTCTTCTCCACACGCCATCCCGTGTGTATAAGTTCTCTTAAAAATCGGGTACAACAGCTCATGTATCTTCATATGTGAGCATGTTGTATTGTGTGAATGCGCGATGACCACCGGAACCTTATTCCACTTTGAAATACCAGTCTCCAATGTCATGGTAGCACTATTGCCATGAATATGAACTACATCATATTTTTCGCGTTTTATTATTTTATTTAAACCAATCACATATTGAAACGGATTCTTCTTCCTTGGCAAATAGAAAATACGAGATTTCGCAGCCTCTATTTCTGACCGATAACTTTCATTCATATCGCTCATCACCAGAAAATCGATCTGCATATCTTCTTTATTCATTTTACGAAAATAATTCATGATAACAGAAGAAATTCCATTTAACTGAAACTGGACTGTATTTATAATCAATACCTTCATTTCAACTCTCCAAATACGCTCTAAAAAAGCGATTCTACGATTTTTTCTAATTCTTCATTAAATCTGGCATTATTGCTGCTTATGTTATGATTCATATCTCCCACAATATGATCATAATTTATAATTATATTTTCTAACTCTTCTATATTCACCACCGGGATGATCGTATGCATTCTTTCCGAAACTTCCTTCGCGAACTCCACCTGATGATTATTTACATGTTCATCAAAATCATGCTGTCTTGGCACGACAACAGGAATCTTTCCCATTCGCAACGGCATGATAAAGCTGGCTGGACCACCATGTGTGATCACAATTCTTGCATTTTTTACATTCTGCTCCATCTGGCTGTATGGAATAAGTTTATCCCATTTACAATATTTTGGTTCGTATGTACTGTACCCAATCTGCATAACCACTTCATCTTCGATTTTCCCGTCTTGTTTCATTTTATCAATGAATTCGATCAAGCGATTAAACTGTTGTTCGTGTGTTCCAACCGTTACAAATATCATATATGAATCATCCTTTACTAAAATATACTTCCTAAATTAATTGCTTTTTTATACACTTTCTTCTGTTCTTCCCATTGCACAATAAATTTATCTGTGATCGGATAAACCATTTTCCCAGTCAAAGTGCCTTTGTCAATTCGGTCAAATACCTCAATATAAATAAGCTTTGCTCCAAATAGTTTCCCAAGATAGAAAAAAGGTACTGCAACTGCTGCACCGGCAGATATAATCAAATCCGGTTTTTCCTTTCGAAGTACTTTCCACGCCAGTACTGTATTGATGATCAATGCCTTGAGACTTCTATTTGTCGGATAGTAACAAGGATACATTGTTTCATTTTCCAACAGACTTTTGGCATCTTGTTTATCAAATGTTACCCAAAAATGTTCTTTTGATTCCCAAAAAGGTTTCAGCATATATAAATGTGATAAATGACCTCCTGATGAGCCCACCAAACATACTTTCATTTTCTATCGTCCCCCCCTATTTTCTTAAAATCTTATTCCTTATTAAGATTACATTCTCCTTATAGAAGATAACATTCATTACGATTATAACAATTCCCCAAATGATCGCCACCTTGATTGCCATGAAAATCCATGCCGCATAGTTCACTGCTTCCATCTCAATTCCTTGCGTAAATAAACCGGCAACCAGAATTGTAATAACATCCGTGCTAATCTGTTTCACAATTTTTTTGAATGGCCACTTTAATAAATTCTTCGAATTGTAAAATGCCATCCAGACAGTTTGGTAAGACATTGCTGCAAATGTTCCAATCGCAACACCTATCAATCCCCATTCATTTACAACAAGGACTGATATTATGACATTCAACAACACTGCTACAATATAGTTTGTCTGTGTTTGCTTATAGTGTCCTCCTGCTAATATCATCATACTATAAGGAAGGCGCAGACAATGTGCTGCATGAGCAAACGTCAGCACGAGTGCAAACAATGGCTGTATATAATTGGAATCATGGATTCCATATGTATACACCTGCACAAATGGGACCACCAGGACTCCTGTACATCCGAATACAAAGACAGTCCCTGTATGGATAACCCATTCTACCCATCCGAAAAATTGACCGAGTTCGTCCCTCTTTTGCTTTGCCCATAATTCGCCCATCATAGCCTGTATTCCATTCGTCAGGGACAAAGCCAATGTCTTCACTCCGTAAAGAACTAAATGATACACAGAATAGATAGACACATCTGCCAAGGTTGCAAAGATACTCAATACGATATTGTCTGTAGAATCTAATACAACTGCCGCAACGTGCTGTGCGACCCCATTCCACTTTTGTTTGATCGGTTCTCCCTGATAAGTAATTTTACGATTTAGCGTATAATGTTTGTTGATATAATAACGCAGAAAAACTGGTCGGAGCAGATAAATAAGTGACGTCGCCAGTCTTACACTGTGAATGGATGCACCATTTTTCACTAAGATCACACATGCCACAGTATTTAACACCAGAGTAATCGTCTGAGCATTATACTGAATATAACCTCTCTGATCCGCTGTAAGCAAAAGTCTGTCAACCACACCAAAATAATACTGTGCAAACGAACTGATTCCCATCACCATGATCAATGTGGCGGTATATAACCAGTCAAACCCCGAATTTGTGATATAGGTATAGCCGGCCATCAAAATCAGTATATAGACTAATAGTATCATTGCCAACCTTTTAAAAAATTTGTTGGCAGATACCATAATTTTACTGATGGAATCACTATCTTTGTCTGCCAAAGGTTTGTATAACGAGGACTGTACAACTGCCCCTACACCCAACTCCAAAAAAGCAATGATCGCCAAAAACTGTGTAATCGAGTTCACCAACCCGTTTACGGAAGAACCAAACCTATCCAGGATGATTCTTGGCAGAATAAAGCCACAGGTGATGGATGTGATCTGAAACACCAATGAAGCTATGGTGTTTTTAGCCAATTTATTTTTTTTCATGAAATTTCTCCCACGCTATCTATTCTGAAATTGATTGATACTCTCATCAATGATCATACCGTTTTTAATAATAAGCGCTTGACTTAGCACTTCATCATACTCATCCAACATTAGTTTTTCCAAATAGGAATAGATCAATTCTGAATTGTTTTTTGTAAATGTTTTGTAAAATAAAGAAGGTGTATGGTCAACAACATAATGAACAATCCCTTCTACTTCGTATACCGGGTTTTCAATTGTGGTTGGCACACTTGTTTCAATCCCGCCATTTCTATCACAACTTACATCGATGATCATAGCGTTTTTCTTCATTCGCTTCAAATCTTCTCGATAAATAATGTGATCCTTACGCATCACATCCCATAGAACGCAGTTTACAATAACATCGTATTTGCCGATTTCATCGCGCAGCAATGTCTCTGTCTTGCGGTCATATTGTACAACATCTGCTCCCAGCATATTCAAAACTTTCACAGCTCCACGCGCCGTATTGCCTCGCCCAATTACTGCAACCATTGTCTCATATGGCATGCATCCATAACACTGAAATGCATGCATGATAGCAGCCTCTCCAGCCAGTTCATTGTTTCTCCAAAACAGATGTCTTCCTTTCTGTTCCATATTCTCCCATGCATATGCTGTCAGTCCATGATTCACAATCTTATCTGTAATATCACGATTTTGAGTTGCATGTACCCATCCAAAAATAGTCTGTCCACTCAATTCTTCCAAATATTCCGCATCGCCAATCTTAGGATCGCAGATGATATCTTTTGTTAATACTTCTTTTCGTGAACACATATGGCAACCCATTTTTTCAAATTCACTGTCCTCAATCCCTAAAACTTCTCCATAACCTTTTTCAAAAAACAGATACTCCGGATGTTTCATAAAAGAAATATGTTCCGGAAGAATTGCTCTTCTAAACTCATTTTCCTTTTTACTGATTGGAAATCCAATTGTTTTCATCATGTTACTCTTCTCCTCTGCCAGGCAACTGAATCATATCTCCCCAATATCTGTCAGATTCCGGTAGTATATTCGCATCGAATCCGCTATCTGGGAAAAATGTCAATTCACCAAAATATATCAAATCATTAATATTATATAAATCTACTCTTACGTATGGTATATCTCTGCTCAATCTTTCAGCCATTGCAAACATTTTATCCATATCTTTTGGCTTTGGCAGCGTAAAATGGTCTGGTGCTTCTTTTCCACGCTTATTATACTTTTTTAACTTCCATTCTTTGTCAAAGAAATAGAACTTTGGTTCACCTGTTTCACGCTCTGTACAGACCATCACGGAATCAGCTACACCCTGAAAGCAGAAAAATTTGTAATCCACAAGGGCTTTTTCCGATAGCCCCTCTGTCTGTGTCGCTTTGTCAGACATATACTGCTCAGCAATAATCCTTGGCTTTACATCTTTATACGGCCATTCTCTGCCACTGTAATAATAATTTGTTTTTAGGCTGCGATTTATCTTTTCTTTTGCCTTCTCAATATCCAGCGTTTTCTTGTCCCTACAAATCACAAGTCCGCCGCTGTCATGAGTACATTTTAGTACGAATTGATCAGGTAATGTTTCAAAATCAATGTCTTCAAAGCGTTCCCACACACCTAAAGTCGGGATAACATATTGCTCCCCAATCTCACCTGCAATATATTTTTTCACTGACAGCTTGTCTACTAATTCGGTGTATTTTGGGCAACGATTATAAAGCTTCAACCATTGAAGCTTTTCATTAAAGGTGACCGGAGAATCCAGATTCAGTTTTTTTCCTGTGTGCGCCTTATAAAGCAGCTTAAGGTATGCTTCGTCCTGCATCCAATTGAAAGCTCCTCTATATGCTGCATATTTTATGATTTTATTTATTAATTTGTCCATCTGTTTCTTTCTTTTCTACTCCCAAATATATTGCCAGATATATTGCCATTTGTACACCTGTACCACTTGTAAAGTACGTTTCTGCTGTACTTGCAAACAGAATATATCCCCACGTAATAAAAAATGCAAGAATTTTATGATAATCGTTCAACCGAACGAGCTGAAATACAATGATATTCAAAATCATCTTTACATATATGATGAGGCCAAAAACTCCAAATTGACCATAGATATATGGCCAAAACGTATCTGCCATGTAATTAAACATATCCGGAGTCAGACCATAAACCCCTGATATATGATACATATCATATATCTTTGAATAGTATTCTCCAGACAAGTATGATGCAAAAGTACCTAAACCTGATCCCAATGGGAACATTTCAAAAGCAATCATTGCACCTACCATATAAAGTGCAGGACGTGCTGCGGTCATTCCGTACTTCATATGTTCCATAATTCGATCCTTGCCCACAACAAACACAATCAACGCGAGCAGAATACCTACTATAAAGACTTGTTTTCGATTGATTTTTAGCTTTCCGTCTTCTTTTTTGAACAGAGTTTCCACCCATTCTTTCTTGATAAACATGAAACATAAGGCCACCGCAATGACAACATATCCTTTTGTTCTCTGACTCAAAAAGATAATCACACAATCTAACAGAATGTACCATCTGTTCTTTTCAGCAGACTCTGCAAAGAAAACAGCTAAGATCAACACATATGAAGAAACTAAAAAAGTAGGGTGTGAGAATATGAATTTAAAACAATTTAAAAATCGAATCTCGCCTGTGTACACACCAATGTCAAAGAAATATCCTACAATTGCTGCTGCCAAAGTCACCCATATAATTACTTTCGATGTTTTGACGGTATCTTTCGTAATCTTATCCGTATCAAAATAATGTACACCATGTCTCAAGAAACACATGATAACCGGAAACTTGGCTATCGCAATCATATCTTTCAGAATTGCCACAACGCTTTCCTGAATCTCCGGACGGACAACATTGCCCAAAATGCCAAGTGCGATCAACAGTACGAAAGGAAACAAGTCATCTCTTATTTTTTTTAAGAATTCGACCCATTGATTGTTTTTGTACGACTTATAAGTAACGAATACCACCACGAAAGCGGTAAGAAATTCATCCCAAAGATTAAATACTGGTATGATTCTTTCAAATGCTGTCGCAAAAACGAGAATTATAAACAATAAACTATACACTTTTTACTCCTTATTGGTTTGCATCATTTGAATCAATGCTACATATTGCTGAAAAATTCTTTCTCTTTCATATCTTTTTGCAGTGTCTTTTATTTCTTTGACATTCCAATCCTGTTGCAATGCCCGATCTATCTTATCGGCCAGATCATCTGTATTCAGGTACTTGGTCAGATAGCCATTTTTCCCATTGATAATAATCTCTTCTGGTCCACTTGGTAAGTCGAACGAAACCACTGGCGTTCCACATGCAATCGATTCCACCAATACATTTGGAAAGCCTTCAAAATAAGAACTTAATACGGTGAGTCTAGCCGCTCTATAATAGTCTACCATTTTTTTAGTATGATTGACAAACTCCACCCTATTTTCCAGGTTATGTTTTTTAACATATTCTATCAATTCTTCTTTTTGGCTGCCTTCTCCAATCAGCTTCAATTGTATTGTCTTATCCTGGATCTTGGCAAAAGAATCTAGCAGCATAAAAAGCCCCTTTTGTGGCTCCAATCTTCCTGCATACAGCATGAAATTGCCTTTATCAGGTAACTCTGTCCGGTTCATCTCTCTCTCAAATGCAACGCCTAATGCATTGTTGATCGTATGAACCTGACTCTTTTTAAATCCATAATTTTCTATGAGATCTTTCCCCATGCCTTTTGACTGTGCAATGGAACAATCTACTTTATGATAAAATAATTTTACTAAATTTTTTGTTACATACTTTCTAAAGAAAGTATCAGCATATTTATATTCATAAGACAGTGTATTGATACAACGTCCAATAATCGCAAATTTTTTTCGTGTTACACTGCGAACCCAACACAGATTCACAGAAATTTCCGGACTGAAAGAGAATGCCAGATCAAATTCATTTTTTTCCACATATTCTTTTAATTTCGGAAAAAGATTTTTAGCACCATGAATACCAAAATCCACCACTGGAATCTCAGGATATAAATCTTTCTGATATACAGGATCGTCCAGGTTTTGTACCGCAACAGTGACATCATAATTCATTTCATAAAGATAATTCACCACATTTACGAAAACACCCTGTGCTCCACCTTTTGATAAATTAAATATAAATGCTACTATTTTCATCCTTTAATCCCTTCTAAATATGTCTCTCGTGTAAACTTTCTCTTTCACATCATCCAGACAGCTTTCGTATCGATTTGCAATAATTGCATCACACATAGACTTAAATTTTTCTAAATCATTCACAACCACACTGCCAAAGAATGTGATTCCATCTTCCAGTGTCGGTTCATAGATCACTACGGTAGCACCTTTTGCTTTAATACGCTTCATCACACCCTGAATAGAACTCTGACGGAAATTGTCGCTGTTGCTTTTCATCGTAAGTCGATATACCCCTACAACTCCCTGTTTCTCTTTGTTTACATCCCAACTGCTGTTTTGCTCATAGCATCCGGCAATTTCAAGCACGCGGTCTGCTATAAAATCTTTACGTGTACGATTTGCCTGTACGATTGCTTCGATCAGATTCTGTGGTACATTTTCATAATTCGCCAATAGCTGTTTTGTATCTTTTGGTAGGCAATATCCGCCATATCCAAAAGAAGGATTGTTATAGTGTGATCCAATACGTGGATCCAAGCATACTCCTTTTATGATCTGCTGTGTATCAAGCCCCTTCATTTCCGCATAAGTATCCAGCTCATTGAAATAAGAAACTCGGAGCGCCAGATAAGTATTTGCAAAAAGCTTCACTGCCTCTGCTTCTGTAAGAGGCATGATCAGCGTCTCGATTTCCTCTTTAATCGCTCCCTGCTTTAATAGTTCAGCAAATGTCTGTGCCGCTTGCACCAGTCGCTCATCTTCCAGATCGGTTCCCACGATAATGCGGCTTGGATATAAATTATCGTATAGTGCCTTCGATTCACGCAAAAATTCCGGGCTGAAAATAATGTTCTTACTTCCAGTCTTTTTACGGATACTTTCTGTATATCCAACAGGAATTGTTGATTTTATGATGATAATCGCATTCGGATTATAGTTCATAACCAATTCGATCACGGATTCTACCGCAGATGTATCAAAAAAATTTCTCTTAGGATCATAATTGGTAGGTGCTGCAACAATAACAAACTCAGCATCTCCATATGCCTCTTTTGCATCTAATGTCGCTTTCAGATTCAACTCTTTATCCGCAAGATATTCTTCTATTTCCTTATCCTGAATTGGTGATTTTTTCTGATTGATCAGGTTTACTTTTTCTTCAATCACATCAACTGCCGTCACTTCATTATGCTGCGCCAAAAGAATGGCAAGTGATAACCCTACATATCCTGTTCCGGCTACAGCAATTCTATAACTTTTCTTTTCCATTATACTCCCTCAATCGACTACATATAATACTTTGCATACCACTCCGCAAAAGCTCTCAATCCTTCGCGCAGTGAAGTAGATGGTTTGAATCCAAAATCTCGTTCCAGTGCCGTTGTGTCTGCATAAGTAACCGGCACATCCCCTGGCTGCATTGGAACAAGCTCTTTATGTGCCTCAAAATCATAATCTTCCGGCAATACTCCCGCGCGGATCAATTCTTGCTGAAGAATATCGACAAAATCCAAAAGATTTTCCGGCTGATTATTTCCAATGTTATAAACAGCATACGGAGGCAATGGCAATCCATCCTCTCCACATACTTTATCCGGCGCCTTTTGCATTACACGAATGACACCTTCCACGATATCATCTACATACGTAAAATCTCTCTTACAATTACCATAGTTAAAAATCTGTATTTTTTCTCCGGCACGCAGTTTGTTTGTAAATCCAAAATACGCCATATCCGGTCTTCCTGCCGGTCCATAGACTGTAAAGAAACGCAGACCCGTAGACGGAATATTATACAATTTTGAATATGCGTGCGCCAATAATTCATTTGATTTCTTTGTCGCAGCATATAAGGATACCGGATTGTCTACTTTATCTTCTGTGCTGTATGGCACTTTTTTATTTGAGCCATAGACAGACGAGCTTGACGCATACACCAGATGCTCCACACCTGTTTTCCCATTATCATAAGAATGGCGGCAAGCTTCCAAAATATTGTAAAATCCGATCAGATTTGCTTCTATATATACATCTGGATTTGTGATTGAATAGCGAACCCCTGCTTGTGCAGCCAAATTCACAACAATTTCCGGGGTATATTCTTCAAAAAGCTTCTCAATCAACGCTTTATCTGCAATATTGCCTTTTACAAACACAAATGATTCATATTCTGAGAGTTCTTTTAAACGTTCTTCTTTCAGACTCACGTCATAGTAATCATTCATATTGTCGATCCCGATCACTCTGGCATCGGAAACTTCTTTATAAATCTTTTTCACCAGGTTTGAACCGATAAATCCAGCCGCCCCAGTAACGAGTATTGTCTTTTTCTTTAAATCAATCCTGCTCATAGTCTTTTATTCCCCAAATTCAAGAATATCTGCAATACGTTTGCATGCAAATCCGTCTCCATATGGATTCGCCGCTTTACTGATACGCATATATTCTTCCTCATCTTCCAATAATCTCTTAAACTCATGATATATCGTGGTCTGATCTGTTCCTACCAGTTTTAAAATACCAGCTTCAATTCCTTCTGGTCTTTCTGTAGTATTGCGCATCACCAGTACCGGTTTTCCTAATGCTGATGCCTCTTCCTGAATCCCTCCCGAATCTGTAAGAACCAGATAACTTCTGCTTAGGAAATTGTGAAAATCCAGAACACCCAATGGTTCAATGATTCTGATTCTGTCATCATCGCCTAGAATGCTGTTCGCCGTCTCTCGCACTACAGGATTCATATGGATCGGATAGATCGCTTTTACTCCTGGATGCTCATCCATCACCTTACGGATCGCCTGAAACATATTCTTCATCGGCTCACCCAGATTCTCCCGGCGGTGTGCTGTAATCAGGATCATCTTACTGTCCGATGCCCACTCCAGTTCTGGATGTGAATACTCTTCACATACCGTTGTCTTTAACGCATCGATTACTGTATTGCCAGTCACAAAAATAGTATCTTCTTTTTTACCTTCTTTTATTAAATTGCTTTTTGACCATTCAGTCGGTGCGAAATTGTATTTGCTTATAATCCCCACTGCCTGACGATTGAATTCTTCCGGATATGGACTATAAATATCATAAGTTCTAAGCCCGGCTTCTACATGTCCCACTGGAATTTGCAGATAATAACATGCCAATGCTGTCACAAATGTTGTACTGGTATCGCCATGCACCAGCACAATGTCCGGCGCTTCTTTTTCAAGCACAAGTTTGATATTGTTTAAAATATTTACAGTCACATCAAAGAGTGTTTGACGTTCTTTCATAATACATAAATCGTAATCTGGAACCACATCAAACACTTCTAATACTTGATCTAACATTTGACGATGCTGCCCTGTCACGCACACGACAACTTCAAACGCGTCTCTGCTCTTTAACTCCTTTACCAATGGACACATCTTGATTGCCTCAGGTCGTGTACCAAAGATTAACATTATTTTTTTCATTTATTTAACTCCCCTATATATAAATACCTGTTTCGATAATGAATTGCATACCTACTGGCATTATACATTCTTTTATATCACAAAACAAGACAAAAAAACCTCTCAGAGGATTTCTC
>JBGVGF010000044.1:0-2269 GCA_045121495.1 Faecalimonas sp.
TGGAGAAATAATACTATGATGACATATGTAGAAAAAAATGCGTATGACGGAAGTGGAACAAGATAATGCGCAAATTTCAGTTTTCAGCGGACAATTTAATATGGTTAAACAAGGCAGTCTTGCACTACGGTGTATGGCTGCTTTTTTCATCTGCAAGTATTATATACTCTTGAAAATCACTATTAAAAATGGTATGATTTGTATGAATAATCATACTTTGGAGGATTGGATATGGACTTTAAAAATGGAAAATATGCTTGGATGGTAAAGATTGGCGAAAAAGGACAGTTTGTAATTCCTAAAGAAGCAAGGGAACTCTTTGATCTTCAGCCAGGGAATGAAATTCTGGTTCTTGGAGATGAGAAAAGAGGAATTGCAATCCTGCCAAAAGAAATGCAAATGGAATATATCCAAAAGATTTTTTCGGAAATAGATGAATAAAGGATGGTGTGATACATGAGTAAAATAGTTTTCTTTTGTATTCCGGCGCATGGTCATACAAACCCTACTCTTGGCGTTGTACGTGAATTGGTTTCTCGTGGGCATCAGGTATGGTACTATTCTTATAATATCATGCGTGAAAAAATAGAATCCGCAGGAGCTACTTTCGTTTCTTGTGATGATTATGATATGGAGCAAAAGCTCACACCTAAAGATGCTGTACGTGTCGGTAAAGACCTTGCATTTTCGACGAAAATTTTAGTAGACACTACTTTAGCTCTTGATGACAAAGTATGTGAAGACATGAAACGGCTGAAACCGGACTGCATTGTTGCTGATTCAATGGCGGTATGGGGAAAAGCAATTGCTATAAAATTAGGAATACCTTTTGTTTCTTCTACTACAACTTTCGCATTCAATCAATATTCTGCAAAAATCATGAAGCAAGGTATTGGTGAATTAGTACGAATGTTAATTTCTATGCCCAAAATCACGAAAAATATAAAGCGCCTGCAGGACAAAGGGTATCCGATTAAAAGTGTACTTGATATTATCCAGAACGATGATAATACACACACGATTGTATACACTTCTTTTGATTTTCAGCCTTGTGCAGATACCTTCTCCGACAAATACGTTTTTGTTGGTCCATCTATCCGCCCTGCTGCTGATAAGATCGTTAAAACTAAAGAGAAATTGATTTACATTTCTATGGGCACAGTAAATAATGATATGATGCCTTTATATAAAACGTGTATTAGCGCCCTTGCGGATACGGAATATCAGGTTATTATATCTGTTGGTAATTTGGTATCTATCAATGCATTCGGAAAATTGTCAGAGAATATCTCTGTATATGAGCACGTTGATCAAATTGCGGTGCTTCAAGTAGCAGATATATTTCTGTCCCACTGTGGAATGAATAGCGTAAATGAAAGCCTATATTTTGGAGTCCCTTTACTTATGCTTCCACAGACCGCCGAACAAGGAGGTGTTGCTGAACGTGTGAATCAACTTGGGGCAGGAATTAAACTAAAGAAAACTGACAGAGTTTCTATTCTAAATGCCATAAATAAACTTCTGTTAGTGGATTCATACAAAGAAAATGCCATGAAAATTTCTTGTAGCTTTAAACAATGCACAGGTTCCAAAGGGGCAGCTGATAAAATCGAACAAGTTTGCAAGAAATAATATTGTACAAAGTTTTAATTGCAGTCATGCACATTAAGTGTGTGGCTGCTTTTCTTTTTTACTCAATTTACGCTCAATCCACGCTCAATGTGTTTTACGCCCTCTTTCAGTAGAATGAAATTGCAATGAAAACAGCACTAAATCAGAAAATCCGGTGCTACTTCAAAGCAAATCTACTGAAAGGGGGCATTTTTATGAACACAAACAAACACAAGGAGGTACAGAGCAAATGAAAGAACTGAACAACATCAAAATCATTGCTGTAGACCATGGCTACGGCAACATCAAGACTGCTAATACAGTCACACCTACCGGAGTGACCGCCTATGAAACGGAACCAATCTTCTCCGGAAACATTCTGGAGCATGGCGGTATCTATTATCGCATCGGGGAAGGCCACAAGGCGTTTATCGCAGACAAGGCTATGGATGAGGACTACTACATTCTGACCCTTATGGCAGTTGCCAGGGAACTGAATGTGTATGGTATCCGTGATGCAGATGTTCATCTGGCTGCCGGTCTGCCGCTGACCTGGATTCGTAAACAGCGTGAAGATTTCAGAATGTACCTGCTCCGTAATAAGGAAGTGGACTTCCGTTTTAACGGCAAGGACTATCATATCCGCTTCGTTGGATGC
>JBGVGF010000045.1:0-2067 GCA_045121495.1 Faecalimonas sp.
GAAAGAGCAGTTAGAGAAGGGGATTATAGATCATTTTCCAAATTTGTTTATAATTTTGCAAGAATATTATCGTTATAAAAGGTATTCGGCGTCTTCAAATTTAATAGACATGCTATACGAAAAACTTAATGTAGTAGTGGATACTTTAATAAAAGCAATGCAGTATAATATAAATTTATTCTGGAATCAACACACAAATGAGGTAATCAGTGAGTTAAGCGGAATTCAGCAAAATTTATTAACTAAGACTTCCCATACCCCAAATGGGCTTCGTACCTTGAAAATTCAATATTTCAGCTAACAAAATAGCAATTTATGCCATCGCAGTCCCTGGATGGAGTGCATTACGCAGATATTCTGGCAGTCTGGATTCAAAATCAGCAATAAGGGCAGAAAGCTGCTCGTCACTCAGCTTCAGGATTTCCTGAAGGCTCGCCATTAAGGCATCCATCAGGATGCCAAGTGATCTGCTGAAAGTAATATCTGCCATTTCATCAACAAGGAAAAAGAATAGCTCTCCCAGCGTTCTCTGGTCTTCGTTCTGCCGTTGTTCCGTTGCGAGTAGCATATATCTGGTAAACACAATTGCTACGTGAGCAGTTAGTGCATCATAAGATAAACTGTGACACTCTCCAATCAGGTTGAGCATGGACTTACAGGTTTTGAAGAAAACTTCAATCTGCCAGCGTTTTCCATAAATCCGAATGATTTCTTCTTCGCTAAGAGATGTATCAGTGCAGATGAAAGCAAGCCAATCCTTACGATTAGCCTTATTTCGAACACATACGATTTTGGCAGGGATTGGATTTTCCTTTCCTACGATGACATCAACAGAAAGAAGATATTTGGATCTGCCACGACGCTTTTTGTTCTTAGAATAGATTTCCTTGATGTTAAGCTGCTCGTCATTGTAGGTATACTTGATCCGACTGCTTTTCTTGATCATGGCAATCACATCCATTCCTTTGCGCTTGATTGCCGTAATCTGAGCAGGATTAGAGAACCAGGAGTCGAAAAGAACGTATTCCGCAGATAATCCGGCAGAAACGGCTGTATCAAGCAGTGTCAGCATTGCTTCAGGGGCCTTGGTCTGGGCAAGTTTGCGACGTTTTCCGGCGAGAGTTCTCTTATCAAATGCTTTTACCGGGCCGATGATGTTTGATTCCTTTGACGAAGCAAGAAGACAGCTATTAACAGGAATAAGCGTATTTCCATCGCTCCAGCTAAGTGTCAGCATACGGTATCCCTTTTTGTAATTCATCCCAGTATGGTCAAAGACTTTAGAACCCAATTCAGTTTTTTTACAACTGGTACGATTGAAAAGACTGTCATCAATGATGAATACATTCTTACGAGAGGCATCGGTAAGATCCTTGATCCCATTGTTAACGATGTCTGCGGCAAGGAGTGACGTAAAACGAAGCCAGTTTGTCTTAGCAGAATTCAGAAAGCGATAGAAGGTATTTTTAGAGAAATCTTCCTTGAAAGAACCGGTACGCTGCTGCATATACATACTTCTTCCGATGAAGATGTTTCCGAGTTTGTATTTCAGAAGAGAAATGGAAGGAACACCTTTCTCCTTGGACCCATTACATTGCTTCAGTAACTTTCCAACATGATACTTTGCAAAAAATTTCTGAATACAATCAAGTAAAGCTACCTCATCCGTATGGTTCTGTGCTAAAATGGACATGGCATAAATCTCCTTTTCTATTTTGGTTTCTGGACAATTCCATTATACCAAAGGATTGTATTTATGCCTTTTTTATTGGCTGAAATATTGGATTTTCAAGGTTCAGCACATCTTATTGGTGTGGGAAGTTTGAGTAATTGATAAGACAATCGTTTCACATCCAAATCAGTCAATTTTCCATCATCCTGTAGCAATTCATCTAAAATATCATTTGTTGCTTGTCCTATAACACCAACACAATGAATAGTAGGAATAGAATAAATGCAATTCACACACTTATCATTAGTTGGATAGGGACATTTATCTTTCATACATTGAAACCCATCCTGCTTTCCTGGATGCTTTCCAATAGAAATCTGAAATAAATATTGTTC
>JBGVGF010000046.1:0-24944 GCA_045121495.1 Faecalimonas sp.
TTTCCTGAATACGTTTTCAAAACCTGCCAATGGGAGGTTTTAAAGTCATGCCATTTTCTATCGTTTTCGTAGCAGAATAAGGCATGGTTATTTGCTGAATAAGTTATACATCATTTATTCAATAGTTTCCGAGACTACTCACTATATGTGTACATTGATAAAGTATTTTATCCGACTAACTTTCACATTTGAAAATAAGCGTCGTAACCGACGCTTATTTCCTAACAATATGTATATTTTGTCATATTTCTTATTATTTAGCCTGAGCTTTGATACGAGCAATTTCGCCTTGGATTTCTTCCATTTTTTCTTTTGATAATGGATAGAATTTCATAGCAACTACGTTACATAAGTTACCAAGGATAAGAGCGCCATAGATACAGAACAATGTTACTAAGAACAATGGTTGGCTAAATTCTGCTGTCTGGTCTGGTAATACCTCTTTAAATCCAATTGCTGCATACAAAATAGAAAGAAGCATTGGAGCGAAAGAAGAGATAATCTTATCAACGAATGAGAATAATGTTCCCATTAAACCTGGAACGTATTTACCTGTACGGTATACTTCGTAGTCAGCACAGTCAGCTGTCATAGGAATAACGATGTTTCCTGAAAGACCTGTGAAACCACCCATTACAACGTTGATTACGATGTAAAGTACTGTGAATAATGTAATTTGTAAGCTTCCGTCAGCGCCGTTCATTGATTTATAATCACCGAATAACCATAATACGATTAACATAGCGTTAGTAATGATACCGCCCCAAGAACCGATAAGCATCGCTTTCTTTTGTCCAAGACGTGTAGCAAGACCACCTACGAAGAAAATCATAAGGATAGTTGTTGGAACAGCAATGATACCTTGTAATGCACCAGAAAGTTCATAGTTACCAACACAAACACCCATTAATACTGCCATAATAACAGCGTTACCTTTCATCTGTGTAGAAAGTTTGTCTGTACCAGCTGAAACTACGAGCATCTGGATCGCTCTGTTATGTAATAATGTATCGATATAATCTTTAAGACCAACTTTAACCTGTACACCAGTACCGAAGAATTCTGATCTATCCTTTGGTGCAATAGCGATAACAGCAACAACCATCATAACTGCAGAAACACCGCCAAAGATTAATTGAAGGTCTCTAAATAATGCTGGATCAGCTGTAAATCCGCCGTATGTTGTTGCCAGCTTAGCTGCAACAACCTGAAGTAATGTAAATAATACTGTGTTATAAATACCATCAAATACAGCAAATAATGGTCTTTGTCTTGGATCATTTGTCAAAGCAGATTGTGCTGATTTTGTAACAACACACTGGCATGTATATCCCAAGTAATAAATTGCAGAAATCACAATGAAGAATGGGAAACGAGCTGCCATTGGTAATGTATGTGTAATGTTGAATAAAATCCATGATGTAACGAACAGGATAATGTTACCAATAACCATGAATGGTCTGTTCTTACCAAATTTACCATTTGTTTTGTCAACCAAGAGACCTACTACAGGGTCAGTCACACCATCCCAAAGTCTCATCATCATAGAGAAAGAACCTGCCATAACTGTTCCTACTCCAACCCAACCACCTAAGTAATATGCAACGAAGTTCATTAAGAACATGTACATATTAGTAGATGTGTTGTTGAGAGCAAAACATGCGATTCTCCACAATGGTACGCGGTGGATACCGTTTTCGCCATAATACTTATCTGGCAAACTTCTTTTTTGATTCATAATTTTTTCTCTCCTTTACCTCTCATCTTTGAGGAGACTTCCACTCCCCCGTACGTTTTTCTTTAATTGCTGAGCCAGAATAAAATGTTAACCACATATCCGAGCAGACAAATAAAGATACTTCTTGGCTGTGACACGGATTTCACTGCAAATAATACCACAATTCCCAATGGCAAAAGCACTGCTAAAAGCTTCGGCGCCTTCGGTGCTCCTGTGTTCATGAATCCTTCAAACTGTGTTGCAACTTCCGCCGGAAGAGTCATATACCCGTATATGGCCATAATCACTCCGATTAAAATTGCAATCACTGCAATAACGATCCTTACTTTTTTGAAATCTTGCGTATTGTTCTGCATGTTGTCCTCCTTTTGATGCCACATTTTTTTTGATAACACACTGCAATCTGCCTGTGTTATCTATTTGTTCCCACTTGTGGTCGTATAACCATTCATAGAACCTTTGTTTTGAATCCAAAAATGAATCCGAACCTTGCCTTGCCATCCACCAATCAGTTATCTATTGGTAAAAACTAAGACATCCTTTCATCTCTGGCATTCAATGCAGTCAAGCCCATATAACTTCAACCATGTGTAGTGATCGCAGTATATGTTCTTCACTGTTTGTCAGAATTCACATTCCGACTGACAGTACAGCTTATGATGACTCGAAAAATAATTCTTATCATCCATTGTTTTCAAAACAGATTACAAATCTAAAGCTACATCTGCACCATACAAAATGCATGGTTTTCGTTTTTATCAATTCTTCAGAGGTACTTTCTGATTCTCAAATAACACTTATAATTGTAAACTATTATTCAAAATATCTTTCCACTACCATCTGAAGTAATGATTTAAGAAAGCGTATCATCTTTCAAAATATCCCTCTAATATTTCTTAGATGAACGTCCTTCATAGTGCGATGATTCTAGATAAAGCAGGATTCCCCACTCACTTCATGAAAAAACAACATTTTTTCATGAACCCCTCCTTCTTTATTCATTCCAATAAACTCATCTTGGTTATTTTAGCAAAATCTTAGTTTCTATGCTTGCATAATCTTTATAAAAGTTGTATTATTTTTGTATAATTAATCCAAAAGAATAAAAATAAACAAAACAGGAGGAAAATAAACCATGACATTCCAAAATAAAAATATTGAGGCTTGTTTTCACTTACTGCAAAAAGTACTATTAGAAGCATTTCAGACAGAAACACTTTTTTTCTCACCTCCATATGCTGATTTTAAGGATATCGACCGTGGAATCCGCAACATTATGTGGCCTGATTTTCTTAACACCAATGAAGCGCTAATTCCTTCGAAAGATGCTCCTGAAAGAAGATTTTTTATCGTAAGGAGTAATCTGGGATTTTATAACATTATTGTTTACCTGAATTTGGAAAAATCTCCCGATTTCTTTTCCGTTGGGCCTTTCCGTTCTGAAGAAATCTCACCCGATTTTTTTGCAAAGTTAATTAAAGATTTAGAGCTTTCTCCAAATATATTAACTTCGCTGCAGAGTTACTATGATGGATTCCCATATGTGTCACTCTGTTCAATTTCTTCTGTAACGAAAGAGATCATCTCCGCATTTCTTCCTGAATTCAGAGATCTCTCTGCTATCCTTGTCGAATTTGAGGGTCAGGTACATAATTTGCATGTAGACACTCAGCTGATCCATGATTTCTCGGTAGAATATGCTGAAATGTATCAAGAAAAATTATTCTATTTTTTAGAAGCCCTAAAAAAAGGAAATGCAACACTTTCCCATGAGTTACTCAATGATTTTGTTCGTAACTCCAGAATATTAGCTTCGCAAAATCTTAGTGAATGTAAGAAAAATCTAAGTATGCTGAACGGATATTGTCATGTTGCACTTTTAGGAACGAATATACATCCTTCCCACATTTTAAAGTTGTTTACTTCTCTCAGATCAAAAATAGATACTTTAAACAACCGGGACAACATCTTGAACATGCCAAACGATATCTGCCACAAATACTGCCTTTTGGTAAAAAACTATGCTTTTCCAGAATACTCAAAAACCATTCGTGCTGTAATAAATTATATTAACTTACATTTAGATGAAGAACTTACATTGGCTCTTTTGGCAGAAAAATTTCAAAAAAATGCAACTTCTCTCTCTTCTTCTTTTAGTAAGGAAGTTGGCATGAACATTACCAATTATATTCACCAAACCCGTATTAACGAAGCGATCCGTCATTTTAACACTACAAAGATGTCAATATCTGAAGTCGCACTCGCTGTTGGTTTCCAGGATTTTGCATATTTTTCAAGACTCTTTCACAAACAAGTGGGATGCAGTCCAAGAGAATATTGCCGCAGTATCAAATAAATGGGGATTTGTTTGATTTTATCTACTTACGAATTCGTTGCTTATTATCCTCTGCTTCAATGCTCCACTGCATTCAACTTCATCTAGTATCTGTAAGAAAAAAAGGATGCTTGCCGTGAGAGGCTCGCATCCATTTTTTAACATCTACACGATGAATTTTCAATTGTTCCGCTTAAACTTCAGCTTCGGATAAGAAGCAACGAATTCTGTATGCAGCTAAAATAAACAAATTAGAAAAGGCGCTGCGCGCCAAAGTTTGTTGGTTTGGGTGAATATAAAAAAGTTTCCAATGGAGAAGACAAGCTCATTCTCACTTTATGAAAAAAAGTATATGACGAGATACCAGTTTTAAGAAAGACAGGTATCCTGAGCTTCAATTCTTATATCAGGATACATCGCACAATTGCACCTCCATACAAACTATCATGCAAAACAAAAATAGTTTCCAGAATCATACTTTTTCTGTATAGAAACTGCATTTTTATATTGACATTTTTACCCAGGGTATATATGGAATTTCGCAAATCCGCTGCCCAAAAAGCTTGTTTAAAAAGAATTAAAATAGTCAGATTGGACGTATGTATAAAAACAAGTGAATGCTACCGTCACTTTTACCGAATTCATGGGCAGTATTAGTTCCTTTTTTTACATTTGGAAAAAACACATCGTTTTGAGCTATTTTTAGCAAGTTTTTTTGACAGTGAACTTGAAAAATTCGATATATACCCAGGGCATTTCTTACAAGCTGAACTTTTCTCACATATGCCCACTCGATTTACAGCAAGCTCTGCGCTACAAAAAGCCCCACGAAAAAAGTAGCCATAAATGCATTCTACATTTGACTACTTCTATTCTTATCACTCAAACAAATGCCTATTTAAAAGCACTCTCCATGGAATTTGCCATTGTTTCTTCCTGGAATTGTTTTGTATACAAACTGTAATAGGCTCCTTTTTTTGCGATCAATTCTCCATGTGTTCCCTGCTCGATAATCTTTCCGTCCTTTACAACAAGTATCACATCTGCCTGTCGGATTGTAGAAAGTCGATGTGCGATCACAAATGATGTTCTTCCTTTCATCAGTTTTGCAATTGCATCTTGAATTAACTTTTCCGTTACCGTATCAATCGATGAAGTTGCTTCGTCCAGCACAAAGATACGAGGATTTGCCAGAATTGCCCTTGCAAATGAAAGTAACTGTTTTTCACCTGTAGAAAGCAGATCTCCGCCTTCTCCTACTTCACTATTGTATCCTTTCTCCATGCGTGCGATCACCCCATCTGCCGACACGCCCTTTACTGCTGCTTCGATTTCTTCCATTGTCGCATCTGGATTTCCATACTTTAAGTTTTCCAGAACGCTTCCTGAGAATAGGTGAGGTGCTTGCAGAACATAACCAATATTACTATGCAGCCACAATTGTGAGCGCTCTCTTACATCCTTTCCATCAATCAATATTCTTCCCGACGTTGGTTCAAAGAAACGACAGACCAGATTTACCAATGTGGATTTTCCAGCACCGGTTTCCCCGACAATCGCCACATTGGTTCCCTGTGGTACATGAAGATTGAAATGTTCCAACACATACTCGTCTCCGTCCGGATATCTAAATGAAACATCTTCAAATGTAACATCTCCATAAAGCGGCTCCCAGTTTTCTTTCTTTGGTTCAAAAGAATCCCCATATTTTTCAATGACTTCTTTTGTATCACAAACGTCCGATTCTGTTTCCATTAAACGTGTAAAACGTTCCACATTAACCTGAACAATGATGAGCTGGGAGATTGCCCGCACGACCCATTGTACCGGTTCCATCATACCAAGTGCATAAGACATGAAGACAGACAATGTTCCAAGCTCCATGACCCCTTCCATTGTAATAAGTCCGCCTTGCCAGAGTACTAATGCAAGTGCAAGGGAGGCCGCAAATGAAATCATCGATGCAAACAAAGAACGATAGTGTCCCGCGCGCACAGACGTCTTATACATCTCATCTGTCGTCTCTTCAAAACTCTCTTCCATTTTCTTCTCAATCACCAGCGTCTTGGTTGTCTTTGCTCCTGTAATACCTTCATTAAAATTACCTGTAATTTTAGAATTCACTTCACGGATTTTTCGATTTAACATAACTAGTTTCTTTTGAAAAAAAGCAGCCCCAAGCGCTGTAATCGGAACAATTACAATAACCCACATTGCAAGTTTTAAGTCGATGGTTAGCATGACGACAATGGCACCCACAATATAAGAAAGATTCCATACACCATCCATAAGCCCCCACGAAATCAAAGCTGCAATACGATCTGTGTCACTCATTACCCTTGCATGGATATATCCTACACTGTTTTGATTGTAATAAGAAAAAGCAAGCGTCTGCAAATGATTGAAACTTTCACGCTTCATATCTCGCCCGACATACATTTCGATTTGACATGACTGATACGCGGAAATAGTATTTGCGAGTACCTGAAAAACCAAAATTGAAACATAGCAAAATATAAATCCTTCCAAGGTATCTAACGCATCTTTGCCAATAAAATTATCGAGCGCATATCTCTGGAACAATGGAAGAATGATGTCCACCAATCCTCCTAAAAATCCTAAAACTACCATGCTTATCATGATAAACTTGTACGGCTTTAAATAAGGAAACAGCTTTGGAATACCAAAATATTTGAGAGAAACATATTCTTTTTGTTCATCTTTTTGATTACTCATGTAATGCTCCCTCCTCTTCTAACAACATCTGCATATCATAGATTTTTCGGTAAATGCCGTTCTTTTTCATCAACTCTTCATGCGTGCCAATTTCTGCAATCTGACCTTTATCCATCACCATAATGCAGTCTGCCTGCATCAATGTCGTAATACGATGTGCAATCAGAATTACTGTCGAATCCCCTAAATTTTTTTGGAGTTCTTGACGAATCTTAGCATCTGTCTCTGCATCAACAGCCGAAAGAGAATCATCAAATACCATGATCGGTGTCGCTTGCGTCAACATTCTTGCGATTGCCGTACGTTGCTTTTGTCCCCCTGATAATGTAACACCTCGTTCTCCAACAATAGTGTCATAAGCTTGTGTAAATTCCATAACGGATTCATCTACACAGGCGATTGCAGCTGCTTTGCGTACCTCTGATAAAGTAAAATTCTTTTTCGTAATTCCAATATTTTCTGCAATGGTACGTGAGAATAAGAATGGTTCCTGCAACACCATACCTATATTGGAGCGAACCCATTCGCTTTTCATGTCTGCTACATCAACGCCGCCAATTGTGATACGTCCATTTTCTTTGGGAAGATCATATAATCGGTTTAAAAGATGCATCAATGTTGATTTTCCAGATCCGGTACTGCCTAAAATACCAAACGTTGTTCCACAGGGAATTGTGAAATTGATATTCTTTAAAACTACGGCATCACCGTATCCGAATGAAACATTTTCAAACACGATATCTCCCCTCATATCTGGTGTTACCGCATTTTCTCTATCCTTTTCTGCTTCCGAATTCATAATGTAACAAAGGCGTTCTGCCGAAACTCCTGCTTTACTCATTTCCGAAATCATTCTTCCCAAAGAACGAACTGGCCAGGTAAGCATAGAATTATACGAAATAAAAGCAATAAATTCCCCTGCCGTCATTTCTCCATTCACACTAAATACGGCTCCAAATATTACAACCATCATTAGCTGTAACCCAGAGAACAAATCTCCTGCTCCCCAGAATAGTGCTAAAAACTTGCATAGATGCATCCAGGCATCTGTATAAATGTTATTTTGCTTTTCGAAACGTTCTTTTTCGAATTTCTCTCGGCCAAATGCTCGGACTACCCTGACTCCAGTAAGATTTTCCTGCGCAATTGCAGATAGTATTCCTTCATTTTCATCGCATTTGGTAAAATTATCACGGATATGTGTGTGAAAATATAGAGAGTATCCAATGATGACCGGGATAAATGCAACTGCAATGATTGCAAGTTTGACATTCATAGAAAACATGAATACGATTGACATTGTGATTAGAATCAAAATTCGAAATACGCCTGTAAGTTGTTCCGAAATAAAATTCTTAATCATCTCAACATCTGATGTACAACGCTGAATAATATCTCCCGTTTGATTTTTCATATGCCATGTAAAAGGTAATCTTTGAATATAGGAAAACAGGCGGTTACGCATTGTTCTGACGAGTGCTTCTGCCCCTTTTGTATTATAGAGATGAAATAGGTATCGAAAGATGGCCGTAAAAACAGCTATGATCACAATTAAAACTGCTATCACCCACACATTACTTCTTAGGAAGCTTACACCGCCCACACTATCAATCATGTGCATTAGAAACTCTGGCAGCTCTAACTTTTTACTTCCAATAATGCTGTCTACCGTAGTTCGAATCATTTGCGGAGAGATCATATCAAGTCCGGTCACAATCAATGCCGATATAATACTAAGTATAAAATAATGTATATTCCCTTTTAAAAATTCTATTACAAGTGATACTTTCGTATATTTTTCTTTATTATTCTGCTTCATAATTCTCTCCTTTCCGAGTGTATTTAAAATATTATACTATTTCCCTTATCTTCTTGCAATTCTCCTTATAATATAACAAAATACTCCTTTCTTAGAATATGACAAAAAGACCAGGTTTCGGGCCCTGGTCTTTTGATATATTTTGGAGTTTTGCCGTAAACATCTTAATAAAATGTTTTACGAGGATATTATAACATGGCTTATTCTTATTTCCTATGTCTACATACGACATAATTTCCCCCGTAAATTGTACTTTAAGTACAATTTTTCTTTTATTTTATGCTATAATAAAGAAAATTTATAACACTTTTTAACCTTTAGGAGAAAAATTATGTCCGTAGAATTAGAAAGACTTTATCAAGATATTTATTCCGACTTTGAAGTACGACTGCTTACAACCAGTTGTTTCAATAAAAAAATAGATTGGTTTCACGTCATCGAAAACAGAGAATTCATCTATCTTCTGCATGGCGGTGAACTTATTTTTAATACAAGTATCAGTACCGAATCAGATGACTTGCAGATTGAATTCATTGACCGCATTGCCTTAATGAATGCTCATGGTTTGATTATATCCTGTCCGAATGGCCATACAATTTCTGAAAAAGTCATTCAACATTGTAACAATATAGAATTTCCGTTTTTCTTTGCCAGTTGGGATACTTCCTATTCTAAGATCATGCGGCGCTTTTCCGAAATACTGTTAGACCACGAAAGAAATGAAACAAATCTGATTGCTGCATTAAAAAATGCGATTTTTTATCCACAGGATGAGCAGCTCTATTTGAATCATTTTGAACGAAATGGCTTTTTCGAAGATTCGTTGTATATCGTATCTATAATTGGTCCCTCTCATAGCAAAACCGAGCATTCAACTTTTTTATGGGATTCCTCGAAAGTAGAAAAGTCATTGCATTATCTTTTTAAGCAAAGCATTATTTACGAAGAAAAAGAACGTCTTGTTTTGATGACAAATGAAGTGTCAATTACCGAACTTAAAGAAGTTTTCCATTCCTTCTGTCAGACCAATCAAGATATCCAGATTGGAATTGGACAGACTGTAAATCACATTTCTGATTTACATAACTCATATAAAAATGCCACGCTTGCATTTCAAATGTGTAACAAAATATTTGCAGAAAATCCTCTTAGTTATGATGATCTCGGTATATATCAAATTCTCGCAAATGTAAAGGATTCTGACACTCTCTATCCAGCATTTGTCCGAAAAACACTTGGAAAACTGATTGCATATGACAATGAAAATAAAACTTCTTATATGCAGGTATTAAAAGATTTTTTTGATAATAATTGTAGTATTAAACAAACAGCAGAAGCTACTTTTTTTCATCAAAACACATTGAAATATAAGATAAAAAATATCAAAGAAATTCTGGGATATGATATTACAACAAACGAAAACCGTATAAAAATTATGATTTCTCTCTATATTTTGCATATGGCAAGCGACTTTTTTTTCGATAAATAGACAAATGGGGCATATCAAAATGATAGCCCCATTATTTTTACTGTATTTTCACAAAATGATACAATTTGCTGATGAAATCTCCAAAAATCTTCTCTACTATATATCCACAATATGCAAGTTCTTCGCCTGTATAGATTTCATTTGTACCTTCTAATTGGTATTTTGCATCCAAATCCAAACCTTTCAATTTAATCACACGACTTAATACATTCGTTCCATTCAATACCTGAACAAATGTAACCAGAATTTCTGAACCGTCTTTTGCCGCAACTTCCCAGCAGTCGTATGGCTTTTTGTCTGACCATGATGCAATGCGATAATAATCTCCAGTTTGAATCAGATAACGATACTTTTTATACGTCTCTACTTGTCCTGGAATCTGTGCTCTTTCTTCTTCTGAGATTTTTGTAACGTCAAGTTCGTAACCAAAAGTACCCGCAAGCGCTACATGACCTCTCGTTTCAAATGGAGTACTTCGTCCAAGCGCATGATTTGGACAGACACTAACATGTGCTCCCATCGTAGACAATGGATAGATAAGAGCTGTCCCTTCCTGAATACGTAGTCTCTCCACTGCGTCTGTATCGTCTGTACACCAGATTTGTGGGCTGTAATACAGCATACCCGGGTCGAATCTTGCACCGCCTCCAGAACAATTTTCCAATAATAAATCTGGAAATTCCTGTATTAACCTTTCCTGCATCTCATAAACAGCAAGCATATATCTATGAGACAGCTCCTGCTGCGTATCTTCTGAAAGCATGTAGCTTCCCAAATCCGACAACTGTCTGTTCATGTCCCATTTCACATAGGAAATTGGTGCATTTCTTAAAATATCAGCTACACATTCGTATGCGTAATCTCTTACCTCTTTTCTAGTGATATCAAGTACATATTGTGCTCGAATCTGAGTTGCCTCTCTTCCTTGAATCTGAATCGCCCAATCCGGATGAGCTCGATAAAGTTCTGAATCAGGTGAGATCATTTCTGGTTCAAACCAGATACCAAATTTCAGTCCAATCTCATTCACTCTTTTGGCCAGATCCAGTAATCCGGTTGACAATTTTTCCTCATTTACAATCCAGTCGCCAAGCGAACAATCATCGCTGTTCCTTCTTCCAAACCAGCCATCATCCATAACCAGCATCTCTATTCCGCACTGCTTTGCTTCTTTTGCAATTGCCAATAATTTCTCTGTATTAAAATCAAAATATGTTGCCTCCCAGTTATTAATCAGCACTGGTCTCTCCTTATACTGATAAGGACTTCTGATTAGATGTGATCTATACAAATCATGGAAAGAACGTGTCATCTTTCCAAGTCCCTCAGCTGAATATGTCATAACAACTTCCGGCGCCTGAAATTCATCACCAGGCATCAGCTTCCATTTAAATTCTTCTGAATGGATTCCCATTACCATACGTACTTGGTTGTATTGAGACAGTTCTGCCTGCGCTATAAAGTTACCTGAGTAAACAAAATTCATCGCATAGACTTCTCCGATTTCCTGGGTTGTCTCTGGAGTAACAAGTGCAATAAACGGATGCTCCTGATGACTCGATTTCCCACAAACAGAAGATACCATTTGCTTTCCAAAGCGGATGTCTCCTCTTTGAATGTGTCGCTCTCTTCCCCATGACCCATGAAGACTAATCATCTCAAAATCTCGATTATCCATGTCGATACATGCACTATATACTTTCTCAAGATATAATGTCTGCAGACCATAATTTACCACCTTAACACTTCGAGTAATGCAATCCTCTTTCTCAAAAACGGAATACAAAAGTTCAACTTTAATTCCTAATGCAGCATCTTCGCAATTAATCTTCAATGTTTCAACTTCATCTTTATTGCTAAAAGTTGCGGGAAGCCCTGCTAACTTAGGTTTACCTTCGATAATCTCATATCCACAGAAAAGAAGTTCCGCTGCTGCACACCCTTGCTCATTTCTTACATGGAAGCAGCTTTCTCTATAATCTCCGATTCCCCCTGTCGGATATTCTGTTGGAAAAGAATCAAGAAATGCTGATTTTTCTCTCTTATTCTTGCTTGGCGTAAATGGATGCACCGCAGTTCTCAAAAGACCGATTCCGCCAATATTTTGTAATCGTCTTCCATAATAGATGTGTCCCACATAGCCTTCCACTGTCACCCCTATCATATAGGTTGTATGTTCTGTATCCAGCTTAAACACACGTCTCTCTTCATTAAAATGAATCCCCATCCTATAATCCTTCACTTTCTTTATTGATGCATCCATTTTATCATTTTTCACTATTCCAAACCAGACTTCATTGCACTTATATATTCATAAATAGGAGCTCCTGCATTTTCTCCATATTTCTCTATGATTTTGACGATTGCACTTCCAACAATCACACCATCACTCATCGTTCCATACTTTGCGGCCTGATCTGGTGTATTGATTCCGAATCCAACTGCCACCGGTGTATCTGTTACATTTCGTATGCTCTGAACGATCTCACTGATATCTGTTGTGATCTCACTTCTCACGCCAGTTACTCCCATAGAGGACACCAGATAAATATAGCCTTTCGCATTTTTTGCAATCATCTGAATTCTATCTTTACTTGTAGGAGCAATCATAGAAATTAGATCTACCCCATACTTTTCTGCAATCGGTGCAAGTTCCTCTCTCTCCTCGAAAGGCATATCTGGAATAATGATTCCGTCAACTCCAATTTCCCCGCATCTCTTACTGAATGCTTCATATCCATATTTGAAAACAGGATTTAAATAAGTAAGAAACACAATCGGTACAGTAACCTTCTCTCTTACACGAGCTACCATGTCAAACACCATATCTGTTGTACAGCCACATGGAGCCGATAATGCTCTGACATTTGCATTTTGAATGACTGGTCCTTCTGCAATCGGATCCGAAAATGGAATCCCTATCTCAATCAGCGATGCTCCTGCCCTTTCCATTTCTACAATAAACTCTTCCGTTTTTTCTAATGTCGGATCTCCGGCTGTCAAAAATCCAATAAATGCCTTTTTGTTTTCAAATGCTTCTTTTATTCTATTCATATAAATCCACTCCTCTATATCTTGCGATTGCTGCCACGTCTTTATCCCCACGTCCAGATAAACAACAAATGATAATCTGGTCTTTTCTCATCGTTGGCGCAATCTTCATTAGATGTGCCACTGCGTGTGAACTTTCGATTGCTGCAATAATTCCTTCTGTTTTTGCAATGTATTCAAATGCCTCCACTGCCTCTTCGTCAGTTACTGGAACATACTTCGCTCTTCCTGTATCATGAAGATGTGCATGTTCCGGACCGATTCCTGGATAGTCAAGCCCTGCTGAAATCGAATAAACCGGTGCAATCTGTCCATATTTGTCCTGACAAAAATAAGATTTCATACCATGAAAAACGCCCTCTGTTCCCGTCGCAATCGTTGCTGCTGTTTTCTCTGTATCGACACCAAGACCTGCAGCCTCACAGCCGATAAGCTGCACAGATTCATCTTTAATAAATTCATAGAACATTCCCATAGCATTACTTCCGCCGCCAACACAGGCCATTACAACGTCTGGAAGTTTCCCTTCTTTCTCCAGAATTTGTGCTCTTGCTTCACGACTGATGACACTTTGGAAATCTCTTACAATCATTGGAAATGGATGTGGTCCCATAACTGAGCCAAGCACATAAAGGGTATCATCTACTCGTTTTGTCCATTCTCTCATACATTCATTGACTGCATCTTTCAAAGTCATTGTGCCTGTTTCAACTGCATTTACTTTTGCTCCAAGAAGTTTCATACGGTATACATTGAGTGCCTGGCGGATCGTATCTTCTTTTCCCATGAAGATTTCGCATTCCAATCCAAGAAGTGCTGCTGCCGTCGCTGTCGCAACTCCATGCTGACCGGCACCTGTTTCTGCAATAATTCTTGTTTTTCCCATTTTCTTAGCCAAAAGTGCCTGACCTAATACATTATTAATTTTGTGGGAACCTGTATGATTTAAGTCTTCTCGCTTAAAATAAATTTTTGCCCCGCCCAAATCCTCTGTCATCTTTTCTGCATAATATAAAAGCGAAGGTCTACCTGCATATTCTGCAAGTAACGTATTCAATTCTTGATTAAATTCCGGATCATTTTTATAAAATTCGTAGGCCTTTTCTAATTTGATTACCTCATTCATAAGTGTTTCTGGAATATACTGTCCTCCATGAATTCCATATCTTCCTTTTGCCATATCAATATCTCCTTACTTTTTCCACAATCTCCAATATTTTATCTCTATCTTTATAACCATTTGTTTCCACAAAGCTGCTAACATCAATTGCAAATGGCTGCAATTTTTTTATTGCTTCCTCTATATTTTCTGCATTGATTCCTCCTGCCAGAAAAAAAGGGGTTCGAATGTTTTCTATCAGCTGCCAGTCAAATGTTTTTCCTGTTCCGCCATATTCTTTTAAAGCCCTGGAATCAAATAACAGATAATCTGCATTCGTCTTTTCGCAATTCATTACATCTTCTTTCGATGCCACGCGGACAGCTTTTACAATCACAGCACTGCCCACACGCCGTCGAAGTTTTTCTATATATTCTTCTGTTTCATCGCCATGAAGCTGTATAACCTCAATCACGCCTTCTTGTACCAGCTCTGTGATTCTGTCTATCTTTTCATTCACGAACACTCCGACTGGTACAATTTCCTTCTTTAGCATTGCGCATAGCTTTTTGGCCTGTTCAGCGCTCACTCTTCTTTTACTGTCAGCAAATACAAACCCTGCATAATCTGGATTGCATTCATTTACATAAGCAATGTCCTCTTCTCTTCGGAGTCCACATATCTTTATTTTCGTCATAGCTTTTCACCTGACAATTCTCTAAGCATCTTTCCTTTATCCTCTGCGCGCATGAGTGTCTCTCCTATCAGCACCGCATTTGTTCCATTTTCTTTAAGAACCCGAATATCTTCTGCGGTTTTCATTCCACTTTCTGACACAAAAATCACTTCATCTGGTACCATTTTTCTTAAATTTACGCTATTTTGAATATCCACTGTGAAATCTTTTAAATTGCGGTTATTCACGCCAATAATTCTTGCGCCAAGTGCCAATGCACGTTTCACTTCTTCTTCATCATGTGTCTCCACCAGTGCCGATATTCCAATGCTATGAGCGGTGTCCAAAAAATTTTTTAAAGTAGCATCATCCAGAAGCGAACAAATCAGTAACACTGCATTTGCACCAAGTACTTTTGCTTCATAAATCTGATAATCATTCACTGTAAAATCTTTTCTTAAAACTGGTATTCGGACATTTTCTACGATTTCCTTCAGATATTCATCTTTACCTAAAAAATATTCAGGCTCTGTCAAAACTGAAATCGCTGAGGCACCTGCTTTCTCATATTCTTTCGCTATTTCCAGATAAGGAAATTCTTTGGCAATCAATCCTTTTGAAGGGGAGGCTTTTTTTACTTCACAAATAAAATGGATTTCTTTCCCTTTCAAACTCTTTTCAAATGGAAATAAAAAACATCCATTTTCCGAGAGTTCCATTTCCGCTAATCGCATTGCCATTTTTTTCATCTGACTTAAGGATACCTTTTCCTTTCGGGCAGCAATATCGTTTTTTCTTTTTTCTGCAATTTCTTCCAATATGTTCATAGTCAATCTCTACCTGTTACTGTATTCAATAAACCTTTCTAACTGTTCCAATGCCTTGCCGCTTGCAATTACCTTTCTCGCAATCTCGATTCCTTCTTCTATTGAGCATCCTTTTGCAATATGAATCGCTGCACCTGCATTCAAAATAACTGCATCCGTTTTTGGACCTCGTTCTCCTTCCAGAATTCTTCTTGCAATTGCTGCATTCTCTTCTGGTGTTCCGCCTGCTAAGTCTTCTTTCTTACATCTTGTGAATCCATATTGCTCTGGTGTCATCTCATATGTTTTAAATTCACCGCCAATTGCTTCACATACAAAAGTCGGAGCACTCAAAGAGATTTCATCAATACTGTCTTCCCCATATACGACCATTGCACTTTTTACGCCCAGATTCACAAGAACTCTTGCCAAAGGCTCAACCAAATCTTTTCCATATACACCAAGAAGCTGCATACTGGCTCCTGCCGGGTTTGCTAATGGACCCAGACAATTGAATAGAGTACGAACTCCCATTTCTCTTCTTACACCACCTACAAATCGCATCGCTGTGTGGTATTTTTGTGCAAACAAGAAGCAGATATTGAGTTCTTTCAAAATTGCAGCACTTTTTTCTGGAGTAAGATCAATCTTAACTCCGAGTGCTTCCAGGCAATCTGCTGTTCCACACTTGCTGGAAGCTGCTCTATTGCCGTGCTTTGCAACTGGTATCCCTACTGAAGAAGCAACGATGGATGCCAGTGTTGAAATGTTGATGCTGTTTGAACCATCTCCGCCTGTTCCGACAATTTCGAGCACATCCATATCATTTAAAAATCTTTCGCAATGCTGTCTCATAACCCTTGCTGCTGAGGTAATTTCTTCGATTGTCTCTCCCTTCATATTCATCGCCGTAAGGAATGAAGCTTTTTGCGCATCTGTCGCTTCCCCTGTCATGATTTCATTCATAACTGTTGTCATCATTTCATTGTCCAAATCTTCTCTATTTACTAACTTTGCAATTGCTTCTTTAATCATATTGTTACCCCTCCAAAAATTTTTCTAAGATTTGTTTGCCTTCTGGTGTCATAATTGATTCCGGATGGAACTGTAATCCATACACAGGATAAATTTTATGCTCTACTGCCATAATCTCGTCATCTTCTGTAACTGCCGTTACCAGTAATTTTTCTGGTATCGTTTCTTTTTTCGCCGCCAGTGAATGATATCTTGCCACCTTGATTTCTTTTCCCAAGCCTCTAAAAATCTTGCTGTCTTTTATTAGTTTTACAACAGACTGTTTTCCATGAAACAACTGTTTGGCATAGGTTACAGTTGCACCGTACACTTCACAGATTGCCTGATGTCCAAGACACACGCCTAAAATCTGAATCTTATTTCCTAACTCTGCAACAACCGATTCACATATTCCTGCATCTTTCGGTTTTCCAGGTCCAGGAGATAAAATGATATGGGATGGATTTAAGTTTTCAATTTCTTTTACTGTCATTTCATCATTTCGTATTACCTTAATATCTGGATTTATTTCTCCTATCATCTGATAAAGGTTATATGAAAAGCTATCATAATTATCGATCAACAAAATCATTACATCTCCTCCTCTCCCATTTCTAATGCTCTCATTACAGCTTTTGCTTTATTAATACATTCCTGATATTCATTCTTTGGAACACTGTCTGCTACAATTCCAGCTCCCGAACGGACAAACACCTTTCCATTCTTTTTAAATGCAATTCGGATTGCAATACAGGTGTCCATATTTCCTGTGAAATCGATATAACCTATTGCACCTCCATAGATTCCTCGCTTATTGTTCTCCAATTTATTTATGATTTCAATCGCTCTGATTTTTGGTGCTCCAGACAATGTTCCCGCTGGAAGAACCGCATCAATGGCATCTAATGCACATTTATCTTCTTTAATTTCTCCTCTTACAGTGGAACCAATATGCATCACATGCGAAAATCGTTCAATTGAAAGGTACTTTTCCACTTTCACACTTCCAAACTTGCTGACTTTCCCCAGATCGTTTCTTCCTAAATCTACAAGCATGTTATGTTCTGCAAGTTCTTTTTCATCTGATAACAATTCTTTTTCTAATCTTAAGTCTTCTTCTCTGGTTTCTCCCCTTGGTCTTGTTCCTGCCAATGGAAACGTATGAAGTATATCATTTTCTAACTTCACCAAGGTTTCTGGAGACGCTCCTGCAACTTCCAGATCATCTGAACTGAAATAAAACATATATGGTGATGGATTCGTTGTTCGAAGTACACGATAAGCATTAAGCAATCCACCCTCATAATCAGCTTCCAGTCGATTGGAAAGTACCACTTGAAAAATATCTCCTTCAAAAATGTATTTCTTTGCTCGTTCTATCATGCTGCAATAATCAGCTTCTCCAAACAGGCTTCTAAATTCGGATTTAATCTTCCCAGGCACAACCGAAATTGGTGTTCCAGTCTTTATAAGTGAAATAATATTTTGAATTTCTGATGCTGCTTTTTCATACTCTGTATCCAGATTCTCTGTTTTTATATTGATTATGACGATGATTTTTTGTCTTACATTGTCAAATGCGATTACCTTATCAAATAACATCAAATCTACATCTTTAAATCCCTCTTCGTCGTTTGCATCTAAATTTAAAGACGGCTCGCTGTATTTTATATAGTCATAAGAAAAATATCCAACCAGCCCACCTGTAAACGTTGGAAATCCCGCAATCCTTGGACTACGATATTCTTCTAATATTTTTTTTATAAGTTCTCCTGGATGTGAAACTTTTTTGGAAACTTTATCCCCGTTTTGAATAGTCATCATTCCATCGATACAGGTAATCTCCATAGTTGGATCAAATCCTAGAAATGTATAACGTCCCCATTGTTCCTGATTTTCCACACTCTCAAGCATAAAACAGTGAGAGCTGACTCCTTTCAGGATTCTCAGTACCTCTACCGGAGTCTTAATATCCGATAGAATCTCTTCATAAATAGGAACTACGTTGTAATTTTGAGCTAATTTTTTTGCTTCTTCTAAAGTCATGCTTTTTCCTCCTTTATGATTTTGTAATGAGATATTGTTAATGAGAAGTGTTTTTGCATAAGAATTCTACAATTTTTATACAAAAAAACGCCCTTGACGATAGAAAACTATCGTCAAGGACGGTAAATATACAAAAATACCGCGGTGCCACCTTGATTTGTGGAATCCACACTCTCATCAGAATACCAACATATTCCTGGCAACTAACGTATGCCCTCACGTCGCAGAATACTAGGAACTATAAAGTTCTTTTGACTGCGCCCTCCGTGGTCCATTTAATAGACAGCATACCATCGGTTCTCAGCAATCCCGACTCTCTGTAAGCGCCTCTTCTATTTTTATCTCCACTTCAACGGTTTGATCACTTTATTCAATTAACGCTTCAACGTGTTGTTGAAATTTACCTTTATTATACGCGCAAATTCTCAATTGTCAAGTTGTCTGACAATATTTTTTTAATTTGAATTTGCTGCTGCAGCCGCACTGGATGCTGCAATCGCTGCACACATAGCGGCTTCCTGTGCAACAATCAACGAAATTGTACTACTGATTGCAGCCGAACTCATTGCCAAATTCTTGTCTTCCTTCATATAATCACTTACAACCAGCATTGCTGCATGCATCATTCTTTGATTTTTTCCAGGTCCAAAAACACCATATCCTTTTTGACTGCTAAGAAAATGATCTACATCTATGACATCCTGTATGATTTGTTCGAATTCAACAGGAAGCATCGCTAGAACTCCAAGTGTTGCAAGTTCGTATCCGGTTCCGTATTTATATCCGCGTGCCCTCAATCCATGATAAATCTGCATAGTACGATGGCACTTACTTTCTGGAGTTCCCTCACAAAGTGCCAGAACATGACTCAAAGACTGTACTGCATTTCCAGAGAAAAACTCAGGTTTTAGTAATTGATAACAACGTTCAGTCTCACTTACAATTTGTGATTCTGTCATCTCTGAAAGTGCAAGCAAAGCAGCAAATACACAATCTTCACCTGAAGTCAAAAATGGGTGTTCGTTTTTCATTAATTTGTAAATCTTTTTCGTTCTCTCTGCGATTTTACTATATTGTTCTGGTTCCTCCAAATCTGCAATTACCATAGATACCATTGGCAAATAATCAGATGTCCAGAAAAATTCTTTCAACGAGATATATGCATCAAGTGCATTTTCCAGTCTTCCTTTTGGATTTTCATCTACTGCCATCATAGAAATCATAGCAAGTTTTGATGTACTTCTAAAAGTTGAAAAAAGTCCCGTTTCTGATTTCAGAATTTCCTTACAATTAATCAAAGAACCGGCTTCTGCTTTTTTACGCTTATCTGTAAAAATAGCCGCACAGACCGGATATAAATAAGTACTTTCCCAACCAAATGTTCTCTTGATTGTATCTCGGTTTTGAATAAAATCATCGCACAAAGTTTTTAATGAATTTCTCATATCTCTTCCTCCTGTTTCTCTTGACTATATCTGAACATATTGTAACTTCAACTCTTCTAAAAGTCTATTTACTCGAAAGATAGCATCCGAAATCTGTTCTCTTGCCTCTGAAATTTTTCTTTGTACCAGATAATCTGCCACAAATCCGTCAAAAAAGAAATCTGCAAAGGAAAGAAAACCTCCAATTTCGATTTTTAAATCCATCGGTACTTCTACATCCTGCAATTCTTTTTGGAAGAGCTCCAGATTTCTCTTAGCATCCTCTAAATACTGTGATGCATTATTGACTTTGGACCGCTTTACCATACTTGTAACCATTCCGCCGCCAAACATATCCAAGGCTCCCCAAATTTTTGCACTATTTAGCCTATCCTGCGCAGCATATAAACTAGATAATGCCGCTTCTCCTGCTTCAATTGCCTGCTTGATTTCTTTCTTCATTAATTCGTTACTCATTTTTTCCTCTCTTTCTGCAAGTTTATGATGTGATTCGCCATGATCATGAGTAAAATGATTTAAGTTTATTTTGTAAATAAAAAAAGACTCTTATCATGACGTTTGCCATAATAAAAGTCTTGCTATCTCATTTGTTACGGATATCTCTCGATATCGGGTGACGATCGCAAATACGTTCGTTTTGAACGTTTAGCTACTCCCTTTCATTTGGATGAGTAGACTTTATCATATTTTTACAGTTTTGTCAATATTTTAACAATAATTTATTGTCTAATAATTTTTAGTTCTTGAAATCCACCTCTACTCCAAAGCCAAAGCGGTGTATGAACATCAATTGGTACATACTTTGTATCTTTAAGCAATTCCTTCCATCGTTCTATTACAATCAATTGTACATTGCTTGAATTAAATTCTTCCTCATTGATCAGCCCTAGCCTCAAAGAAGCTTTACATACATGTGTGTCTGGAGCCACTGTTAACTGTCCTACATCTACAAACTTTCTATCCGTGTATTGATAGATAACATATAACCAGTAATTACAGATTTTTGTTCCTGACAGATATGGAAATCTCTTTTTATTTTCTTTTTGAATGAATGCTCGAATTGCATCAATATCATTTTCTAAATCATCAAACAATTTTCTGATGTCTCCCTCAAACAGGTCCACAAAAGTTTTACAAAGTGACAGCCATATCTCCGTTTGCTTTTGTTTCTGAAGTGACATTTTATATTTTGTTAAAGCATACTGTACTTCTTCAAATTCTCTGTTTAAACAGCTTTTAGGATGAAAGACAAATCTTGTTTCTTCGTCCTCGTATGTCTTCAATGCACTTTCCCATAATTTATACGAATTTCTTTGATAATTCAATGCCATAGGGAGTGTAAAATATAAATAATTTTCCAGACTACTTTTTTCCAAACCCGGATTAGCATCTTCTGGCATTACTTCTCCTCCAAGCTCCCCATTTTTATACATTTCGATTAATTTTTCTACTTTCTTTAGCATGACCGATTACCCCTTACAAACTGTGCACAAACTTCCTACTTCTTCATATCCAATCTTTTTGTAACATTCATTTGATGCTTCATAATCTGCATTCGTATATAGAATCGGAATCAGTTTTTCTTCTAAGATTTTTTCAGTTACTTTTGCAACCAGATTTATCGCATAGCCTCTGCGGCGATATTGCGGCAATGTATATACATTCGATATTTTACCATATCCATAAGTAATTCCGTTTGAAGTAAGAGAAGTAATCTTATCTTCGGCATTTCTCCAGGTAAATAGTGTGCCATCGGCCAAATGTGCCAGGACACGCTTTCTGCAGAAATCAGTATCATGATCCGTGCCTTCTATTTCCAGGCACAAGTCATGCCATAATATCGTTAAGTACTCTAAATCTTCCATTCTTGCTGGTGTAATTCTTCCATCACAAGACATATTTATTTCCTTCATTGTAGTTAACTGATAAGAAAGCAGATTCATTTTGATCTTTCCTTGTTCAAAATAAACGTCGACTTCTTTTAGACGACTCCATATTTCATAACTCAGATTGTACGTATAATCTTTTTTCAATGGAAAAGCTTTTTTCAGACAAATTGCTATTTGCATGATGTCTTCTGTATTATTTATATCCTTACACCACACCCATACTGGGAAAGGATTAAATGAATGACATATAATCAGACTTTCGTGATTCGTATAAATATCGGTACATTCATTCTGTAAAATAGATATTAATACTGAAAATGTAACCGCATCATCTAAAAGTAATTTTGCATCCAAAACATCCTTTTGATTTTGATAATGTATAAGATTGTATTTCACTATATCGTTCACCTCAATAATAAGATTCTTTTATTTTAATAATTCATATTGCGTATTTCAAGTATTCCTGTACTATAATTATATTAGCTTATAAACAGATTTTCTGAATTTGAATATATTAATAAAAAACATAAGAAGGTGTCCTATGGCCAATTTTTTTCCTGATAATTCTATTGTTCGTATTTCTGATGGAGTTATAGAAAACATTAATCGAGATTCAAGAAATACACTTCTCACAGTAACTTTTACTGAGCGGATCAATAACAGAAGAACAGACCAAACAATTATACTCGTTGTAAGCAATAATACTACCATTTTAGATGAACATGGCCGCCCAACGCCAGCACATACATTAGGTGTTGGTACGACAATTGACGCAGTTGCTTCTTCTGCTATGACAAGAAGTATTCCTCCACAAAGTTCTGCTTTTTTTATCCGCATCACAAACCGTCCGCTTCCAGATGATATGATTACCACTGGAAGAATTGTTGATGTCGATAGGCAAAACCGTAGTTTTACAACGATTCATGATGGAAATCCTTCTTCTATCATACGTTTTAATGTTTCAGAAAATGCGATCATATTAAATCGCAACGGAAGATCAATTGACTTTTCACGATTAACACCCGGTATGCGTGTCCGTGTACGTCATGCTACTTTCATGACTGCCAGTATTCCACCACAGACTACGGCTTTTGAGATTCGAGTATTATGAAAATTTCCCCGAGAAAAACTCTCGGGGAAATCATTTTTAATCCTCTTCATCTAAAAAAATTTGTTTTTTAGCTAATAATGCTTTTAATCGCTTGATTTCTTCTTTTTGAGCAAAAAGTTCTTCATCTTTTGTTGCAATTTCTTTATCTTTTGTTGCAATCACTTCATTCTGTGCTGTAATTTCGTTCTTTTGTGCTGTGATTTCGTTCTTTTGTGCTGTGATTTCTGCTCCTAGCTTTACACGCTCTGCCTTGAGTTCTTCAATTTCCTTACGCTGTTCCTCTACCATATATTCTACAGCCTCTTCGTCTGCCTCACGCAACAGTTCCCTATAATAATCATACATTTCCACCAGCTCCTTAACATTATAGCGAAGCATCAATAATTCATTATAAAGCTCCTTAAATTCTGGATATGCCTCTACTACTCGGCTTATATCTTTTGGAGAATCCGAACCAATAAAATATAGCCAAGCTTCTAATTTATTAAGTTCATTATGATTGATTTCTCTAAAAACATCAAGAGGTATAATAATATATTCTTGTAGCAAATCCATATTTAATCCAGTATCAAAAACTTGTTTTGCTCGATGAATATAGTGGTCAGGATGTTCCCAGTATATAGAAGCACTCTTCTCAATCAGTACAATTGTGTAGACCTTTTTTACATTTTTGTAAGAGAATTTCTTGTTCTCTTTTTTTGCCTCTTTCTTCGCTCTTGATAACTGACGCATAAGTAAATCAGCTGAGTAACATGCACACCGTTGCCCTGGGAATGTATACCCTATTTTTTGTATTTCGACATTCGCATAAGCCCCTGAGCTTAGTCTTACAAGTATATCTGTAATAAGTAATGTTCCTGCTTCTGTGATGCGATTTGATTCATTAGGTAAAATATCTACTACCTCTACATCTTCCTTAATGACCCGACTCAAAAAATCTGAAAGTCTTTCTGGTTTCAATTCTGGATTAAATACATATTTAAAAAACGGATCATATGTAATTTTTAGTCCCCAGTTTCCCATACAAAACGCAATTAGTTCTTCTTGAAGTACTTCTGATAACTTTTGAAAAATACGATATGTCTCTGCATCTCTTTCAATCGCGTCAATTACAACTCCTCTTTCTAATGGATCCCCTAAAACATTTCGATAGTCTATTTGCTTAACAGCCATATGTATCTTCCTCCTTTGTGCACAGTTCTGTTTTCGTACACAAAATACAAAAACAATTTCTTTTATTCGACTTTTTCATAAATGGATAATTTGGCGAAACGCCAGATATAAGATCTCTTCGTGTTTTGAAATGTATTTCTATTTTAGTCTTTATAAGACTTTTTGTCAATCCCATAATATAAATAGAAAAAAGAAATTGTTAATTGTATCTAAATTAACAATTTCTTATGATCCCACTATATTTCTTCATGCTTTATTTCACATATTAAATTAATTAATTGAATTACTTTATCTACATATTTTCTATTTTGGATCAACTCAATCAACAACATGACATTTGGATAAAAACTCATATCAACAACTCGTTTATAATCCTCAAACACCTTTTTCTCAATATCATTTAAGGTATAATTTCTAAAAATAACATTCAATAGTCTCCCTTGAATTTGGTTCATTTTAGAAAAAATATCTTTTGCGCAAAGCTCTTCAAAATCTTCTTTTCTAAAATAATACATAC
>JBGVGF010000047.1:0-3858 GCA_045121495.1 Faecalimonas sp.
TATGATTTCACTATTAAATTTAGCCTATTTTCTTAAGTTGACAACGTTGTAGTCGAACCGTCTTATGAGTCAGTAAATGAATTTGTAGAGAATATAGTTGATGTGGATGTTAATTTGCAGAAGGTTGAATCCCCTGATATGACTAAGGAACGCTATGAATTACTTACGGATAAAGAGAAGGTGGAATGGCTTGGAATAGCAGAATGCAGTGTGAAGGAAGCAATTCAGAGATTTACAAGTAAGCTTGATTCCATCGGTGTTGTTTATCGGTATAGTGATGATATGCTGGATGAATTTATGAGACTGGAGTCGGTGGTGGCACAGATGAAGAGGGAGAAAAGATGCGAACAAATCCAAAGAGAAGGAAGAAGTAGATAATTTGAACGCATAGCAAAACGGGGCAAAATAATAGAATTTGCTTCTGTTTTGCTATGGAAAATCATGTAAAAATCTAGCGAAAATATTGAAATATAACGAATTATATCATACCGCAGCCGTTGGCTGCAATCAAACAAAAAAGAATCATCCTGTTCGTAGTTGCATGTGCTATAATGCACTTAATAACGGTATCTACGTACCACTCCATCGGGAACTAAATTCCCCTGCTAGCATACATACGAAAGGATGATTCTATGAACACTATTTTAGAACAGTATAAAGATAAAATCAATGGTACTTTTTCTTTTTTTGACAGGATTATTATAAAAGGGCATATCCTGCAGTTCTTTTCAACATCGGGGAAAAACTATTTTCTCTCAGAGAAGAACATCCTTCTAAAGGATTTTTCTTCTTATGCAAATCAGGTCACGAATGATCTTGTGGCACATGTTGAAAATTTTACGGCTTCCCAGAACAGACCACTGATCTATCTGACTTCTGCAAAAACTTCCAAAGAACAGACTGCAATGACTGTTCTGGAAAGCAATCCTGTAGAGGAAGGACTGATCTGCACACTCTCTGTTGTGGAATACTGCCAGACCCTCCAGCCTGTCAAAAAATCTGATGGAAAGCTGGAACTTTCCACTGTAAACCGCAAGTGCAAGTATTATTATTTTTACTTCATAGATAAAAACTTTGGTTTTATGCACGTTAAGCTTCAGACATGGTTCCCTTTTCTGATACAGGTTTATGTCAACGGCAGGGAAATGATGAAGCATGTTTTTGATGAAAACGGCATTACCTACCGGATGTATGATAATTCTTTCTTTGAAATCAGCGACATTCCCAAAGCACAGGAACTGGCAGACCGATTTGATGCCAGAAGCCTCTGCCGTCAGCTTGATTTCTTTGCCCATAAAGTAAATCCTTATCTTGATGCGATAGAAGAGGTTTTCCACCAGGGCTATCACTGGTGCGTGGACCAGTGCGAGTACGCAACCGATGTCATGTTTAAGAGCCGCAATGCTCTGGAGGATATTTATCCATCCCTGGTTGGTCACGCATTCTACGACTTCAAATGTACGGATGTTTTTTCTTTTCTTGGACGTAAACTTAATGCAAAGTTTCTGGGAGAAGCAGTCTCCGATTACCGTAAACGTCCAGAAGGCTGGAGGATTAAATTCAAAATGAAGTCCAACAGCATCAAGATGTATGATAAATTCAGCAGCCTGCGGATCGAAATGACAATCAACGACCCAAAGGAATTCAAAGTCTTTAAAGATGTCCACCACAGGGATGGAACCACTTCAAAACGATGGGTGCCCATGGGAAAATCAATTGCAAATCTCTACCGCTATGCTGAAATATCAAAAGCTGCCAATAAACGTTTTTTGGATTCCATGCAGAATATCATTCCTGTAAAGAGTCTTGAAAAGGAAATCAACAGACTGTGCAGCTGTATGAAAGTAAACGGAAAAACCGTAACAGGTTTCAACGTCTGGGAACCGGATACATTTCTGCTTCTGGAAACCATTTCACAGGGAAAATACCTTATCAAAGGTTTTACAAACCGTGATATACGTGCAGAATTGTTTTCCACAAAACCTGATACGAAAAAGCAGAGTGGAAAAACCAGCCGGCTGTTGAGAAAACTGCGTGAACATGGAATGATAAAGAAGATTCCCCATTCCCAAAGATATCTGCTTACATCAAACGGACGTCGGATTACAGGTGCATTAATTGAAACAAAAAGAAAAATATACCCTGAGCTTGCAGCTATTGGATGACCAGCCGTCTAACCTATAAATCTGTTACATAACCTGCCTTTTGAGACAGGTCGGATGTTTATGCCCATTGAGCAAAAAACTTGCTTTATTTGAGGCTTCGTGTATGTTTGTGGGTAAATTCTTAAAAATTTAAAATAAAAAAACCATCTTAGTTAGCTTATAATGTATTAGCGACCAAACCAATACAAAGGAGTTAATCTAAGATGGCTACAACTAATACTTTATGTAAAAAATTATTAAATGTCAAGGGTGTTGTTATTCAGAACCATGATTTTTATACAGATGACGAGGGAGTACATCATCTTCGTATTTATGCTCGACCATCTAAGCATAATGAGAATCGCTGTCCTCATTGTAGTAGAAAATGTCCTGGTTATGATAGTCCCGGTGAATTCAATAAGATTTGGAGAGGACTGGATTGGGGCGGCATACTTGTAGAGATTGAAGCACCAACCCATCGTGTTTCATGTCCTGAACATGGTGTTGTCGTAGCTGATATTCCATGGGCATACCCTGGTAGTTCTTTTACAAAGGAATTTGATCTTACTGTTGCATGGCTGGCGACATATCTGCCACGAAGTGCAGTTTCTAACTATATGCGTATAGATTGGGCTACAGTTGGACGATGCATTTCAAGAGCATTAAACGATATTGAACCAGAGCGTGCCAAAAGATTAGATGGGTTGGTCCATATAGGAATTGATGAGACCAGCTATAAAAAGGGACATAAATATATCACTGTTGTTGTAAATCATGATACGAATACGGTTGTTTGGGTAGGTGAAGGTCACGGAAAATCTGTACTTACACAGTTTTATAAGTGTCTTACGAAGGAACAATTATCCAGCATCAAAGTTGTAACTGGTGATGGAGCTAAATGGATTACAGAGTGTGTAAATGAGTTTACACCGGATTGCGAGCGTTGTGTTGATCCATTTCACGTAGTTGAATGGGCCATGGAGGCTTTAGATGAGGTTCGGCGAGAAGTGTGGCGAGAAGCGTATACTGAAGCACAAGAATTAGCAAAAGCAAATCCTAGAGGAAAAGGGAGACCTTGTACTGGTGACAAATCCGCTGCAATTGTAAAGGCAGCAAAAGACAAAGCAGACTCGATAAAGAACTCTTCCTATGCACTTGGCAAAGCACCTGAAAATTTAACTGAAAATCAACGATTGCGCGTAGAAATGATTGCATCTACTAACAATAAATTGTACCGCGCTTATAAGCTGAAAGAGAAACTACGCCTTATACTTAAAATCAAAAATTTGGAAGAAGCAGAATGTGAACTAAATTCATGGCTATGGTGGGCGAGTCATTGCCGAATTTCTGCTTTTATAGAGCTTAACAAAAAAATCAGACGTCATAAAGAACATATTTTAAATACCATTCGACTTGGTTTAAGCAATGCTAGAATAGAAGCAACAAATAACAAAATTAAGCTAATTGTTCGTAAGGCATATGGTTTTAGAAACATGCAAAATATGATGGATATGATATACCTTGTATGCTCCGATTTGGTCATTCCACTACCTAACCGAAAAGCAAAAGTCACCAAATCGGCATAAATAAAGGAGTTCGGGGATTTTTTACCCACAATTATCCCCGAAGAGCCTTATTCTTGTGGTTATTCAGGCGGAACTGGCCAAGTATAATTTGTCAGATCGTATCTATGAGTCGATGATGCAAATGAATA
>JBGVGF010000048.1:0-37991 GCA_045121495.1 Faecalimonas sp.
GTTACCCATAAACCACTGGATAACAAGAATAATGGCACTTGCTATGACTGTTATCAATTTGTTATCAAAAGACTAATCGAAATCGCTGAAACCCGCATAAACACTGGCTTTTTTAAGCAACTCGATTTATTCAAACTCAATAGTTCCTGGTGGTTTACTTGTGATATCATACAGTACCCTATTTACATGATCCACTTCATTGATGATCCTATTCATTACTTTTCCAAGCACCTCATATGGAATCTCTGCTGCTTCCGCTGTCATAAAGTCTACTGTATTTACCGCTCTAAGTGCCACTGCGTAATCATAAGTTCTTTCATCACCCATACATCCTACAGATCTCATATTTGTAAGAGCTGCAAAGTATTGTCCGATGCTTCTGTCTAAACCTGCTTTTGCAATTTCTTCCCTATAGATTGCATCTGCATCTTGAACAATCTTACACTTTTCTGCTGTTACTTCGCCAACAATGCGCACTCCGAGACCTGGACCCGGGAATGGCTGTCTGTATACAAGATGTTCTGGAATACCAAGTTCCAGACCTGCCTTTCTCACTTCATCCTTGAATAAATCACGAAGTGGTTCGATGATCTCTTTGAAATCAACATAGTCAGGGAGCCCTCCTACATTGTGATGAGATTTGATTACGACAGATTCACCGCCTACGCCGCTCTCAACAACGTCTGGATAAATGGTTCCTTGTACTAAGAAGTCTACTGTACCGATTTTTTTCGCTTCTTCTTCGAATACACGGATAAATTCTTCGCCGATGATTTTACGTTTTGCTTCCGGTTCTTCCACACCTTTTAATCTGCTATAGAATCTTTCCTGCGCATTTACACGAATAAAATTCAAATCGTAATTTCCAGAAGGTCCGAAAACCGCTTCTACTTCATCCCCTTCATTTTTGCGTAGAAGACCGTGATCTACGAATACGCAGGTAAGCTGGTTTCCAACTGCCTTGGAAAGTAGAACGGCTGCAACTGATGAGTCCACCCCACCTGACAAACCGCAAAGTACTTTTCCATCGCCAACTTTTTCGCGAATTGCTTTAATGGAATTTTCTACGAAAGAATCCATTCTCCAATCGCCCGCACAGCCACAAACATTGTATACAAAGTTTGATAACATCTTGCTTCCTTCTACGCTATGAAGTACTTCTGGGTGATATTGTACTGCGTAAAGTCCGGCCTGCGCATTTTCTACTGCTGCAACCGGACAGTCTGCTGTGTGCGCAGAGATTTGAAATCCTGGGGCGATTTTGGAAATATAGTCAAAATGGCTCATCCAGACTACCGTATTCGCTGAAACATTTTCAAACAGTTTTGATTCTGTATCATCAACAAGCACTTCTGTTTTTCCATATTCGCGAACGGGTGCTTTTTCTACTGTTCCGCCAAGTACATGCATCATAAGCTGTGCACCGTAACAAATACCAAGTACTGGCACACCAAGTTCAAACAATTCTTTGCTGCATGTTGGTGCACCTGGCAAGTAACAGCTGTTTGGTCCGCCTGTCAGAATGATTCCTTTTGGATTCATTGCTTTAATTTCTTCAATACTCTTTTTATATGAGTAGATTTCACAGTACACATTACATTCTCTGACGCGTCGTGCAATCAATTGATTGTACTGACCGCCGAAATCAAGAACGATTACTTTTTCGTTTTTCACGTTTTTTCTCTCCTTATTGTTTCGGATTTCCCGTTTTATCTTAAAAATAAAATATCTGATAGAGATATCCTATACGAATATCTCTATCAGTAAGCTTCTTTTTAGCGATAAATTATATCTTCACGTCCTGGTCCATTGGAAATCATGGTAATTGGGAAACCGATTCTTTCTTCAATAAACTCAATATAGTTTTTACATGCAGAAGGTAATTCATCGTAATTTTTGATTCCTCTGATATCGCATTTCCATCCTGGTAATGTTTCGAACACTGGTTTTGCTTTTTCAAGCTGAGCTGTTGTTGGAAACTCTGTTGTAATTTCACCATCGATGTCGTAGGCAACACAAACTGGAATTTCATCTAAGTATCCTAACACATCTAATACTGTAAATGCAACATCTGTTGTTCCTTGAAGGCGGCATCCATATTTTGATGCAACTACGTCAAACCAACCCATACGTCTTGGTCTACCTGTTGTTGCGCCATATTCTCCGCCATCACCACCACGGCGTCTAAGTTCATCTGCTTCTTCTCCGAAAATTTCAGAAACAAACGCACCTGCTCCTACTGCACTTGAGTATGCTTTACAAACTGTCACAATTCTTTTGATTTCATATGGTGGGACACCTGCACCAATTGCACCGTAACCAGCCAATGTGGAAGAAGATGTTACCATTGGATAGATGCCATGATCTGGGTCCTTAAGTGCACCAAGCTGTCCTTCTAATAAGATGTTTTTGCCTTCTTTAAGTGCATTATTTAAGTACAAGGATACATCTGCTACATATGGTGCAATTTTTTCTTTGTATCCCATGAGTTCTGCGAAAATTTCTTCTGGAACAAGTAATGGCTTATGATATAAGTGTTCCAGTAAGACATTCTTGGTATCACAGATTCGTTTTACTTTATCCTTTAATGTTTCTTCATTGAATAATTCACTTACCTGGAAACCGATTTTTGCAAATTTGTCTGAGTAAAATGGTGCAATTCCTGACTTTGTTGAGCCAAATGATTTCTTTCCAAGGCGTTCTTCTTCATATTGATCAAACAAAACATGATATGACATAACGATCTGTGCTCTGTCTGATACGAGAAGTTTTGGAGCTGGTACTCCTTTTGCCTTAATACTTTCTACTTCTTCTATAAGTTTTGGAATATCAAGTGCAACTCCATTTCCAATTACACTTGTCGTGTGATCATAAAATGCACCAGATGGCATTGTGTGAAGCGCAAACTTCCCATATTGATTTACGATTGTATGACCGGCATTTGCACCACCTTGATAACGTACAATAATATCAGCTTTTTCAGCCAACATATCCGTAATCTTTCCTTTTCCTTCATCGCCCCAGTTGGCGCCTACGATTGCTGTAATCATCAAACTTTCCTCCTAAACATTGATTTCCACTGATAATCCAAGTAGTTCTTTATTTGATTCCAGAACTGGTCTGATCACATTTCCAAGGAAATTTTCGACCTGTTCCTTCGAACGGCCTACATATTTTGCAGGATCCATTGTTTTTTGTAATTCTTCTAAAGTCATATTGAAAGTAGGGTCTGCTGCGATCAGTTCTAATAAGTTATTGTCTTTTCCCTCTACTTTTACGTTCTTTCCTGCTTCCATCGAAAGTTCACGGATTCTTTCATGAAGCTCCTGTCTGTTTCCGCCTTTCTTTACGGCATCCATCATGATATTTTCAGTCGCCATAAATGGAAGTTCGCTCATAAGTCTTTTTTCGATTACTTTAGGATAAACGACTAATCCATCTACTACATTCAGGCATAAATCTAAAATGCCATCAATCGCGAGGAATCCTTCCGGAATCGAAAGTCTCTTATTTGCTGAATCGTCCAATGTTCTTTCAAACCACTGTGTAGCTGATGTGATAGCAGGATTAAGTGCATCTACCATGACATATCTAGCAAGTGATGCGATTCGCTCACTTCTCATTGGATTTCTCTTATATGCCATTGCAGAAGATCCAATCTGGCTTTTTTCAAATGGTTCTTCAATTTCTTTCAAATGTTGCAGCAAACGGATATCATTGCTCATCTTATGTGCGCTTGCTGCAATTCCTGCGAGGACATTAGCTACTCTGGTATCTACTTTTCTCGAATAAGTCTGGCCTGATACTGGATAACATTCTTTAAATCCCATTTTTTGTGCTATCATTGGATCAATCTTATCGATTGTTTCTTGATCACCATCAAATAGTTCCAGGAATGAAGCCTGTGTTCCTGTTGTTCCTTTGGAACCAAGCAGTTTCATAGAACCAAGTATATGTTCCAGATCTTCTAAATCAAGATAAAATTCCTGCAGCCAGAGACAGGCTCTTTTTCCTACTGTCGTTGGCTGTGCAGGCTGAAAATGTGTAAACGCAAGTGTTGGCTGTGCCTTTTGTGTTTCTGCAAAGTCTGCAAGCACTTTCATCACGTTAATCAGCTTTTTCTTTACAAGTTTCAATGCTTCTGTCATGACAATAATATCTGTATTATCACCCACATAGCATGATGTAGCACCTAAATGGATGATTCCTGCAGCCTTTGGACACTGTTTTCCATATGCATACACATGACTCATTACATCATGGCGTACTTCTTTTTCACGTGCTTTGGCTACTTCATAATTGATATCATCGATATGTGCTTTTAATTCGTCAATCTGCTCCTGAGAAATAACTGGTTCTCCGTTTTGACAAAGCCCCAGTTCTTTTTCTGTTTCTGCAAGTGCGACCCAAAGTCTTCTCCATGTACGGAACTTCATATCCTGTGAAAAAATATATTGCATTTCTCTGCTTGCATAACGTTCCGACAGTGGACTTTGATAAATATTCGTATTCATATAAATTTCTCCCAACCTTCTTATCCTAAAACTTCATTTCAATCAACAATCTATTTTAACCCTAAACGATGGAATACTTCAAGATAAGCTTCTTCCACATTTCCTAAATCTCTTCTAAATCGATCTTTATCCATCTTTTCATTTGTTTCCACATCCCACAAACGACATGTGTCTGGTGAAACCTCATCCGCCAAAATGATTTCTCCGTGATATCTTCCAAATTCAATTTTAAAATCAATGAGTTTCAGATTAGCCTGTAAGAAATACTTTTTCAAAACTTCATTTACTTTGAATGCGTATTTTTTAATTGTTTCGATTTCTTCCCAAGTTGCAAGGTCTAATGCTCTTGCGAAATAATCGTTGATAAGTGGATCTCCAAGCGCATCATTTTTATAAGAAAATTCGATTGTTGGCTCTGTAAATGCAGTTCCTTCAGGAACACCAAGACGTTTTGAAAAGCTACCTGCTGCTACATTTCTTACAATTACTTCTAATGGTACGATCGACACACGTTTTACAGCTGTTTCTCTGTCACTGATTTCTCCAACCAAATGTGTTGGTACACCTTCGTTTTCAAGAAGTTCAAATACTCTGTTTGTCATACGGTTGTTAATTGCACCTTTTCCTACGATTGTTCCCTTTTTTTCTCCATTAAATGCAGTCGCATCATCTTTGTAATCCACAATTAAAATATCTGGATCATCTGTCATAAATACTTTTTTTGCTTTTCCTTCATAAAGTTGTTCTAATTTTTTCATCTTTCTCTCTCCTCGTTATTTATTTTCCACTATCTCCATAGTTTGTTAATACACGTGCACTTGGGTCATCGACATTACAGCCTTCCCATTCTTTATTTGGCATCCAGAAATCGGGAATCATGGCAGCCTGACCTGGATAATATTTTTCGAAAATCTCTCGATATAAGAGACTTTCTTTTGTAAATGGTGTTGCAAACTCGTATTTCTTTCGCAATGTTTCATATTGTTCATCTGTATAATATTCATTTGCATATTCTTTTAAATCATCTACCATGCTGTGTCCGACTGCATCACTAAATGCTGCTTTTTCTCGCCAGAGAATCTCTTCTGGGAGAATTTTATCTTCTTCGAATGCTTTTCGAAGCAGATATTTTCCTTTTCCATATGTATTTAACTTCTTTGCAGGGTCAATGGACATTACATAGCGTACAAAATCCAAATCTCCAAACGGTACTCTGGCTTCCAGACTGTTTGAACCTAAACATCTGTCTGCGCGGAGTACATCGTAACAATATAATTCATGAATTCTCTTTTCGGCTTCTTTTTGGAACTCTGCAGCATTTGGAGCAAAGTCTGTATATTTGTAACCGAATAATTCATCTGAAATTTCGCCTGTCATAAGTACTTTGATATCTGTGGTTTCGCGGATTGCTTTGCATACAAGATACATTCCCATGCTGGCACGAATTGTTGTAATATCGTATGTTGCCAATGCTTCGATAACTGTTTCTAAATATTCAAGCACCTGCGCCTTAGTCATAATCACTTCTGTGTGTTCTGCCCCAATGAAGTCTGCTACCTGCTTTGCATATTTGCAATCAATCGCATCTAAATCCATTCCAATCGCAAATGTTCGAATTGGTTTGTCTGTCATATTTGCCGCTATCGCACATACCAGACTCGAATCAAGCCCACCTGATAATAAAAATCCCAGAGGTGCATCAGCATCCATACGTTTTTTTACACCTGCAACTAATTTATCATGAATATTTTTTGTGATAACATCCAGATCATCATGTACATAACCATGTACTTTTTCGATTTCTTCATAACAATAGAACTCACCATCGTAGTAATAATGTCCTGGTGGAAATGGTTTCACTTCTTTTACCAAGCCCATGAGGCTCTTCGCTTCACTTGCGAAGGCAATTTCATTGCTTTCAGAATATCCATAAAACAATGGTCTGATTCCGATTGGGTCTCTGGCTGCAATCAATTTATCATTTTCGGCATCATACATCACACAGGCATATTCTGCATCCAAGTGTGAAAACATCTCTAAACCATATTCTTTATATAATGGAAGAAGAACTTCGCAGTCAGAACCACTTTGAAATGTATATCCTCGCTCTTGTAATTCTTTCTTCAAAACTCGGAATCCATAGATTTCTCCATTACATATCACCCAATTATCATTTAATTCGAATGGCTGCATTCCTTCTGGAGTCAGACCCATGATTGCAAGTCTGGCAAATCCGAAATAACCATGCTCCGTTTCTACTACTTGCATCGCATCTGGCCCTCGAAGCTCTGTTCTAGCAAGCAGTTCTTCCATCTTTTCCTTTGTAATGTCTTTTCCTGCGTAATACATAATTGAACACATATGGCTACCTCCTAAAATTTATGGAATAAAAAACAGTTATCCGTCCGTAATAGGACGAATAACTGCACTATCCGCGTAATACCTATTTGTCACACATCTTTGTATGACCACTTTTTTGCGAACTCAATCGCTGAAATACAATAATATGGTAAAAAAATAACACAATCATTTTTTTCTGTCAAGACCTTGACCGACGTTTTTTCAAGTGTTACAATGTCTCAGATGAACAAAGACGTTCGTGAAAGAGATACTTTCATGGGCGTCTTTTTGTATTATGGATAAAATATGATACAAAACACATATTCCTTAAAAACCACATATATTAATTAACTGAGGAGGCTTTATGGACGATAAAATTTATCTACAATTAGAAGATGGAACTTATTTTTCTGGAAAATCTTTTGGGGCTCCGCTTACAAAAGATATCATTGCTGAAGTTGTATTTACAACAGCTATGACTGGATATGTAGAAACATTGACGGACCCTAGCTATTATGGGCAAATGGTCGTTCAAACATTTCCACTCATCGGCAACTACGGTGTAATGACATCAGATTTTGAGAGCAAAAGTATACATATGAGCGCCTATATCACAAGAGAATGGTGTCAGAATCCTTCAAATTTCCGAATGGAGATGGACTTAGATACGCTTTTAAAAAAGGAAGGAATTCCTGGAATATATGATATTGATACACGTGCACTTACAAAGAAAATCCGACAATGTGGTGTCATGAATGGCCGACTCACAAAATCTTTGCCGGAAAAGGCGATTTCTGCCACACTTTCAAACTGGTATATTGATCGTGCAGTAGAACAGGTTTCTCCAACTGCGCCATATGAGATACCTTGCGGAATCGAAGACTACCGTGTAGTCCTTTGGGATTTTGGCGCAAAAAGTAATATTGCCCGCAAATTGCATGCAAACAACTGTCATATCACGGTTGTTCCTGCTAATTTTACATGCGAACAGATTTTGGAATATCATCCAGATGGCATTATGCTTAGCAATGGTCCTGGAAATCCTAAGTCTAATCCACAAATCATAAATGAGCTGGCAAAGCTTTGTAAATACAATATTCCAATCTTTGGAATCTGTCTCGGACATCAGCTCTTGGCTCTTGCAAATGGTGCAGATACTGAAAAATTAAAGTATGGTCATCGTGGCGCAAACCAGCCTGTAAAAGAAGTTACAACTGGTCGTACTTACATCACGAGTCAAAATCACGGCTATGCTGTAAGGATGGATTCTATTCCGCAAAATGCCACTGTCCGTTTCCTTAATATTAATGACCAGACCTGCGAGGGAATTACTTACCATTCTTTCCCTGGATTTTCAGTGCAATTTCATCCGGAAGCTTGCGGTGGACCTCACGATACGGAATATCTATTCCAAGAATTTGTTGACTTGATGAAAGGAGGAAAAAATACATGCCATTAAATCCTAATCTAAAAAAGGTTTTGGTAATTGGTTCCGGTCCAATCACCATTGGTCAGGCGGCTGAATTTGATTATGCTGGTACACAGGCTTGCCGCGCATTAAAAGAGGAGGGTCTTGAAGTTGTTCTTGTGAACTCAAATCCAGCCACAATCATGACAGACGTGGCCATGGCAGACCATGTGTATGTCGAACCATTAACATTAGATTTTTTGAAAAAAATAATCCAGAAAGAAAAGCCAGACAGTATTCTTTCTACCCTTGGAGGACAGACCGGGCTCACTCTTTCAATGCAGCTTGCAGAGGAAGGATTTCTGGAAAAAGAAGGCGTAACGCTTCTTGGAGCCAATCCTGAAACAATCAAAAAAGCAGAGGATCGTCAAACCTTTAAAGATACAATGGCCAAAATTCATGAGCCAATCATCCCTTCAGTTGTTACTACAACCTTGGACGGAGCACTCGCCTTTGCACATACTGCAGGATATCCGGTGATCGTACGTCCTGCCTTTACACTTGGCGGAACGGGAGGTGGTATCGCAAAGGATGAAGCCGAACTTCGTGAGATTGCAGCCGCAGGTCTAAGACTTTCACCAATCACCCAGATTCTGGTTGAAAAATGTATCGCAGGCTGGAAGGAAATTGAATTTGAAGTAATGAGAGATGGCGCTGGAAATGTAATTACAATCTGCTCTATGGAAAATCTCGACCCAGTCGGTATCCATACTGGCGATTCTATCGTTATCGCTCCTGCTGTTACATTGGCCGATAAAGAATATCAAATGCTTCGCAGTGCGGCGCTTCATATTATTGATGCTATGGGAATCGAAGGTGGATGTAATGTTCAGTTTGCGCTGCATCCAGAAAGCTTTGAATATGCAGTAATTGAAGTAAACCCTCGTGTTTCACGTTCTTCTGCTCTTGCAAGTAAGGCTACCGGATATCCAATTGCACGTGTCGCCGCAAAAATTGCTATCGGTTATCGTATGGATGAAATTCCAAACGAAGTAACAGGAAAGACAAGTGCATGTTTTGAGCCGGCTCTCGATTATGTTGTTGTCAAATTTCCGAAATGGCCTTTTGACAAATTTGTCTATGCATCCAAAAAACTGGGAACACAGATGAAGGCAACCGGTGAAGTCATGGCAATCGGACGAAATTTTGAACAGGCACTTATGAAAGCACTTCGTGGCGCAGAAATATCCCATGACTGCCTTTCTGATGTCCATATGCGTTCACTTACGAATGATGCGCTGATTGAAAAAATGTTAGAAGGCGACGATGAACGTATTTTTGCTGTCTATGAGGCACTTTACCGTGGAATTTCTGTTGAGAAAATCCATTCACTTACTATGATTGACGAATGGTTCTTACATAAACTGTTGCACCTTTCTATTTTAGAAAAACGTTTGATGACAGAGGAACTTACCGATTCTTTGATTCGCGAATTAAAACAAAATGGTTTTACGGACAAATCCATTTCTCGCATCAGCGAAGGAAAAGAGTTTGAACGTCTTCCTTATACTTACAAAATGGTAGATACCTGTGGTGCAGAATTCGATGCAAAGACTCCATACTTCTATTCTACTTACGATGAAGAAGACGAGGCTTCCGAATTCATAGATTCTCTTCCAAACAGAAAGCCGGTTGTGATTGTTTTTGGCTCTGGCCCAATTCGTATTGGACAGGGAATTGAATTTGATTATGCCTCTGTACACTGTGTATGGGCTCTCAAAGAAGCTGGCTATGAAGTGGTCATTGTAAACAATAACCCAGAAACTGTATCAACTGACTTTAATACTGCAGATCGTCTGTATTTTGAACCTCTAACTCCAGAAGATGTTGCAGATATTATCCGTATTGAAAAACCAATCGGAACCGTTGTTGCTTTCGGTGGACAGACTGCAATTCGACTCACAAAATGGTTATCTGAAAATAATATTCCGATTCTTGGAACTCCTGCTGACAGTATCGATGCTGCTGAGGATCGTGGACGATTTGAAGCATTATTAAAGAGTCTTCGCATCAAACAGCCAAAAGGTACGACTGTCCATACAACAGAAGAAGCAATCGATGCCGCAAACAGTCTTGAATATCCTGTACTTCTCCGCCCTTCCTATGTGCTTGGCGGTCAGAATATGATCATTGCCTTTTCTGAAAATGATGTAAGAGAATATATGGATATCATTCTTTCGCACATGCAGGGAAATACCGTTTTGATCGATAAATACATGATGGGAACAGAATTGGAAGTAGATGCGATTTGCGATGGAGATGACGTATTGATTCCAGGTATCATGGAACACATTGACCGTGCCGGAATCCACTCTGGAGACTCGATTGCAGTTTATCCTGCATGGAACTTGAGTGCTTCTAAGAAAGCAAAATTGGTGGACTATTCTACAAAGCTTGCTCTGGCACTAAATACAAAAGGACTAATCAACATTCAATATGTAATGAGCGGTGATCAAATTTATGTAATTGAAGTAAATCCACGTTCTTCCAGAACAGTTCCTTATCTAAGTAAAGTAACTGGCGTTCCAATGATCGATCTTGCCACTCGTGTTATGCTCGGAGAAAAATTAAAAGATATGCCTTATGGAACCGGACTTTACCCTGCTTCTTCTTACACAGCCATCAAAGTCCCTGTCTTCTCTTTCGAAAAACTGACTGGACTTGATACTATGCTGGGACCTGAAATGAAATCAACCGGAGAAGTTCTTGGAATCGCTCCTACCATGACAGAAGCACTGTATAAAGGTCTCCTTGGTGCAGGCTATACATTTACAAAGAATGGCGGAGTATTTATTACAGTAAGAGATACTGATAAAGAAGAAGTTATCGATATTGCAGAGCGTTTTGCCAACCTTGGATTTCATCTCTATGCAACTAATGGAACTTCAAAAGTACTAAGAGAATCTGGTCTTCAAGTAACAATGGTACATAAAATTGGGGAATCAAAACAAGACACTCTCGCTCTTTTAGAAAGCGGTAAAGTAAATTATATCGTATCCACTTCTGCAAAAGGAAGAACACCTAGACGTGATAGTGTTAAGGTTCGAAGAAAATGTGTAGAACTTGGAATACCTTGTCTTACAAGTCTTGATACCGCAAAAGCACTTACTGAAATCTTGAAATGCGATTGCACGCCAGAAACAGCGACACTCGTTGATATTTGTAAATTGCAGAAATAAGGATTTGTTTGATTTTATCTACTTACGAATTCGTTGCTTATTATCCTCTGCTTCAATGCTCCACTGCATTCAACTTCATCTAGTATTTGTAAGCAAAAAAGAATGCTTGCCGTGAGAGGCTCGCATTCTTTTTTTAACATCTACACGATGAATTTTCAATTGTTCCGCTTAAACTTCAGCTTCGGATAAGAAGCAACGAATTCTGTATGCAGCTAAAATAAACAAATTAAAAAAGGCGCTACGCGCCAAAGTTTGTTGGCTTAGGCGAGGGTGAATTGCTTGGGTGAATATAAAAAAGTTTCCAATGGAGAATACAAGCTCATTCTCACTTTATGAAAAAAGTATATGACGAGATACCAGTTTTAAGAAAGACAGGTATCCTGAGTTTCAATTCTTATGTCAGTACACATCGCACAATTGCACCGCCATACAAACTACCCTGGGCATTTCTTACAAGCTATACTTTTCTCACATATGCCCACGACATTTACAGCAGGCTACACTTTTCTTGCTTGCAAGTCCACTGCCCCAAAAGCTTGTTTTCACATATACGACCAATTCAATGCTATTTTGAGTTATTTTCACATGCAATATGATAATATCTTTAAATATAATCTTTTATACTCCTTAACTTTGTTTTTTCCTCATTTTTAACTTCAGCATTGCCAATGCTTTCTTCGCATCAATCTCTTCCATAGTATTTTCTGCGAGTATTCCTGTCTCGTCTCCAATCTGCATTGCCTTTTCTTTTGTTTTGTAAAAACAGACAACACCATCCATATACTCATTTTGTACAACTATATCCGAGGCCGGCACGATACTAAGTGCTGCCGTTGGAATTCCTCTTTTTTCTACTGCCTCAATTGCATGTGCATAATCCACATGATTGTTCCCTTCTCCATTACAAGAAAACAGTGCTCCATCCGCACGCATAGCTTCCACACAAACTCCCACACGGTCTGCCGCCAGTAATTTTGTCTCATTCTTATCTGAAGAACCATATATGATGATTCCCATCAAATTCACATCAGTATCTCTCGATAATACTTCAACCAACGGATCACGATAGTAATGCAAGGTTGTTTCTTTCATACTTGTTCCAATTCCCATCTGACAACTCCCCTTTCTAATCCATCGCTCTCATAATTCCGTCACGGAACTCATTTGGCGTCACGATCACTGGCATGCATCCCATATCAATCACCGATTTTCCATGTTCAAAAGACGCTGGTTCCCTACCAAACATGCGAGTATCATAGACTGCGCCTTGACCTGAAACTTCTTTTATAAGTACTACATTTTTGCGATCCGGTTCCCATGTTTCCTGAAATACATGTTTTTCGGTACATCTGTACCCATTAAATTTCTTCATTTGTTCCCGAAAGATCTGGCAAAACTTATCACAGGCGCGATGTGCTGCATCCGGACCTTCGCGTTCTGTCCACGTTCCTGCTTTTAAAGTCACATCGAACGAAATCAAGATATCACTGCGAAGTGGAGTTCCCGGTCTTCCCCATGCAACTTTTTCTTCTAAAATCCCATCACTTCCGCCAAAGTTACAAACTTGCCTTCCATCCTCGTCAATTCCCGTAAGAATCACATAGACTCCTGTTAATGTGTGAGTAATCCCACTTCCTACCGACCCTAATACTTTCGTTGATAATGGAATAACATCCATGATTGTATTTGTATGCTGATTATGCTCATTCGGCTGTATAATTCGAATCTTAATATCCTGAATCCGTGTTTCATTTTGACAGATTTCTGAGGCAATGTTTGGCTGCACATACATGGAACCATCCATATTTACTTTATTTATTTCTCCATAATTTACACTTGTCATATGATAACTTCTGACTTCTAAGCGCGAACCAACCTTCATTCTTTGTCACCATCTTTCTCAAAATATGTTAAGCCAATTATACCAATAACAAAATCTAAGCACAACATGAGTTAAGGGGTTATCACGCCACGTAATAACCCCTCTCAACTACATATCCATTCTCAATTTATGTAAAATGTATTTATCCTTAACACTTATAAATTCGTCGTCCGATCCGGCCTGCTGCATCTTGTAAAAAGGATAACGCTACCGTCTGATATGGAAAAATAATATAGCTTCCGCCCTCAATCTCAATCGCCGCTACACACATTCCCTGTGCCTGCCATTTATTATCCAAAATGTGACACCATTCCGTAATATCCCCCTCATCATTCAGCCATTCTTGCGTAACTGGAAGTTTTTCAGTTTGAACCAATAAAGTCTTCTTTATAAAGTATACAAACCCTTCTTTTCCACATTTCCAGTTTAGTTCACAAACATAGCCATGATGAACTAAAACATCTACCAAAGTAAGCCAACGGATATTGTCTATATTGTCCGAATTCTTTACCCCTCTGGCCTCATAATGTTCACAATGTTTTTTAAAATATTTTCCCGTATCCAAAATACATTCTTCCATCTCGGCAATCACCTTACTGTCGTCATATGAAATAGATGCGGCAATGTCCAAAAGCAACTTCTCGTCGCTCTTTTCTTCTTGGGGCACTGTCTGTTTTTTTCTGAATCTGTCTAATATTCCCATAAGCTCCCTCCATTCATAATCACTACTTGTTATAAGTTTATCAATAGACAATTCTGAATACAATGGATAGATTCTTATAACATTCTTAAGAATTTGTAAATTTTTCCAATCAAAAAGTTCGGCAAAAGCCGAACTTTTAAACTCTATCTATTTTCTTACAAACCCAAGATATCTTGTCCCTTGGAAAGTTAGCTCTCCATAATCCCCTTCAATCAGCATCCCGTACTCTGTTCCACTTACATGCAGTTCCATTCGATCACCACTCTCTACCTGAAATGTCACATAAATTCCTATTGGTGCCATTATAGCATATTGTTATGCAAAATCCAAGAACCTGAAAATCATTCGCCAGTATGCTTCTCTTGTGCGCTTTGTACTGTTAAAGATCTCATGTTTACACTTTGGTACTCTCACTAACTTGGCCTTGTGATTTCCCTCTTTTCGAAGTTTTAAAATAAACTGAAACTGCGCTTTATTGGAAACAAGATGTTCGTATTCTGCCTGAAACAGTAACACAGGAATCTGAATTCTTCCCGGTGCTTCTTTTTTTATATATCGATTCAATTTGTCCGCAGCACGCATCCATCCATAAGAAGCCCCATTTGTTTGAAATAATGGTTCGTTTGCCTTCACTTCCTGATAATAATCATTCTGGTCTTCTCTCATGGAAGATGTTCGGGATAAAGGCTTTGGTCCCGTATAAGGTCCATAACCCATTACATATTCCTTTGCCTTTCCAGCCAGACAGGCCGATCTAATCATTGATCTCACTTCATGCCAAGGCACACCTTTTACATAAGGCCGAATCATTGGAGATGACAGAATTACTTTTTGAAACAAATTCGGCTCTGCTGTCACAACTGCTGCTGCGATACCGCCACCCATAGAATGTCCAAATAAATACATCGGAAGTTTTGAATTTTCTTTTTTCGCATAATGTGCAAAATACAGAAAATCTTCCACATATCTTTGATATTTATCCACGTATACTAGCGATAAATCTTCCACCAGACGGTAGCTTCTTCCATGTCCACAATGCTCCATGAAATATACATTATAATTGATATCCAGAAAACGATAAATCACTTCTTTGTATTTTTCTTCGTTTTCTGTAAATCCATGTGAAATCAATACAACACCCTTCGGATTTGGTTTTCGAAAACTAAGACAATACAATTTTTTTCCTTCTTCTCGCTCCAGATAAAATTGTCTGCAATACTGCTGCAAATAAGGCTCTATCACTAGTTTCATCCTTGTTCCATAATCTGTCACTACAACCTCTCCTTTATCAGTTTGATTTCTTCACCATGACCTTCATCGTCAAGTGGTGTCTCAAGATAGATTGGGATTCCTTGAAGCTTCGGGTGCCTTATTACATTCAATAATGCTTCTTGACCAATTTCTCCATCACCAATTGTCGCATGCCTGTCTTTATGCGCGCCAAAAGGCATCATACTATCATTCATATGAATTGCTTTTAATATGTCTAATCCAAGTATGTTGTCAAACTTATCTAATACACCATCCAACTCATTGACAATATCGTATCCTGCCGAGAAAACATGGCATGTGTCAAGGCAAACTCCAATTCTTTCCGGATACTTTACACCATCACGAATCGCTTTCAATTCTTCAAAAGTTACACCGATTTCTGTACCTTTCCCTGACATAGTCTCAAGCAGAACTGTGATCTTTTCATTTCCAGTCAATGCCTGATTCAGTCCATTTATAATATTTTGAATCCCAGCTTCTGCTCCGATTCCAGTATGGCTTCCTGGATGAAATACCATGTACTCAATTCCAAGTGCATCCATACGTGCAATATCTTCACCAATAACCATACATGCAAAATCATAGACTTTTTCCTGTGCACTTGCCAGATTCAATGTATATGGCGCATGCGCAAGAAGAGGACCAAACTGATACTCTTTTCGTATCTTCTGAAAAGCAGTCACCTCTTTTTCACTGTATACTTTAAAGCTGGACCCTCTTGGATTTCGGCTAAAAAACTGCATCGTATTTGCACCGATTTTCACCGTATCTAAAGCCGCCTTATCAAGTCCTTTTGCAACTGACATGTGTGCCCCAATCACCAGCATCTTTCATTTCTCCTTCTATTCTTTTTCCATAAAATACATCCTGGAATCAAAATCCTGAAAATATCTTGTCTCATTATTGTATCCAGTTCCGGCAAATCCTTGCTTCAAACGAACTCCATTATACATTAACACATTTCCATAAACATGATATTCTTCAACTTCTCCATCTAGTTTTATCAGTTTTGCAGCAACATTATGTACCAGCGAATCCTGTTTGATGTGAATAGGTGCAATCATGTTTACCAGCCCGCCAAAATTCTTTATGTTATATTTTAAAGTGTGATTATAAAAATGGTATTTCTTATTTGGATCCAGACCTTTTGCCTGATAATATTGATATGCAGTATTTGGAACAACCATTTTTTGAATAATTGCACCTACTGCTTCGTTTTTACCATTTGAGACACAAGTCCATTCCATAATATTTCCCTCACCATTTCTAAGACAGCTGTTTTCACTTGAAAATGTCCTGCCTCGATAGAAAGAACCAAATTGAAGCGTTTCTCGATGACATTTATAGATAGCAATCTGAGTACGAATTGCATCCAACTCTTCTTTCTTCATCTCACAAAGATTACATTCATACCCAAGAACTCCAAATGCAGCCACGTTAAAACGGGTTTCAAGCGGCGTATTGCGAAGTGTCTGATGATTTGGACATGCTGAAACATGTGCACTGATCGTAGATAATGGATATCCATAACTGTAGCCATTCTGAATCTCAGCCCGACACATGGCATCCGTATCGTCACTTGCCCAGATTTGTGGAAAATAACATAAGATGCCCAGGTCAAATCGATTGCCGCCAGAAGCACATCCTTCAAATAGTATATGTGGAAATCTTTCTGTCAATTCTTTCATACAACGATAAAGACCAATTATATAACGATGGAATACTTCTCCTTGCTGATCAGATCCTAGATTTTGGGAATATACATCCGAAAATATACGATTCATGTCCCACTTTACATAAGAAATATCAGCAGATGAGAATACCTTGCTCATCGTTTCAATGATATAATTCTGCACATCTATATTCGTCAAATCCAGAATTCTTTGGTTGCGTCCTTCTGAGTGTGGTTTCCCTGGAATCTCAAGTACCCATTCTGGATGGTTTCGATAAAGATTACTGTTCACATTCACCATCTCCGGTTCTACCCAGATTCCAAACTCAATTCCTAGCGCACGAACCTTATCCGCAAGTCGTTTTACACCACCTGGCAATTTTTTTGTATTGACATCCCAGTCTCCCAGTGCCTGCGTATCATCATCTCTGGTTCCGAACCATCCATCATCCATGACAAAAAGCTCAATTCCAATTTTCTTTGCAGCTTTTGCAAGACTAAGCAGTTTACTTTCATTAATTTTAAAATATGCAGCTTCCCAGCTATTTAATAACACTGGACGAACTTTCTTTTTCCATTCGCCCCTGACAATATGTTCTCTTACAAACGCATGCATATGCTGACTCATGCCATTATAACCTTTACGGGAATATGTCATCACAGCTTCCGGAGTCTCAAATGCTTCTCCCGGAGCCAGATTCCACATAAAGGACTGTGGATTGATCCCTGTTACAAACCTTGTCTTCCCATATCCGCTGACTTCTACAGCTTCGTAGTGATTTCCACTGTATATCAGATGAAATCCAAAACAATCTCCATAATCTTCCGTTGTGTGCTCCCTACTTAGCATCACAAATGGATTTGCTCTGTTGGAACTAATTCCTGCGTAAGATGCATTGACATATTTCCCATCTTTAAGCTGAATCTGGCTGCGCTTCATTTCCCGCGCCCATTCACCTGTAAATGTAGTAAATACGTATCCCGGAGTATCAAAATCCAGCTGCATACTCATAAGACGCAGAATCTTCACAGCTGCTTTGCTGTTGTTTACTAATTTTGCACTTCTTGTGATTACATCACATTTTTCATACACGTAGTAATGCAGTTCTAATGTCAGATCATACTGTTTATCCTTTAATGTAACGCACAAATGTTTCACATTATTTTCTTCATCATAAGAACCTGGCAGCGTTGCAAATGCTTCCTTTCCAGTTGTGACTTCTGATTTTTCGTACAAGAAATCAGAAGTAATGCTCCCATCCTCGTGTATTACCTCTATAAATGGTTCACGTATATCTCCCTTTCCAAAAGAAGACATTTCAAGGCACATATCTTCTAACGATACCTGCTTATGCGCGTCGTCATAGTAGATTCCGTTCCCTGGTGCAAAAGCATGTTTTTCCATCAAAGCCTGAGCTGAAGCTTCGTCTATTTTCATTTTTCTTCCATAATATAAATGTTCTAAATGTCCTGTTTCTGTGACACAAAACGCATAGGTCGTGTTTTGTGTAGCAAGCTTAAAGATTGGTGTTCTATTTGTACTCATAATTGCATTTCCACCCCTCATTATCAAACTCTGGTATAAAGCTCTCTTCCGCCGTTGCTCCCTCTTGTATAAACCCATTCTCCACACCGAGCTCGATCGCATAATCCACAAGCATATCATATTCTTCTTCTGTCACTTTGCGATTGATTTCTGACCATTTTTCCACATGTGGAAGTGGCGTATATTGGTTCATTAAGCTTAAGAAAACCGTGTCCCCGTATGTCTTATAGACATATCTTACAACTGCTTTTGCATTTTCAAGGCATCCCGGCAATAATAAATGGCGTACAATCACACCACGCTTCATCATGCCTTCTTCATCAAACTCTGCTTCTCCACACTGGTGAACCATTTGCTCCAAAGCTGCTTTTACAATCAGCGGATAATTTTCCGCATTGGAATATCGCTTTGCAAGACAGTTATCCTCATACTTATAATCCACAAGATAGATATCCACAATTCCTTCCAATAGCTGCAATGTTTCTACTTTTTCATATCCACTACAATTATAGACAATCGGAATCGATAATCCTCTTCCTCGTGCCAACTTAACTGCTTCAATAATCTCCAATGTATAATGCGTCGGTGTCACCAGATTAATATTGGCCGCATTCTTTTTCTGCAATTCTATGAAAATCTCAGCAAGTCTCTCCACTGAAATCTCGTCTCCTCGCTCTGCCCTTGCAATCTCATAGTTCTGACAATATACACACCGGAGTGGGCATCCACTGAAAAATACAGCCCCTGATCCTCTCTCTCCCGAAATGCAGGGTTCTTCCCACATATGCAGAGCTGCACGTGCTCCATAAATTCCAGTTCCCGAAACCCCGCAAACGCCTTTTTGTCCATTCTTCCTGTCCACATTACATTCTCTTGGACAAAGATTACACAACTTTATTTGACTCATTCTTCTAATCTCCAACGATTCGATTTTATTAGGGTCATTATAGCACAGAATGCTAAATTCCTGTAAAATTAAAAGAACGGAGCTCAGACTTTTCGTCCAAACTCCTTTCTTTTAATTTGCAATTGCATTTCCTGTATACAATTGATAATATTTTCCTTTTTCTTCAATTAACTGATCATGTGTGCCGCGTTCAATAATGCGTCCCTGCTCAAGAACCATGATACAGTCTGAGTTACGAACGGTTGAGAGTCTATGTGCAATCACAAATGTTGTTCTTCCGCTCATAAGTTTATCCATACCATCCTGTACAATACGCTCTGTTCTGGTATCGATGGAACTTGTTGCCTCATCCAGAATCAGTACCGGTGGATCTGCGATTGCAGCACGTGCGATCGCAAGAAGCTGACGTTGACCCTGACTTAAGTTTGCACCATCTCCTGTAAGCATCGTATCATACCCATTTGGAAGTCTTCGAATGAATCCGTCCGCATTTGCAAGCTTTGCTGCTGCGATTACTTCTTCATCTGTCGCATCCAGTTTACCATAACGGATATTTTCTTTTACTGTTCCTGTAAACAAATGTGTATCCTGAAGTACAATACCAAGCGAACGTCTTAGATCTGCCTTTTTAATTTTGTTGATATTGATGCCATCGTAACGAATCTTACCATCCTGGATATCATAGAACCGATTAATTAAATTTGTGATCGTAGTCTTTCCTGCTCCGGTTGAACCTACAAAGGCAATTTTCTGTCCAGGTGTCGCATAAAGTTTTACATCATGTAATACCATCTTTTCATCTGTGTATCCAAAGTCGACACCATCAAAAACTACGTCACCTTTCAATTCTACATAATCAACACTCTTATCAGCCTGGTGTACATGTTTCCATGCCCATCTTCCTGTTCTTTCTTCACACTCAGTAAGCTTACCATCTACTTCTATTGCATTCACAAGTGTTACATAACCATTATCAACTTCAGGTTCTTCATCCAGGAGCTTAAAGATACGGTCTGCCCCTGCCAGTGCCATAACAACAGAGTTCACCTGCTGACTAAGCTGGTTGATTGGATGACTGAAGCTCTTGTTAAATGTAAGGAAACTTACAAGACCGCCTAACGTGAAACCGCCTACATTTCCTAGTGCTAAAAGACCGCCTACAATCGCGCATACTACATAACTGATATTACCAAGCTGTGCATTGATTGGTCCTAAATAGTTTGCAAATGTATTGGCACTATCTGCACTTACGCAAAGTGCATCATTCAACGCTTTGAATTTTTCTTTATTTTCTTCTTCATGACAGAATACTTTTACAACCTTCTGTCCATTCATCATTTCTTCAATAAATCCATTTACTTTACCCAGATTTACCTGTTGTTCCATAAAGTATTTACCACTCTTGCCTGCTGCAGTCTTTGTTGCCCAAAGCATTACACATACCATGGCAAGTGTCACAAATGTAAGTGGTATACTAAGATAAATCATACTTGCAAGCACACTCACGATTGTCACTGTACAGTTTACTAACTGTGGAATACTCTGGCTTACTACCTGGCGAAGTGTATCTGTATCGTTTGTATAAATCGACATAATATCCCCATGTGAATGTGTGTCGAAATACTTGATTGGAAGTTTTTCCATATGAGTAAAAATATCATTTCTCATATCACGCAGAACTCCCTGCGTTACATTTACCATAATACGGTTATAAGCAAATGTAGATATTACCCCTATCAGATAAAATCCTGCAACACGAGCCATCGCATGCAAAAGCGGACTGAAATCCGGATTATCGGCTAGCAACATTGATTTAATATGAACATCGATCAGTGTTTGTTGGAACAATGTTCCCTGCACGTTTGCAAGTACACCAACACAAATAAGTATAATTACAATCATGTAACGCCATTTATATCGCTTGAATACATATGCCATCAAACGCTTAAATACCTGCATTGGATTTTTGACCTGTGGTTTCATTTTGACTCCCTTTGGAGGTTTTCCTGCTGGTCCTGCCATATCTATTCACCTGCCTTTTCATCGAAGTCGCCGCCACCTTGTGTCTGTGACTCGTAAACTTCACGATAAATTTCATTATTTTTCAATAATTCCTCATGTGTACCAAATCCATTGATCATTCCATTGTCCATTACGATAATACGATCTGCATTCTGCACACTTGATACACGCTGTGCAATAATAAATTTTGTAGTATTTGGAATCTCCTGCGCGAATGCCCTGCGGATTTTTGCATCTGTCGCAGTATCAACCGCACTGGTACTGTCATCCAAAATCAATATCTTTGGATTCTTAAGAAGTGCACGTGCGATACAAAGTCTCTGTTTTTGACCGCCAGATACGTTCGTACCACCCTGTTCGATGTGGGTCATATATTTTTCCGGAAATCTCTGGATAAATTCGTCCGCACATGCAAGCTCACACGCCTTGACACATTCTTCATATGTAGCTTCCTTGTTCCCCCAACGGAGATTATCTAAAATAGAACCAGAAAACAATACATTATTTTGAAGGACCACGGATACCTGATTACGTAATGTTTCAATATCATAATCTTTTACATTGATACCACCTACAAATACTTCACCTTCCGTAGCGTCATAAAGACGGCTGATCAGGTTAACCAGACTGGTCTTTGCACTGCCTGTTCCACCCATAATACCAATCGTTTCTCCAGATTTGATTTTTAAATCAATATCTTTTAAAACAAATTCATTCGAATCTTTTTTATAGGAAAAGTTTACGTGCTTAAATTCAACACTTCCATCTGGTACTTCAAACACTGGTTCCAAAGGATTATTGATATCACTTGTTTCATTCAATACTTCTGATATACGTCTGACGCTGGCCATACTCATTGTAATCATGACAAAGAACATAGATAACATCATAAGATTCATCAGAATATTCATACAATATGCAAGCAAGCTTGACAGGTCTCCTACTGAAAGCGAACTTCCTACGATCATTTTTGCACCAAGCCAACTGATTAAAAGAATACAACTGTATACCGTCAATTGCATAACTGGAGCGTTATAAGAAACAATCGCCTCCGCTTTGCAGAAAATCTTATAAATATTTTCACTTGTTTTTTTGAATTTTACTGTTTCCTCTTTTTCGCGTACATATGCTTTTACCACACGGATAGCAGAAACATTTTCCTGTACAGCAGCATTCATTTCATCGTATTTTGGAAATGCCTGTGAAAAATATTTTGTGGCACCTCTGATAATAAAAGATAGCACAATTCCAAGGAAAATAACTGCAACTAAATAGACCGTTGCCAGTCTTGGACTAATATAAAATGACATTGCCATCGCACAAATCAAACTGATCGGCGATCTAACAAACATACGAAGCATCATTTGATATGAGTTTTGGATATTGGTAATGTCTGTTGTAAGTCTCGTAACCAGACCAGCCGTACTAAATTTGTCAATATTCGCAAATGAAAATGTCTGAATATGATTGAATACTGCCTCTCTTAGATTGCGCGCAAATCCCGTAGAAGCTTTTGCTGCAAATCTTCCGCCTGCCATACCTGCAAACAAACCGATTGCTGCTGCCACGATCATGATTACACCTGTTTTATAAACATGGTTCATATCGCCCATTTCCACACCTTTATCGATAATGGAAGCCATTAAGAGTGGAATTATCATCTCCATAGCAACTTCTAAAATCATAAAGAATGGAGTAACTACGGACGCTTTCCAGTATTCCTTTACTTCTTTTAGTAAAGTTCTTAACATCTTATCTTCACCCTTTCTTTTTTACTCCTGCGTATTATCATATCATATTTCATTGCATTTAAATGTAGCATATGCTACATTAATGATAAAGGAGTTGTGAAAATTTTATGAAAGAACTAAAGGATGAACATTTACTAAACAGTTATCTTCAGCAATATAAAATTCCCGACTTGTTTGACACCAAAAATCTGCCATTCCAACTTTATGAATATGAAGCCGGTGAGATTATGAATTACAAAAGACCCCTGGATAAATATTTAAAATTCATTGTATCTGGTGAAATCTCACTCTATGCACTTATGGAGGATGGAGAACAATTCACCGCTTTCCAGGGACCACATATTGGACTTTTAGGAGATTTGGAACTCTGCGGAGTCAAATTCGAAAATAACTACCAGGAAGCCCTTACCACAGTCCATAGTATTGAACTTCCACTTGCTAAAGTGAAATCCCAGATTCTTGATGATAATAGCTTTCTGCGTTATCTGCTTTACCGCATCGTAAAAAGACACATTCAAATGACTAAACCTGAACTTATTCATTCCACCAGTGTAGAAAATCGTCTTTTACACTATTTGGAATACGAAAGTAATGAACATAGTTTTTCTGGAGTAGAAGCAATGGCATTTCGGTTAAGATGCAGCCGAAGTCAGGTACAAAGAGCACTCAAAACACTAGTCCAAAATGGACAGATTCAAAAAACAGGAAAAGGAAAATACAAATTAATACAGGAGGTACATTAATGAAAGAATATCGCTGGGCCACACTTGGATGTGGCGTAATTGCAAATCAACTAGCACAGGCATTCGCATCAAAAGGAAGAAAACTGTATTCTGTTGCAAACCGTACATATGAAAAGGGAATCGTATTTGCTGAGAAATACGGAATCGAAAAAGTATATAAAAATATCGATGACGTATTCGATGATGAAAATGTAGACATTATCTATATTTCAACACCTCACAATACGCATATTGAATATCTGCGTAAAGCGCTTCGTGCCGGGAAACACGTTCTTTGCGAAAAATCAATCACACTAAGCAGTGATGAATTAGACGAAGCAATCAGACTTGCAGAAGACAATCATGTTGTTTTAGCTGAGGCAATGACAATCTTCCACATGCCAATTTATAAGAAAATAAACCAGATTATTCTCTCAGGAGAATTAGGTCCTCTTAGACTTATCCAGATGAATTTCGGAAGCTACAAAGAATATGATATGAATAATCGATTTTTCAATCGTAATCTTGCCGGAGGTGCTTTGCTTGACATTGGTGTTTATGCTTTATCTTTTGTCAGATGGTTCATGACCTCTGCTCCGACCGAAATTCTGTCACAGGTAAAATACGCTTCAACTGGTGTAGATGAACAGGCCAGCATTCTTTTAAAAAACAAAGAAGAGGAAATGGCAACTGTAATCATCTCTTTACATGCCAAACAGCCAAAACGAGGCACTGTCGTTTTCGACAAAGGATATATCGAATTCTATGATTATCCACGTGGCGAGGAAGCAATTATCACTTATACGGAAGATGGTCATAAAGAAGTGATCCAAGCGGGAACTACTGCAAATGCGCTTGTTTATGAGGTGGAAGACATGGAGGATGCCGTTTCTGGTAAACCGAACCAAATGTATTTGAATTATACAAAAGATGTCATGGATATTATGACTTCCATAAGAAACGAATGGGGAATGAAATATCCTGAAGAAGAATAACGCTTAACCTATTTATTCAGACAATTCCGATATTTTAAAATTTATTTCAGATTTTCTATTGACTTTTTTAAAGATGTTTGATAAAATAAACTCAACAAATAAAAGAGAAAACTTTTAAAAACAGGAGGACAGTCCAATGAGATAAGGACTTCTGAAAAAACAAAAAAATCAATAGAAAGAGAGGTTATATAGTGAAACTTCTAGAATATCATTAAAGAGCCATTCAATTTGTAAAGAAAAATTGAATGGCTCTACTATTTTGTATTTCTTTTTTATAAATTCATCACTTTTGCCCTGCCCCTTCTCTCCTTTGTAAAGCTATAATTCCCAAGTCTTTACCTCTTGATATGGATTTGTTTTTGCTAATCCAATTCTTACCACATTCCCTTGAAACATCGAAAAACTTTTTTGCAGCACGGCAAATCCCGCAAGCAATTCTTCTTTCTCCAGCTTCTTTCCAATTGTAGTATGGGGCATCCACTGAAACGGACGATAATACGGGCTAATCTTTGTCTCCTCTATCTCCTTGAGGCTTTCATAGATCTTTTCTATCAATCTATGCAAGTATTCACTCAACACTGGTGATAAGTATAAAACATATGGGAAAAACACTCCTACACCAGCCCATTGTATCATTCCTCGCTGCATTTCTTGTACTGCTTCCTGTAATTTTTCAGTTGCAATATCCGGATGTTTTGTTTCAAATGCAGAAATTGTAATGTGTGGTGGTACATTTCCGTCAAGCATAAATGTATTGCCTGACTTCTCTGCCACCTGATCAATATATCTTTGTATTGTTTTATTTGTATTTTCGTCAAAATAAATAGATACTAAATACATAAAACACCTCTTTTATTATGTCATCTAGGTCGCAAATCCTGCATACTGAGTCATATACAACTCATAATATTTGCCTTTCTTTGCAAGTAATTCCTCGTGATTTCCACTTTCAACGATCGGTCCCTGATCCAGAACCACAATTAGATCTGCATCTCTGATTGTAGAGAGTCTATGCGCGATCACGATGCTTGTACGATTCTCCATGATCATCTGCATTGCATCCTGAATTGCCTTCTCTGTACGGGTATCAACATTTGACGTAGCCTCATCCAGGATCAGAATCTTCGGATCTGCTACAAATGCACGTGCAATTGCAAGTAGTTGTCTCTGTCCCTGACTGATATTGGAACCAGATTCCGTCAGCATTGTGTCATAACCTTGTGGTAACCTCTTTAGCATCTCATCACAATGACTCATTTTGACAGCTTCCTCTAATTGTGATTGGGTTGCGGACTCATTTGCATAAAGCAAATTGTTGCGTATAGTATCCGAAAAAAGAATCGCATCCTGCAATACAATCGCTACATTTTTACGTAAATCGTCTCTTGCGATATCTCTTACATTTTGCTCATTAATAAAAATATCGCCGCCGTCAATATCATAAAAGCGCATCAATAGATTAACTATAGTAGTCTTTCCGCTGCCAGTAGAACCTACCAATGCAACCTTTTTTCCAGAAGGTACTGTTAATGTAAAATCCCGAATCACTGGATGACCTGGTTTATACGAGAATTTTACATTTTGGAAAGTGACTGTTGCATTATTATTTTCCGTGAGAGATTCGCCAGACATTTTTTCACTTTGTTCGTCTAAAATAGTAAATACACGCTCCGCACCAGCAATTGCCGTCTGAAGCTGTCCATATATTTGTGCAATTTCATTTACAGGTCTGCTAAATTGTTTTGCATAGACAATAAAAGCAGAAATAACCCCTACAGAAATCATTCCATTGATTGCAAAGTATCCGCCAAAAGCCGCAATGATAACAAACCCGATATTACCAATGCAATTCATAATTGGTCCCATAACACCACTAATAGCATCTGTACGAATTCCCGCTTTCGTAAGCGAATCAGATGTACCACAAAATTCCTCGATTGTCAAATTTTGATGATTGTACGCCACCACTGTACGGTATCCTGAAATCATTTCTTCTACAGTACCATTCAGTTGTCCTAAAAGCATTTGTCGTTTTCTGGAAAATTTACGTACATTTTTCGATAAAACTTTCGTCGCAATCAGTGTCAGGATTACTGTGGCGCAGCTTAATAGTGCCAGTTGCCAGCAATACCACAGCATAATCGCCATCGTCCCTATGATTGTCAATACACCTGAAAACAATGACGGAAGTGACTATGAAACTGTAGTAGAAATATTTTCAATATCATTTGTCATTCTGCTCATTACATCACCATGAGAATGTGTATCCAGATAGCAAATAGGCAAGTCAATAATCTTTCCAAATAATTCTTCTCTCATCCTCTTCACAATACGCTGACTCAACTTGGCACTGAACAATCCTTGTAATAGCTGACATGCAATATAGAAAAGATATACTGCAAGCATCCATATTACTGCATTAACAATGTTTCCTTCTTTTGTACCTGCTATAATGTCAATCGCCTTACTTTGCAGGCTTGGAGCATATACGCCACAAATAGTTCCCAAGATAACAATCGCAAGCATAGAGAACACCATCGCCTTTTCATGTCCGAAATAGGTCAATATTCTTTTTAATGTCCCACTGACATTTTCTGCATATTCTACTTCTGCAAATCTGGCATTTCGATTCATCCCTGGTACATTACGGTTTTCTATTTTTTTAGCAGCCATGATGTTCCTCCTCTCCCATTTGCGAATCATAAATATCACGGTAAGTTTTACATGATTCCAGCAGTTCTTCGTGAATACCACAAGCAACAATACTTTCTTTATCTAATACTACTATTCTGTCCTCCCGACAGACTCATACCACGCTCAGCCACAGCTGTTTCATATCCTTCTGGCGCAGAACAGATAAAGCCATCCGCCTGAGCGACCCCGGCAGCATGCATAATTTCTTTCTTAGAAGCCTCTGTCTTTCCCCAAGAAATATTTTCACTAATCGACATACTAAACAATTCGCTTTTCTGCAAAGCAATTGCAATTTTTTGACGCAATGCTTTTTGCTCATATTCACGCACATCCATGTCATCCACTAAAACTGTTCCTTCTGTTACATCATAGAATCTTGGAATTAAATTCACAAAAGAAGTCTTTCCACATCCGGTAGCTCCCATAATCGCAATTGTCTCACCTGGTTGTATTGTTAAATTAATATTTTTCAAAACAACCTGACTGCTGCCAGGATAAGAAAAGGAAACATTTCGAAATTCAATTTTCCCACGCACTTTTGTCTTTCCGCCATGATTGCCGTCCTTCAATTCCGGCTGACTATGAAGTACCTCCTTCACACGTTTCCAAGACGCAATTCCTCTGGATATATTTTGGAATAGCATTACAAGCATCAAAATTCCATTTAATAACTGTGTAGTATATGTAATAGCTGCCATAATTGTCCCCGGTGTTGTGCCTCCATTTCCTACATCAAATGAACCCACAAGCAAGATAACGCCTACAACCATGATTGGACACTCCTAATACACCCTCATCTACAATTCTGCTCATGATTTCCGGCTGAAGCAAATCCATAAGTACTTCCAAAAACATAAACATAGCCGCAATTATGGCAAAATGTAAATATTGCTTTATATATTTCCACATATTACTCTCCCACCTTCTCACAATAACGGTTTTCCCAATCAAAATTCATTTTTTCCAATAAAAATAATAATGTTTCCTTTTCCTTTTCTGATAAACAGGCGAACATCTCCTGGTGTCTTTTTTCTCTTTGTCTGGCAGCTTCTTCTGCCAACACCCTTCCTTCTTCTGTTAACTGTACATCTGCCGTTCTATGATCTGTTGCACTTAAACTGCGCGTAATCATATCAATTGATTCCAGTTTCCCAAGCACTTCACTCACAGAACCTGGTTTAATTCCAAGTGCCTGAGTCAACTCTCTTTGCGTAAGAGTGCCTGCTTCAAGAAGCATGATCAGAATACGTTTTTGACTTCCTTTCCCCTCTGAAATGCGGCGCATAGTATGACTAATGTCCCACAAATTCCAGATCAGTTTATTATCGATATCTACAGAATTGTATTTCCTTATCATATTTTTGATTCTCCTCTTATTTATTAGGTACCTTGATATTTTAATCTGTTTCCTAAAATTTGTCAAGGTACCTAACAATTTTGTATTAATTAGATATTATGAGACACATTTGCTAACAATTTAATTTGCAAGTAATTCTGGGTATGCTAAAATAAAACTACAAAATACGCAAAGGAGATACACCATGCTTATTAAAAATGGACATTTAATTAACCCTCACACAAATACATCAGAGATCGCTGATATTCGCATAGAAAACGGAATCATCTGCGAAATCGGACAATTAACTACAAACGATAATGAAGAAATACTTGACATCACCGGACTCACTATCGCACCTGGGCTTATCGATACACACATTCATTTTCGTGACCCAGGATTCACATACAAAGAGGATTTACACACTGGCTCACTTGCTGCTGCTAAAGGTGGTTTCACTTCTGTTATCTGTATGGCAAATACAAAACCGATTGTTGATAGCGTTGAAACATTAACGGACATATTGGAACGCGCAAAAGCAGAAGATATCAGAATCTATCAGACTACATCTATTACAAAGGGACTTCAAGGAAAAGAGATGAACGACTTAGAGGCACTTGTAAAAGCAGGTGCCTGCGGCTTTACAGACGATGGTATTCCGATCACAGATGCTTCTCTTTGCTTCAAAGCGATGCAAAAAGCTGCAGAGCTTAACATGCCAATCAGTCTTCACGAAGAAGATCCTGCATTTATTTCAGAAAACGGAATCAATCGCGGAGCTGCTTCTGACCACCTTGGAATCAATGGCTCGCCTGCCCTTGCAGAAGATGTAATGGTTTCCAGAGATTGTATGATCGCACTTCACACAAAGGCAAATGTAGTTATTCAACATATCAGTTCTGGAAATTCAGTTGCACTGGTTCGTAATGCAAAAGCACTCGGTGCAAATGTTCATGCTGAAGCAACACCTCATCATTTTACATTGACAGAGGAAGCTGTGATTGAACATGGAAGCCTTGCAAAAATGAATCCTCCTCTTCGTACGGAAGCGGACAGATTAGCAATTATTGAAGGATTAAAAGACGGCACAATCGATTTGATTGCAACAGATCACGCACCTCATAGTGAAGAAGAAAAGGCAAAAGAGCCAATGTGGACAGCGCCAAGCGGTATCACAGGACTCGAAACTTCTCTCGGTCTTGGTATCACATCGCTGGTAAGACCAGGACATTTGACGCTTATGGAATTATTAGAAAAAATGACTTGCAATCCTGCAAAATTATACAGACTTCCTGGCGGAAGCATCGAAGTAAATGCACCTGCCGACTTTGTCGTATTTAATCCGGACGAAGAATGGATTGTTGACCACTTTGTTTCAAAATCAACAAATTCACCTTTCAAGGGTGCCAAACTATTCGGAAAAATTTATTACACAATCTGTGATGGAAAAATTGTATATAAAGCTGAATAAGTTGCAAAATTTAGGGCCTGCTACCTTTTCAGTAGCAAGCCCTTGTTCATTGTATATTCTATTCTTCTTCTACATAAACATCATCAAATTCATTTAATTTTGCATTTAACATAGCAAGTGCAGACTGTGGAACTTCTCCGCTACCCATCTCAATCATACCTTCGATTGTAAAGTTGGAGATCATTCCCCACATACCATGTTCTGGAGAAAGTGGAATTGGCATCATTCCTGTAAACATTGCCCATGCAGCTTCATTTGCATAAACTTGTTTGATCATAGATTTGATAGAAAGCTTTCCTTCTGGGAATACCATTTCTGGAGCTAATTCTAAGTCACCCATTTGTGTGAACCAGTTAGCAGCACCTTCTGAACCATCATCTTGTCCAGGAAGTGTGTAGATTTCTGGTTCTACTTCTACTTTTTCGATCGTAGCGCTGTCTTTTACGTCACCTGCTGCTGCAAGAAGGATATTAAATCCATCTTTAAGGGCAACTGTAAATTTAGCAATCTTGTCTTCTGTAGCTTTTTCTTCTAATAATTCTCCGTTTAAGTAAAGAGCAACTGATTCTTGGTTAGAGTAAACTTTGATTTCTGTTGTTTCTCCAGCACGCTGTGCATAACGTTTTCCAGCAATGTGTACCATTGGTTCTGGATTCCAGTATGCTTTATAAATATAGTAGCTGTCTTTCTTAGTCTTACGATCCATTGTAACAAGACCTTTGTTGTTACGTCCACGAACGCCGCCTTCATCACGTGCAGCACATCCAAAGTCAAACATATTCCATACATGGCTTGACCAGATATATGGACGTTCTGCGAGCACTTTCGCCATGTGTTCATGATATAATGCCTGATAATCCTCGCTATAGTCTTTACATTTTGGATTTGGTCCATGATATGTAATAATCCCTTCACATCCGTATTCGGAAACACCGATGCAGATGTTTGGATGTTTTTCATGGAACATATCAAACCATGGTCCATTGTCTTCCATTTTCTTGTTGTACCATCCAAAATAGTGGTTGTAACTTTCTGTATCTGTGATATAGTGCATATCGCCTTCTACTGGTGTCATAGATACGTGAGCAATTGTTGTAAGACGTGTTGGGTCTAATTCTTTTACAAGTGCATTTAATTCTTTATGGTTTTCCACTAATTTCTTAGAAATACCACCGATTAAGATTTCGTTTGAAATACCCCAGAAGAAAATAGATGGATGGTTATAGTTCTGGATAACCAATTCTTTCATCTGGCTGATACAGTTTTGATGAGCTTCTGGATCTTTATTCAAAACACTGATGAATGGAATCTCTGCCCAGTTTGCAAAACCTAATTCATCACAGATATCATAGAAATCTTGTGAATGTTGATAGTGAGCAAGACGGATTGTGTTTGCGCCTAATTCTTTAATGATCAATGCATCGTTAAGGTGATCTTCGTATGTAAGAGCGTTGCCTTTGTACATGATATCCTGATGACGACTCACACCGCGAAGTGGAGTTTCTACACCATTGAGAATGAATCCTTTATTAGGATCAACTGAGAATGTTCTTACACCAACACGTGCGCTGATTTCGTCACATGTTTCATTTCTACGTTGTAATAATGCAGTCACTGTATAGAGGTATGGATTGTCGATATCCCATTTGATTGCATCTGGAACAAAAATTGTAACTTTTGTAGCATCTGCCGGACGGCAAGCGTAACCAACTTCTTCACCATATTCATCTGTAATGCTATATAGAACTGTATAGTTTTCGTCTGCATTCTTAACCCATGTTTCGATTTCAAATGTTGCTCCGCCGCATTCTGTTGGTTTTGGAGTAACCATGATACCAGGTCCGCCATAGTATTCTAGGTCAAAATGTGTATCTGGCACACTGATCAAATTCACACCACGGTAAAGTCCGCCGTAGAATGTAAAGTCAGCGTTTTGTGGATATACACTGTCTTTGTGACTGTTATCACAGTTTACAACTAAAAGATTTTCTCCTTCTTCTTTGCAAAGATCTGTGATATCAGCACGGAATGTGGAATATCCACCTTCATGATAAGTAACTTTTTCACCATTCACATATACTGTAGCCTGTTGACCTGCTGCCAAAAATTCTACAAATACACGTCCGCCTGCTAATGGCTGCTTTGGAGTTGTAAATGTTTTTGCATACCAGTAACTTCCTCTGTCGTAAGGACCGCTTCCATCATTTCCGTCTAAAGCGTTCCATGTGTGTGGAAGAGTTACTGACTGCCAATCTGTTGGATAAACCGTTGGAAGTCCAACGTTTTCCTGAATGAATTTCCAACCTTGATTCAAGTTAATAATGTTGCGCATAATTTCCCTCCTAAATGTTCATATAATTATTGTATCAAGGATGTATATATACTACAAATAAAATTTTTATGAATATTTGGAGAATATTTGTTTTTATTAGAAAATTTTTGGTGTATTTTACAAATTAGAGGTGTTTTAAGTTCAATAGATTTGCTGATGTGGAAAGACTTGCGGCTTCACTTTGGGTGAAATTCCAGATCCTTAATTACCATTTCCCAAACATTTGGGTGATTAAACAATCTTATTTGCCATTTCTGCACTTAGTGGATTTTCTTTTGTTTCATATGTCGTAATCAATTGAATATTGGGAATAATTCCGTTAGATATGTAGAGTTGATGTTTTGCAGAAGCGTTTTTGGCATAAGATGGATCATCCATTAAACCAAAATGCTCCCAATAGAAATACTTTCCTGTCCTTGGATGTCGAATCGTAAAATCTGGATATAGAATTGTTTTGTTTATTTGAAGAATTGCTTCGTACCGGGAAGGAATCTGATATAACTCAATTTGTGTTTCAAGCCACCTCAGCTCGTGAAACTGCTCTTCTTGATTATTCCCTCTCTTCCAAAATACATCTTGCCACATGTACACCACTTGCTGATGCATGTGAAAGGGAGTGTGTTACCCCACTTCCATCTCCAATAATATATAATCCTTTGTACTTGCTTTCCAGATTTTCATCCAGTTCTACTTCCATGTTATAGAACTTCACTTCTACACCATAAAGAAGTGTATCATCATTTGCAGTACCTGGTGCTATCTTATCGAGTGCATAAATCATTTCGATTATTCCGTCCAAAATACGCTTTGGAAGTACAAGACTTAAATCTCCCGGAGTTGCCGCAAGCGTAGGTCTTACGGTACTTTCTTCCAGACGATTTTCATTTGTTCTTCTTCCCCTTACTAAATCTCCAAAACGTTGTACGATTACTCCGCCGCCAAGCATATTAGATAAACGTGCAATACTTTCCCCATAGCCGTTACTGTCTTTAAACGGTTCTGAAAAATGTTTTGCAACAAGCAGCGCAAAGTTTGTATTATCGGTTTGAAGTGCCGGATCTTCGTAACTGTGTCCATTCACAGTAACAATCCCATTCGTATTTTCATTTACAACACTTCCCTTTGGATTCATACAGAACGTTCTTACATTGTCTTCGAATTTTTCTGTTCGATATACAATCTTGCTTTCATAAAGTTCATCGGTAAGATGAGAAAAAACTAAAGCAGGAAGTTCGACACGCACTCCAATATCAACACGGTTAGATTTTGTTGGAATGTCTAGCTCTTTGCATACTGATTCCATCCATTTACTTCCGCTTCTTCCGCCAGAAACGATACATTTGTCACAATAATATACGTCATTTTTTGTAATGACTTTGTAATATCCATCTTCTATGTCAATCTTTTCAACCGGTGTATCGAAAAAGAAATCCATCTGTTCTCTCATTTCGTTATAAAGATTTTCCAATACAATATAGTTCACATCCGTTCCCAGATGACGAACAGACGCATTTAAAAGCTTAAGTTTATTTTGAACACAGAGTTTTGCAAACTTTGTTCCTGCTGTTGAGTACATCTTTGTACCTTCTCCACCATGTGACATATTGATTTCATCTACATAATGCATAAGCTCGATTGCCTTTTCTTTTCCAATATGTTCGTATAGTGTACCGCCAAAGTCGTTCGTAATGTTATATTTTCCATCCGAAAATGCACCTGCACCGCCAAATCCGCTCATAATCGCACAGCTTTTACATTTGATACAAGATTTCACTTTCTTGCCGTCAATTGGACATTTTCTTTTTTCTAAAGCATGACCTGCTTCAAAAACAGCAATTTTTAAATCAGAAGATTTTTTCATCAATTCGTATGCAGAGAAAATCCCACCCGGACCTGCTCCTATAATAATTACGTCATATTTCATAGTTCATTCATCATCCTTTCCTAAACCAGATACTGAAACTCATGCCACTCTATTATAGCACGTATCGGATGATAAAATGATACGAATTCCATGTATGTTATCTTCTCACCTTACATACGCATCCGATTCCGAGCGCCTCTGGACCTGTATGACATGCGATCCCAAACGATAGATCATCATACATCACATCCATTCCTTTGAACGCTTTTTTGATTTCTGCTATCCATTCATTTGCCATTTCAGGCAACGCACTAGATGCTGCAAGCAAATATACCTCACCTGCATCATATTCTTCTTTGAAATTCGTCTGAAGCTCAGTTTTCATAGTCTCAATCAAGGTATGTTTCATTTTCTTCACGCCGCGGCACTTCTGGAAAATATCTAATTTATCAACTCCAAGTTTCATCACAGGTTTGATATTTAAAACGGATGCCACTGTAGCGACTGCCGGTTTAATTCTCCCACCTTTTTTTAGATTTTCCAAAGTACTAAGTCCGATGTAAATGATCATTCGGTCTTTGGAGGATTCTAAAATCTGCTGAATTTCTTCAGCCTCACATCCTTCATTTACTAAATCAATTACATCAAGAATCGTACGATGTAAAACTGCAGACACTCTCCCACAATCAACCACGAATACTTTTCCTGCGTATTCTTCTTCGCGTGCCATTGCTTGAGCTGTCATACACGCACCGCTAAGTCCACTGCTAAGAGGCAGATACAAGATTGTCTCATATTCTTTCAGCATCTCATCCCACATATCCAGAACATCTTGCGGCGATGACTGTGAAGTTGCAACCGCTGCCCCTGCATGTAATTTTTCCAAGAATTCTTCTTTGGATAAATCTACACCTTCATAATAAGTTTTTCCATCCACATAAAAAGGCATAGAAAGCACTTTTATCCCCAATTCATCTGCTTCTTGTTGTGAAATCCCGCTATGGCTGTCTGTCATAATTCCTACTTTTTTCATATGCTCCTCCTTCAGATCCAGTCTGCGATATCCATACTTTTTCCATAATAATTTCATAGTAACTAAACTATATACAGGTTTTCACAACTCAACTTCAACTCTTCTTCAACAATTGTTGATTTTTACGGTAAATCTACATCCAACTTTCAGATTTTCCACCGAAATTTTCCCATTACAGATATCTATGATCTGTTTTACCAGTGCAAGTCCCAGTCCGTTTCCTTCTTCTTTGTGAGAACTGTCACTTTGATAAAATCGGTCAAAAATGTGTTTGGCATCTTTTTCCTGAATTCCCGGACCTTCATCCTCAATGGAAAATACAATGGAACCTTCTCCTATGTGCATCCTGATTTTAATGCATCCATTCTGTGGACTGAATTTAATAGCATTGCTAATCAGATTGTCCCATACATGATGCAAAAGACTCTCATTTCCGAAATACTCTATATCTTCCATCTCTACATCGAATTCGATATCCTTCGCCTCCCATGCCGGCTCTAATATTACGATAGACTGTCTGATCTGCTCATCCAAACGAAACCTTGTCTGTTTGCTTTGAATCACCTGATTATCTAATTTTGATAATAGCAACATATTTCCTACTAATTTGGAAAGTCTTCTGGTATTTAGAAGAATCTTCTCCACATAGGCTTCTTTTTCTGAGATAGTTGATTGCTCCTGCCCCTGCAGCAAGGTCGCATATCCTTCAATCGCATTGATCGGAGTCTTAAATTCATGAGAAACATTCGAAACAAAACCAGTCTGAAGGATCTCTGTAGCACCAAGTTCCTGTGCCATTAAATTGAAATTCAGATAGATTTCCTGTATTTCTTTTAGCTCCCTTTTCTGTTCCAGACGAACGCTATAATCCCCTTCTGCAACAGCTTTCATGGCTTTATTCAGTTTCATAACAGGATTAATAAATTTCATACTAAAGAAATAATGAATAAACCATCCAATCCCTGTACTAATCAGCACGAACCATATCACATCCGGCAAATAGGATGGAACTTTAAACATTCTTATAATTTCAACAACAACTCCGGCAATCGTCGTTGAAACCCCAAGACCTACCATGGCCAGAAGTGTAAACCATACACGGATGCTAATATTAATCTTCATTCGTTTTTTCATCGTTTTACCACCTTGTATCCTACGCCACGTATCGTTACAATCTTAAAATCTTCATTTTCGCGGAATCGGTCCCTGAGTCTTCCGATATGCACATCAACCGTATGTGTATCACTTTCTGATTCATATCCCCAGATATCATCCATTAATTGTTGTCTTGTAAAAATTTTGCCTGGAAAAGAAGCCATTTTATACAGAAGCATAAACTCTTTTTGTGGCAGGACCATGCTTTCCTTGCTTGTTATAACGGTAAGCGAATCACACTCAAGTACCGTATCTCCGATACATTGACGACGTTCATTAATCATTTGAGCACGTCTAAGCAGCGCACTGACTCTCAGCACCATCTCATTGACATTGATTGGCTTTACCATATAATCGTCACTTCCAGATGAAAAGCCCATTCTCATATCGTCAAATGCATCCTTAGCTGTGATCATCAGGACAGGAATCTGGTTGCCCGCTTCCCTTAGTGAGCGCACTAATTCGAAACCGTCTACGTATGGCATCATGATATCTGAAATGAGTAAATCATAAAAATCATTTTCAAAGGCATGCAAGGCTTCTTTTCCGTCAGAAACACCCCTCACCATATATCCGTTCTTTATCAAAACATGCTGAAAAAGCTGTCTCAGCTCTTTATCATCTTCTGCTATCAAAATCTTTAACATCTATTTTCCTCCGTCATCTAAATCATTCACTTCTAATAAACATATTATACTGCAAATTAATCCTATCGGATATTCAAGAATTGTTGACAAAATGGGGATTTGTTTGATTTTATCTACTTACGAATTCGTTGCTTATTATCCTCTGCTTCAATGCTCCACTGCATTCAACTTCAGCTTCGGATAAGAAGCAACGAATTCTGTATGCAGCTAAAATAAACAAATTAGAAAAGGCTCTGCGCGCCAAAGTTTGTTGGCTTAGGTGGGGTGAATTGCTTGGGTGAATATAAAAAAGTTTCCAATGGAGAATACAAGCTCATTCTCACTTTATGAAAAAAGTATATGACTAGATACCAGTTTTAAGAAAGACAGGTATCCTGAACTTCAATTCTTATGTCAGTACACATCACCCAATTGCACCACCATACAAACTGAACTTTCCTTACATATGCCCACGACATTTACAGCAAGCTCTGCGCTATAAAAAGC
>JBGVGF010000049.1:0-33168 GCA_045121495.1 Faecalimonas sp.
AAAGAATTTACAACTCCTCCTCCCGTGCTTTGTAGTATAGCTTCTAAAGTCTATTTTACAAAAAGGGAAGGCAGTTGAAAATCTTTAATGACTATTTGTGCCGCCAACTGAAAGGCGGCGGAATGGAGATTAATATGAAAATTATGATTGCATCGGACATCCATGGGTCCGCGTATTATTGTGAAAAATTACTTGAAGCTTATGAAAAAGAGAAGGCTGAGAGATTGTTGTTGTTGGGGGATTTGCTATATCATGGACCAAGGAATGATCTTCCAAAAGATTACAATCCAAAATCTGTTCTCCAGATGCTAAATAAAAAGAAGTCAGATATTTTTTGTGTAAGAGGAAACTGTGATACTGAGGTGGATCAGATGGTGCTTGAATTTCCAGTCATGGCCGAATATTGCATCATTCCTATTGGAAAGAGAATTTTATTTGCTACACATGGACACCATTTTAATAGAAAGAACCTTCCTATGTTGAAAAGTGGAGATATATTGTTAAATGGACATTTTCATGTTCCTGCCTGTGAAATCGAAGGTGAAATTATTTATATGAATCCAGGATCCGTTTCTATTCCAAAAGAGAATTCAGAGCATAGCTATATGATAATGGAAGAGGATAAATTTACGTGGAAAAACTTGGATGGAGAAATTTATCGAGAAATTATATTGTCAGAATTTGACAAAGGAGGCAATTATGAATAAACAAGAAGAACTGCAACGTATGATTGATGAGAGTAAGAATATCGTTTTTTTTGGAGGTGCTGGTGTTTCGACAGAAAGCAATATACCTGACTTTCGAAGTGCTGATGGTCTTTATCAGGAAAAGTATGTGTATCCACCAGAACAGGTCGTGAGTCATACCTTTTTTGTACGAAAGACAGAGATGTTTTATCAGTTTTATAAGGATAAGATGATGTTTTTGAATGCAAAGCCAAATAAAGCACATCTGAAACTGGCTGAGATGGAAGCAAAAGGCAAACTAAAAGCTGTAATCACACAAAATATTGATGGTTTACATCAGATGGCGGGCAGCAAAAACGTATTAGAACTTCACGGAAGTATTCATCGTAATTATTGTCAGAAATGTGGTCAATTTTATGATGCGGCGTATGTGAAATCGTCAGACGGGATTCCAAAATGTACCTGTGGCGGAAGGATCAAGCCAGATGTAGTATTATATGAAGAAGGATTGGATCAGCAGATTATCCGTAAGTCAATTCAAGCAATTAGTGAGGCGGATATGCTGATTATTGGAGGAACTTCATTGGTGGTATATCCTGCGGCAGGATTTATTGATTATTTTAATGGGAAATATTTGGTTCTGATTAACAAGAGTGCTACATCCAGAGATACGCAGGCTGATCTTTGTATTCAGGAGCCAATTGGAGAAGTCTTAGGAAGTATTGTTGTTTAGGAGGATTTATGAACGAAAGCGACAAAGTAAAATTTAAAATGAAGAAGATAGCATTGCTGGCACTGAAAATCGGTTTTGGGGGAAGTCTTGCGTATTATCTGGCACAATTGTTGAATTTGGAATATGCTTCATCGGCAGGAACCATTTGCCTGCTTACTTTACAGACGACGAAATGGGAGACACTAAAATTGTCAACTCGCAGGTTATTCACTTTCTTTTTGACATTTGGTACTTGTATGCTTTTGTCCGTTTTGATCCCTGTATCGTGGTTTGATTATGGTATATTCCTGTTTTCACTTGTATTTTTCTGTGAGACGATGGGATGGAGAAGTGCAATTTCGGTAAATGCAGTAACGGCAGCACATTTGCTTGCAGAACGTGACTTTTCGTATGAATTTATGATGAACGAATTGTTGTTGGTAATCATTGGTGTAACGATTGCGATTCTCTTGAACTTATTCCATATTAATAAGCACCATGAAACATTAATGATTAAAAATATGCGCTGGGTTGAAGAAAGAATGCAATTGATTTTAAAGGAAATGGCAGGTTATCTTCGAAATCAGTCTATGGGGAAAGAGGTGTGGAAGGATATTGCAGATTTAAGAAAGGATTTATTTCGATTCGTAGATGAAGCACAGGAATATCAGAATAATACGTTTGTATCTCACCCTGAGTACTATATCAATTATTTTGAAATGAGAAAGACACAATGTCTCGTATTACACAATCTGCATTCTGAGATGCGACGTCTTCGTAATCTCCCCAAACAGGCAGAGACAGTTGCAGACTATATGGATCATTTATCTGCATATATACATGAACATAATGATCCGCAGACGCTGATCAATCAGTTAGAGCAAATATTGAAAGATATGAAAGCGCAGCCGCTTCCAGAATCAAGAGAAGAGTTTGAGAGTCGTGCAATGCTTTATCATGTATTGATGGATATGGAAGATTTTTTGATATTGAAGAGAAGATTTATTTCGAATATAGATGAGAAGCAAAAAAAGATATATTGGAAGGGCAAAGAATAAGAGGAATCAATCTTTAAAATGCAAATAAAATAATACGAAGGAGCAATTAACTATGAAATACGACTTTACAAGTATCATTGACAGACAGGGAAAAGATGCAATTGCCATTGATATGGTAGGACAATCAGGCGGATTTGCACCAGGAGGTCCAAAGGAAGGGTTTGATGTGATTCCTATGTGGGTAGCGGATATGAATTTTCCGACGGTACCTACGATACCGGAAGCAATTATCGAAAGAACAAAGCATCCATTGTATGGATATTTTAGCCCGACAGAAGAATATTTCGATTCCATTATAAAATGGCAGGCAACAAGGAATGGTGTAACAGGATTAAAGCCAGAGTATATTGGATATGAAAATGGGGTTCTTGGAGGAGTGATTTCTGCACTCACATCCTTTGCAGCCCCAGGAGACGGTGTTTTGTTACATAGTCCTACTTATATCGGATTTACAAATTCTATTACAAATGCGGGATACAAGATTGTACACAGTCCGCTTGTAATGGATGATGAAGGCATCTGGAGAATGGATTATGAAGACATGGATGCAAAATTGAAAGAGAATCATATTCATGTTGCGGTATTTTGTAATCCACACAATCCATGTGGGCGTGTCTGGGAGAGATGGGAACTAGAAAAAGCAATGGAAGTATATAAGGCAAATGATTGTATTGTGATTTCGGATGAAATCTGGTCGGATATTATTTTAAATGGACACAAGCACATTCCAATGCAGTCAATTAGTGAAGATGCAAAAAATCGTACGATTGCTTTATATGCGCCAAGCAAGACATTCAATCTTGCTGGACTTGTGGGCAGTTATCATATTATTTATAACAAATATTTGCGTGACCGAGTGCGTGCGAAATCAGAAAAGTCACATTACAATAGCATGAATGTACTTTCAATGCATGCACTTATTGGTGCTTACAAACCAGAAGGACATGAATGGGTAGACGAACTTTGCCAGGTGCTTAGTGAAAATATCAATTATGCATGTGACTATATGAATGATCATTTTGAAGGGCTTGAAGTATGTAAACCGCAAGGTACATACATGCTATTTGTGGATTGCACAAAATGGTGCGAAGCACATGGAAAGACAATTGATGATATCGAAAAAGCTTGTTGGGATGTGGGTGTGGCTGTACAGGATGGCCGTATGTTCCATGGTCCATGTGCGCTGAGAATGAATCTCGCATCACCAGTTTCAAGAATCAAAGAAGCATTCGAGAGAATGGATAAATATGTATTTAACAAAGAATGGTAAGTAAAGAAGGGGCTGTCGCACTAATTAAAAATTAGAGCGGCGCCCTTTTTTTGTACAAAAATAGTCTGAAAAAGAATAAAATCTGGTCGATGCGTCAAATTTCCGGAAGTTTTGTGTTTTATATATGAAAAGGGTTCTGTTTAATATTGGAAAGATGGAGGTTTGTATGAGTGTCAGAGTTTTGATAGTGGAAGATGATAAAGAGGACAGAGAAGAGTATAGAATGTTAATCAAAGAGAGAGGCACTATGCAGCTTCTTGCTGAAACAGATGATCCGGAAGAAGCACTTTGTATGCTGGAAATCATGTATATCGATGCATTGATCCTTGATTTAGAGTTACCGAAAGGAAGCGGTATCTTATTGTTAGAAAAGATGCAGATGCTGAATATAGACAAACCATTTATTGCAGTAGTAACAAATGTAGTTTCAAGAGTAATTTACGACACAATTCGTGGTATGGGAGTGGACTATATCTGTACAAAAGGTGATAAGGATTTTTCTCTTAATGTACCGTTATCGATCATTGAAATCAGTGCTCCATATAGAAGGTCAAGGGCAAAGGAAAAATTAACCTCAGGCAAAGTAAATCTGAGAACAAGGAGAGAAATTTACCGCAGAAATATAGAAGAAGAGATGATACGTCTTGGATTTTCAAACAAAATGTCAGGAACAGCATATTGTCAATGTGCGATCCTATTTATTCTTATGTCGGAAAACATGAATGTTAGTATGACGAAGGAAGTTTACCCATATGTAGCTGCGGAATATAAGGTGAGTGCAAGGAATGTAGAAAGAAGTATACGAATTGTAATAGAAAAGGTATGGACGGAGCAAGATATACGAAAGTTAGAAGAATTGTATCCATATGAATGGGATAAGTCAACCGGACGGCCGACGAATGCAGAATTCATGCATAACATGATAAAAAAGATTCTTCGGTAAGAATCGACGATGGTTTGTTTATAGGTTACGAGGATATTAAGAGGGAGAAAAAACAAGTGGTAGTGTTTATCAGTTGCTTTTATTGAAAGAATGGAATATTTAGGAATGCTGACGGATGTGGTAAAAGTTATCACATTGCTATATTGCTATACAATGTTAGGGTGTAGACGAGAAGAATTAAGTAAATACAAAGCAGCAAGTGGTCTGTTGATATGTGCGAGTGCTATTTCAAATCGAGTTTTCTATCGAGAAGAAATTGCTGCATTTTTCGTGCAAATGTTTATTTTAATGTTGTATGTTTTCAGGTGCTTTAAAAAGAAACGATTATACCGGTTTCTTTCTTTTTCTATGCTATATATTGGTTTGGAGTTTGTGAATTTTCTGATAGCGGCCATTTCTTTTCTGGCTGCAGTTGTTATGGATATTGAATTATATACGATGGAATCAGAAATAATGAGCACATTATTGTGTGTCCTGGCATATATAGGTGTCATTTTGATTTTCAGATGTAGAGGAAGGATTGATCTCGGAGATATATCTATGACTGCCAAAATAGGAATGTTTTTCATACTAATGATAGCTGAAACAATGTTTCTTGTAATTCGAAATGTAGAGTATGACAGTAGAAATACGATGTTTTATATGGGTGCATTTTGTGCAATCGTATTCAGTGCGATTGTATTCTTGTTGTGGATACTCGATAAAAAACAAGAGCAAAAGAAGATTCGAGAATTGTCTGCGTATGCGCATCGAATACGAGAAGTGATACCGTCTATGAATAGAATTTTGGAAAGAATGGATGATATGTCTGTTCTTCATGAACAGGCTGGCGAAATCATAAATGAATTGCGAATGATATGCAGTTCTGATATAGAACGAACCAGAAAGGAGGCTGCTGGTATGAAAACATTTAATACAACAGAGAGTCTGGTACTAGATGCACAGTTGCAGCGATATCTGGAAGAGGCGGCAGAGCAGAGAATCTGTCTTGATATTATGGTAAGGGGGACGGTTAAGGATATACTGAATGAGCGGAAAATTGAACTTTACTCATTGCTGCAGGTTATCGGGGATCTGTATCGAAATGCTAACCAAGCCGTTCTTATGAGAGAAAGAAATCGAAGAATCTTAATTTGTTTTGGGTATAATATGGATGGTTATTACGAAGTTTCCGTACATGATAATGGAGAACTATTCGCGGAATATGTTTTAGAACATTTGGGAGAGCGGGGAGTTACAACAGGAGGCACCGGACATGGAATCGCGGATATTTTTGAGGTGCTTGAGAAAAATCAGATTAGTTTTGTTCTGAATCAGGATACAAAAAGGGAAGACATTTTTACAAAAAGTGTTTGCATTGTATTTGATGGACGGGGAGAGAAAATAATAAAATGTCGATAAATGTCGAAAAGAGAAAAATAAAATCGACATTTGAATAAATAAAAGAATGGTATCATTGTTATACAAGAAAAACGGAAAATTCATATCGCGCATCAGGTTCCAGATGTGCAAAAAACAGGCTGTCAGTATCGGAAATTGACAGCCTGAGTCTATTTCTCTTCTAAGAAAGTAGTCTTTTTAGGTTTCCTTTTTAGAAGTAATAAGCGTTACGTTTACTTTCCGCAAATCTTACATCCAAGATCGCATCCGGTTGGCGTTCCGGCACAGCCTCCCATTGCAGTTTCGCGGAGTTCAAAAGGAAGACTTCTTCCTACACGCAGCATTGCATCGGACATTTCATCGAAAGGAATCGGATGTGCGATTCCGCTTAGAGCAAGTTCTGCCGAAGTGAGTGCGTTTGCAACTCCAATGGCGTTACGGCTCTGGCATGGTGATTCGACAAGTCCTGCAATCGGGTCACAGACAAGTCCAAGAAGATTAGAAAGTGCAAATGTTGCGCCTTGCAGACACATCTGAGGAGTTCCACCCATCATTTCCACAATAGCACTTGCAGCCATGGCGCTTGCTGCACCTACCTCGGCCTGGCATCCTGCTTCCGCACCTGCTACAGACGCATTTCGCATCAGAAGATATCCGATAGCTCCAGCATTCAATAACCCCTTATATAAAGTTTCATCCGACAGGTTCTGTTCATCGCGAAGTGCAAGAAGTACGCCGGGAATTACACCGGCAGAACCAGCAGTTGGTGCAGCGACAATTAACCCCATCGATGCATTGACCTCCAAAACGGCCATACTGTAAGCGATTGCCTTGGATAATACAGAGCCACACACTGTTTTCTTGGAAGACGCATGGTCTGCTACTTTCTTAGCTTCACCACCAATGAGCCCTCCGATTGATCTGGTAGGGGTTTTGATTGGCTTCTCCGCAGCATTTTTCATGATATCTAAAGCTGTTTTTAGTTTACGTTCGACGATAATTGTACTTTGATTGGTGTTTGATATTTCACGCAATTTCATAATATCGGAAATTGGAAGTGATTTTTCTTTGCAAATATTCAATAATTGTTGTCCTGTATAAAAATCCATAATGATCTCCTATATCTGAATTTTTAGATTTGTATCAGCATTAAGTCTGATACATTTGTATTTTTGCGAATGCGGTCCAGTACTTCGGCTGGGATCGCTTCGTCAGATTCGACTACGGTGTACGCAGTTGCACCTTTATCTTCACGGAATAAACGCATGAATGCAATATTAACATTGTAATCACTAAGAGCCTGAGTAATATGGGCAACAACTCCAGGCTTGTCTACCTGACGGACAATAAGTGTACTGTATTCACCGGTGAATTCAACGTCAATACCATCGATACGTACGATTTTCATCTTGCCTCCGCCGATCGATTCGCCACGGATAGACATTTTACGACCACTGGCTCCGACAATATCAATATCAGCTGTATTAGGGTGATTTGTAACAGTCTGATCGTCGATGATGTATTTGTATGTGACACCCATTTCTTTCGCATGTTTAAAAGCATCACGAATTCGTTCATCGTAAGTTGGAAATCCCAGTATGCCTCCAAGAAGTGCACGGTCTGTACCATGTCCCTGATAAGTCTTGGCAAAAGAACCATAGAGGGTGAATGTTACACTCTTGATTTCTTCAGAAAAAAGATTACGTGCCATAAGAGCGATTGAGACAGCTCCGGCTGTATGCGAACTGGAAGGTCCAATCATATTCGGTCCAATTACATCAAAAATACTTAAAAAATTCATAGTGTGTTCCTCCGGATATTTCATAGTATTAGTATACCATTATTATGTGAAAAAATAAACTTTCGTTGTATTTGCTATTTCCGCGTGCTATACTTTTTTTAACAAGAATCGTACTGATCGCGAAGGGAACACCTGAGTGAAAAGGCGCGCAAGATGAGTTGATGAATCGGATTAAATTAGGAAAGTAAAGTGTGTTCATACACTTTTTGGAGCTGCGCCCTTTTTCAGGACGCATTTTTTATTTTACAGGCAATTAGTCTCTGTGGGCCTATTCCTGTAAAATAGAAATGCACACTTTGTTCTTTCGAAAAAAAGTAGTGTTTGGGTTATCGGAATAAAGAAATATCAGATATGGAGGAGTTTATGAATAGCAGAATCGCACTTATTGGCATCATAGTTTTGAATCACGAAGCAGTGAATGAACTAAATGCGTTATTGAGCCAATACAGCTCATATATTATCGGGAGAATGGGGATTCCTTACCGTGAAAAGAGGGTTTCCATCATCAGTATTGCAATTGATGCTCCAAATGATGTGATTAGTTCTCTTTCCGGTAAGATAGGGATGCTTCCGGGAATCAGTACAAAAACGACATATGCAAAAATACCAGAATAACAGGAGTCAGTAATATGAAGCAGTTAATTGATAAGTTACGACAGACGCAGACTCTTACAAAAGAAGAATGGACATGGGTAATCCAAAATCGCACACCGGAAATTTCAGAGTATCTATTTGAACAGGCAAGAGACGTGCGTAAGGAGTATTATGGAAAAGCAGTTTATATCCGTGGCTTGATCGAATTCACAAATATTTGTAAAAATGATTGTTACTATTGTGGTATACGAAAGAGCAATACAAACGCACAGCGTTACCGCCTTACAAAAGAAGAGATATTAGAGTGCTGCATGCATGGTTATGGACTGGGGTTTCGGACTTTTGTGTTACAAGGCGGCGAAGATGGTTATTTTAGCGATGACCGTATGGTAGAGATTGTTGCAGCAATCAAAGCTCAACATCCAGATTGTGCCGTTACATTGTCGATTGGGGAGAGATCTTACGACAGCTATCGGAAATTCTATGAAGCAGGAGCAGAGCGGTTTTTGCTCAGACATGAAACCTATAATACAGAACACTATGGAAAGCTGCATCCGCCAGTATTATCTGCAAACGACAGGCAGCAATGTCTTTGGAATCTGAAAAAAATCGGGTATCAGGTGGGAACAGGATTTATGGTAGGTTCTCCATATCAGACCGCAGAAAATCTCGCAGAAGACATGTTGTTTATCAAAGAATTGAATCCGCAGATGGTTGGAATTGGACCATTTATTCCACATATAGACACAAAATTTGCAGATAGGAAGGCTGGGACATTGGAACTTACATTATATATGCTAGGTCTGTTACGGCTTATGATTCCAAAAGCCTTACTTCCGGCAACAACAGCTCTTGGCACTATTGATCCAAACGGACGGGAGATGGGAATTCTGGCAGGTGCCAATGTTGTTATGCCGAATCTTTCACCAGTCAGTGTCCGTAAGAAATATATGTTGTACAATGACAAAATCAGTACGGGTGACGAAGCAGCTGAAAGTGTAGAAAATCTAAAATTACGAATGAAAAATGTCGGCTATGAAGTAGTCGTATCGAGAGGTGACTCTCAAAATATATGAGGAAATGATTCAAATATAAGGAGGAGAAAATATGTATAATCCAGCATCAAAAGTAGCAGAAGAGTTTATAGACCATCAGGAGATTTTAGAAACTCTGGAGTATGCAGAGGCAAACAAGAATAACGAAGCCTTGATTACTGAGTTAATTGAAAAAGCAAAGCTTCGCAAAGGCCTTTCGCACAGAGAGGCGTCAGTTCTTCTTGCCTGTGAGATTGAAGAAAAGAACCAGGAAATCTATAAATTGGCAGAACAGATAAAAAAAGATTTCTATGGAAACCGTATCGTAATGTTTGCGCCGCTTTATCTTTCAAATTATTGTGTAAACGGATGTACCTACTGTCCATACCATGCAAAGAACAAACATATCCCACGCAAGAAATTGACTCAGGAAGAAGTTCGTAAGGAAGTGATCGCACTGCAGGACATGGGACACAAACGTCTTGCATTAGAAGCGGGTGAAGATCCGAAGAATAATCCAATCGAATATATTCTGGAGTGTATTGATACGATTTATAGTATTAAACATAAAAATGGAGAAATTCGTCGTGTTAACGTAAATATTGCGGCAACAACAGTAGAGAACTACCGTAAATTAAAAGAAGCTGGAATCGGTACCTATATTTTATTCCAGGAAACATACCACAAAGAAAGCTACTTAGAGCTTCATCCAACCGGACCAAAACATGACTATGCTTATCACACAGAAGCAATGGACCGTGCGATGGAAGGCGGTATTGATGATGTTGGTATCGGAGTATTATTTGGATTGGATAAATATCGCTATGAATTTGCCGGACTTCTTATGCATGCGGAACATTTAGAAGCAGTTTGGGGAGTTGGTCCTCATACAATCAGTGTGCCACGTCTCCGTAACGCAGATGATATTGATATTAATACATTTACAAATGGTATCAGTGACGATATTTTTGCAAAAATCGTTGCATGTATCCGAATTGCAGTGCCTTATACAGGGATGATTATTTCAACAAGAGAAAGCCAGGAATGCCGTGAAAGGGTACTTCATCTTGGAGTATCACAAATAAGCGGTGGTTCTAAGACAAGTGTAGGCGGCTATGCAGAACCAGAACCAGAAGATGAAGTTGGATCGGAACAGTTTGAAATCAGCGATACACGAACATTGGATGAAGTTGTGAAATGGCTGATGGAAATGGACTATGTACCAAGTTTTTGTACAGCATGTTATCGTGAAGGCCGCACAGGGGACCGTTTCATGTCGCTTTGCAAGAGTGGACAGATTCAGAACTGCTGTCATCCAAATGCACTCATGACATTAAAAGAATATTTAACGGACTATGCTTCACCTGCAACAAAAGAAGTGGGTGACAGACTGATTGAAAAAGAAATCGAAACAATTCCAAATGAAAAAGTGCGTAAGATTGTAATCGACAATTTAAGAGCGATTGAACAAGATAATAGACGTGACTTTAGATTCTAGGGGGAATTCTATGAGTTTGAACAATACACCATCTGCAGAGCGTGTCCATATTGGAATCTTTGGAAAGCGAAATGCAGGAAAATCCAGTATCATTAATGCAATCACGGGGCAGAATCTCGCGATTGTATCAGATATAAAGGGAACAACAACGGATCCTGTTCTAAAAGCAATGGAGCTTTTGCCGGTTGGACCTGTTGTGATCATAGATACACCGGGGCTGGATGATGAGGGAGAACTTGGCGTACTTCGCATACAAAAGGCCTATCAGATGCTAAATAAAACCGATATTGCTGTCCTTGTTGTGGACAGCACTACTGGTATGACAAATGAAGATGAGCAGATTTTAGAAAAAATAAAAGCAAAAGGGATTCCGTATCTGATCGTGATGAACAAAGCAGATATTGCTACGGTATCTGAAGTGAAATCAGAGCACGTGATTCCTGTCAGTGCAAAGACGGGAGAACATATCCAGGAACTCAAAGAACTTCTTGCGAAGCGTGCCAAAAAAGAAGAGACAGATAAGAAAATTGTCGGAGACCTATTGTCACCAATGGATCTGGTGATACTTGTTGTACCAATTGATGGAGCGGCACCAAAAGGAAGACTAATTTTGCCGCAGCAACAGACAATTCGTGATATTCTGGATGCGAATGCGGTTTCAATCGTAGTAAAAGATACTGAGTTGAAAGATACCTTGGCCAAATTGGGTTCACAGCCAAAGATGGTCATTACTGACAGCCAGGTTTTTGGAAAAGTTGCAAGACTTGTTCCAAAAGAGATTCCATTGACATCATTTTCAATTCTCTTTGCAAGATATAAAGGCAATTTGGAGATGGTGGTAAATGGGGCGCACAAATTGGATGATTTACAGGATGGGGATAAGATTCTTATTTCAGAAGGATGTACACACCACAGACAATGTGATGATATCGGAACCGTGAAACTGCCACGATGGATTCGCGAGTATACACAAAAGGAACTGGATTTTGAATGGACCAGCGGCACGGAGTTTAAGACAGATTTGTCGAAGTACAGCCTGATCATCCATTGCGGCGGTTGTATGCTCAACGAACGAGAAATGAAGTACCGTCTGAAATGTGCACAGGATATGGGCATACCTATGACCAATTATGGTACTGCAATTGCACATATAAAGGGAATTTTAGACCGCAGTACGGAAATATTTGATATTTAGTTTGGGAGATTAGTGTGAAAATACAGGGATTACAAAAACTAACACTTTTGGATTATCCTGAAAAAGTAGCCTGCACAGTATTCTTTGCAGGTTGCAATTTTCGGTGTCCATTTTGTCACAATGCATCTCTTGTAATCAATATACCAGAAGAGACTGACACGACAGAAGAAGCATTTTTTGCATTTTTAAAAAAACGGGCAGGGGTTTTGGATGGAGTCTGTATTACTGGAGGCGAGCCACTTTTGCAGTCAGAGATAGAAGGGTTTATCCGTAGAGTCAAGGAACTTGGCTATGCGGTCAAATTAGATACAAACGGAAGCTATCCGGAAAAATTAAAATATCTGGTGGAAGAAGGAATCGTAGATTATGTGGCGATGGATATCAAAAATTCACTGGATGCATACGGTGAAACGGCAGGAATAGATGACAGATATCACGAGGCGATTCAAGAGAGTGTTACTTTTTTGAAGGAAGGAAAAGTAGAATATGAGTTTCGCACTACGGTGACGAAAAATTTTCATACAGCCAAAAGATTTGAAGAAATCGGGAAGTGGCTTCAAGGTGCTGACAGATACTTTTTGCAATCATTCGTAGATTCTGGAGACTTGATTTCTTCGGATGTCGTAGGCTGCGATTCGAAAGAAATGAATGAGTTTCTTTCGATTGTAAAAGATTACATACCAAATTCAAAATTGCGTGGAATATAACGAGATATTGTGTTTTTGTTTTTTTAAAACACAATATCTTGTTGTGTTTTGGGTTGACTACGTAAATAACGGGTGCTACAATAATCAAACAGATATGTGACAGGGGAAGAATTTGGAGGACAAAAGATGTATCAGGTAAAAAAGAGAGATGGAAAAATAGCAGAGTTTAATCTGCAGAAAATAGGAGCAGCCATTACGAAAGCATTTGAAGCACAGGAGATGGCAACACACCCAGATATTATTGATATGCTGGCTTTAAAGGTGACAGCAGATTTTTCTTCAAAAATTAAAGAAGGATTCATCCGTGTAGAAGACATTCAGGATAGTGTGGAATCTGTTCTGATTCAGGCTGGATATGGAGAGGTTGCGAAGGGATATATTTTATATCGTAAGCAGCGAGAAAAGATTCGTAATATGAAGTCTACTGTGCTTGACTATAAAGAGATCGTAAACAATTATGTCAATATCAATGACTGGCGTGTGAAAGAAAACTCAACCGTGACATACTCGGTAGGAGGCTTGATTTTGAGCAATTCTGGAGCCATTACAGCAAACTACTGGCTATCAGAAATCTATGATTCAGAAATCAGTAATGCGCATAGAAATGCAGAGATTCATATTCATGACTTATCGATGCTAACAGGTTACTGTGCAGGGTGGTCCCTGAAACAATTGATTCAGGAAGGACTTGGTGGAGTTGTAGGAAAGATTACATCAGCACCAGCAAAGCATTTGTCTACATTATGTAACCAGATGGTCAATTTTCTTGGTATCATGCAGAATGAATGGGCAGGAGCACAGGCATTTTCTTCATTTGATACATATTTAGCCCCATTTGTAAAAGTTGACAACCTGACATACCCACAGGTTAAAAAATGCATCGAATCATTTATATACGGTGTGAACACACCTAGCAGATGGGGAACACAATCGCCATTTACAAACATCACACTTGACTGGACAGTGCCAAATGATCTTGCGCAGCTTCCTGCAATTGTAGGTGGAAAGAATATGGATTTTAAATATAAAGACTGTAAAAAAGAGATGGATATGGTCAATAAGGCATTCTTGGAGATTATGATCGAAGGAGATGCCAATGGACGTGGATTCCAATATCCGATTCCAACCTATTCAATTACAAAAGACTTTGACTGGTCAGATACAGAGAACAACCGCTTATTATTTGAGATGACAGCAAAATATGGCACACCATATTTCTCAAACTATATCAATAGTGATATGGAGCCGAGCGATGTTCGAAGCATGTGCTGTCGTCTTCGTCTTGATCTTCGTGAACTTCGTAAGAAATCAGGCGGTTTCTTTGGAAGCGGTGAAAGTACAGGCTCTGTTGGAGTAGTTACAATCAATCTTCCAAGAATCGCTTACCTTTCAAACAATGAAGCAGAATTCTACAAGAGACTGGATCGTTTGATGGATATCTCAGCAAGATCACTTAGCATCAAGCGTACAATTATTACAAAACTATTAGACGAAGGCTTGTATCCTTATACAAAGAAATATCTTGGAACATTCAACAACCATTTTTCAACAATTGGTCTGGTTGGTATGAATGAAGCAGGGCTCAATGCAAAGTGGCTTCAGGCAGATATGACTCATGAAAAAACACAGGCTTTTGCAAAAGATGTGTTAAATCACATGAGAGAACGACTTTCAGATTATCAGGAACTTTACGGAGATCTCTATAACCTGGAAGCAACACCGGCAGAATCAACGACATACCGTCTTGCAAAACATGATAGAGCACAGTTTCCTGATATCATTACCGCTTCAGAAAATGGCACACCATATTACACGAACAGTTCTCATTTACCAGTTGGTTATACAGCAGATATTTTCGAAGCACTTGATGTTCAGGATGAATTACAGACATTGTATACATCTGGTACCGTATTTCATGCATTCCTTGGAGAAAAGCTTCCAGACTGGAAGGCAGCAGCAAATCTCGTTCGTAAGATCGCCGAAAATTATAAGCTGCCATATTACACAATGTCTCCAACCTATTCGATTTGTAAGGATCATGGATATTTGTCAGGTGAACAATACATTTGTCCTCACTGTGGCGCGGTGACAGAAGTTTACAGTCGTATTACAGGTTACTATAGACCGGTGCAGAACTGGAATGATGGCAAGGCACAAGAGTTCAAAGAAAGAAAAGTATATGATATTTCAAATTCGAAAATGAAAGTTCGTACGGCTGCGGCGCAGGAAGTGATGGATGCAGAAGGGATTTCCGAAGAAGAGACGAAGACATTTCTTTTCACAACCAAAACCTGTCCAAATTGTAAGATCGTAGGAATGCATTTAGACGATGCAGAGATTGCATATGAAAAGATTGATGCAGAAGAAGCACCTGATCTGGTACAAAAATATGGAATCAGACAGGCTCCAACGCTCGTTGTGGTGAAGGATGGGAAGACAGAAGTGTTTGCAAATGCATCCAATATTATTGGATATATTAATGAAAATGAATAAAAACTATCCTGAGAAAAAAGATTGACGAACAAGAAAACAAATACTATAATACATGTATATGTGAAAAGCAATGACGGAACGAGTAACTATATGGAAGTAGACAGAGAGAGAAACAGTGCTGAGAGTTTCTTATATGAAAGTATAGCGAAAACCACTCCCGAGCTGTGATATGAAATTAGGATTGCCATTACTATACAATCCAATGGAAATATCGCCGTGTATTCTGCGTTAAAGAATATGAGTGAAAGACTAAGGTGGAACCGTGTGTTAGATATGACGCACCCTTAAGCAATATGATATTGCCTAAGGGTGTTTTCTTTTTATTTATCTTTCAGATTTATAAAGAGAAATGCTCGGCATAGAAGAGCAGAGGTGTGTACAAGGATTTTCATGTGTTGAGCAACACCCCTAGGAGACAGAACAAAGAAAACAGGAGGAATTAGAGATGAAAGTAACATTAAAAGATGGCTCAGTTATGGAGTTTGAAAATAGTATTTCTGTGCTTGAAGCTGCAAAAGCAATCAGTGAAGGACTTGCAAGAGCAGCCTGCGCAGGAAAAGTAAATGGAGAAGTTGTAGATTTAAGAACAGAATTAAGTGAAGACTGTGCATTAGAGATTCTTACATTCAAAGATGATGAAGGAAAAAGAGCATTCAGACATACAGCATCTCACGTAATGGCTCAAGCTGTGAAAAGATTATATCCAGACACAAAATTAGCAATCGGGCCTTCGATTGAGGATGGATTTTACTATGATTTCGACCGTGCATCAGCATTCACACAAGAAGAACTTGCTGACATCGAAAAAGAAATGAAAAAAATCGTGAAAGAAAATCTTAAATTAGAAAGATTCACTCTTCCAAGAGAAGAAGCAATCAAATTCATGGAAGAAAAATGCGAGCCATACAAAGTAGAGCTCATTCAGGATCTTCCAGAAGATTCAATCATTTCATTCTACAAACAAGGTGATTTTGTAGACCTTTGTGCAGGTCCACACCTTATGAGCACAAAGCCAATCAAAGCATTTAAGCTTATCTCGTCTTCAATGGCTTATTGGAGAGGTGATTCAACAAAAGCGCAATTACAACGTATCTATGCTACAGCATATGACAACAAAGATGACTTAGCAGCTCACATGGCTCACTTAGAAGACATCAAGAAACGTGACCATAACAGACTTGGCCGAGAAATGGAACTTTTCACAACAGTTGATGTGGTTGGACAAGGTCTTCCATTATTACTTCCAAATGGTGTAAAAATGGTTATGAAGCTTCAAAGATGGATCGAAGATTTAGAAGATAAAGAATGGGGATATGTTCGTACAAAAACTCCGCTTATGGCAAAATCAGACCTTTACAAAATTTCAGGCCACTGGGATCACTATAAAGATGGTATGTTCGTATTAGGAGATGAAGAAAAAGACAAAGAAGTATTTGCACTTCGTCCAATGACATGCCCATTCCAATACTATGTATACAAAAACTCACAAAAATCATATAGAGATCTTCCATACAGAATGGGTGAAACATCCACATTATTCCGTAACGAAGATTCTGGAGAAATGCACGGACTTACACGTGTGCGTCAGTTCACAATCAGTGAAGGGCACAACGTAATTCGTCCTGATCAGGCAGAAGAAGAACTGCAAAACTGTTTGAACCTTGCAATCTATGTGTTAACAACATTAGGATTAGAAAACGATGTAACATATCGTTTATCAAAATGGGATCCAGAGAATAAGAAGAAATATCTTGGAGATGAAGCTTACTGGGAAAGCACACAAGAAGCGCTTCGTCAAATCTTAATTGAAAAAGGTATTCATTTTACAGAAGCAGACGGCGAAGCTGCATTCTACGGACCTAAGATTGATATCCAGGCTAAGAATGTATACGGAAAAGAAGATACAATGATCACAATCCAATTAGACTGTGCTATCGCTGAAAACTTTGATATGTATTACATTGATCAGAATGGTGCAAAAGTTCGTCCATACATTATTCACAGAACATCACTTGGATGTTATGAAAGAACATTAGCATGGTTAATCGAAAAATATGCTGGAAAATTCCCAACATGGTTATGTCCAGAACAAGTGCGTGTGCTTCCAATCTCTGAAAAATATATGGATTATGCAGAAAAGGTTCGCAAAGAATTAGCTAGAAATGGTGTTGATGTCACAGTTGACAATCGTTCAGAAAAGATCGGTTACAAGATCCGCGAAGCCAGACTTGCAAGATTACCATATATGTTAGTAGTTGGTGAAAAAGAAGAAGCAGAAGGATTAGTATCTGTAAGAAGCCGTTTCGCAGGAGATGAAGGACAAAAGACATTGGATGCATTTGTAGATCAAATCTGCAAAGAAATCAGAACAAAAGAAATCAGAAAAGAAGAACCACAAGAACAAAAATAATACACAATAAAGTGGAGGGGAAAGGAGACTTTCCCCTTTTACAAATCTATATATCAGGAGGATAAAAGGATGAAACTTGGATTCATTGGGTGTGGCAACATGGCAAGTGCTATTATGGGAGGTATCATCAAAAATGGTCTTATGGAGGCATCAGAGATTATTGGAGCTGATATTTTTGCACCAAGCAGAGAAAAAGCGAAAGAGACTTTAGGAATTCAAATAGCCAAGAACAATAAAGAAGTGGTAGAAAAAACAGACATGTTCGTTTTATCGATTAAGCCACAGTTTTATCAGGAAGTGATCGCAGAGATAAAAGATACTGTAAGAGAAGAACAGGTAATTATAACACTTGCTCCAGGGAAAACACTGGCATGGCTGGAAGAGCAGTTTGGTAAGCCTGTGAAAATTGTCCGTACAATGCCAAACACACCTGCAATGGTTATGGAAGGTATGACAGCGGCTTGCCACAATGAACATGTATCAGCGGAAGATTTGGAAAAGGCAATGCGTATTCTTCGCTCTTTTGGTGATGCTGAGGTGGTGCCAGAAAAATTGATGGATGCAGTTGTGGCTGTTAGCGGCAGTTCGCCAGCTTATGTCTATATGATGATCGAAGCAATGGCAGATGCGGCAGTAGCAGAAGGAATGCCAAGAAACCAGGCTTATAAATTTGCTGCAAAAGCAGTACAAGGCAGCGCGAAGATGGTTCTTGAGACAGGAAAGCATCCTGGGGAATTAAAGGACATGGTATGCTCTCCGGCTGGAACTACCATTGCGGCCGTAAAGGTTTTAGAAGCAACTGGATTTAGAAGTTCCATCATGCAGGCGATGGAAGTGTGCGCAGATAAATGCAGAGGCATGTAATGGGATTTCGATAGAATGCAAAAGAGAAGGGAAATACAGAATGAAAGTCAAACAATTAGTTGCAATTATTGTTACAGGAATTGTAATCGTAGCCGTGGGTGTTACAGGTGTATTCACTAATGTAATGAGCCAGAGTTTTATGCAGAATCAGGGGACGGAAGAAAGCTTTATAAACAATCTGCTTGGACTGACAGAAGAAGCAGAAGCAGAGCTTCCGGAAGAAGATTTTATTGGACTGATTGAGATTGTTGGTGAGATCGGTCCTACTACAGAAGATATGTGGGAAATAACATCCGGTTCTTATAATCACAATTTGTATATGAATTATATTGATGAGTTGATGTATAACGAAAACAATAAAGGAATCATGCTTTATGTAGACAGTCCGGGCGGAACTGTATATGAAAGTGATGAACTATATTTGAAACTTATGGAATACAAAGAGGTGACGAAACGTCCAATCTGGGCATATTTTGCATCGGAGGCATGTTCTGGCGGGTATTATATTGCAATGGCAGCAGATAGGATATACGCGAACCGTAATTGCTGGACTGGATCGATTGGTGTAATTGTGTCACTCATGAATTGCAAAGAATTGTACGATAAGATAGGAATAGAAGAAATCGATATTACGAGTGGTGCAAACAAAGCAATGGGCTCAGCAGCATTGGAACTTACAGAGGAACAGCGTGATATTTTGCAAAGTCTGGTAGACGAAGCTTATGATCAATTTGTAGAAATTGTCTGCAAGGGCAGAAACATGGATGATGCTGCAGTCAGACAACTGGCAGATGGAAGAATCTATTCAGCAAAGCAGGCAATGGAACATAATCTGATTGACAACATTGGCTTATTTGAAGAAGAGCAGACAGCATTTGCGCAGGAAGAAGGATTTTCAGAATACATTTTATATCACTCACCAGAAGAGGAAACAACAGATTTATGGAGCAGTCTTTACATGTTGTTCTCAGACTTAAAACCAGAATCTGACTTGGATCTTGCAAAAGATATCATCGAGAACAGCGGAAACGGGGTGTTGAAGTATTATGCAAAATAAACCAGAGAATCAAGTCAATGCCGGATTCTTTGTACGGCTGGCGGCGTATCTTGTGGATTGTTTGATTGTGTGGATTGCACTTCTGGTAGTTCGCGTTCCGCTTGCATTTTCTTCTTTTATGAATCCAGACCATTTTCTGACAAAGGATTTTGTGTTTAGTTATTCGATTGAAGATATCGTATGTTATTTTTTGAATGCAGCATATTTTGTTTTGCTCACATATTATTCTGGCGCTACAATTGGAAAAAAGCTGCTGCACTTGCGTGTAGTAAGCAGAGAAGAACAAAAGTTGACACTTTTTGAAGTGGTATTTCGTGAAACAGTAGGACGTTTCCTGTCAGCATTGATTATCAATATTGGTTATTTTATGATAGGGGTACATAAGGAAAAGCTCGGCTTGCATGATATGTTAAGTGATACAGAAGTGGTCTATTGTCATGAGAAGAAAGTAGAAGTAGAAAGTCCGATAGAAGAAAGGCAAATTAGCGGGAAAGCAGTGTATGCGCCTGCAGATTATATGCCTGCCATAGAGACAGTTTCAGAGGTTGTCAAGGAAGAAAACGGTATGGATTAACCATACCGTTTTTAATATGCATAAATTATTCAATAACTCCATCTAGATAGTGTGAGATGGAACGTTTAATATTTCCTTCAAAATCGGCTTCTCCATTTGTCATGGCCCATTCAAATACATTCCCGATTACGATCATACGAATATCAGTCACGATTTCCTGGGTGGAAAGCTTCGTTGTAAGAGCACCAGCTTGAATTGCGTTTTCTAAGTAATGTTGAACTGTGACAATTGGATAAGGACGTTCTGTTCGAATTGTTGGATTCAGTGCCTGATTACGCGGAGTATAATATCCGGCAATAAAATCTACACCCAATTCTTTGCAGTATTTTACGTAATTCAAATATACGCCGACGATAGCTTCTTTTGCAGTTCTTGGATTTTGTGGGATTTCTAAAAGCCCGGGCTCCATGTTTGGCTGATCTTCGATATAGTAAGATAACAAATCATCTTTTGTTTTGAAATGGTGATAAAAGCTTCCGTTTGATACCCCTGCTTCCTCGCATATATTTTTTATCGATAGATTTTCATATCCGCTTTTTTGAAGAATTCTCTTAGCAGCTTGAAAAATTCGTTCTTTTGTTTCCTGTGACTTTAGCTGTTGTTTTGATAATTCTGTAGTCTGCTTCATGAACATACCTCCTTTGAAGAGCTCAGTGAGAGTATTATATCATGGAAATTTGAGAAAAACAACAAAAACAGAGCATACTCTAGTTTTGCATTTCTTTTTATTTTTGCTATAATACTAGACAGCAATTATGGAAAGGAAACTAGATATGGATATTATTCAGAAACTGACTGAGGAATTGAGTGTCAAAAGATGGCAGGTTGAAGCTGCTGTTACATTGATTGACGAAGGCAATACGATTCCTTTTATCTCAAGATACCGTAAAGAAGCTACAGGTGCTTTGAACGATGAACAATTAAGAAAATTACATGAAAGACTGTTGTATCTTCGCAACTTGGAAGCGAAAAAAGAGCAGGTACTTGCTACGATAGAAGAACAGGGCAAACTGACAGAAGAATTAAAAGCACAGATTCTTGCAGCGGAGACTCTGATTGTAGTTGAAGACTTATACCGACCATTTCGTCCAAAAAGAAGAACTAGAGCGATCATTGCCAAGGAAAAAGGATTGGAGCCGTTAGCAGCGCTTATCATGCTCCAGAAAACAGAAATTCCATTGGAAGAAGCAGCAAAGGCATATATATCAGAAGAAAAAGAGGTTAAGACAGCAGAAGAAGCGCTTGCCGGAGCGAAAGATATTATAGCGGAATACATTTCGGATGAAGCGGATTATCGTATTTATATTCGTGATTTGACTGTAAAGCAGGGGAAAATCACATCTATTGCAAAAGACCCGGAAGCTCAGTCTGTATATGAAATGTATTATGAGTTTGAAGAACCTGTTACAAAACTTGCAGGTCACCGCATACTTGCTTTGAACAGGGGAGAAAAAGAGAAGATTTTGACAGTGAAAGTGGAGGCGCCAGAAGAAAAGATTCTTCAGTATTTAGAAAAGAAAACAATTATATCAGATAATCCACATACTGCTCCTGTGCTAAAAGAAGTGGTTGAAGATAGTTACAAGCGTTTGATAGCTCCGGCAATTGAACGTGAGATTCGAAGCGAGCTTACCGAAAAAGCGGAGGATGGGGCCATTGAGGTTTTTGGAAAGAATCTCGAACAATTGCTGATGCAGCCTCCAATTGTGGGGCAGACGGTGCTTGGATGGGATCCTGCGTTCCGTACTGGATGTAAGCTTGCGGTAGTTGATCCAACCGGTAAGGTACTGGATACGACGGTGATTTATCCGACAGCACCGACCACTCCGCAGAAGATAGCAGCAGCCAAAGATACTTTAAAGAAGCTAATTAAAAAATATGGTATCACTTTGTTTTCGGTAGGAAATGGAACAGCGTCTCGTGAGTCGGAACAGATTATTGTGGAACTTTTTAAAGAAATTCCCGAAAAAGTGCAGTACATCATTACTAATGAGGCTGGTGCATCGGTTTATTCCGCAAGTAAACTTGCAACAGAAGAGTTTCCAAACTTTGATGTAGGACAAAGAAGTGCAGCTTCGATTGCCAGACGTCTACAAGATCCGCTTGCAGAACTTGTAAAGATTGATCCAAAATCAATTGGTGTCGGACAATATCAGCATGACATGAATCAAAAGAAATTAAGTGAAGCTCTCTCGGGAGTGGTAGAAGACTGTGTAAATAAAGTTGGTGTTGATTTAAACACAGCATCGGCGCCGTTACTTTCGTATATTTCTGGAGTTTCCGGTACAATTGCGAAGAATATCGTGGCATATCGTGAAGAACATGGAAGTTTCAATGACAGAAAAGAACTTCTGAAAGTTTCGAAACTTGGTCCAAAAGCGTTTGAACAATGTGCAGGTTTTATGCGAATCCAAAATGGAAAGAATCCACTAGATGGTACAAGCGTGCATCCAGAAAGCTATGAGGCAGCTGAAAAACTACTTGAAAAACAAGGATATACCGTTGCAGATATCACAGGCGGAAAGCTTAGCGGTCTATCAAAAACGGTGAAGAACTATAAGAAATTGGCAGAAGAACTAGGAGTCGGTGAGATTACCCTCCGTGATATTGTAAAGGAACTGGAAAAACCGGCACGCGACCCACGCGATGAGATGCCAAAACCAATTCTTTGCACTGATGTTTTAGAGATGAAAGATCTGACAGAAGGTATGATTTTAAAAGGAACTGTACGAAACGTCATTGATTTTGGTGCATTTGTTGATATTGGCGTACATCAAGACGGACTCGTACACATTTCTCAGATTACAGATAAAAAGTTTATCAAGCATCCGCTGGAAGTGGTAAGTGTGGGTGATATTGTGGAAGTAAAAGTCATGAGCGTTGATGTAAAGAAGAAAAGAATACAACTAACAATGAAACTGTAATGATACAAATACAAGACCAAAAAGCATTTAAATGTTTTTTGGTCTTTTTTTGGATTTACGTGAAAAAGTTTCGAAAATTATAATAACAATAGATAGACTTTTTGAGAAGAGAAGTCTATAATTTACAAAATCACAGTTTACTTAAGAGGGAGGCTTGAAAATGATTGAAGTAAAACACATATCAAAAGATTTTGTAATGCCAAAGAAATATCCGGGGCTTAAGGGTGCAATTAAAGGTCTTTTTTCTTCCGAAAAGATTGTAAAAAAGGCAGTAGATGATATTTCGTTTACAATCCACAGAGGTGAGATTGTTGGTTACATTGGAAGTAATGGAGCGGGGAAAAGTACCACGATCAAGATGATGACGGGGATTTTGACGCCGACAAAGGGTGAATGTCGAGTATCAGGGATTAATCCAAGTAAAAACAGAAAAGAAAATGCAAAAAATATTGGAGTTGTATTTGGACAACGAACACAGCTATGGTGGGATTTGCCGCTTGGAGAGTCTTTTACAATCTTAAAAGAAATCTATAATGTTTCTGATGAAGATTATGTGGAACGAATGAAATTCCTGAATGAAGTTTTAGGGTTAAACGAATTCTGGAATAGTCCGGTTAGAACGCTATCTCTGGGACAACGTATGAGAGCTGACCTGGGAGCAGCACTTCTGCACAATCCGAAGGTACTTTACCTGGATGAACCTACAATTGGCCTGGATTTGGTTGTAAAAGACAATATTCGTAAGGCAATCAAGGAGATCAATGAAAAATATCAGACTACGATCGTACTCACGACACATGATATTGGTGATATTGAAGAGCTTTGCAGCAGAATCATTATCATAGATGAAGGAAAGAAGATTTATGATGGTTCGTTGGATACATTAAAGGATACATATGGGTCAAAGCGCAGGGTTACTATGGAGATTAAGCAGCCGGAAAAGGCGAAAAATCTTAATTTGGCAGAAATGCTAAACGTCTCTAATGATGAATGTATAACGGAATTCGACAAAGAAAACGGTACCCTTTCTGTAAGTTTTGACAAACATACAGTACAGGTGCCGCAGATTTTAGCAGCGGTTATGGATGTGGTAGAAGTAAGTGATATCCAGGTAAAAGAAACAGAGTTGTCTCAAATTGTCAAGGAAATCTACCATCACGGAGTGCAGGAGGTGTAGACATGGTAAAACGATTAAAAGTTTATCTTCCATTTACTGCAAATACCTTGAAACAGCAGTTGGCATATAAAGGAGCATTTTATCTGTTCATTTTGATCAATTTATTTGGCGCATTTATTAATTATCATCTGTGGATGGCGATTTATGGAAGTTCGAACCAGGCAACACTTGGCGGACTTACACAGAATGAAATGGTGATCTATGTATTTATGTCATACATTACTTCATCCTTTATAATGATTTCGATTACAAATGACATAGGGTATGATATTGTGCAGGGAACGGTTGCGATGAATCTGATTAAACCGATTGATTATCGAGCAAGTTTGATCTCGAAGGCGGCAGGAATGATGATTTATCGTTTCCTGATTCCGGGGATTTTTATATGGATTGGGCTGGAGTTCTACAAGGTACAGGTACTCAAAATGATGCCGGCAACAGTCCCTCAGATTTTATTATATTTATTAAGTTGTATCATGAGCTTTTTCATCTATGTTCTGTTTGACTTTTGTTTTGGGATGATTGCATTTTTTACGACGTATATCTTTGGAATTCAAATGATAAAACAGGCAATCATGGGCTTTCTGACAGGGCAACTGATTCCAATTAGTTTTTTTCCAGAAGTGTTACGACGTATTTTTGATTATTTGCCATTTTCATCCATGGTATATACACCGGTCATGATCTATCTGGGAAAATATTCAGAAGAGGTACTCTGGTTTATGCTGCTTCGTCAGGCAATCTGGGTAGTACTCTTGTATGTGCTGGGAAGTCTGGTTTGGAAGCAGGTAACGAAACGACTTGTAATTTTGGGAGGTTAGAGTATGCAGACAAGTAAACGCTATTTAAGACTATATCGGGTTTTGATCTCACAATTTTTTAAAGTGATCATGCAGTCAAAAGTAGATTTTTTGATGGGGCTATTTGGGTTTTTCTTTACACAATTAACCGGAATTGCATTTTTATATCTGGTATTTCAGCAGATTCCAACACTTCAGGGATGGTCGCTGGATCAACTTATTTTCATCTACGGGTTTGCACAGATTCCTAGAGGAATCGATCATCTCTTTACAGATAATATTTGGATGGTTGCATGGAGAATTGTTATTAATGGTGAGTTTGACCGATATATGTTAAGACCGATGAACGTATTCTTTCAAGTAATCGCAGAAAAACTACAGCCAGATGCAATCGGAGAATTGCTGGTAGGAACAATCCTGGTGGTACGTTCTTTTTCTGAAGGAATTGTGATTGTAGATATAAAGCATATGTTTTTGTTTATAATCTCAATTTTTGCAGGGGCACTGATTTATACATCCATCAAATTATTTTTCGCTGCACTGGCATTCTGGCTTAAGACGAGTGGACCATTTTTACAAATGGCATATCAAATGTCAGATTTTGCAAAATATCCAACGGAAATCTATTCCAGAGGAATTCGATTTATCATTACATGGATCATTCCTTTTGCCTTTGTAGCATATTTGCCGGCAAGTTATTTTCTAAAGGAGAATGTATCTGCAGGAATTATTGGAATTGAGAGTCTGATTGCAGCAGTATTCTGGTGCATCGCTTACGCAACATTTAATCGTGGATTGAAAATATATGAGAGTGCGGGAAATTAAAATAAATGAGAAAAAGGTTGTTTTACTGCCGATATAGAGTTATAATGGACAAAAATTAATAAGGATTCTTCGGGGCGGGGTGAGATTCCCCACCGGCGGTATAGTCCGCGACCCATGTAAATGGCTGAACCGGTGAGATTCCGGTACCGACAGTATAGTCTGGATGAGAGAAGAAAATGCGAGATGTATTTGTACAGTTATGCCCTGAATTTTTATATTCAGGGCATTTTTTATTTGCGGGAAACTTGCCACATTGCAGTCCGATAGCATTCTGGAGTGTGCAGATGCTTTCTTTAAAATTGCAAATATATTGCATCAAAAGAAGATTCCTTTGTAAGAAAAGGAGAATATTATGAAATCAAAAAACAATTTAACAACAAGAATGATCACACAGATTGGGATGCTCGGTGCAATTGCCGTGGTTTTGATGCTATTTGAGATACCGCTTCCATTTGCTCCAAGTTTTTATGAAATTGATTTTAGTGAAGTACCTGTATTGATAGGATGTTTTGCGATGGGACCATTGGCAGGAGCGTTGATTGAATTGGTGAAGATCATACTTAATTTTTTGATTAATGGAACCATGACAGCAGGAGTTGGAGAGATCGCTAATTTTATTATTGGATGCTCTTTCTGTGTTCCTGCGGGTATTATTTACAAAAAGAACAAAACGAGAAATGGTGCGATTCTGGGGATGATATTTGGAACCGTTTTTATGACAGTACTCGGCTGTTTTGTGAATGCATATATCCTGCTTCCAACTTATGCAGCAGCATTTAAGATGCCGATTGACGGGCTGATTGCTATGGGGACTGCGGTGAATGAAAGTATCAATAGTTTGTTGACATTTGTTATGTTGGCAGTAGTTCCTTTTAATTTATTGAAAGGCATTCTTGTTTCGATTATCGTTCTTTGTATATACAAAAAAATTAGTCCTATTTTAAAATTACATCATTAACAAAAAGATACTGCTGTGCTATAATCAACTTTACGCACAGCAGTTTTTTGTTTGTAGTCCGCTTGCGAGGCAAAGAACGCTTTATAATAAAGCACCATAAAGTCGCAAAAGTGTGTAAAGCATACTTTGCATAATATAAAATTCAGGAGGAGAACAATGTCGGTTAAAATTGAAGTTAAGATGTTACCAAAATATATGTATGATTTTATGGTTTATCACCAATATTCACATTTTAGCGGTTTATTAGGTATAATCGTGGGAGTCATTGCATTAGGGTTAGGAATTTCAACAATTTCAAAAGGAGATGCACAGGCAGCTATGCCAATGTTTTTGATTGCTGTATTATTCTTGATTATAACCCCAATGACTACAAGAAACAGGGCAAAGATGCAGGTTGAAAAATCTGAGATGTTCAACAAACCTTTGGAATATGAATTTACAGAAGAAGGGGTTTATGTAAGACAGGATGATTTGGAAGTTCTGAATAAGTGGGAGGAGTTTTCAAAGGCTGTCAGCACAAAGAAGAGTGTTGTATTGTACATTACAAGAGTACGTGCTATTATTTTTCCAAAAGAATGTATGGGGGACAAATATGAAGATGTAATCAAAATGATTCGTACGCATATGTCTCCATCGAAAGTGAAAATCAGACGTATTCATTAAAGGAGTTAAAGATGATTATTGAAACGAGAAGTGCTAAGGAGACTTATCAGTTAGGATTTGAACTTGGAAGCAAGGCAAAAAGCGGACAGGTCTTTACTTTGATTGGTGACCTTGGTGTAGGCAAGACAGTATTCACGCAAGGGATGGCGAAAGGACTGGGGATAGAAGAGCCAATAAGCAGTCCTACTTTTACAATTGTGCAAGTATATGATGAAGGGCGTATGCCGTTCTATCATTTTGATGTATATAGAATTGGAGACATTACGGAAATGGATGAAATTGGATTTGAAGATTATGTCTATGGAGAAGGGGTGTCTTTGATTGAGTGGGCAAATCTGATTGAAGAGATTTTGCCAGAGACGAGAACAGAGATTACGATTGAAAAAGATTTAGAACAAGGATTTGATTATCGAAAGATTACGATAAAAGAAGGAGAGGCGTAAAATGCGTATTTTAGCGTTAGACAGTTCAGGACTTGTTGCGACAGTAGCGATTCTGGAAGATGACCAGACATTAGCTGAATATACAGTAAATTATAAAAAAACACATTCTCAGACACTGCTTCCAATGTTGGACGAAGTCGTGAGAATGATTGAGTTCGATTTATCGACAATAGATGCGATTGCAGTAGCGGGAGGTCCGGGTTCTTTTACTGGTCTGAGAATTGGTGCTGCAACAGCTAAGGGGCTTGGGCTTGCACTGAACAAGCCATTGATTCATGTGCCTACAGTAGATGGGCTTGCATACAATATGTTTGGAAATACAGGTCTAATCTGTCCAATCATGGATGCAAGACGAAACCAGGTTTATACAGGTTTATATCGTTTTGAAAACGGGAATTTTCAGGTTGAGGAAAAGCAAATGGCTGTTTCATTGCAGGAATTGGCTGAAAAATTGAATGGTTATGCTGAAAAAGTAACTTTCTTAGGGGATGGTGTTCCGGTTTATAAAGAGAAGCTGGCAGAGATGCTTCGTACAGAATATTGTTTTGCACCTGCACATTTGAATCGACAGAGAGCAACGGCAGTCGGTGCACTTGGAATGAGATATTTCCAAGAGGGAAAGACAGAATCAGCGGCAGAACATTGTCCAGACTATCTGCGACTTTCGCAGGCGGAAAGAGAGCGTGCAGAAAGAAATGCTGAACATTCGTAAATGTACAGAATACGATATCGATGCCATTGTGCGACTTGAGAAAGATACATTTTCGGATGCATGGACAAAGAAAGGTATTTTTGAGACATATTCTCAGGCGCAGGCGTTTATCGTAGTTGCAGAACAAGAGAATATCGTTGTAGGTTACTGTATTCTCTATTATGTTTTAGATGAAGGAGAGATTGCTCGTATTGCTGTTGATGGGAAATGCCGTAGACAAGGGGCAGGACGTGCAATTCTTGAGGAAGTACAGCGTATATGTCAGGAAAAAAATGTTTCAAAACTTTTGCTGGATGTGCGTGAAAGTAATTATACTGCAAGAAGTTTCTATCAGAATTTGGGTTTCCAGGAAGATGGAATACGTAAAAACTTTTATGAGATGCCAAAGGAACATGCTGTTTTGATGAGTATGAAGATTGGCAATTGATTAGTAGATTAGGCAGTAGTTCCCACTAGGAATGAATTGCCTGAGTAGATATAATGATGGCGTAGCAAACAGAATGCTGAAAAAATATTCAGAGGAGGAAGTTGTATGCGTCAATATGAAATGCTGGAAAAAAGAGAAGTTGTAAAAATTATTTGTAATAAATGTGGGAAAGAAATTATCGTGAGAAATGGGATGTCGGAAGAAGAAGTACTGTCAGTGAATAAACGCTGGGGGTATTTTTCAAATAAAGACAATGAATTGCATGAGTTTGATCTGTGCGAGAAGTGTTATGATCAAATTGTTTCAGAGTTTTTGATTCCGGTACGTGTAAATAGATAGGAGAATTGGATGTTAGATGTATGTTTATTAGGATGCGGCGGCATGATGCCGCTTCCGTATCGTTGGCTCACGTCGCTTATGACAAGGTTTAATGGAAGTAGTTTGCTGATTGACTGTGGAGAAGGTACGCAGATCGCGATCAAGGAAAAAGGATGGAGCTTTAAACCGATTGATGTAATTTGTTTTACGCACTATCATGGTGATCATATTAGTGGTTTGCCAGGACTTCTTTTGACTATGGGAAATGCAGATCGTACAGAGCCGTTGACTTTAATAGGACCAAAGGGGTTAGAGCGTGTGGTAAATGCATTGCGCGTCATAGCACCAGAACTTCCTTTTGAAATTAAATTCATGGAAATCACACAGCCTGAAGAGATATTCGAAATGAACGGATACCGTCTAAAAGCATTTAGAGTGAATCATAACGTGCTTTGCTATGGATATACATTGGAAATAGATCGCGCGGGAAAGTTTGATCTTGAGAGAGCGTTAGCTCAGGATATTCCTAAACCATTGTGGAAACATTTGCAAAAAGGTGAAACAATAGAACAGGATGGTCGTATTTATACACCTGATATGGTTTTGGGACAACCACGTAAAGGAATCAAACTGACATATTGTACAGATACGCGTCCAACGAATTCGATTCGTGACAATGCAAAAGGATCCGATTTGTTTATTTGTGAAGGAATGTATGGGGAAAAAGAGAAGGCAGCAAAAGCAATCGAGAATAAACATATGATTTTCTATGAAGCTGCAAAGCTCGCGAAGGAAGCGAATGTGAAAGAAATGTGGCTTACACACTATAGTCCATCGTTGACAAGAGCAGAAGAATATATGGATGAAGTGCGCTTGATCTTCTCGAACAGTAAAGCTGGCAAAGATGGAATGACAGTAGAATTGGCTTTTCCGGAAAACTAGATTGATAGGATATAGGTGACTAAAATGACAGAGCAAAAAGATGTTTTAATATTAGCAATTGAAAGTTCGTGTGATGAAACTGCAGCTGCGGTTGTGAAAAATGGCAGAGAAGTATTGTCAAATGTAATCTCTTCACAAATTGAACTTCACAAATTGTATGGTGGTGTTGTTCCTGAAATTGCATCACGTAAGCATATTGAGAAAATTAACCAGGTGATAGAGGAGGCATTGGATACAGCCGCGGTGACATTGGATGATATAGATGCAATCGGTGTGACTTATGGGCCGGGACTTGTCGGCGCACTTTTAGTTGGAGTAGCAGAGGCAAAAGCAATCGCATATGCGAAAAAGCTTCCATTAGTTGGTGTGCATCATATAGAAGGACATATTTCAGCGAACTATATTGAAAATAAAGAATTAGAACCTCCGTTTATTTGTTTGGTAGTATCAGGGGGACATACTCATCTGGTATGTGTGAAAGATTATGGTGAATACGAGATATTAGGGCGAACAAGAGATGATGCCGCGGGAGAGGCGTTTGATAAAGTGGCGCGTGCTATAGGATTAGGATATCCGGGCGGACCTAAAATTGATAAATTATCAAAAGAAGGTAATGCCAATGCGATTGTTTTCCCTAAAGCACATATAGAAGATGCTCCGTATGATTTCAGCTTTAGCGGTGTTAAGTCTTCCGTATTAAACTATATTAATGGATGCAAAATGAAAGGAGAAGAATTTAATCAAGCTGATATTGCTGCTTCTTTTCAGAAAGCTGTTACGGATGTATTAGTTGAAAATGCTATGAAAGCAGTTAAAGAGCATGGGTTTACAAAATTAGCCATTGCTGGTGGCGTGGCCTCTAACAGCACACTTCGTGGTGCGATGAAAATGGCCTGTGAAAGAAATAATATAGAATTTTATTATCCTTCACCGATTTTCTGTACAGACAATGCTGCGATGATTGGGGTGGCTGCGTATTATGAATATATGAATGGAACTAGACATGGCTGGGATTTAAATGCAGTTCCGAATTTGAAATTAGGGGAGCGTTAGTATGCAAAAAGCGAAGTGTACAGCGATTGTACTTGCTGCAGGTCAAGGGAAACGTATGGGGACAAAAATACAAAAACAATACCTGGAAATTTCAGGGAAGCCTGTATTGTATTACTCGTTAAATACGTTTCAAAATTCGAAAATTATCGACGATATAGTGCTTGTGGTTTCAGAAGGACAAGAAGAGTATTGCGAAAAAGAGATTATAGGAAAATATAATTTTGATAAAGTATCAAAGATTGTAGTGGGGGGTTCCGAACGCTATTACTCAGTTTGGAATGGACTGCAGATCCTGGATGAGGAAGGTTATGTATTTATACACGATGGTGCTCGTCCGTTTGTCACAGAAGAAATTATTGTACGTGCCTATGATGAAGTGTGCAGTTGTAAAGCGTGCGTAGTAGGAATGCCAGTGAAAGATACTATAAAAATAGCAGATGAAAATGGTTTTTCAGACTATACGCCTAGACGTGATTTGATTTGGATGGTGCAGACACCTCAAGTCTTTGATGTTAAAATTGCAAAAAAAGCGTATGAAATGCTAATGAAATGTGATATAATAAATGTAACAGATGATGCCATGGTTGTTGAAGCAATGTTACATCAGAATGTTAAATTGGTAAAAGGATCTTATGAAAATATAAAGATTACAACGCCAGAAGACCTTGAAATTGCGGAGGGTTTTTTGAAGAAATAAATACAAAAAAAGTGTTGACAGTGCTCACAAAGTGTGATAATATCAAACATGTCGCTGGTGAGCACAGCGACAACAATTAAATAACAAATTTGCAGAGGTATCGAAGTGGTCATAACGAGGCGGTCTTGAAAACCGTTTGTCCGAAAGGGCACGTGGGTTCGAATCCCACCCTCTGCGTTTGAGACAGCCACCAAGTGAGAAGGTGGTTTTCTTGTGCGAAGAAGGGGTCTCATGATTTGATGTTTGCAGAGGTATCGAAGTGGTCATAACGAGGCGGTCTTGAAAACCGTTTGTCCGAAAGGGCACGTGGGTTCGAATCCCACCCTCTGCGTTTCAGACTGGCTATCGCTCGGCAATACGAGGGGTGGTATTCTTATATGAAGTTGCATTGAAAGATGGAATATATAGGAAGTCTCAGATTCATTTAGAGAATGTTTGAAATAAAACAAAAAATAAATGAAAAAAGTGTTGACAAACAAAAAGGCTTGTGTTAATATAACAAAGCGCTCGAAAAAAGCGTAAACAAGTCGAAAAAACAACTTAAAAAAATTAAAAAAAGTTGTTGACAAGTGAGTTTGGATGTGGTAATCTAAATAAGCTGTCGCGAGACAACAAAAAGAACATTGATAATTAAACAATAGATGACAATAAAACGAATTCCTGAAAATTTCTGAAGGAACTGAGAACTGCCGAGCAAGCGTGCCTGTTGAAAATTTATTTTCAAAAAGGGATGCAGGCGAGGATTGGGCGAAGCCCCATGAACGAAAAAACGAAGTTTTCGAGTGCATGACAGTTCGAAGAAGTTTCAAAATGAGAAAATTCAAGAACGGACATCAAAAAGATGACCTTAAAACAGTAAAAAGGGAAAATTGCTAGTAGTAATTTTGACCTGGAGAAAAACTTTTAACGAGAGTTTGATCCTGGCTCAGGATGAACGCTGGCGGCGTGCTTAA
>JBGVGF010000050.1:0-44919 GCA_045121495.1 Faecalimonas sp.
TCACACAATACCATGCGGTATCGTGCGCTTATGCGGTATTAGCAGTCATTTCTAACTGTTATCCCCCTGTATGAGGCAGGTTACCCACGCGTTACTCACCCGTCCGCCACTCAGTCACCTTTCCTTCCGAAGATCTCAAGGCGCTTCGTTCGACTTGCATGTGTTAAGCACGCCGCCAGCGTTCATCCTGAGCCAGGATCAAACTCTCGTTAAAAGTGTTTGTTTCCAGTCCAGAATAACTACTAGCTATTCTTTCCTTACTTTACTGTCTTAAGGTCATCTTTTCGATGTCCGTTCTTGAATTAAACTCTCGCCTCGAACTGACATGCACTCGAAAACTTCGTTTTCTCGTTCATGGGGCTTCGCCCAATCCTCGCCTGCATCCCTTTTTGAAAATAAATTTTCAACAGGCACGCCTGCTCGGCAGTTCTCAGTTCCTTCAGAAATTTTCAGGAATTCGTTTTATTGTCATCTATTGTTTAATTATCAATGTTCTTTTGTTGTCTCATGACAGCTCAGTTAGTTTACCATGAAGTTCTTTCTTTGTCAATAACTTTTTTCAAATTATTTAAAACATTTTCTACAATTCACTTCACAGCTCATAACCGAAGCGCAGAGGGTGGGATTCGAACCCACGTGCCCTTTCGGACAAACGGTTTTCAAGACCGCCTCGTTATGACCACTTCGATACCTCTGCAGTTTACTGTCGTTCCCGACAGCTTTGTTAGATTACCATATTATTTGTATATTTGTCAACACTATTTTTTACTTTTTTTTATTTTTTTTGACACTTACTTTACCACACTTCTTTTCGAATATCTGACAATATAACTTTCTCACAGTATACATATACTGTAACATTTCTTCCTAGTGACCTTTTTATCTCTTTATATTCCTTATATTCTCCAATGTGTACTTTCTTGTAAGACCATCGTCTACATACAATTTGTATTCCTGCCCATCTCCCAGCAATATCAAATCATCAAAATCAACCTCTCTTGTGTTTTTGATATTCTTTCCGATTGGTACTAGCTTATCTTTCAAAACAAAGAATACAACTTCATTTAATTTTACAGTAATAGTAATATTTCCTTTCTTAACTCTGCTGCAGATAAATTCCTTGCCATTGTATTGCACCATAGTCATATCTTCTGGCAGATAAACACTTCTGGATGCTTTTCCATCCTCAAGTATTGGCGTCATCATGATACTTCCACCAACAATTAACTGGTCTTCAATCACTCTCGCTTTTTCATCATCTACATATTTAAAAGCGATCGGCTTAATATACATATCACCAGTTAAAGCTGCTTTCATATATTCTGAATAAATATAAGGCAACAAACGATATCTAAGAGAAATAACATCCTTAAAATCTTCTGTATTCTCAAATTTATAACATTCCTGGTCTACCTTCGAACCATTATGATTTCTCATCAAAGGCGTAAACAGCGACACTGCCAGCCATCTTAATAACAGCTCCCGTGTAACTTCTCCTCCAAATCCACCGGTATCTGCTCCAGAATATAAAAATCCGCACATATTTAAAGATGGCATATGTACAACATTTAGTTTAAGATGTTCCCAACATGAGCTATTGTCACCAGTCCAAATTCCTCCATATCTTCCAGCACCAATATAAGAAGATCTCGTGAACAGCATAAATCTGTGGTCTAATATCTGTTCCAGCTGTTCACTCGTGGCAATTGTCATAAAATAACCAAAAATATTGTGTACATCATAATGGCATACTCTTTTTCCATCTACATTATGATAGAATGACTTATAATCTTTTAGCAATCTCTGCGCTTTCATTTCTTCTCTTTGTGCACCAAATAGCATATCTAATACAAAACACAACCACTTTGGTCCTTTTGTATACTCACTAAAAAAAATAGCAGGCTCGTTCATATCATTCCAAAAACCTTCAATCCCCTGGTCTGTGAAGAATTTATATTGATTTCCAAACCAGATTCTTGCATTTTTATTTAGAAAGTCAGGAAAATGTGTCATTCCAGGCCAAACACCAGCTTTAAAAAAACCATTTTCTTTATTCCTGCAAAAGTATTCTTTTGCAATACCTTCTTCGTAAACCTTATTACCTTTTTCTACTTTCACCCCTGCATCTGTAATGGGAACCAAATGGATCCCATTTTCCATCATAGATGCTGTGAATGATTTCAGATCGGGAAATCTTTTTTTATTGACCGTAAAATCAATAAACCTGTCCATATAGTGGATATCCATGCAGATGTAATCCAATGGAATTCCTGCTTTTTCATAACCTTCCACAACATCATAAAAGTCTTTTTCGTTTTTATAACCACATCTGCTCTGTCCATAACCAAATGCCCATAATGGAGGTATATAACTTCTGCCAATTGCTCTTAAGAACTCTTTTGTTATCTCATATGAATTTTCACTTTCGATCTGATAAATGTTAAGATTTATAGTTTCACACAAAACTTTAATTTCGCCAGAATTTTCATAATCGATTTCAAAAACAACTTTACTCGGAGTATCAAAAAAAATCCCGAAGCAAATACTTCCATCTATAATAAGGAAATTATGAGAACTATAAAGTGAAGGATTATCATGTGAATGATTTGCCGTATCCATGTTAAGCGAAATATATCTGCCGCCGCGCTTGTTGATTCCTCTCATCGCTTCCCCGAGACCATAAACAATATCTCTGTCGTTTAATTGATATGTAAATTCTATCGTTTCATTTGTTATGCATACTTCAAAATGCTTGATTTTTGCTGTTTCATCTACATCTTGTGTAATTGCAAAAGTTTCAAATGGTTTTCCAAATATTGTTTTCTGTATCATATCTTTTGACTGCCTCCTACTTTTCATTCTGTGTGACTGGATATGTTATATCTTAACATGCAGATTCTTGCACTGTCCATATTTCCTTCCGCAACATCCTGTTCTCTGTTTTTACCTCGAAAAGCTTGTGATCTCGGGGTATCGCAACCAGGGCTATGATTTTACCATTACTTCATCCACCGCCTTCGACCATAAATGGATTCCAGAACGAAATTATTATGATACTATTTCTGTTATTGTAGACGAACTTTTTGCCAACTATCTGTCTCGTCCAAATGTCAGACAGCCGATTCTGACACAATACTGCGACGGACGACGTGTCCAATGTCCAAATTGGATGACACAATGGGGCAGCCAGTCTCTTGGGGAACGTGGATATTCCGCAATTGAAATTCTCCGTTATTTCTATGGCGATAACATGTATATTAATACCGCACAAGAAATCTCTGGCATACCTTCTTCATGGCCAGGGTACAATTTGACGATCGGTTCTACTGGCGACAAAGTCCGCCAAATGCAGGAACAGATTAACGTGATCGCCGGATCTTATCCAGCAATTCCAAGAGTTGCTGTCGATGGAATCTATGGTGCCGGAACCGCGGCAGCCGTAAGAGAAATCCAATCAGTCTTTGGCCTGCCTGTAACAGGAATTGTAGACTATCCGACATGGTATAAAATCTCAGAGATTTATGTTGGAGTCTCTAGAATTGCAGAATTAGTCTAAAAAAACAACTCTGTGAAATCGTTTCACAGAGTTGTTTTTATATTTATCTATTTATAATGTACATTCTAGCTTCATATGGCTTTAATATATCTGGATTTGTATTTTCCTTTTCATTTGTAAGAAGCATCTGGTATCTGCTCCAGTCCTTTTGTACCGGACATGTGATCTCCTCTCCGTAGAAGTTACAGATAACGAGCATTTCTGTATCTTCTGTACTTCTTGTATATGCAAATACCTGCGGATGCTCTGGTACAAGCATTTCGAATTTACCGTCTACAAATACCGGATATTGCTTTCTTAATGCAATCAAGGTCTTATAATATGTAAATACAGAGTCTGCATCATTAATCTGTGACGCTGCATTGATGTCAACATAGTTTGGATTTACCTTCATCCAAGGTGTACCTGTTGTAAATCCAGCATTAGCACTGTTATCCCAATGCATAGGAGTTCTTGCATTATCACGGCTCTTTGCATAGATTGACTGCATAACCTCTTCAACCGGATATCCTGCTTCTGTACGTTCTTTAAACATATTTACAGTTTCAATATCACTGTATTCCTCAATTGCATATTTGACATTAGTCATTCCAAGTTCTTCTCCTTGGAAGATATATGGTGTTCCCTGCATGCCATGAAGAACTGTTGCCAACATTTTTGCAGATTTTTCCCTATATTCTTTGTCATTGCCCCAACGTGATACGATTCTTGGTAAATCGTGATTATTCCAGAACAAACTGTTCCAACCGCATCCATAAAGCTCGGTCTGCCATTTTCCTAAGATTTCTTTTAATCTTACAAAAGGCAATGGTGCCAAATCCCACTTATCTTTTCCTGCCTGTTGATCAAGGCAGATATGTTCAAACTGGAATACCATCGAAAATTCACTTTCATCTGGATTGCTATACAATTTTGCGAGTTCCGTGTTTGCCCCCCACGCTTCACCTACAGTAATCAAGTCACCTCTTTGGAATGTTTCACGGCTCATCTCTTGTAAAAATTCGTGAAGACGAGGACCATTATTTGTAATCTTTAAATGTGGTACTTTTGCAATCTGATCAATAACGTCCATACGGAAACCGCCAGCACCTTTGTCCATCCACCAGTTGATCATATTATAGATTTCTTGACGTACTTTTGGATTCTCCCAGTTAAGGTCTGGTTGTTTCACTGAGAATTGATGGAAATAGTACTGCCCTAGTTCAGGTACCCAATCCCATGCAGGACCTCCAAAAGTCGCTTTCATGTCGTTTGGATAAACGCCTTCCACTCCATCTTCCCATACATAGTAATCATGGTATGGATTGTCTTTGCTTTTTTTTGCTTCGATGAACCAAGGATGCTCATCAGAGGAATGGTTCAATACCAAATCTACCATAATACGGATATTTCTCTTCTTTGCCTCTTCAATAAGACATTCCATATCATCAAGGCAACCGAACATCGGATCAATATCCTGATAATCAGAAATGTCATAACCATTGTCATCTTGTGGAGATTTACATACAGGTGAAAGCCAGATTGCTCCAATTCCCAAGTCCTGTAAATAATCCAGACGGCTGATAATCCCTTTAATATCGCCGATGCCATCTCCATTGCTATCTTGAAAACTACGTGGATAAATCTGATATACAACTACATCTTTCCACCATTTTTTATCAAATGTACTGTTCTGCATAATTTCCTCCTTACACCAATAAAAATTATCTTAATGCTGCTTTTTTCCATTTTCCTCTGGCATAGAAAATACTTGTCAGAATAGAGCCAATTACCCATGAAATAACCAACGAAAGGAAAATACATTCTTTTCTTCCATCTGGATATAATTCACTCTTTGTCAGATATACCATTGTGTAAGCCATTGGCACACGAATTACAATTGTCTGCACAATAGATATCCACATTGGAGTAACTGTATCACCTGCACCACGCATAACACCTGACAAGCTCTGTGTAACTGCCATCGCAATGTACCCCACCGCAAGGATTCGCATCATATTCATACTAAGTTCTACAAGTTCCGGCGTATCCGTAAAAATACCCATCAGATAACGGCCAAAGAGTAAGATTGTCGCTGTAATTGCACTAGAAACTCCAACGGCCATAATCGTTCCCTGCTTTGCTCCCTTTGATACACGATCATAAGCACCGGCACCAACATTTTGCCCTGCATATGTAGTCATTGCTGTACCAAATGACATATTCGGAAGCATTGCAAATCCATCTACACGCATAATGATAACGTTAGCCGCAATCAACTGTTCCCCAAAACTGTTTGTGAGTGATTGTACAAGCAACATCGCCATTGACATAATCGCCTGTGTTACGCCAGAAGGAAGTCCCAAACGAATAACATTGAGCGAAATATGTTTATCCATTTTAAAATACTTTGGACCAAAATCGAAAAATTCTGTCATTCGCATTAATTTTATGACACACAATATTGCAGATATTGCTTGCGCAATTGCTGTAGCAAGCGCAACCCCTGCTACGCCCATATTAAATTTTGCTACAAATAGCAAGTCTAAGATAATATTTAAAATACTTGCAACAACAAGGTAGAGTAATGCTGAAATAGAATCTCCAAGTCCACGAAGCACCCCACAAAGAATATTGTAATACGCCATCCCCGCAATTCCTATGAACAAAATTCTGAGGTATGATGTGCACCAGTCAAGAATGCTCTCTGGCGTATTCAAAATTTCAAGCAATGGTTTTGCAGCCAGTGTCCCCACAATCATAATAAAAACAGAAGCAATCCCTGTTAATATGATACAGTTCCCAATCGTTACTGACAGCTCTTCTCTTTTCTTCGCACCAAAATATTGCGAAACCATAATTCCTGCACCAACACTGATACCAACAAAAAGTACCAGTAATAAGTTCAGAATCGGACCAGCGCTTCCTACCGCTGCCAGTGCATTGTCTCCGACATACTTACCAACAACAACACTATCTACCGTATTGTACAGCTGCTGTGCAATGTTCCCAAGCAGCATCGGAAATGTAAAAATCAATATTTTCTCCCACGGTTTTCCTTCTGTCATATCAACCGCAGCAAAAAGTTTCTTCAACCAATTCATACTACTCACCAATCTTTTGTACTAAAAAATCCTCTTTATATCATTATAAAACACAAAAACCATCAACGCCAATAACAGCACCATTCCAACAAAGTGTACCATTCCTTCTTTTTCCGGAGGTACTCTTTTTCCTCGAATTGCTTCAATGATCAAGAATACAAGTCTACCGCCATCAAGAGCAGGTAATGGTAATAAATTCATAACACCAAGATTTGCTGATAACAAAATACCAATATTAAGCATCTGCATTATGACAATCACTGCTCCATAAGATTTACTCTGCTGATATGTCTCATCTACCACATCATAAATGCCAACCGGACCTGACATCTGATCCACACCTACCTGACCGGTAACAAGCATTTTCAAACTTTCAAGAGTCGTATTAATCCAGAATCTCACTTCATACGCACCGTACTGAAGTGACGTAAATACGTTCGCTTTTTTATACTCTCTTGGAGACATAACACCCATCAGATAATTGCCTTCTTCATTCTTCTGTGGTGTGATTGTAACTTCGTATTCCTTTCCATCACGTTCGTATACCACTTCAGCGATTTCCCCCTGATGGAATAAATTATGATAAGTTACTTCACGCCAAATATGAATCTTTTTCCCATTGATTTCTACAATACGGTCACCTGCCTGCATTCCTTCTGCTTCTGCTGAATAACCCGGCACGACCCCTGAAATAACAGGTTCATCATATCCTGTATACGATATAATAATCACTGCAAATATGAATGCCAGAATAAAATTAAAAATTGCTCCTGCCGCAACAACAGCCATTCTTGCCCAGACAGACTTACTGTTAAAACTGCCCTCTGACATATCATCTACATCATCTTCGCCCATCATACATGAGCCACCAATCGGAAAGAGTTTTAAAGAATATCTTGTATCCCCTTTTACCTTACTTAATAATCTAGGTCCCATCCCAATAGAGAATTCATCTACGCGAATCCCATTTATCTTGGCCAATAAAAAATGTCCAAGTTCATGCACAAATACAATTGTGCCAAAAACCAGCACTGCTAAAACAATCCCCAATCTACCACCTGCTTTCTATCTGTTCATAAACAACCTTTTCCGTCTGCAAAATCTCTTCTACAGATGGATTTGCAATATTTTTATGATTTCTCATACACGTCTCAATAATCTCTGGAATCTGCAAATATCCAATCTTGCGATTTAAAAACTTACTCACCGCAAGTTCGTTTGCCGCATTAAATACAGTTGGAAGAGAACCACCTGCTTTACCAGCTTCAAATGCAAGACGAAGTCCGTAAAATGTATCAAGATCCGGTTTTTCAAAAGTTAACTGCGATAATGCTGCAAAATCCACACGCGCTCCTTTAAGATAGCGTCTTTCCGGATAATATAATGCATATTGAATTGGAAGCTTCATATCTGGCGTTCCGAGTTCTGCGATAATCGCACCATCCACATATTCTACCATTGAATGGATAATACTTTGTGGATGAACAACTACCTCAATCTGATCAATATCTACGTCAAAGAGCCATTTCGCTTCGATTACTTCCAGACCTTTATTTACAAGTGTAGAAGAATCTATTGTAATCTTTCTTCCCATCTCCCAGTTTGGATGCTTCAATGCATCCTCTACTTGAATATGAACCAGTTCTTCTCTTTTTCTGCCACGGAAAGGTCCTCCTGAAGCAGTTAGTAAAATTTTATGAAGTGCACTTCTTTGATTTCCCTGCAAGGATTGAAATATAGCACTATGTTCACTGTCAACCGGAAGAATCTGAACATGGTGCTGCTTTGCCAAAGGCATAATAATATGTCCAGCAGTTACCAGCGTTTCTTTGTTAGCCAAAGCAATATCCTTGCCCGCCTTGATTGCTTCAATTGTTGGACGAATTCCAATCATCCCCACGATTGCAGTTACAAGAATCTCTGCTTCTTCAATCACAGAAACCTCAATCAGTCCATCCATCCCTGAAACAACTTTCACATCCAAATCCTTGATATTCTCACGTAATTCCTTTGCTTTCTCTTCTTTCCATACTGCAACAAGACGAGGTCTAAATTCACGGATTTGTTCTTCCAGCAATTTAATATTATTCCCGGCTGCAAGTCCGAGTACCTCAATATCTTTATTTTCTCTTGCTACTTCTAATGTCTGAGTTCCAATAGAACCTGTTGATCCTAAAATAGATATCTTTTTCATCCGTTATCCCATCCAATTTTTTAATCATTTTACATAAACATTGTTGCCATGTAGAAAATAATAGGTGCTGTAATAATCACACTGTCAAAACGGTCTAAAATACCGCCATGTCCAGGAATTAATTTTCCATAATCTTTGATATCGTGATTTCTTTTGATTGCAGATGCTGCCAAATCTCCTACTTGGGAAATAATTCCCCCAATACCACAAATTGCTGCATATAGTACAACATTTGCATCTGTTCCTGGTACAAAGTGATTGATTGCGATCGCATAAACAGCTCCTAATAACGCTGCTCCAAGCACACCACCGATTCCACCTTCTATAGATTTCTTAGGGCTGAGCACCGGTGCCATTTTGTGTTTTCCCATTGTAACACCAACGCAATATGCACAAGTATCACATCCCCAAGAACATAAAAATACGAGCCACACAAGGAATGCTCCCTGTTCCAGCATACGAATCTGATATACATAGGAAAGCATCACAGCTACATAAAACAACCCGAAAAATGCGAGCATAATATGCTCAGAACGGTACTTCGGATAAGTAAATACATATGCAGCCATTAATACAATCAAAAATGCAATTGTAAACATCGTAATCATATCCGTTTTTCCAAAACGAATCATCGCAAAATATAGAATTGCTGCAGCATATCCCACATAGCCTAAAAGTTTATTGTTAATTTCTAATATCTTATAGATTTCAGTCATACCTATCAAACTGATTGCAAGGATTGTTGCAAATAAAATATCTCCACCACTGATAATTGTCACCAAAGCGATAATTATAAGCAGTATTCCACTTAATAGTCTTGTTTTAAACATCTTAGTGTTCTCCTTCCATTTATCATTCGCACATAAATTTATTTTACACCGCCAAAGCGTCTATCTCTACTATTATAGTATTCAATTGCCTTGATTAATTCTTCTTTTGTAAAATCAGGCCATAATACATCTGTAAAATAAAACTCAGAATACGCTAACTGCCACAATAAGTAATTAGACAATCTCTGCTCTCCACTCGTACGAATCATCAGATCAGGATCTGGGATATCATGTGTGTCTAAATAAGTCTCAAACAGTGATTCGTCAATCTGATCGACCATCACTTTGCCATCCTTACAGTCGGCACACAATCTTCTCATTGCGCGAATCATCTCATCTCTGCTTCCATAATTTAACGCGATTTGAAAATTGAGTCCATCATTGTACTTTGTTGCCTCTTCCAGTTCTTCAATGCGGCTACGAATATCATCGTCCAGAACCGTCTTGTCTCCAAGAACACGAACTCTCATTCGGTTTTTTTCTGCAGTCTTTAAACATGTTCTCATATAGTTTCGAAGAAGATTCATAAGCGCATCGACTTCATCCTGCGGTCTTTTCCAGTTTTCAGTAGAAAATGCGTATACGGTAAGATACTTCACTCCAAGACGATATGCATCCTCACAGATACGCTCTACATTCTTACTCCCCTGTGCATGACCATAATTTCTAGGCATTCCTTTTTTCTTTGCCCAGCGGCCATTGCCATCTAAAATAATCGCAATATGTTGTGGTATGTTCATCAAAAAACCTCCTAGCCTCAACATTATTAAAGAAGATAAGTAAAGATATTCTTCTTTACTTATCTTCTATCTTTAATTCACTTATATCTATAGTTTTAAACTTATGATTATACAGTAAGCACTTCTTTTGATTTTACTTCTACTGCCTTATCAACATTGACAATATATTTGTCTGTAATTTTTTGTAATTGTGTTTCTAAATCTTTGATTTCGTCTTCCGAAACATCTGAACCTTTTAATTTCTTAAATGCATCATTACCATCACGGCGAATGTTACGAATTGCAACTTTTGCTGCTTCACCTTTTTTCTTAACGTCTTTTACCAATTCTTTTCTGCGGTCTTCTGTAAGTTCTGGGAATACAAGACGGATTACTGTACCATCATTTGATGGGTTAATTCCGATGTCAGATGTCAGAATCGCTTTCTCTATTGCCTTAATCATACTTCTTTCCCATGGTTGAATCTGGATCATACGTGCTTCTGGTACAGAAACGTTAGCAACTTGTTGAATTGGTGTTGGCATTCCATAATAATCAACCACTAATTTATCTAAGATGTGTGGATTCGCACGTCCTGCACGAATTGTTCTTAATTCTGCTTCTAAATTATTCAATGTTTTTTGCATTTTTGTATCAAATACTTGTAATCTCTCGTTCATGTCTCTTCCTCCGACTTTATTGTTTTATTGCACAGACGCTCTCTCGTCTGCTGCTTTCTTAGACTCGTTATACAGGTATTATACTGTCACTTTCGTACCTGTGAAATTACCTTTCATAGTTTCTACGATACTATTTTCTTCGTTTAATCCAAATACTAACATCGGCATCTTATTCTCCATACACAAGATAGATGCTGCAAGGTCAACTGCTGCCAGACGCTTGTCAATCGTCTCTTGAATAGAAATCTCATCGTATTTCTTTGCTTCAGGGTTCAGCTTTGGATCACTGTCATAAATACCATCAATCGCTTTTGCAAGTAACATCGCATCCGCTTCTATCTCAATAGCACGAAGCACGGCACCAGTATCTGTTGAGAAGTAAGGATGTCCTGTTCCTCCTGCGAAGAAAATAACCTTTCCTGCATTCAATGCTTCTACTGCTGCATCTTTCGAAAACAGGCTTGTAAATGCTCCGCATACAAATGGTGTAAAGACTTCTGTTTTCATACCTACGTGTCTGAAAATTTCTGAAACATAGATACAATTCATAACAGTTGCAAGCATGCCAATCTGGTCTGCCTTTGTACGATCGATTGTCTCACTTGTTCTTCCTCTCCAGAAGTTGCCGCCACCTGTAACGATTGCAACCTGGATACCATCATCTACTAACTGCTTCACCTGATTTGCAACCCCAATACAAGTCGCTTCGTCAAAACCAGTCTTTTTATCACCTGCTAATGCTTCACCGCTCAGCTTTAATAACACTCTTTTCATATGTCTGCTCCTTATATGATTTTTCATCTTATGCCATTCCATTATAGCATAAAGGTATATTATTTCACACCCTCTTTTTTTATCCTTTTATATTTTTTTAACTTTTATTTATAAATAGAAAATACAATTTTTTGACAAAACATGGTATTATCTCTACAGAGGTGACAAACATGAAAGAAAAACTACAACGTTTTATGATGGGCCGTAACGGCTTCGATGAATTTGCTAATTTTTTGATATGGGTTGCATTTGCGTTATGTATCGTAGATTTATTTGTTAACAACACATTGCTTCATACTTGCTTCCTGATCGTTATGTTTTACGCATACTTTCGTATCTTATCAAAGAATTATGCAAAGCGTTATCAGGAAAATCAAAAATTTCTCCAGATTAAGAATACTATTCTCGGAAAATTCAATTCTGAAAAAGCATTGATGAAGCAGAGAAAGACACACCACATTTACAAGTGTCCTACATGCAGCCAGAAGATTCGTATCCCAAAAGGAAAAGGCCGCATCTGCATTACCTGTCCAAAATGCAAAACAGAGTTTACAAAAACAAGCTAAAATATTAAATTTTTAACCCCGAAAAAATTCCAGCCGACACGTGGCTGGAATTTTTTGTTTCTATTTATATCCTTGTGCAAATTTCTGTTTTGCGTCTTCAATCTTCTTCTCTTCTGCAGCAGGCGTTTCGTAGTAACCTCTTGCATGCATCATATTGAACACTTCATTCTGAATACTGTGCTCCTGCTCTAAAATCTTAAGCATCGTGCTTCTTACATTGTCGTGCACACATTCATTTGATGCTGTATTAAACAAATCTGTTGTTGCCTTTTGTGTTGATAAACCATCACCTAAAATTTCTTTATCTGTATATCCCTGCATCTTTTCACCTCCTATTTTAAATGTGCATATAACGCATTGAAATGTCCCTGATGTTGTTCTGAGATACGTTCGAACTTCTGCTTGATTTCTGCATCCTGTGTATGCTCTGCAAGCATTTTGAATTTCTTTGTGAGTAGCTGCTCGTCTGTAAGCAAATCGCCTAATAAAGATAACTCTTTTTCTGATAACTGTGTCATCTGAAATACCTCCCAATCTTATTTTCATTTTTATTATGGTTTAATCCAGTTTTTTTATCCGTTTTTTTATGAAATGGATACAGAAAGGATATAATCATCTTATATAATTGACTTGCAAAAATAAGAAAATGGTGTTAGAGCAACAACTTTAAAATAGCTTCAACGTAAAATGAGGCCGGATTTCTCCAAGCCCCATTTTACTGTTTTAGGATTTTATAGTTAAGATTCTACGGCGTCTTTGAGAATATCGTATGCCTTATCACACTCACTCTTTGTAAGAATCAGTGGTGGAACCATACGAATCGTATGCGCATTGATTGCTGTAATGAGCAGCTTTCTGTCGAAACTTCTATGCTTTATCTCAACTGCATCAACGCTGTCATCAAATTCGACACCAACCAGTAATCCTTGGTGACGAACTTCTTTTACATGTGGAAGTGTCCACAATTTTTCTGCAAAATAGTCTCCCATTTCTTTCGCATTTTCTGCCAAATCTTTTTCTAATAATTCATCTACTTCTGCCAGTGCTGCTGCGCAGGATACTGGATTCCCACCAAATGTTGTTCCATGGGAACTTTTCGTAAATGCTTCTGCCACTTCTTTTGTTGCACAAATTGCTCCAATCGGCATTCCACCGCCCAAGGCTTTTGCCATAGAAACGATATCCGGTTTGATGCCATAATTCATATATGACATTGGCGCTCCTGTTCTGCACCATCCTGTCTGCACTTCATCTAATAATAGTAATAATCCATTTTCATCACAAAATTTACGAAGTCCCAACATAAATTCTTTTGTAGCAGGATGCACACCACCTTCGCCTTGTACCGGCTCAATCATGATAGCAATCGTGTTTTCATTCACGGCATCTTTAAATGACTGCAAGTCATTGAACTCTGCATAATTAAATCCTGGTGTCATATCTCCAAATCCAATTTGACACGCATTATCCGGCTGTCCCGTTGCACTCATAGCTCCAAAAGTTCTTCCATGAAAGGACATCTTTGCCGTTACAATATTGTATTTGTGCGGTCCATATTTTTCCACTCCATACTTTCTGGCCATTTTGATCATTGCTTCATTTGCCTCAGTCCCTGAATTCTGGTAAAAAATTTTATCCATTCCAATCGTTTCACAGACCTTCTTTGCAAGCAGTGCCTGTGGAATCGTATAAGGATAGTTAAATGTGTGCATAATATCACTTGCCTGATTTTTTACTGCTTCTACTACATGCTCATTGCAGTTTCCAGCATTGTTTACCGCAATTCCCGCATAAAAATCCAGATACGGTGTTCCCTGTTCATCATAGATATACATTCCCTTCGCAGTTTCTGCAATCATGTCAAATCTTTCATAAGTATCAATAATATATGTATTTGCAATTTCTTTTAATTGTTCTTTACTGTATCCTGTGTCTTTTAGTTTCATAACCTCTACCCCCTTGGATACAAAAAAAGATACAAATCCGATTTCTCACAGATTTGTACCTCTTCGTACCGATTGTATAATTATGTAAAAAAGGGTGATGGAGTAATCTCCAACACCCTTGCTGACATATATATTATATGTCATTTTAAAATACTTGTCAATTATAATTTTGAATATCCATAACTATTTACAATTGCATCGAGCCTCTGCCCTGCCTGACACATTGGGCAATCCACTGGTGAATATGCACGATAATCAGGAATATCTTTGTTTGTAAAAATTGTCTTTACTTCCAGCCCATTGATCTTATTGATAGAACTGAATACAGAGCAAATACCACAAACTCTTCCGCCGTAATATAACACTGCCTCAATTGCACGTTTTACAGATTTTCCTGTTGTAATAGATGGTGCAAGAATCAGTACCTGACTATTTCTAACCATACGCTGCACATTGTCACGGAATAATATCTGCCCACTCTGATGATATTCAGGAGAAACGATCGAAATATTAATACCACTACTCAAAGAATAATGTCCATCTGCCAATTGTTCAGCCATAAATGTTCCAATTGTATCTGTCTCTTCCAGACATACAATTGTATCAATCGGCGTAACATGCATATATTCTGCTGCTAAAACTTTCGCTGTCTCTCTACAGTTGTTATGTCTAACTTTTACAGTTGACATATCGATGTATGTATTGATATGTGAGTTGCCTGTAGCAAAGTGACCTTTCATAATTTTAATTCTCGCTTTTGGGTTCTTCGTTGATCGAAGGTCTTGTAATCTTTCGTCCATCTGCATCCTCCTTTATATCACTTTTGTGTATTTTTACTACAAACAGTATATCATACGACTTATGATTATGCAATATTACTATTTATTTGTACAAATAAAACTATTTTCTACGCAAAAAATACCTGCAACACAGCCACGTGGCGCCCCATCGGTCAATCAGCTTATCACCCAACCTTTCTCGTGGATTTCAACATGTCATACATGTCTATATACCAGTTTTCCAAAAACAATTTACAGTTGAACTGAAAACAGTTGATGATTAACAGTTATCCAAAAACAGTTACTCAAAAACAAAAAATATTCTTTCATCGTCCTCTGATTCTGAATTCCAATCATTTCTGATCTTGTCATGCAATATAACCCTATTGCAGGGAAGCTGAATTTATGGTTTTCGTGTTGCAGGCAATCTGCCTAAACTCTTCTATTTCAATTAGATTGTGATAAATGTAGTCGCATTACTTACTTTTATCTGTGTTTCTAATTCTTTCAACAACTTATTTCTTCTCTCTGTCATGCCGGCTAATCTCTTCTCAATTCCGAGAGGATCTACAAGTTCTGCGGTATTCTCTTTCACATAGGTATCTACCACTTCTAATGGCTTTGTTTCTTTTGTTTTTCCTTCTTTTCCAAGAATACTAAGTCGCATACTTTCTGCTGTATCAGCTAAATCTCTGTTTTTATCATCAATTGCTATCATACAGTCGTTGAATTCTTTTTGCATTCTTTGGATCAGACGTACTTCAAAACTATTTTTTGAAGGAAGTGCTGACGCAGCAAGACGATTTTTCAAAGAAATTGCTGCTGCTACTGTGTATTTACCATAAGAAGTTTCTACCATTGCAGTGGCATTTGATGCAACAATCGCAGCATCAATCTGATCATATCGCGTCATCAGATCCACAATCTGCTGAAACGATGCCTTTGTATCCTCTTCATACTCTTTGCGGTCCTTTTTCCCGCCCCATGTTTTGTTTTCATTATGCTTCGCATAGTCAACTGCCTTAAAGGCCATAATTTTATCAGTAATTTTCTTAGCCAAAAAATCTCTTTCATCAAGAGCCTGTGTTACCAACATTTTTTCTTCCATAATGCCCTCCATTTTCTCAAACGATTTTCTTCACTTCATACCATTTATTATACTTTGTAAAATCATTCTCTTCTATAAACCGGCGGTTTAAGCATTCAACTATTAGTTTAATAGTTAAGCATATATTTCAAATTTCCTCTTGACTTTAGTTTGCTAATTCGCTAACATAGTGAAGTCGCATAAATACATATAATAAAGGAGAAGATTATGAAAAAATTATTAGCACTCATTTTAAGCATGATTATGATTTTATCTCTGGCTGCATGCGCTTCTGATAAAACTTCTGATGATGACAAGAATCAGACAGATATGGAATACGTAAAAGAAAAAGGTACTTTAGTAGTCGGAATCACAGAATTTGCACCAATGGATTACAAAGATGAAAATGGTGAATGGATTGGCTTCGATGCAGATATGGCAAGAGCATTTGCGGAAAGCCTTGGTGTTGAAGTAGAATTTGTTGTAATTGACTGGGATTTTAAAATTCCTGAACTTGACGGTAAAACAATCGACTGTGTATGGAATGGTATGACTTTAGTAGATGACGTACTCACTGCAATGGAATGTTCAAATCCATATTGCAACAATGCTCAGGTCGTTATCGTACCTAAGGATAAAGCAGACCAATATCAATCAGTAGAAAGTCTTGCCGATCTTGCTTTCGCTGTAGAAGCAAGCAGTGCCGGCGCAGAACAGGTTGCAGCACTTAACTTGAACTATACACCAGTTCTTTCACAGGCAGATGCTTTGATGGAAGTTGCTTCTGGAACTTCAGATGCTGCTGTAATTGATTCTTTAATGGCTGCAGCAATGGTTGGTGAAGGTACAGGTTATGAACAGTTGACATACACAGTAGGCCTTAACAGCGAAGAATATGGTGTTGGATTCCGTAAAGGCTCAGATCTTGCAGCAGAATTAAACAAATTCTTTGTTGAAAGCTATGCAAATGGATTCATGATGGAATGTGCCGAAAAATATGGCGTGCAAGCTGCTCTCATTCCTCAAGAGTAGTATTCGAGGGAACAGCACTTATGGAACTGATTTTAGAACAGATGCCGATTGTAATTAAGTCTTTAAACGTCGGCTTTATACAAACTTTGAAACTCTTTTTTGTGACATTGCTTGGTGCATGTCCACTTGGACTTGTGATTGCTTTTGGATCCATGTCCCGTTTCAGACCAATTAGTTATTTTACAAAGATTATTGTATGGATTATCCGTGGAACTCCTCTTATGCTTCAGCTTTTGATTATTTACTACTTTCCAGGGCTTGTATGGCATAATCCAATCTGGGGAAGCAGTGAATCGGGAAGATTCCTGGCCGCTTCTGCCGGTTTTATATTCAACTACGCCTGCTACTTTTCAGAAATCTACCGTGGCGGTATCCAGAGTATTCCTGTAGGTCAGGAAGAAGCCGGACTTGTACTCGGTATGACTAAGAGTCAGATTTTCTTTAAAGTAACATTGCTTCAGATGATCAAACGTATTCTACCACCAATGTCTAATGAAATCATCACATTGGTAAAAGATACATCCCTCGCCCGTATTATTGCACTTCAGGAAATCATCTGGGCTGGTCAGGCATTTTTAAAGAGTTCCCAAGGCATCTCTGGTGCCATCTGGCCACTCTTCTTCACTGGTGTTTATTATTTGATTTTCAGTGGGATTGTTACAATTTTACTTGGACGTTTGGAAAAGAAATTAGAATATTTTAGATAGGAGGTACGTGAAAATGTCAATTTTAGAAGTAAATCATATAAGCAAACGTTTTGAACGTACCGATGTATTAAAGGACGTCAGTTTTTCTTTAGAAAAAGGACAGGTTGTTTCTATTATAGGATCCTCTGGAAGCGGAAAGACAACTCTTCTGCGATGTCTTAACTTTTTAGAACGTCCTGACAATGGTATTATCCGTGTAAATGATGAAATATTGTTCGATGCAAATGATCCGGCTACTCAGTCAGATGCACAGATTCGTAAAAAAAGACTTCATTTTGGTCTCGTATTTCAATCTTTTAATCTCTTTCCACAATACACTGCTTTGCAGAATGTTATGTTGGCAAGAGAACTGTTAGCAAAAGAACTGCCAGACTATAAACTCCGCAAGAAAGAAATTCAGGAAGAAATCAAAGTTCAGGCTGAATCTCTTCTTACACAGATGGGACTTGCAAACCGAATGAACAATTATCCTCATCAATTATCCGGAGGACAATGTCAGCGAGTTGCTATTGCTCGTGCGCTTGCACTTCAACCGGATATCCTTTGTTTTGACGAGCCAACTTCTGCTTTGGATCCTGAACTTACCGGTGAAGTTTTAAAGGTAATCAAAGGATTGGCAGATCAGAACACGACGATGATCATCGTAACACACGAAATGGCTTTTGCAAAAGATGTTTCAAACCATGTTATTTTCATGGATGACGGATATATCTTAGAACAGGGAACTCCTGAACAAATATTTGAAAATCCAAGAGAAGAAAGAACAAAACAATTTCTTGGACACTATAATAACGAGTTTTTCTTATAAATTTGGTATAAATTCTTCTCTGGAAGGACGAAGTTTCGTACGCGACACGAAATTTCGTCCTTCACTCATTACTATACATATAACACTTTATTCTCAAACTTGTATCTAACAAAGTTATATGATAAAATAATCAAAAATGTATTGAAAGTCAGGTGTATTTTATGAATAAAGAGAATTTAAAATGGTACGACAGAAAAAGACTCTGGTGTGGACTTCCTTGGACATTTACCAAATATGGTTTGAGTGAAGATAGATTCTTTGTCGAAACAGGTTTTTTTACTACAAACAACTATGATGTAAGACTCTACCGCATTATGAATACAAGTCTATCACGTTCCCTTGTACAAAAGATATTTGGACTTGGGACAATTCATATCGATGGTACAGACAAAGATCTGGGATGTTTTGACATCGTCAATATCAAAAACTGTGAAGCTGTAAAAGAGCTGCTTGATGAAGCAGTTGAATCAGAACGTATCCGCAATAAAGTTGTTGTCAGAGAATATGCTTCGGATGCAGATGAAGAATGCGATGACGATGCTCACGACGGCATATAATTAGACTGGTCATAAAAGATTGTGCAAACGCACAATCTTTTTTAGTTCTCCTTCATAAACAGCGGATTCTCTTCTAAAAATACCTGTAACTCTTCTATCGTCATCTCGCATAAATATTTATCATAAAACTGCAAGTCATCTTCTAAAAACAATTCTAGAAATTCCTCATTTTTATCCATCTCATTCCTCCTTTCTGATTTTATTATAGTCGCATTTAGACTAATTCTCAATAGTCGTTATTTGACTTTCATATAATAAAACCATCAAACTCGGAGGTGGTACGATGTTATTTGAAAATATCCGTAATTTACGCGAAGATAACGACAAAATCCAAACGGAGCTTGCCGAATATCTGAATGTCAAACAGACAACTTATTCAAAATATGAGCTAGGGAAAATCAATATTCCTGTGGAAGTTTTAATCAAACTTGCTGATTATTACGATGTATCAATTGATTACCTGGTAGGAAGATCCAAAGAGAAAAAATAAAAAATGTGCGCTACTCTTTCCCGTAGCGCACATTTTTATGCTGTTTTATTTAATTTTGCTGCCTTGCAGAATATAAAATATCCAACAATAAACATAAGTGCAATAATTGCCACCCCAATGTTTTGCTTTCCAGTAATCTGTGCTACAACTCCTACTAAGGTTGTTCCCATAAAGGATGCACTCTTTCCAAAAATATCATAGATTCCAAAATATTCGCCCGATTTTTCTGCTGGAATAATCTTTGCAAAATAAGAACGAGCCAAAGCCTGAATCGCACCCTGGAACATCCCCACACATACGGCAAGCAGCCAGAATTCCCATTGCTTATCCAGTTGAATTGCAAATAACCCAATTGCAGTATATGCAAGAATACATACTTTAATCAAAGAATCTGTTGCATATTTTTTAGACAATTTTGAGAAAATCAATGCACATGGAAAAGCCACGATCTGTGTTACCAACAGCGCAAGCAATAGTCCTGTTGAATCTAAGCCCAGCGAACTACCATATGCTGTTGCCATTGAAATAATTGTGGATACGCCATCGATAAAAAAGAAATATGCGATCAGATACACAAAAATATTCTTCTGAGTCTTTACATCTTTTAATGTATGCCACAAACGAACAAAACTTTCTTTTATCGGTTTTTCAGGTAATGCAACATAGTTTTCCTGTTTATATGATTTTAAAAACGGAATCGTCACAAGAAGCCACCATATTGCATTAATGCAGAATGCAATCGCCATCGCAGTACTCATTGTAATGCCAAACTTGTCGTACATCAACACAAATACAAGTGAAACAATAAATGGTACACAGCTTCCGATATAGCCCCATGCATACCCATGCGATGATACTGTGTCCATTCTCTCTTCTGTTGTGACATCTACCAACATGGCATCATAAAAAATCAAACTTGCATTACATCCAACTTTGGCTATCACAAAGATTGCAAGAAAAACGATCCAGGATGTTGGAAATGATAATGCAATACAGCCAAATACTCCGACCATCATTGTAATTGTAAATATCGGCTTTTTGAAGTTCTCCGTATCTGCAAGTGTTCCAAGTACCGGCCCGATCAGCGCAACGATTACGGTTGCAACTGAAGCCGCATATCCCCAGTAAGCAAGATAATCTACCTCTGAAATTCCAGCATTCGCTGCCAGATAGTTAAAGTAGATTGGGATAATTGTAGAAACAAGCATGATAAACGCTGAATTTCCAACGTCATACAAAATCCATGCCTTTTCCAGTTTTGTCAGTTTCATTTTTTCCATAATGATTTTTCTCCTAAGTGTTTCTTTTATTAATCAAATGTACGATGAAATCGTTCATTGATCGGTTTATTCTTTTGCACTGTCTCATCATAGCTTTGAATCAACATGGTGGCAACTAAAACAGCTTGACCAAATCGATTTTCTAAATTTTTGTTTGCATCCGTACATTTCGGATTATCATGATAAGAATGCATCATGCCATAATAACTTTTATCAAGTCCGGTAATCTTCAAACATATATTGATCAAGTTCTGTTTCATCTTACACGGCGCCGTTAAAAACTTTTTGATAAACTTCATCGTCTTTAACGCTTCCTGAATTTCTTCTCTTTTCACTTGTTTAAAAAACTGATAAATAGCTTCTACTGTCGAATCATCCGTCGGTACAAACTTCGCAAGAGGGTATGAAAGAGGATGTCTGCCATCAAGACGGAGCAAATGCTTTTCAAACTCTCCTTCAATCTCAATATGTCCTACCTGAATCTCTTTCACCATCTTTTCCACATATGGATGGCATTCGCTGTCCAACGAAAAATGGCAGATAAAACCAAGTATATACGCATACTCTCTGCTGTCTCTTCCTTTTTTTCGCACAATTTCGGCTGCCCTTTCAAAAAAAACATCCGCATATTCATCATGCATTCCATATCCACATTGTGAAACTTTGTTTTTCTCCCAGGGTCTATAGAAAAAGAAAATATCCGGTCCCTGCAAACCGATACAAAACTGTGTGTAATGCTTTTGAATGATTGCGGATAATTCTTCATCAAGATGTTTTACCACTTCTCCACCAAAACGATTGTGTGCATATAATGCCGGCATAAACTATTCCCCTTTTTCTCTTTCTTTTTTTATTCTCCTAAAATAGGAACTCATCTCATCTGCCATACCCGAAAGACGATTTAAAATAGTGGAAAAATCTTTTAACATCTCATCATCCTGATAATATGGATAAACGATATCATGATCCACTTCTCCCCATCCCTCTTCAAACAGCGTTCTGCATTGAATTTCTACATAATATCCTTTGTACTTGATGATATAATGCAGTGAGCGATAGATTCCATCCGAATGGATCTCCAACACTTTTCTGTCATAAATTTTTTCATCGCCTGACCTTTTATATACCTTTGGTCGTTCTGCAATATAATAATGTTCTGGATTATTATCAAAATCTTCCAGACGATTTTGAACATATAATAGTGGATTGTTTTCAAATGTACTTGTTATATAATTGTGAAAATCTCTCCAATCCTCGCGATACAGGAAAAATACACGAATCCCAATGAGATCCGTAAAATACTTGTGATAATTCCCCACGTTTACATGTGCAAATTTGTCTTTATCTTCTCTTCGTTTTCGGATGATTTTATCAATTAAATGCTCCGGTTCTTTCGTTCTATATCGGTAAGAATGGATTCCAGCTTTCTCTATATCGTAAAGATAATCATTGACAAAGTCTTTTCCAATCTCTCTTAAAACTTCTGTCTTATTCTTCTGATAATCTTCATAGATTGCCTCCAGCTCACTCCAAGGCATGTCTGCTTCTCGAAATTCTTCTTCTGTAATACGATATTTTACTAAAAACGTTTCTTTATCCAACATAAGTTTCACCTCATAAGGCTCTCAATTTTTCTATAGTTCTCTCATCTTATCGAATTCTAACAGTTTCACAAGCACCAATGTCATAATCCATAGACTGAACACTTTATTTTGCATTTCATCATCCGCCATCTCATCTATCACCGCGTGGAAATAGGAGTTATGACAATTTTCTGAAATGATACTAAAAATATCATACAGCCCCGGCACACCATCTTCTGAATGCTTTTCACCAATTGCAACCGCCATTGCATTCACCGACATACGTTTTGAAGTATATCTGTTCTGACCAAGGTTTTTATATTCCTCTGAGATATGCTTCATATCCACATCCGCATCCAACTCGACTTTGGATCCAAAATATTCTGCAATCAATTCTTTATTATTCATCAGATACATATATTCAATTACATGTTCTGTAATGTTACGGATAATAAAATGTTGATATCTCGGTTTGCTGTCTGTCGATAATAAATCCAAAAACTCTTCCAGATCTTCTGCAACACCTCTCATAATGACATAAGATAAAAACATTTCACTTTCTTGTTTTTCATCACATGACACTGATTCCAATTTTTCTTGGAAATAATCTCTTTTTATCTTTAACTGCATAAGCCTAGAATATGCTCCGTCTAATACTTCTTCGTAATTTTTCATGTATCCTCACTCTCCTTATGTGTAGCCACTAAAAATGTCACGATAGATAGCTTAGTTTTCTCATAACTTCCTGCAAATCAACCAATTGCACTAATAATACAGCTATATAGTGTATAAATAGTAAACAAGATTACGAAAACATCTATCATGCGATTCTTATGCATTTTCCCATCTTTTCTCAATAAATACGCCGTATCACTGTGATCCGCCCTAAATATTTCGGATGGTTTTCGATTATGATTTCGAAAAACTGCATATACAAGTAAAATAACAATCGCCAATGAAATCAATGCCAGGATTCCATATACAGCTATTACAGAGACTAAAATCATCGGACTCATAGCAGATAAAGACAATCCTGCTTCTGCACTATCTATTGTTCCCATCGTTAGAAACGATAGCAAAGTACTTGTACCATTCATCGTGAAATGAACAATCATGGGTGCAAGTATCGAATCAGCTGCCTCCATCAAAAGAGCCATAATAATTCCCAAATACAATGCATATGGAAGTTGATTAAAATTCATATGCATCAGGCCAAACAGGAGAGCACTGAGAATGATACCTAAGACTGGTCTTCGCTTACTATAAGTGTTATAAAGCACTCCCCTGAAAATAGTCTCTTCAACTACAGCCGGCAAAAACGCCATAAAAAACAATCCTCCAAAAACTCCCAGAGAAAGCACCTGTGTCATCACATTTACCATAGCATTCTCTACAAACAGCATTGAAATCAGATTTAAAAATACTACTACCGGATAAGAACAAAGTGCGATCAGCATTGAGAAAATCGCCGTTTTAAAACCAACTTTCTTAAATCTTATTATCTTTAAAGGATTTTTCCTTTTCAGAACACAATAAACGATAAATGGCGCAAGAATCGTCAATTGGCTTACAAGCAAAGCCATTACTATTGGCAGACTGATATTACACACGTTTAAAACAAAGGATAAGAGAATCTGAGAAACAATAATGCTAAGGAGTAAAAAATGTGCTGTTAAGATTTTTTTCATATGGAATCTCCTTTCATCTCTATTTGCATACATATTGCGTACATATTATAAATATAACACAAAAGGAGCTGAATTTCATCTATTTCCAATGCTCTACTTGGTTTTGCTTAATTGTTTCATTAGCTGGTTCACATATGTGCTTAAACCTGCAACCAAAATTCCTTGCGTAATTGTAGTGAATACTGCCAATAAAGCTTTCTGTGTGGTATCACAATCGCATGTAGAGAAGATGTAAACTGCACAAATGACAATTCCTAGTATCCCAAGTATTAACGGAATGTACTTATCTTTTATCAGTTCAGATTTTTTGCCCGCCACTCCTATGAGATATAATACAATGGCTACTACTAAAAGTTCCGGTTTAATGTAATTTGTAATTTGTTCCATGACTCCTTTTCCCCTCCTCCAACTAAAAGTTCAGTAATCAATCCTGTCAAAAACATAATTCAGACCTATAATATCTGTTGGTATATTATATGCTCAATGGCTTATCTTGTATCGTTATAACAGAATGTATACAAAATCAGCTCCCATCATCTCTATTATTTCTGAGATGATGGGAGCCTGGTTATTTAATGATTTTATTCAATTCAGAATTAGAATTTGCCGTTATCAGCTGCTTCTTGGATAGAAACTGCAACTGCTACTGTCATACCAACCATTGGGTTGTTACCAGCGCCGATAAGTCCCATCATTTCTACGTGAGCAGGAACTGATGAAGAACCAGCAAATTGAGCATCACTGTGCATACGTCCCATAGTATCTGTCATACCATAAGAAGCTGGACCAGCTGCCATGTTATCTGGGTGAAGTGTACGTCCTGTACCACCACCTGAAGCAACTGAGAAGTATTTCTTACCTTGTTCGATACATTCTTTTTTGTATGTACCAGCTACTGGATGTTGGAAACGTGTTGGGTTTGTTGAGTTACCTGTGATAGAAACGTCAACTTTTTCTTTGTGCATGATAGCAACACCTTCTGTTACGTCGTTTGCACCGTAGCAGTTAACTTTTGCACGAAGTCCTGTTGAGTATGGTGTTCTGCTGATTTCTTTTACTTCGCCTGTGAAGTAATCCATTTCTGTTTGAACGTATGTGAAACCGTTGATTCTTGAAATGATTTTAGCAGCGTCTTTACCAAGACCGTTTAAGATAACACGTAATGGTTTTTGACGAACTTTATTAGCTTTTTCAGCGATACCGATAGCACCTTCAGCAGCTGCGAATGATTCGTGTCCTGCTAAGAATGCGAAACAGTCTGTTTCTTCTTCAAGTAACATTTTTCCTAAGTTACCATGTCCTAAACCTACTTTACGTTGGTCAGCAACTGAACCTGGGATACAGAAAGCCTGAAGACCTTCACCGATTGCTGCAGCAGCGTCAGCAGCTCTTCTGCAGTCTTTTTTGATTGCGATTGCAGCACCTACAATGTAAGCCCAGCAAGCATTTTCAAAACAGATTGGTTGGATACCTTTTACTTGATTGTAAACGTCTAATCCAGCATCTTTCGTAATTTTTTCAGCTTCTTCAATAGAAGCGATTCCATAGCTATTTAATACCGCATTGATTTGGTCAATACGTCTTTCATATGATTCAAATAAAGCCATTATTATGTCGTCCTTCTATTATTCTACACGTGGGTCGATAATCTTAACAGCGTCAGCTACGCGGCCGTATTGTCCTTTAGCTTTTTCCCATGCTGTATTAGGATCATCACCTTTTTTGATGAAGTCTGTTAATTTTCCAAGGCTAACGAATTGGTATCCGATGATTTCGTTGTTTTCATCTAATGCGATACCTGTTACATAACCTTCAGCCATTTCAAGGTAACGAGGACCTTTAGCTAATGTTCCGTACATTGTACCAACTTGTGAACGAAGTCCTTTACCTAAGTCTTCAAGACCTGCACCGATTGCAAGACCGTCTTCAGAGAAAGCACTTTGTGTTCTACCATAAACGATTTGTAAGAATAATTCTCTCATCGCTGTGTTGATAGCGTCACATACTAAGTCTGTATTTAAAGCTTCTAAGATAGTTTTTCCAGGAAGAATTTCTGAAGCCATAGCTGCAGAGTGTGTCATACCTGAACATCCGATTGTTTCTACTAATGCTTCTTGGATGATACCTTCTTTTACGTTTAATGTTAATTTACAAGCTCCTTGTTGAGGTGCACACCAACCGATACCGTGTGTAAAACCTGAAATATCTTTTACTTCTTTTGCTTTTACCCATTTTGCTTCTTCTGGGATTGGAGCTGGTCCGTGATTGGCGCCAATGGCTACTGGACACATAGTTTTTACTTCATGTGAATAAATCATGATTAAAACTCCTTTCAAGTATGTATTTTATTTACTTATCATGGTGTTTGTTATATCTTTAACATCCATACATGAATATTTTCTCACAAACTCATCTTCATGTCTAGTGGTTTTTGTACTTTTTTATATACCGGGATACATTCATATGGGACTAATTTCCTACAATATAAAAACTGGCAGACTTGATATCTGCCAGTTTTTTATATTGTCTTTTATGTATTACATTCCACCGTGTGTTAATACCTGTTTATTCTTTACAACATAATCCACAAGTGAAATGATTGTTAATGCAATACCAACCCAAACTATTACGTTTGTAATCATTTGCATTACTGGATTGTGAATGTCTAAGATTAAAAGGATAATCATTGCCATATGTGAAACTGTTTTGAATTTTCCCCAGTAGCTTGCTGCGATTACAATACCACTGTCTGATGCAACTAAACGGAAACCGCTGATGATAAATTCACGGGCAATAATGATTAAAACAACCCATGTTGCAAGCTTTCCTGATGGAATCAAACAAATCATCGCAGAACATACTAAAAGCTTGTCTGCAAGCGGATCCATAAACTTTCCAAAGTTCGTTACAAGATTGTATTTTCTTGCAATTTTACCATCTAACATATCTGTTAAACTTGCGATACAGAATAAAGCCAATGCAATATATTTGCCATTGCCTTCTGCAAGTGGTGTGATCATAAATACTACAAATACCGGTACCATTAAGATTCTTAATACTGTTAACTTGTTTGGTAAATTCATTATACTATCTCTCCTATTAAATCATATTCCAAAGCGCCCGTTACTTTGACTCTTGCAAAATCACCTGACATTAATTCTTCATCACATTCTACAAAAATAAGTCCATCGACGTTTGGTGCATCCTTATAAGTTCTGCCTACGTATGCATTCTCATCAGCTACTTTTCCTTCGATCATCACAAGAACTTCTTTTCCGATCATCTCTTCTGCAAGTTCAAAAGCAATCTCCTGCTGAAGCTCCATTAAATCTGCCTGACGATCTTCTTTGATACTTTCCTCAATCTGATCTGCCATTGTAGCTGCTGGTGTATCTTCTTCCGGAGAATATGTAAATACTCCAAGTCTGTCGAATTCCATCTCATCTACAAATGCCATCAGTTCTTCGTGCTGCTCCTGTGTCTCTCCCGGGAAACCGGTAATAAGTGTTGTACGCAGTGCAATGTCTGGGATCTCTCTTCGAAGTTTTTCAACTATTTCGATTAGTTGCTGTTTCGAGGTTCTTCTTCCCATGCGTTTTAAGATATCATCACATGCATGCTGGATTGGTAAATCCAGATATTTGCAAATTTTATCTTCTTCTTTTATCACCTGAATCAGCTCATCCGTAATCTCTTCTGGATAACAATATAAAATTCGAATCCATCTTAGACCACTGATTTTGCATAATTCTTTCAATAGTTTTGGCAGTGTTTTCTCTCCATAGAGGTCTTTCCCATAAAGTGTTGTCTCCTGCGCTACCAAAATCAGTTCCTTCACGCCCTGATCTACCAAGTCTTTTGCTTCTTGTAAGATATGCTCCATAGGAACACTTCGAAAATTACCGCGGATTTTTGGAATAATACAATATGTACAATGCTTATCGCACCCTTCTGCAATCTTTAAATATGCAAAATGTCCACCCGTAGTAACAAGCCTCTTACTTCTTACTTCTGGGAGTGCATCCAGATGAGTCATTTCCATCGTCTTATGTCCTACAAGTGCTTCATCAATTGCTTCCACAATCTTGTCATAAGAAGTTGTTCCAAGTACAGCATCTACTTCTTCAATCTCATCCAGTATCTCCTTCTTGTATCGCTGCGCAAGACATCCGGTAACAATAAGCGCCTTACATCTGCCTTCTTTTCGGTACTCTGCCATCTCCAGAATTGTCTGGATACTTTCCTCTTTCGCATCATGAATAAAACAACAAGTATTGACTACGATCACATCCGCATCTTCTTCAAAATCCACCATTTGGTGCCCTTTTTCTGCCAGAAGACCTAGCATTACTTCTGTATCTACGAGGTTCTTATCACACCCCAATGACACAAACAAAATATTCATATAGCTTTTCTCCTAATATTTTCTAATTTATCTCTTTATGGTTTTTGAGACAGATACAAAATTGTATCTGTCTCACCTTATAGTTTTCAAATTATTCTGCATCATCAGCAACAATTTTTAATTGTGCACTGTTCATTTCATCAATTGCAATCGAAAGCGCTTTTTCACCATTTCTCACATGTACTAATGGTTCGTCTCCTGCAACAATCTGTCTTGCTCTCTTTGCTGTTGCAAGCACGATTGAGTAACGGCTGTTAACTACCTTTGTTGCTCCTTCTTCTACGTCTTGGTTTACTACTTTCATCAAATCTGAATATGATGGATGTAACATCTGTTATTCTCCTTTCAAATAAACTCTTTCTGAGTCTGTTCTACAATCTTACTTATAAGTTTTTCAACTCTTCTTTAATCTGGCTGATAAACTCTGTATTGCGGAAACATCTGTTATGTTCGCAAGTAATGATATCATGCATCTCCTGTACACATGTATCTAAGACATCATTGATTACAAGATAATCATATCTGTCCATAACTTCTGCTTCTTCTGCTGCCTTTTTCATTCGTGACTCAATCACTTCCATTGTCTCTGTCCCGCGTCCAATCAGTCTTTCTTTCAAAACCTCTGCACTTGGTGGAGTTACAAATAAAAGAAGTGTCTCTGGAAACTTTTCTTTTACTTTTAAAGCGCCTTGTGTTTCAATCTCAAGAATTACATCTTTACCAGCTTCTAATTGTTCTTCTACATAAGCACGCGGAGTGCCATAGTAATTATTTACGTACTTAGCATACTCTATTAAATCGTCCTGCGCAATCATTTTTTCAAATTCTTCCGTAGTTTTAAAAAAGTATTCTCTTCCGTCCACTTCACCATTACGAGGGTTTCTTGTTGTAGCAGAGATTGACAATGCATAGTTATCATATTTACTAAGCAGGGCTTTCATAAGTGTACCCTTACCAGCTCCGGAAAAACCAGAAACAACAATTAATATTCCCTTCTTCATAAATGTCCTCCTTTTGTCTTTCTAAATCAGAATGTCAGCGCCACAGACCGCCTTCTTCGAAGACTTACTGCCACTTCGTGCCACTGAACTGTTATTCAATGTTTTGTATCTGTTCACGCACTTTTTCGATCCCTGTTTTTAAGTCGATTGCGTGATTTGATACTTCTAAGTCATTTGCTTTTGAAAGGATCGTGTTTGCTTCACGATTCATTTCCTGTGCAATGAAATCAAGCTTGCGGCCGATGCCTTCATTAGCCTGAAGCGTCTTCTTCATCTGCTCAATGTGGCTTCTTAAACGAACAGTCTCTTCGTCTGTACAGATTTTGTCTGCAAAAATCACGACTTCTGCTGCAATTCTTCCTTCGTCAATCTGCGCATCTTCTAACAATTCTTTCACTTTATTTTCTAATTTAGTACGATACTCTGCAACAATTTCAGGTGAACGAACTTCAATAAATGATACAAGTTCTAACATCTCATCCAGCTTTGCAAGTATATCTTTCTTTAGATTTTCGCCTTCTACAATTCTTGTCTCAACAAATTGTGTGAATGCTCCTTCTAATGCTTTTTGAAGTCCATTCCATAATTCTTCCTCATCAATCACTTGTTCTTCCATTGTAAGAACCTCTGGATAACGTGATAATGTTGAAACACGAATGTCATTGTCAAGCCCAAATGCTTCTTCCATTTGTTTAAAATATGTAAGGTATTCTTGTGCAAGTGTTGCATTATATTTTAATGAGACCTGAGTCTCAGACATATCTTCATAAGTAATAAAAATGTCAACCTTACCTCTTTGTGCATACTGCTTCAGTAAATTACGAATGGATGTCTCAAAGAAATTAAGCTTCTTTGGCATACGGATATTTACATCTAAATATCTGTGATTGACTCCTTTTAATTCAACTGTAAATTTACGCTGTCCTTCTGTGATTTCGCATCTTCCGAAACCTGTCATACTTTTAATCATAGTGTTTAACCTCTTCATTTTCTTCATGGCTTTGTTAAAATCAAATTTGATTATAATTCATTTCGAAAGATGCGTCAACATTACATTTTTTCAATCACTTCTTCCAGCTGCTCACATAGCTGCTTCGCAGTCTTAATGTCAGCACTCTTTAAACACACAGAAATTCTGTTTTCCAATTCTTTTTTCTTTTGTTCCAGTTCCAGGTATGTCTTATCAAAATGATTTTCATAAATTTTCTTTCGGAAGGAACGGATTCTCATACGCCTTACCGATTTGTCATCCACAAACAGTACATAGTCTGCACAATTTACAATATTATAGAAGTCATGAGATACCATCAGAACAGCACCTTTATATTCTGAAATTGCTTTTTCAAGCGCAATCTGGGAATAAGTATCCAGATGACTTGTAGGCTCATCCAACAATAATAAATCTGCGTTGCTGACTGAAATCTTTGCGAGCTGGAGCAGGTTCTGTTCACCGCCTGATAATTGTCCTATCTTTTGATTCAAAGTTTCTTCTGCGAAACAGTAGTCTGCTAGATATTCCTGGATACTTTCTTTTGAATCAAATCCCAGATTCTCAAATTCTTGATAGACTGTATTGGATTCTTTTAACATCTCACCATGAATCTGTGAAAGGAATCCCACCTTCACATCATCGGCAATCTTGATCGCCTGATGGCGGTTTTTATAAATATCTCGAAGTAATGTCGTTTTACCAGTGCCGTTCGCACCTACAATTGCTACTTTCTCATTCGCATGTAATTCAAAGCTCACGCCTGTAAGCAGCAGTTCATCAAATGTTACTTCGTAGTCCCATACACTTAAGACCGTCTTTTGCGAATCTTCTTCCTGTAGCCCTTCTAACACTGGAAGCTGAATCTCTGGAAGACGAATATCTACAAATGGTGCTTTAATCTGTCTTGCGCGTAGTCTGTCAAGATGCGTCTGCTTTGCATGTAGTGCACGTCCAAGTGATGCAATACTCGCATTTGTAGCATTTGTTCGCATACGGTCAACCATCTTTTCCGTTCGTTCAATCTCTTCTTTATCGGCTGCTGCTTTCTCCATCAGCTCAATTTTCTTTTGTAGTAACGAGAAATTATAATCCACATAATTACCATCAAATTCCTGAACATCTGTATTTTCCAAATGTAAAATCTTATTGAAACAATGATTTAATAAATAACGATTGTGTGTAATGACAAGAAGTGTTCCTTCGTATTTATTAATCAGTTCACACAGACCATTTAGATTTTCGAAGTCAAGAAATACATCTGGTTCGTCCATAATAAGAAGATTTGGCTGGAGAAGCATTTCCTTCATAACTTGGAGAAGCTTATATTCTCCACCACTCAATTTTGAAATCTCTGTCTCTTCCAATTTATCCATTCCAGCCTGTTTTAATTTTTTGCGTATATTTGTCTCGTAGTTGTTGCCATCCATTGAATCAAAGAGATCTAACATTCCCTGATATACTTCAACAAGCTCATCTAAATATTCAGATGTCGCCATCTCATTACAAATGCATTCGATTTCTTCCTGAAGCTGTGTAAACTTTTCGCTCAGATATTCAAATACGGTTCTATCCTGATTCTTTTCTGTTTTCGAAAATTGGTTCACGTAACCGATTCTACAGTCCGGATCTTTGATAATCTTCCCATCATACAGGAATTTGTCTGGATCCATAATCATATCAATCAATGTGGTTTTCCCGGTTCCATTGCTCCCAATAAATGCACAGTGCTGTCCTGCTTCTAATGTAAATGAAATGTCTTTATACAATTCCTTAGCAGGAAACCCATAAGATAAATTTTCAATCTGTATCATATTGTTTTGATTCATCTTTTTCTCCTTCTGTCAACAGAATATTGAATGTCCCTTAAGTCACTTAAGACTTAAGGGACATCTTTGCATCATTATAACATTTAATAAAAGATTTCCGCAATCGGAGAATTCTTATCGAGTACGATTGTATTATCTCCATCTTTTAATGTTGCTTTCACAGCATCAAGCTGCCTTACAAAACTATAAAAATCTGCCTTGCTTGTATCATTGTAAGCATTACTTAGAATTTTCATATATTCTGCTTCACCTTCTGCAATGATGGTGTCAGCCTGTTTTTGAGCCTGTGCCAGGAGAACTGTCACCTGCTCATTTGTGTCATTTTTAATCTCTTGGGCCTGCTGTTCTCCCTGCGCTGTATAAGATGCAGCAATATTATTTCTTTCCGAAATCATACGATTATATACCGCTTCCTTATTTTCATCTGGAAGATCAAGCATCTTTGTCTCAATCTTTTCCACCTTGATTCCATAGGATTCAAGATTCGTTCCCAACTTTTCTGTAAGAAGTGCAGCCAACTCTCCATCTCTGCCTGAAATCACTTCTTCCTGGGTCAAACTACTGATGACATTCTTAAGCGCGTTGTATACATTGGAACTGATACGTGATTCCGCATTTTGCTCAGATCCACTCAGTTTTTGAATAAACTTCACTGGGTCATCAATTCTCCATAATACAAAACAGTCCGAAATCATAGATTTCTTATCTGAAGTCATAACATCACTCGCCGGCAAATCACTCAATTGCACTTTGGAACTAATCACAGTCTGTGATTGAATAATCGGAATACGCCAGCTAAGTCCATAGTCAGAACCGTCATTCTCTTCTACTCTTATAATCTTCCCAAACTGCTTAATAACACGATATTCTCCTGGTTTTGTCACGACCATCGCTGACATCAACAACACCAAAAGAATGATCGCACATGGGATTAAAATCACTTTCTTCTTCATAATCAATTCCTCCTAATTCGTCGTACTTGAACCGCTCGTTGTACTAAAAGGTTCCAATGGAAGGACAGTCTGTGTAGAACCATCTGTGATGTAAATATTCATACCCGGCAACACTTCCTCCATCGCTTCATAGAACATTCTTTCCTTTGTGATTAATGGGAATTTTATGTATTCTTCATATAATGAATTAAAACGCGCAACCTGTCCTTCTGCTTCTGCGATCAGAGCTTCTTTTTCTGCCTGCGCATCTTTGATAATCTTGTCAGCCTCTGCATTTGCCTGTGGAATTCTTGTATTCTTATCAGCATTTGCATTGTTGATCGCTGTCTCCATACCTTGTTTTGCATCTTCTACATTCTTAAACGCCTGTGCTACTTCCGTTGTAGGAACTTCTGCGTCCTGAATCACGGCATTCGTTACCTGAATCCCGATATTTTCTGCATCCAGTCTCTCCTGCAGCTTCGTTCTAATCTCTGACTGAATCTCGTATTTTCCAGTTGTCAGAACTTCATCTACTCCATGACTTCCTACTGTATCACGAATATAACTCTGCGCCAGATTCTTTACGATGAGTTCTGGATCTTCCGATGCATAAAAATATTTTACCGGATCCGTAATCTGATATTCAAAATAAAAATCTACGTTTACAAAATTGTAATCACTTGTGATCATAAAAGATTCTTTATAAATCGATTCGCCAGTCTCCAAATCGTATCCAACTGCAAACTGTTTGGAAGCTTTACTCACCTTGTAAACTTGTTGGACAAATGGTACCTTAACCTTAATTCCCGGAGTTTCAACCACCTCTACCTGTCCCCAGGTCTGAATCACTGCATATTCATCTTCTTCCAATGAATAGATTGTGTTTGAAATCGTAATAATCAAAAAAACACCTATGAACACGCCCAGAAGAATCTTTCTTACCTTGCTGCCATCCAGTCTTTTTGGAGCAGGTCTCGTTGTGTTCGTAACTGTTACATCCTGTACAATTTCCTGCTCTTGTGTCTTGTTTTGTCTTTTTCTTTTGAAGTTAAGCATATCACCATATCCTTTCTGCCTATGATAGCTTCATTATACTAAAAAGCATATTCTATGTAAATCCGTGAAATTGCCAAAAATACTTTCACGTGATATACTTGATTAGACTACGAAGAAAGGAGTCTAAAATTATGGCTTTTGATGGTATTACCATTTCGAATATCGTACACGAATTAAGAACTACTTTATTAGATGGAAGAATCAATAAGATTGCACAGCCGGAAGAAGATGAACTCTTACTCACAATCAAGACACCAAACGGACAAAAACGTCTGTTCATCTCTGCCAGTGCGTCTCTTCCTCTTATTTATCTGACAGAAACAAACAAACCAAGTCCTATGACTGCTCCAAATTTTTGCATGCTGCTCCGAAAGCATATCAACAACGGACGTATTACCGATATCAGCCAGCCTACGCTAGAGCGTATCATCCGTTTTGAGATTGAGCACCTGGATGAACTTGGTGATTTATGTAAAAAATATCTAATTATAGAAATCATGGGAAAACACAGCAACATTATTTTCTGCAATGATAGCGGCAGAATCATCGACAGTATCAAACACGTGTCTGCACAGATGAGTTCCATCCGTGAAGTTCTTCCTGGACGCGATTACTTCATTCCTGACACAATGTCAAAACTTGACCCACTTGATTTCTCATTTGCAGATTTTCAAACAATACTGACCGGGAAACCAATGGGACTTGCTAAGGCAATCTACACCAGCTTTACCGGAATCAGTCCTGTTGTCGCAGAAGAGATTTGCTATATTGCTGGAATAGACTCTTCTATTACACCGAAGGAACTCTCTGAAGATGTCTTGGTACATCTTTACAAGCAATTTATTTTATTCTTTGAAAATATCTCAAAGAAAAACTATGCTCCACGCATTTACTATAAAGGAAATGAACCAAAAGAATTTTCCGCACTTCCTCTGTCACATTTTTGCCAATACGAAGCAAAAGAATTTGATTCGATTTCTGTTTTACTGGAAACTTACTATGCGACCAAAAACACAGTAACCCGTATCCGCCAAAAATCGGTGGATCTTCGTAAAATCGTGCAGACAGCTCTCGAACGCAACCGTAAGAAATATGATTTGCAGGGCAAACAACTGAAGGATACGGAAAACCGTGATAAGTATCGCATTTACGGGGAACTGATTAACGTCTATGGCTATGAATTAGAACCAAATGCAAAACATCTGGAATGTTTGAATTATTATACAAATGAAACTATTATGATTCCTCTGGATTCTACAAAGACTCCGCAGGAAAATTCACAGAAATTTTTCGACAAATATAATAAACAGAAACGTACCTATGAAGCGCTTGTATCTCTAATAGAAGAAACACATGACGAAATCGTCTATTTAGAATCCGTAAGCAATGCACTTGATATCGCACTTAGCGAAGATGACTTGAATCAGATCAAGGAAGAACTCATAGATGCCGGCTATGTAAAACGCAAATTTACAAAAAAGAAAGTCAAGATTACAAGCAAGCCATTCCACTATATTTCCAGTGATGGTTATCATATGTATGTCGGAAAGAATAATATTCAAAATGAAGAACTAACTTTTGATTTTGCTGTCGGAAACGACTGGTGGTTCCATGCGAAAGGCTGCCCTGGCTCTCACGTTATCGTAAAAACAAACGGTGATGAACTCCCAGATCGAACTTTTGAAGAGGCAGGAAAACTGGCTGCTTATTATTCCAAAAATCGCGGAAACGATAAAGTTGAAATTGATTATATCGAGAAAAAGCATGTAAAGAAACCAAAAGGCGGAAAACCAGGATTTGTGGTGTATTATACAAATTACTCGCTGATCATCGATTCCGATATAACAGGGATAAAGCAGGTGAATTAGATTTACATTGTGCTTGGCGGGGAAATTGATTGTTGTTAGACATGAATTCCACGAATCCACTGCCCAAAAACACTCTAAAAACAACTCAAAATAGCGCCTTTTTTCCAGGTGCAAAAAAAAGGAGCTCGTGCCACCCATGATTTTCACAAAATCTACGGTAGCATGAGCTTCTTTTTATGTATATGAAATCACCAAAGCATTACAACTTGCCACTTCAGCAAATTAAAGCTTTTTACCCAGCAGATAATCAATAAACTGCTGTGCGGTTCTTCCTGATAGTCCTCCGTGGCTTAGTTCCCACTTGTTTGCTTCAAGAAGTAATTCTTTTTCTTCCATATTAATACCATTTCTTGCTGCGAGTTCTTTTACGATCACCTGGAATTCTTTCTTCTCTGGTCTTCCAAAATAGATTGTCACACCAAATCTTGCTACCAGTGACAATTTTTCCTGCACTGTATCGTTTGTATGTAACTCTTCATCTCTGTCCGCCTTATCTTTGAATGTCTCTCTTACCAGATGTCTTCTATTTGATGTGGCATAAATCAAAATATTGTCCGGTTTCTTTTCCAGACCGCCTTCGATGACTGCTTTCAAATATTTGTATTCGATTTCAAATTCTTCAAACGACAAATCATCCATATAAATGATGAACTTATAATTTCTATTTTTAATCTGTGCAATCACATCATTCAGATCCTGAAACTGATGCTTGTACACTTCAATCATACGAAGTCCCTGATCGTAATATTGGTTCAGGATTGCTTTAATAGAAGAAGATTTTCCTGTTCCTGCATCTCCAAATAAGAGGCAGTTGTTTGCTCTTCTTCCTTCTACAAAAGCTTCTGTATTTTCAATGAGCTTTTTCTTTGGAATATCATATCCCACCAGATCATCCAAATGCACATGCGAAATCTTTGTAATTGGAACAATCTGGGCTCCTTCATCTGTATGTTCTATACGGAACGCTTTATGTAGACCAAATTTACCAACGCCAAATTCTTTATAGAACTGAGTCAGAATCGCTTTGAATTCTTCTGTACTTTCACTCTTTCCAAGTTTGCTGCTAAGTTCACAGATACGGTCACGGATTCGTTTGTTGAATACTTTGCCATGCCCTTTTACATTCTGATAATTCCAGAGCATTGAAAGACATTCTACACCGAGAGCCTCTTCCATAATCGAGAAATCATAAGCAAATAATTCACGGAAAATCTCAAAATCGTGTAACGCAATCTGATTGATACTTCCTTCGATTTTCCCAACAATCTCACATTCGGTACTGTATGCATTCTCATCGTTTGCAAGTAAAAATGTTAAATAATTGTGCCAGAGATTTCCTTCAAAACCATGGCTTCCTGTCAATTCTAAAATTTGATTGATACATTCAAATAAAAGTCCAACCATATCTTCCTTATTATAATAGTCACTTTGACAGTTTTTCATAAGGAAAGTCATATCCTGAAGAATCTCCTCATGCTCCATATGTTTGTATAACATTAACTGTTCTGTTCTCATCTCATAACCTTCTTTTCTAGTAGTTTCCTAAAATCTTTAAGCTTCGAGATTCTTCACGAAGTCCACGGATTGCATTTTTCACTGCTGCATCGGCCATATTGCCTTCAAAGTCGATAAAAAAGCAATATTCCCAATTGCGTCCTTCGATTGGTCTTGATTCAATCTTCAACATATTCAGGTCATTGTAAATGAAGTGAGAAAGCAAACGGTAAAGTGAACCGCTCTGGTGTGCAGCCTCAATACAAATACTGATTTTCGTTGCATCTTTCAGGAAGAGCTTCTGATTTGTAACTATAATGAAGCGAGTTGCATTATTCTGATTGTGGTTGATTTTTTCTTCTAATACTTCAAGTCCATAGAATTCTGCTGCATATTTGCTGCAAATTGCTGCCTTCTTACATTCATTATCTTCTAAAATCTTCTTTGCTGCGATTGCTGTATTTCCAACACTGATCTGCTGCCATTCTCTGTGTTCATCTAAGAATTTTGCACTTTGCATCAAAGCCTGTGGATGTGAATATACACGTTCGATATCGCTGAGTTTCGTTCCTGGAAGTGCCGCCAGTGTATGATCGATTGGTAGAAATACCTCTCCTACAATATAATTTTCAAATTCCATAAGTAAGTCATACACTTCGTTTACCGCACCTGCTGATGAATTTTCAATTGGAAGAACTGCAAAATCCGCAGATCCTTCTTCTATTGCCTCCATAGCGTCTCGAAATGTCTGTACATGATAACTATTGATATCACTTCCAAAATATTTTTCCATTGCAGCCTGACTGTATGCGCCTTCTGTCCCCTGGAAAACAATTCGGGAATCTTCCACATCAAGCTTATCTACTTTAATAAAAGGAAGTCTACCAAGTGCTCCCCGTTTTGTCAGTAACTGATATTGTAACTTACGGCTCATAGACATTAATTGTTCATAAAGCTCTTTGAGCCCTTTTTTATAAAATTCATTTTCCACATTTGCCGTAACGGCTGCAAGTTTTTCAGTTTCTCTTTGCTTATCAAACACTTTTCTGCCCGCTGCAATCTTGTATTCACCAACTTTGCTGCAGACATCCATTCTTCTCTGATATAAATCTACGATTTGTGCATCTATTTCGTCTAATTGTCCTCTTAATTCTTGTAATGATTCCATCGTTTGTGCCTCCTAAAAAACTAAGTGCTATTATAATACAATTATTTTAGAAAATCTACATAAAAAAAAGATAAGAGTTGAAAAACATCTTTTTTTATTATATTATAATTAAAAGATTTTCGAACAGGAGGATATATCATGAACGCTACAGAATGTATCAAGGGACGAAGAAGTATTCGTAAATTTAAGAATGATAGTATTGACCATTCATTACTGGAATCTATTATTTCTACCGCTTCTTATTCTCCTTCTTGGAAAAACACTCAAATCACTCGTTATATCGCAATTGAAGACACCTCTATTATTCAAAAAATTGCTGATGATTTCACCCCGGAATTTAATTCTAATATTATCCGACAAGTGCCAATGTTAATTGCTGTCACTTTTGTGAAAAATCGTTGCGGATTTGAACGTGATGGTTCTTATTCAACAAAAAAAGGGGATCGCTGGCAAATGTTCGATGTTGGTGTTGCATGTCAAAGTTTTTGTCTTGCTGCACACGAACAGGGACTTGGGACTGTGATTATGGGAATCTGGGATGAAGATGGAATTACAGAGTTACTTGAGATTCCAAAGACACAGGAGCTTGCAGCACTGATTGCAATTGGATATCCAGATATTGCACCAGATGCTCCAAAGAGAAAATCTGTAGAAGACTTACTAACATATAGATAAAACAGGAGGTTATTATGAGACATTTAATGAGTCCTTTAGACTTAACAGTGGAAGAAGTAGATCAATTATTAGATTTGGCAAATGACATCGAAGCCAATCCTAAGAAATATGCACATGCCTGTGAAGGTAAAAAGTTAGCAACTTTATTTTTTGAACCAAGTACAAGAACACGCCTTAGCCACGAAGCAGCTATGTTGAATCTTGGTGGAAACGTTTTAGGCTTCTCTTCAGCAGAATCAAGTTCTGCAACAAAAGGTGAAACAGTTTCTGACACAATCCGCATGATTTCATGCTATGCTGATATCGTTGCAATGAGACATCCGAAAGAAGGTGCTCCTATGGTTGCAGCTCGTCATTCTTCTGTTCCTATCATCAACGCAGGGGACGGCGGACATCAACACCCAACACAAACATTAACTGACTTATTAACCATTCGTTCTTTAAGTGGAAGACTTGACAATCTCACAATTGGTCTTTGTGGGGACCTTAAGTTTGGACGAACAGTACACTCTCTGATTCATGCATTCGTTCGCTACCCAAATATCAGATTCGTTTTGATTTCACCAGAAGAACTTCGTCTTCCAAGCTATATGCGCAAAGATGTTTTGGACAAACAGAACATTCCATACAAAGAAGTAGAACGTTTAGAAGATGCACTTCCAGAGTTAGACGTACTTTACATGACACGTGTCCAGAAAGAACGTTTCTTCAACGAAGAAGACTATATCCGTATGAAAGATTTCTATATCTTGGATAAAAAGAAAATGGATCTTGCTCCAGAACATATGCTTGTTCTTCATCCACTTCCAAGAGTAAACGAGATTTCAATCGAAGTAGATGATGACCCACGTGCAGTTTACTTTAAACAGGCACAATACGGTGTATATGTTCGTATGGCACTCATTCTTACATTATTAGACATCAAGGTATCTTAAAAGGAGGAATTACTTATGAAGAAAAATTCATTGAACGTCAGCAGCCTTTCAGAAGGTTTTGTACTCGACCACATTCAGGCTGGAAAAAGTATGGAAATTTATAAGTATTTGAATTTAGATAAATTAGATTGTTGTGTTGCTATTATCAAAAATGCATCAAGCAATAAGATGGATAAAAAAGATATTATCAAAATCGAATGCCCTATCGATGTAATTGATTTGGATATTCTTGGATTCATTGATCACAACATTACAGTAAATATTATTAAAAATGATGAAATCGTGGAAAAGAAACGTTTGGAACTTCCTAAAAAGATTAAGAATGTTATCAAATGTAAGAATCCTCGTTGTATTACATCAATTGAACACCAACTTGATCACGTTTTTGTATTAACAGATCCGGAAAACGTAGTTTATCGTTGCCAATACTGTGAAGAAAAATATAAATAAACATTTTTAACCTTTAAAATCCCCCTATTATATTGATATGAAATCATCGGTTTCCGTACAGATTTCATATCAATATAATAGGGGGATTTTTTACTAAAAATATTTACTGATGTTTATCTTCATGAAATATGGAGATGAAGCAAGACGGTAAGCCGGGTTATGTCGTTGGACGATCATCTATCTAGACCTGCCGTTGCCGACAGGTTCAAGCAACCTACCTAAAACGTGACGGGCCGCCACATCGTTTTTATTCGGTTTTGCTTCGGATGGGGTTTACATGTGCCCCCTTTGTTACCAAAGAGGCGGTAGTCTCTTACACTGCCCTTCCACCCTTACCTACGCAAGCGTAGGCGGTACATTTCTGTTGCACTGGCCTTGGAGTCGCCTCCACCGGACGTTATCCGGCATCCTGCCCTGTGAAGCCCGGACTTTCCTCTCCTGCGGCCTTTCGGCACTTGCAGCAGCGATCGTCTGTCTTACTTCAAATCCTTTGTGATTTTATCATTTTTTTTTAAAATTGTAAAGTTCTTTTCCTTATAGATGCTATTCTAAAATAACATCGTCGATCAAATTATCTCCGTCTGCGGCTGTCGTTGCAAGCGTATCACAACGTTCGTTTTGAACATGTCCATCATGCCCTTTGACCCAGATAAATGATACTTTGTGTAGTTCTTTCGCCTTCAAAAGCCGCTTCCACAAATCTACATTCTTTACCGGTTCGTTCTTTCCACGCTTCCAACCTTTTTTGAGCCAGCTATCAATCCAATGTTGATTGAACGCATCTACTACATATTTCGAATCGGAATATAATTCCACCTCACATGGTCTATTAAGTGCTTCTAATCCTGCAATTACAGCCATAAGTTCCATTCGGTTATTCGTCGTCTTCTTGTATCCACACGACAGTTCCTTGGTATGCAGTTGACCTTTTGTATCAATATATTCAAGAACCGTACCGTATCCGCCTGGACCATCCGGATTCCCTCTGGCTGCTCCATCTGTATAAATCTTTACATGCATCTTTTTCTCCTATTTCATATCTTCTAATAAATTTAATATATTTTCTTCTTTCGTAGCCCAACTTGTACAAAAACGGACTACACTATTATTTTCATCATATCTCATCTGATATTCGTAGCCGTATTTTCCATCCAACTCTTTTAATTTGCTATCTGGAACAATTACAAACTGCTGATTCGTCACACTCTCAACATAGAACTCGTATCCGATCTCTTTAAGACTTTTTTTCAATAATTTTGCCATATCAATCGCATGTTTTGAGATTTCAAAATAGAGTCCATCTTTGAAAAGTTCCAAAAATTGAATTCCAAGGAGTCTTCCCTTTGCAAGCATTCCGCCCTTTTGTTTGATGATATAGCGGAAATCTTCTTGAAGCATCTTGTTTGTGATTACGACCGCTTCTCCAAATAATGTGCCTACCTTTGTTCCACCAATATAAAATACATCGCAAGCCTTTGCCAAATCTTCCAACGTTAAATCATTTCCATCGGACATCAAACCATAACCAAGCCTTGCACCATCCAGGAAGAGATATAGATTACGCTCTCTGCATGCGCTGCTGATCTCTTCAATCTCTGCTTTAGAATACAAAGTCCCAAGCTCTGTCGGATTTGATATGTATACCATCTTAGGCTGAGTCATGTGTTCATGTGAACCATCACCCCAATGCTGATTGTATGCATCACGAATCTGGTCGCCTGTCAGTTTTCCATCTTTTCCTTCGATCGTCATAACCTTATGTCCACAAGCTTCAATCGCCCCTGTTTCATGTACGTTGATGTGTCCTTCTTTTACACAAAGCACTGCTTGATGAGGACGCAGGATAGATGCAATCACAGTAAGGTTTACCTGTGTTCCTCCCACAAGAAAATGTACCGCTGCTTCTTCACAATTACATGCTTTCTTGATAGCTTCTCTTGCAGCTGCGCAATATTCATCTTCTCCATATCCGACTGTCTGCACCATATTGGTATTTACAAGCGCATCCATAATACGTGGATGCGCTCCTTCATTATAATCACAATTAAAACGAATCATCTTTTGTTCCTCCCAATACTAACTTTCTATAGTATAACATACTTAAATGATGATGCAAACCATTCCGCCATTACTGTCATTTACAATTTTTTGCATGGTATCCTGCAATTTCACCTGACTTTCATCATTAATCATCAGAATCTTATTTCGCATTCCATCTGTAACAAGCTCCTCAATCGATTTTCCGAAAATGTTTGTTCCCCAAACACCACCTTCCGACTCACTATTTTCCTTAATATATTCCACCAAATCATTTGCCTGCTTTTCACTTCCTACAATCGGAGCAATCTCAGTCTCTATATTGGCACGTATCATATGAATGGACGGCGCTTCCGAACGAATCTTAACTCCAAATTTATTGCCCTGTTTAATAAGCGTTGGCTCATCTAAATGAATCTCTTCTTTACGAGGACTCACAACACCATAGCCTTTCATTTTTACCGCTTCCATCGCATCCTTTACTTCATCATATTCCTGTTTCATAATCGACATTTCTTTCATGGTTCGAACCAACTCATACTCACTAGTAATATCCATTCCTGTCATGTCACTTAACATTTCATAATAATAACGATTTCCTATTTGGATTCTGATTTTTACACAGCCGGAATCCATTTCAATTGCATCAACCTTTGCTTCATCAATATAATCGCTCTCTAACTTCCCGATTCCATTTGCTGCATCCTTGATTTCAGACATCGTTTTCAGGATTTCTCTCATATGCGCAATCAAGTCTTCTTTTATTTTGTGTTCTCTCGAAAGCATTTCCACCCACTTTGGTATGTAGAACTGTACCTCTGAAATTGGAAACTCCAGTAATACCTTTTCCATAATCCGGTGAATATCTTCTTCCCGGAGCTGCTCACAGTTTGCCGTCATTGTTGACACATGATATTTTTCTTTGAGTTCTTCTGCAACTTGTTTTGCTTCCTGCCCGTATGGTTTACGGGAATTCACAACTACAACAAACGGTTTCCCTATAGACTGTAATTCACGAATTGTTTTTTCTTCTGCTGCCATATAATTTTCTCTCTCCAAATCGCAAATAGAACCATCAGTTGTAACCACAATGCCAATCGTTGCATGATCGTGGATTACTTTTTGTGTACCGATACTTGCAGCTTTGGTGAATGGAATCTCGTATTCAAACCAAGGTGTTTTTACTTTCCGTTCCTCATTATTTTCCATATGCCCACTAGCACCATCAACCATATATCCTACACAATCAATTAATCTAACTTTCACCTTCACATCATCTAATAATGAAATCTCCGCAGCATCTTTTGGTACAAACTTAGGCTCTGTTGTCATAATTGTTTTGCCTGAAGCTGATTGCGGTAATTCATCGCGTGTCCGTTCTCTGCTATGATCGTCTTCCATTTTGGGAAGCACCAACAAGTCCATGAAACGTTTAATAAAAGTAGATTTTCCTGTCCGAACTGGTCCAACTATCCCAAGATAGATTTCCCCATTCGTTCTAGCCTGTATATCTTTATAAATATCAAAAACCTCCATCACATACCTCCTGATATTACTTGTAAAAGATATGCCACAAAAATGAAAAATATGCTAAATGGGGGATTTATCTAAGTGATAGAAATAAAAGTAGTCAATTTATGGCTACTTTTTTCGTGGAGCTTTTTATAGCGCAGAGCTTGCTGTAAATGGCGTGGGCATATGTGAGAAAAGTTCAGCTTG
>JBGVGF010000051.1:0-4770 GCA_045121495.1 Faecalimonas sp.
GGGCAGATCTTTAGTCTTTATTTTCGTATTACGGTGTTTCTTGCTGCGTTCCTTCACGTAGCTTTATGAAATAATCTGTAATATTATCTTCGGATGTAGGAAGATCTCCCACAACTATAAGTTCCATAAGTTCTTCCTTTATTTCGTCAGACATTCCAATACCTTCAAAATAGCCGTCCGAACCAATCGTAATAATATATGTTTCTTCGCCAACGGCTTCCGTAAATGTGACCTTTTCCACGTTGTTTTCAAATTCGACGGAACCTTCCCCTCGCACAAAACCAAACAAAACAATGCCAACAATGGCAACAATCAAACAAGTGAGAATAATAATTCCCCAAATTTTTATTACTTTTATTATCAAGCCCGCAAGTTTTTCTGTATTGCTTACCTTTTTGTAGATAACTTCCTTTGTGTCGTTTCCGGTTAATTCATCCAAACTGACACTAAATACCTGTGATAAAACTTGTGCTTGCTTAATGTCAGGCGCAGTTTCACCAAGCTCCCATTTTGAAATTGTTTGTCTCGATACACCGACCTTTTCGGCAAGCTGTTCTTGCGAGAGGTTTGCCGTCTTTCTTAGTTCATAGATCTGTTTACCAAGTTCCATATCATCAACTCCTTTCGCTATGAATTCTATCATTACCAAGCCGAAAACTCTACCAATTCGCCTTGGAAAAGCCGCCCGTTTTCTTAACATTGCTTGTTTTTATAATATCAGTTGCAATTATGCGTATACGAAGTCAAGCCCTCGCTCCGTTTGGGAACGAGGGCTTGTATGTTATTTATTCTTCTTTTTGAAACTCCAAAATATCTCCGGCTTCGCAATCGAGCACCTCGCAGATCGCTGCAAGGGTGGCAAAGCGAATAGCCGTTACTTTGTTGTTTTTGATTTTGGAAAGGGTGACGTTGGAGATCCCCACACGCTCTGCAAGCTCGTTTAAGGACATTTTTCTCTCAACCATCATTCTATCCAAACGGAGTACTATTTTACCCATAATTACCTCCTTACAGCAATCCATCTACATCGTTTTCAAGTTTTACACCGTGAGCAAAGAACTGTGAGAAGCAAAGAACGATAATACCCATAGAGATACCGCCCATATCAACGCTGATTTCTGCAAAATCCACTCCGCATACCAAACGAGTAATCACGCTCATAATAAAGCCGATTACGGGAATGGCAATCGCAAAAATACCGATTTCTCTCATCATACGCACATTGTCTTTTTGAAAAGGTGTGGAGTTTTCCGATTTTTTGAAAATCAGATGCAGATTACGGAAAATCATAGCCATTACAGCAAGAAGCACGGCTGCACCAATACAGAAAACGATAAAGGCTGCTACGTTCAATTCTCCATTTACAACGGGGGCGCTGATCTGAAAACCGTAAACTGCAAAATCCTCACGGACGAAATTTTCCGCAACTAAGCTTCTAAAGTTCTCTACGCTGTTATTTGCAATAATGATGCCAATAGAGGCGATCCCCATTCCAACTGCCCCTATCCAATGGAATACCTCTAAAATTTTTGTAATAACCTTTCCGAGTTTATTAAGACCTTTCATTACTCATACCTCCTGAGTGATTTGTTGGCATAAGTATAACACAGTCCTTAATGTTTGTCAATATGTTTTTAATGTTATACATTAAATTATATATATTTTACATTAACTATTCTTGACATTTAAAATTTGATTTGATAAAATATATTTGTCTTTAGGAGGCGAATGCAGTATGGAAAAAGAACTTTACTCTATGATTTTCAAAAGAAAATCCTTTCATTCTTAACTTCCTATAAAATTAACTCTCGTCATGTCCAAACAACGCATTATTCATCGTCAAAATCTTCTTCATCCCAGTCTGGATACTGTTGAATGCTTCCTTTTGACTTAACTATACGAGGCTTGAAATTTTCCTGAACTTCACTGATTTTCGACACCGTAATTGTGAACATCCAATCATCTCCGAAGTCATAATGAAGTGCAAATTTCTGTCCCTTACAAAGTCCGACCTCGTCTAGAGTTATATCTGCCGAAGGTTCGTCTCCCTCGGGATCTGACTGATATGTATATTCACTATACATGCGGTTGTCCATACAAAACTCATACAGATGCTCATCTATGAAATCAAATGCCTCCAGGATAACCTGGCATAATTGATTTAATGTACTATTACCGCATATTTCGATATTTCTGTAAACATCTCGGCCTCTGCCAGCAGGATATATCTTCATCGAATACTGATTATTCATCATCCACCTCATTTCCAGACAGGAATCTCATCACTTCCTCAAACGAACGTTCACTATTGGCAAATGCCTCCATCAGTTCTTTACTTCGAAGTTCATCTCTTTTTCTCATCAGTTTCTCAAGCTTATCCAGTTCTGCTTCATATCTGTCTTTTGCTTTTGAAACCAGTTCTTTTTGTGTTTCAATCTTTTCTTCTATCGGAATGCTTCTTCTTGCCATGGTTCTTCTTATCCTTCTTTCTCTATCTTCATTAGGGCTTCATTAATCGCAGCCGCCTGAGTTCTGACATTTGCTGCTGTCATGTTAAATGCCTTCAGGATTTCTTTCTGCGTAGCTGTAACTGCATAATCCATGCGGTATCCACGGTCGCTCTGTCGGATCAGTTCTATCTTTTCCAGTTCCCTGATTGCTGCCGGGACTGTCATATAATTTTTCTTTCCGCTCTTTTGCATCTCTTCCTTCAGGCAGGTATAAAACCTGCTTCGAATGATTAGTGCCACAAACTCTATGAATATCTTTGCATGTACAGATTCGCTTGTATGTACTCGGAAGCTTTTGTTCCCAAGATAAGATTTATCTCCACGGAATAACTTCTCTGACGCATCCCTGCTCTTGTACAGTTCGAGTGCCTGTGCAGCCGTCATCTTTTCTGACGTTATTATGACAAAATATCCACAAAGCCGTATCTCTTCATTGATCACATCATGAAGTTCACGGCCATACATGAATCTTTCATCCTTTTTTCCTTTATTGTAATAGATCAGATCAAAATACCTGGCGAAGCCCCCGCCTTTGATTTCATATTTTGTGCCTTCATGTTTATGAAGACATTCAGCCATGCGGTCAATCTTTGCTTCGATAGCCTCATGTTCACTGCTTTTCTTTCTATCATTGTAGAAAATGTGGAAATAACGTTCTTTTTCATCAGACGGGTAAAGCTGCTTTTTTACAGTAATACCGCTTACTTTATAATCTCTGATGCTGTATCTCCGGTCTTCCTCAAAAGTACCTTTTACTTCAAGAACAAGACTTTTTACAAGTTCCTTCATACCCTTCATCATAATGACAAACTCATATCCGCATTTGTCCATGTAGTGTATGTTTTCTTTACTAAAATATCCCCGGTCCAAGATAAAACCGACGTTTTTGTAGCCATAACCGCCTGCTTTTTCCAACGTGTACTGCAGCTGTGAAACATCCACAATACTTCCCGGATAATCCTCATAGTACAGCGGTTTTGCATTGTTTCTGTCATAGGCAACAGAATAATTAATGACAGGTGCACCGGTATCTTCCTTGGGGTGACCGTATTCTACAAAATCAATATCCCCTGCCTGGCAGTTTTTGTTTGTTGAATCGTAAGATATGTATATCTTTTGGCTATGATCCTGTTTTTCATTCCATTCATCCAGAAATGTAAGACTTTGGTCTCTTGTAATACTGTTAATGAAATCAGAAACCTTCGAGTCACTATAGATTTTCATCCTGTCCGTGAATAACGGATGATTAAATGCATAATCAGGATAATACTGACCCGCATTGTTCTCGGCAATAATTGAATACACAGCCAGATCAAGAAACAAGCCGCTATTCTTACCGATTATGTCTCCAATCATTTCATCCAGGTGATACTCTGAAATAATTCTTCGCAACACTAAATATGTGCCAACTCTGAGACACCCGCTCCTGTAAGCTTCACCTTTTGTTTCTGGAAGTTCCTCAGCCGGAAAAAATTTCATAAAGTTAGCATTCGGATACATCAGCTCCGGATCATCATCTGTGCACTTGCCAATCGATGTACTCTTGGGGACAGTGTATCCTTTTTCCGAACTGTAATTATGCTCATATGCGTAGTAAATGTACGTGGTTCCTTTGATTTTTTTACGAGTTATCCCAGCTGAATCAGATGGTATTTTTACTTTAAAATCGAGATACATGGCGCCCACCTTTCGAGAGTTAATTACCTCTCTTTTATTCTACCATATTTACTCAATTTTTCAAGAAAAATCGCATTTTTTCACTGAAGTCAAAGAATTTTTATCCTCTTCATTACCTTTTCTGATACAAACGAGAGTTAATTATCATGGAAGTTCACAGTGTTTCTTTGCTTGAGTGTAAAAATCACTGGAAGTTAAGAGTAACAAAAAAATGTGGATTCCAGATGATTCCAAATTGATTCATTTTTTTCAAGATGAATCCTGTGCATTTTATTTATTTTTATGTTAATCTTGGATAGTCAATAACAAAAAGAAAAAATAAAATACATAAAGGAGTTATCAAATTATGAATATTAATGAGACTATAAATGCAAATAGCAAATTAACAGGGAGACCAAGCGTGGATCGTCCTTGGATGAAATATTACCCGCCAGCAGTCGCGGATATGCAGATTCCGGAGTGTACTCTGTTGGAGTACTTAAAAAGTTGTTGTCCGGGTGCAGAGATTTCAGCAATTGATTATTATGGAGAAGAAATTCTCTGGAAAACTGTTTTCGAAAAGTCTGATGCCACAGCACGTGCA
>JBGVGF010000052.1:0-6831 GCA_045121495.1 Faecalimonas sp.
TAAAAACACGGTATGTGAGGGATTTTTTGAAAAGTTATATCGAAGAAAGAGCAGTAGATATTGCCAATTATATTATCGAAAAAAATGCAACCGTGAGACAGACGGCACGGGAGTTCCGTGTCAGCAAGTCGACCGTACATGTAGATGTAACAATATAGAGCGATTTGTGTGGATGGTAAAATAGAAGAAATGGAGTATTTACTCTGTAAAATGTAAAAGAGAATTCCAGGTCTATATTTTGTATGGGTCGAAGTAACAATATAGTTAAAATAAGAGTGGATACTCTGGATGGCTGGCAGAAATGCTGGCCATTTTTATGTACATTCTTTTGCACTTGGGTTTTTGTAATCTATCATCAGAGGTGTGATAGAGATGAACATGAAACGATTAAAAACAAAGCAGGATGCGATTGATTTGGTAAATGAACAGTACAGGAGGCATAAAGGAAAATGGCTTACTATGGAGGATGCAGAAAAATATCAGGCAAAGGTTCGATTCTTGGATATTTCATCCAATGAGATGATTGGGAAAAAGTATGAGATTATGTTAGAACTAATGGAAGAATTTGGAGTGACACAGTTGGAAGCTACTAATATTTTAAATGGATTTCATGTTGCCGACTATGTAAACAAATATTATCGCATCCAGAATAAAATTCCGCTGGATATTAAGGAGAAAAACAAAGGTAATAGTGATAATGACCATGATTAGTTTGAGTCTGCGTGCCGTGTGATATTTTTCTCATAAAGCACGTTGATTGAAATTTCGAAAGTAGTTATAATTGGAAATAGCAGAGGATGGGAGGTCTGATTTTAAATGAGAAAATTAGAATCAATATATAGAGCAATGAACTGGGATGTTGAAAAATATTCTGGAATGATTAGGCTGGTATCGGAAAATACAAAGGATTCGAGAATGTTTTGTGCATTGCCGGGGGAAGATACTCTGGCTGCTTTGAAGCGTATATTTCATATTAAAGAAAAGGTTTTTGATGAGAAATTTCAAGAGGCTTGTAGTGGTTCTGGACAGGAAGAAAGGCGAATTGCTACATTACATTCATCATCTCTTTGTGCATTACTGTTTTTCTACAATGTCACGAAAGAACATCCGCTGAAAATAGAAATAGCTGGTATTGGTGCAGTTGATTTTTTTGATGTCATTTTCGAGTACCAAAATTCTGTTATAGAGGATGCCAACCCTTCCAATATAGATGTTACACTTTTGGGAAAATGTGGTGATAAGCAGGTTGTTCTGTTTTTGGAATCAAAATTTTCAGAATATATTATCGGTGTACAGAAGCGTTTAAATATCAACGGAGCATACCTAAAAGAAGAAATAAGTAAGCCTTTGTATGAGAACTGGTTGTGGGATAGGGCAGATGATTTGAACGGAAAGGAATTTTCAGTATCTATTCAAGATTCGCCTACATATTTGGGTGGCTTAAAGCAGATGATCTCTCATTATGTAGGTGTTCGAAAATTCGAAAGAGGGATTCTGAAACTAAAACAAGGGCAGAGTGCTGGTAAAGACCTGTATGATGTTCAAAATAATGCGGCGAAGCAATCCGTACAGGAAAAATTGAGAAATTATGCTTTAAAAGGAGATACCATAATTGCACTTGGTTCGATAGTGTTTGATGTATATGACAAGGATGAAAAACATAGGGAACTACAGGAGTATAGTATTTTATATGATAACTTGATGAAACAGGTATCAGCTGATGCGGTGCAAAATGGATCGGACATCTATATCCTTGAAAATTTTTACACCTACCAGCAGCTGTTTGAAAATAAAAAAGGGTGGATGACCGAACAAATTTGGGGCTTCTATTTTGGTTAATTTATATTTACACAGTATGTTAGAGATTCATGGTATTCATGGGTCTCTTTTTATGTACAAACGAATGTGCATTCAATGATATATAATCAGCTTAGAGATAAGAAAAATAAACATGTTCAAGTGATTTGAGTGCTCAGTATGTACAAACAAATGTACATATGGTAGAATGAGATATAAGATGGAAAACAGAAATTGGAGAATAGTTGCAGTAGATTTTGATGGTACTCTGAGTTATGGTCAGTGGCCAGACGTAGGTCCGGCAAATGAAGAATTATTTTGTTTCTTAAAACAAATTCAGAAAAAGGGAGATAAAATAATACTGTGGACGTGCAGAGAAAATGAATGCCTGGAAAATGCGGTTAGCTGGTGCAGAAATCATGGATTGGCATTTGATGCTATAAACAATAATCTACCAGAGAAGATTGCTGAGTATGGTACAGACAGTCGAAAAATAAGCTGTGATTATTATATTGATGATAGGGCTGTTTCTGTGGATAATTTCCGTGAATGGAGAGAGCAATATGTACGACAAGGAATTAGCAAAAAGGATGCTGAATTTTCTCATCCTTGATATTTTGAAAGAATATTCTGATGAAGACCACCATCTGACTCAGCAGGAAATTTTAAGATTGTTGAAGCTGAAATATGATGTTGAGTGCGACCGTAGATCTGTAAAAAGCAACGTGGAAGCTCTGAAAGCGTTTGGCTATGATATTGATATGGAAGATGGATATTGTCTGCTGGAAAGAGATTTTGACGAATCAGAATTACGTCTTTTGATTGATAGTGTTTTATTTTCTAAGAATATCAGCCAGTCAGTTGCACAGTCATTAATCAGCAGATTAAAAGAACAGGGGAATCGTTATTTCCGTGCAAAAGTACCTCATATCCATAACTTGCCTGAAATGCGTTATGCGGACAATACGCAGGTTATGTATAATCTGGATGTGCTGAATACAGCAATCGCCGAAAATAAAAAGGTGAGTTTTATATATAACGGTTATGGCGCTGATTTTAAATTGCATCCGAAAAGAAAAAACCGTTATGTGGTAAATCCTTATCAGCTGGTTGCTAATAATGGATGGTATTATCTGGTTGCAAATTATGATAAATATGATGATATTTCTCATTACCGAATTGATAAGATTACAAAAATAGAGATTATGCAGGAGAAAAGTAAACCAGTCTCTAAGGTAAAGGAAATGGAAAAAGGATTCTCTTTGCCAAGACACATGGCAGAGCATATTTATATGTATAGCGGAGAAAGCGTTACAGTAAAACTTCTGGCAGACAAAACGATTATGAATGAATTGATAGACTGGTTCGGTAAGGATTTTCGTATTTTAGAAAAGAATGATGATACTATTAAAATTCTTGTGAAATGTAATGAAGAAGCCATGAAATACTGGGCATTACAATATGGTCCGGATGTTGAAGTATTAGAACCTGAGCATTTGAGGGAACGTGTAAAAGAAGCAGTAAATAATATGGCAGAAAAATACAATATACAAAAGTGAGGCAGATGAAATGAAAAGGAAATATCCGGTTGTTACATTGTGTGGAAGTACAAGATTCAAAAATGAATTTATAAAAATTCAAAAGGAATTAACGCTAAAAGGATATATTGTAATATCTGTTGGTTTGTTCGGGCATGCCGGTGATACAGAAGTATGGGAAGGTATGGATGAAAACAGCATGACGAAAACAAAGTTCATGCTGGATGATATGCATAAAGAAAAGATTCGCCTTGCCGAAAGTATTTATGTAGTTAATCCAGGCGGGTACATCGGAACAAGTACATGGTCTGAAATTTGTTATGCAAGAATGCTCCAAAAACAAATAGATTTTATATGTCCGATTGATGAGGAGTTAATAGATACTAAATTAAAGGAGCGTATGCAGAAAGCGGAGCAGTTGGCTTGGCAACAGCTGGATTCCATTCGTCACAGCAATGGATATTATAATATCAATGACTATGTGCATTTTACTCATAAACGCAAAATTATTGTAGATCCATGGATAAATGTAGATGTTCACTATAAAGGAATACCGTGGAGTTTTCATGACGATCCGGAGTGTTCTGTGAATCCTTTTGAATATTATGGCCGCGAAAAAGTGGCTGGTTTCATTGAAGAAATATTGATGAGATATGGAGATATGCACGAATAAAAGAGATTCAGAAGGAGACATTCATGTACAAATACTATTTTGCTGAAGAAAATTGCATTTTATATAAATCTGGCTACGAAGGTAGTTTTGAGGAATATATAGGTAATTGCCTGTGGAATGCGGTTCTTTATGAGCTTGATACGGAAGAGCTTGAAGAAATCAGCGAAGAAGATGCTGATGACATTATAAAGGAAATGGAAGGCGACGAATATTATCTTGTAGATGGTTGTGTATTTGAAGAAGATTAAAAACCAACGGGAGGACAATAACCATGATGTGTTCAGCTTATTTTGGAGAATTGAGTGAAGAGAGAAAAGCAAATTGGAATCATAAGGAAGAAAATCCTTATAGCGTTTTGGTTTCTCCTATTTCCTTAGAACGTAAAGGACACAGACTTTTGGACGTTGGAAATAAATATTTCCATGATAGGATACAGGTTGATTGGGGCAGTTTTGCATGGAAATGTAATCCGGAAGAAATTATAAGATTTCTGAACGACAATAAAACCACACTTCCGTGGCTCATAGAAGATGAAGAGGACGTGATAGAAAAAGTGAAAACTTATATATCAGAAAGAGGAAATGTGGCTTACGGTGTAGTCTTTGTCGAAGAAGCATAAGAGGATTTTATGATGATAGAATATCAGCAGTTGATTACAGCAGTATATGACAAATTGGATAGAAAAACGGATCGGGATTTCTTTGTCAATAATCAGGAGTTTGCCCGATTGGAAGAGCATAATTTATGGACATATTGGCAAGGGAGAGGTGTGAGACATCCGAAGATCGTGGTAGTAGGACAGGATTGGGGTTCTGTAGAACAGTCGAAGAAATATTTTGAATACATAAAAACCCATCCAGAGGCAAAGATTGTCAGTTATGTGCAAGTAAAAGAAGCGAATCCGAAAATGAAGAAAAAAGAATTTACGACTGACAGTGAATTGCAAAAGTTCTTTGAGAAGTATCTTGATTATCCGGAAATTTGCAGCTGTTCATATAACGAACTTTATTTTACCAATTTGATTCCCGGATTTCGGAATGATACATCCAGTACCGGGAAAAGTGCAGATGTACAAAAGGAGATAACGGAAGATATTTTGAGTGATTTTAAGCAGCTTCTTGAAATCCTTCAGCCGGAATTTGTTATTTCTCTTGGAAGACTTGTAAGTGAAAGTATTGATAAATTATATAACGGAGAAGAAAGTACAATTGCGGAGGCTGATAATTTTAATGTGTTCTTACAAGAAGAACTGTATGCGAATGAGCTAAAACCAGTCATATTGAATTTAGGTAATGGAACTCAAGCCCAAATGTTTGCACTGGCACATATGGGTGGTTTGGGAAAAGCAAATCGAACAAGATTTTTTCATAAGAATCATATGCAAAAGACAGTAGAAGACGATTGGACAATTGTTGCGAATTGTATAAAGACCAACAAAATATTGTAATTTGTTATTGTTTGCAGTAAAAATATTTTCTTTAAAAATAATATTGGACAATCGAAAGATATATGATCGAGAACATGATTTTTAGAAGAACCTTTCCCTCGCTTGAGAGACTGTGACGTGAGGAACTAATGAAAAATAGAGAAGTTTTTCTTGTGTCAGGAGATGAACTTGCTCTAACGAGAAAAAGAACTGTATTCGGTGGGCGTGGGGAAGCGGAATCCCCAGCAAGTGACAATGGTGCAAAATGATGAAAAATCATTTTTGTCTAACATGGTGGAACTTGCTCTGGGTTACTTACAACTGAATATATACAGAAAAGATGAAAAAGGTTTAGATTGGCTGTTGTAAATATGGCTGATTTGAGCCTTTTCTTTTTGTGCAATTTTAATGAAAATAAAAAAGTTTGCAAAAAATCACGCCGAAACGGGACAAATCCGTCCCCACCTGAAAAGTAGAGGGATGTTTGTAAATGATGTAATGAAATAATTTGAGAAAAAATCTTTCAAAATCTGTCGTTGAAACCGGTATTTTCCGTCCCCTACAGATATATGAAGGGGAAATTAAAAAAATAATTCAAAAAGTGTCGGCAGTTTTGAAGTGTTTTGACCCCATAACCAAACTACGAGGACTTTTAAAATGTTCCGTCATTTACGAAGGAGTGTTGTCACCAATATACAGTGAACAGACAATTTTAAAAAACTTTCAAAAAATGTCGTTGGTTTTACAATTTTACGTCCCCATAAAGAAAGTGGGAGGTGATTTACATTGAACATATTTGAAGCTGTGAAGAAATCTATTACTACCCGTCAGGCTGCAGAGCATTATGAAATCAAGGTGAGCAGAAAGGGAATGGCGTGTTGTCCGTTCCATAAAGACAGGACGCCCAGTATGAAAGTGGATGAACGTTATTATTGTTTTGGATGTGGGGCAACTGGTGATGTAATTGATTTTGTTGCTTCATTTCACAATTTAGGAAAAAAGGATGCGGCAGTTAAATTAGTGCAGGATTTTGGAGTTGATTATGATGAGGAATGGCACAAGAAAGTAACAGTGCCAGCTAAAAGAACAGTTCCGAAATTGTCTTTTGAACAAAGATATGAGCAGGCTAAAACAAGATGTATTCGAGTATTGTTGGATTATCGTCGTTTGCTTAGAAGTGGGAAAGAATTGTACGCACCGAAAATGGAGGATAAAAATTGGCATCCGTTATTTTGTGAAGCATTACAGGAAAGTTCACATATTGTTGTTTAGCACATTAAATGATGTTCCGTTTTTCACATTAAATGGAGCTGTTTCAGCATAGAATCAGGAATCGGTGTCACTTTATTTGATATTAATTCTTCAAATTAAATGTGCCTCACCCAAATAAAGTGAAT
>JBGVGF010000053.1:0-3427 GCA_045121495.1 Faecalimonas sp.
TATATTGAAAAAAAGAAAACGACCAAAGGTGGAGCCGATGATTGATAAGAAAACTGGATTTTTGTTCTTGGATAAGAATGGAAATCCGATGGTTGCACTGCATTGGCAGAGGTATTTAAGGCAGATGGTAGAGAAATATAATCGCACTCATACGGTGCAACTACCACAGATTACGCCACATGTGTGTAGGCATACTTATTGTACAAATATGGCAAGAGCAGGAATGAATCCAAAATCGCTGCAGTATCTGATGGGACACGCGGAAGTAGCAACGACTATGGATGTATATACGCATTTTGGATATGAGGAAGCGAAAAAGGAAGTATGGAAAATGTGTGAAGTAAAATAATTTCATAATAGTAAACAAGCCTCTTTCATGGTATATTAACAATATGCTATGGCAGAGGCTTCTCCTGTTTTTAGGAGGAAATTTATATGACACAAGTAAGAAAAGATCACAAGAATCGAGTTTTAAGAGAAGGAGAGAGCCAATGCAAAGATGGTAGATACCGTTATACATACAGAATAAATGGAAAACAGAAAGTGATTTACAGTTGGAAATTGGAGGAGAAGGATAAGCTTCCGGTTGGAAAGCGAGACTGTGTTGCACTTCGAGTACAGATTGAGGAAATCCAAAGAAAACAATTGCTGTATGGAAGATATTCTGAAAGCAGTTTTACAGTGTTAGATTTGGTAGAACGTTATGTAGGCATGAAAACCGGTGTACGCAAATCAACGCGTGCTGGCTATAAGACAGTAGTGAATATGCTGAAAAAGGATCCATTCGGAAGTCGTAAGATTAGCGATATCCGTATCTCAGATGCGAAGTTGTGGCTGGTTCAGCTGCAGAAGAACGGACGTGGTTACAGTTCCATTCATACAATTCGAGGCGTGCTTCGTCCGGCTTTTCAAATGGCTGTGGATGATGATACGTTATTGAAGAATCCCTTTGAATTTCAACTTGCAACAGTTATTATTAATGATTCCATTCGCAGGGAGGCAATTACAAAAAAGCAGGAAAGGCTGTTCCTGAAGTTTGTAAAAGACGATCCGCATTTTTCGAAGTATTACGAAGGTATTTACATCTTATTTAAAACTGGAATGAGAATTTCAGAATTCTGTGGTTTGACCATTCACGATATTGATATGGAAGAGAGAACCATAGATATCAATCATCAATTGCAGCGACTTTCTGATATGGAATATGTCATTGAGACGACGAAGACAAATTCTGGTAAGCGTGTATTGCCGATGACACAGGATGTGTACGAATGTTTCCAGACGATTTTAAAGAATCGCAAAGCACCGAAGAAAGAACCAAAGGTGGGTAAGCATAGCGGATTCTTGTATCTGGACAAAAATGAAATGCCGATGGTTGCGTTACATTGGCAGAAATATTTTGATCACATCTGTGAAAAATACAATAGCATTTACAAAGAAGAAATTCCGAAGATTACGCCTCATGTTTGTAGACATACTTATTGTACGAATATGGCGCTGGCTGGTATGAATCCAAAGACATTACAGTACCTGATGGGACACTCTGAAATTGGTGTGACATTAGATGTGTACACCCATACGAGTTTTGAAAATGCAAAAGATGAAATGAAAAAACTGTCTATAATTTAAGACGAAACCTGTAATCCTTGTAAAAAGTATTATGATAAATTTATGCCAAAATTTATCAAAATATCATGATAATTATCAAAATTGAAGACCAAAGTAAACAAATGTTCGCCATTTTATGCCAAGTTTTTGATTTTTTTAATGATAAGAAAAAGCCTTTAAAATCAAGGAAAAACGTAGCAAATACGGGCAAAAAATGGCAAAGAAAGGTAAGAGAAAAATTATGCTAAAAGTATTGTTCATTTGTCACGGCAGAACCCGTACTTTTGTCTGAAATGGCTTAAAATCAAGGATTTTTGGGAAACAGGATGGTGTTTGTACCCCCATTGTACCCCTATTTTGATATTTTACTGATTTATTAACCGGACTGTCCTCGATAAAAACAAATATGACTTGTGGTGAAAAAAGTTTTCGCAGTATACTGAAGGGGAGTGTCTATGATGAGAGAGGATTATTGGTGTTTTAATAAAAAAGCCAGAGGACAATGCCTCTGGCATAATGCATATCATAGTAAGTTTGCTAAGTTCGTCCAATTTGCATCATAACCCATTATGGACATGATATCTGCGGCTGAAATGGTATGTAGTTGTTTTTGAAGTTTGCCAAAAGCAGTTCTCATAGATGAGATAAAATCGTTTAAGTCAGATTTGCTTAGTAATAGCGCAAACATTATAGCTATGGCGTATGCATCGTTAGTTCCATAAGTATAGGAGCCGTCCGCGGCACGTACAATTCCTAAAACGGAAAAATTCTTGATACTTTTTGTATGAATTCTTTCTTTGAATTTAATATCAAAGAATCGTTCATCATGAGCACATTTATTACGGGCAAGTGCAAGCATATGCATAAATTTGGCAAGTTCATCGGGTTGCAGATTAAATTGTTTAGCAACGGTTGTCTTATCTGCAGGCTTCATGTTTTTGTAGAAATTTTCAATTTTACCAAAGGTAAGTACATTAACAAGGACCCACAGAGGAATGTAGCCATGTTCAGTCATGTAATGGGTTACTACCTGATGATGTTTACTCATTTGTCGAGCAATTTCCTGTTGGATATCTCCTATAAGCTTAATTGAGGAAGATATATTTCGCTCAGTGGAGTTGTCAAAATTCTCTATTTTGAGATAGTTGTCATGACCATATTTAGCAGAAAATTCATGCGCAATTACCGTCTTAAAAGTGTTTTCCAGTTTAAGAAGGTATTTTAAATATATGTTCCGAAGCTCTCTATCAAAGTAATACAAAGCATAAACTTCGTCAAAAGTAGTGCCTGCTTTATAAACTTCATCTGCGGTAGCAGTGGCTTTAGATGCAAGGAACAATTCCTTATATCCGTTGATGACATTGTAATAGTTTTCGCGTTCGAGTATGCGCATTACACGTGAACCCTGGGATCCCTTTCCAATCACCATGCCTCTTGAACGTAGGATATTTAGTTGTTGCCGATACGATTTGTATGATTTATCTGCCATGGTACCTCCTGTATATAAAAAGCCCCCGGGCCCGAAGGACACCGGAGGACAAACTGGCAATCTCTTGTATGAGTATTATACCACACATTGGCAAAATGTCAATGACACTATGCTGATTTGGTGCGGATAGATACTGAACAAGTATATACCATATTATAGTTTATTGCAAGTAAAAGGAGATTATGAATGAGATTTTTTTCCAATTATTTTTTCCAATTGGGTCTTTGGTAGTTAACGTCATAAACCTTTAGATTGTATTCCATATAGAAATCCCCTGTATGAGCCTTAAACTAAGGCTTTTCATATATACACATATATACCGGAGAGTGG
>JBGVGF010000054.1:0-2121 GCA_045121495.1 Faecalimonas sp.
TAATGTCATTTAGATAAGGACATTAATTCGCAGGCATCTCAAGAGAGGGTAGTAAGTTTTTGTTTACTATCCTCTTTTCTTTTCAACTTCTTTAAAAAAAACCATGACAAATAAGCAGATACCTAGTGCATCTGCAAAAAATGTATTATAATAAACATTAAGCTGCTCGATAGAGAAAGCTTATATGAGACGTGGGCCTGACTTTGCGAGGGTCGGAGCGCCCCGGTCTTACAGGAAGAAGCTCATGTCCGATTAGATATTCTACATCGGGCGGAGCGTTTTCTTCTTTTAACGCCAAAAAGTGGCAGCATATCTTGATTGCGCGAGTATAGTTAATCTGATAAGTATGTTTTCTGTGTTCTTTTTGGTTAATAACCACATTTGCAGTTATTATTTCGCAAAAGTTATAAAGCAGCATTCTTGCCCATATCTCTTGTTCTATATATTCCACTTTTTTTGAATGAAATCTTGTTAGACTTACAGCATATTTTAATTCACGGAAAGAAGTTTCAATTCCCCAGCGTTTTTGATACAGCATCTTCAGTTCATCAGAAGAAAATTCCTCTTGGGGTAAATTGGTGATGATACATTCATATGAGTTCTCCGAGATTGGAAATCTCACAATCCGCATACTCATTTCGTAAAACTTGTTTTTATGTAAATCCAGATAATCAAATGTGGATGTAGATGGAATGAAACGGTATTTCTGTTTATCAGCTTTTATGGCATTCGTCTGTTTTTTTGTAAGGATAAGTGTTTTGTTTACATCAAAAGACTCGGTGTCCGGAAGGACAAGGCTTCTTAAGATACCGGAACTGTGTATGTCTTTGACACGGATAAGATAATACATTCCTTTTTGTTCCACATGGGCAAAAATATTATAGTTTTCATAGTTCCTGTCAGCAATAAATATTGCTTTTTCTCCATCGTAACGGTCTATCATGTGGCACATGGCCCTGCCTTCATTTTCCTGTCGGCCGGGTTGTATTTCAGCTCCGACATAAGTGCGACGACAGAGGTCATAAAGTGCATTTAAATGCAGCTGATTAAAGCCTTTGATATTAGGATTGGAATGAAAATAGGTTGTTTCATCCTTAGGATTATGAGAAATACAAAGTGAAGAACCGTCGCAGGCAATTAAACGCAATCCTTTATATAAAGCTTCTTTATTAGGAAAACAATCTGTAAATTCATGAAACAGAAATTCAAAAGCTTCCGGTAGAATCTGGGCTCTGCGCTGATTAAAGGATGAATTGGAGGGAGTAGCTTTGTCAAAATTAAAATACTCCAGTAATTCGTCTTTTAGGGATTTTCCTTCCATGATAATCATGAATTTTAAAACACTGCCAAAAGACCATTTCTTTTTTCTGGAAAAATCCTTTTTAGGATTTTTGGTAAAAAGCCAGTGAAAGGTATCCATTTCATCAATCAGATCAAAAAGCTTCTTTTTTACTTCGGCTGGGAAATTCATCTGGTTATCCTCCTTGCAATCAAGATAGTTCTTAATTACAAGGGCCGCTTTAGCCGTTCCTGGTAAATACAGCTAAAGCGGCCGCAGATTTTGACTCAAAAGTCAATAGTTTTTTGAAATTTATTACAAAAAAAGAGCAGGGAATATATTTCTATACTCTCTACTCTTTGCGGTGTCCTTATCTAAATGACATTACTTTTTTACAGCCCCTTTTTTCCTACAATTTTATTCTATTTCTTCATAAAATATATCCAATATCATCTGGTATAATCCTTCTTCGTCCACATGGTATTCTGCATAGATTTCTCCCATCTGTGCAGTACCCGGCACGGTTACCATATCTTCCATACGAAAACCGCCTTCCAACACCAGTGATGCCAGATATGTTACCCTGGAAGGAGTGATGTCTGTTACCATATAAGAAGTGATAGCCTGATATAATGCAAGCGGTACTACAATCCAAGAAAAATATCAAAACGTTTATAACGATGTTGAAAACTCAGCTCAATATTCAATGCCAAGTTTAAGTTATGATGGAGTTACTCCAACCTCAACTGCAATTTATAGATTGACAGTGCTAATCGCTAATACTAGTCCAATGCCATACTGAGGTCAACAAAACATCATCCTACCAAATGGTCAATATTCTC
>JBGVGF010000055.1:0-6428 GCA_045121495.1 Faecalimonas sp.
TCCACATTTTCTGCATCTCCATTTATGTACTGTTTTCCATTTGCCGTTTGATTGCATTTCTAAATCGGTTCCAGCGTATACTCTAAAATCATGGCTGCAGAATAGACTTTTAATCCAGTCTCTTATTTTCACCTTTTCCCATCTCTCCTTCCTGCTCTACAAATCGCAAGTGTGTCTTATTTAGACACTTTTTAAGCAAAAAAAACTGCTTCCACATCATCTGCATTGAGAGAATACTTTTCTCTAATTTTTGAAATCTCTCTTTGCGTAAATTCTGCTCCATTTGTCTCGTTAATCTTTGCAGAAAACGTGCTTCTCGCCATTCCGAGATAATTTGCGAGCGAAGTTCCAGTATCTCCGTGTAACTTCATAATTGATTCTAATTTAAGTTTATTCATAATCCACCGCCTTTCTTTTGTGTCTTTTTTAGACACCTCAATAATAGCATCTGCATTTTTATGTGTCAACACTTTTTTTGATTTTTAAGACACTTTTTTTAAAATATCTTGCATTTTACTTTTAAATGTAGTAAAATTAAGACACTTAATAAAGGAGGACTTGACTATGTGTATGGGAGCAAGAATAAAAGAGAGGCGTGTCGCAATGGGATACACCCAAGAAGAGCTTGCTGAGAAGTTGGGATTGCAAAAATCTGCGATTGCAAAATACGAAAATGGAAGAGTTGAAAACATTAAACGGTCAATTATTAAAGAAATGGCCAAAATATTGGAATGCAATCCATCTTATCTAATGGGATGGGATAATAATTTGGAAATAAGCGGTTCGTTAATAGGACATGTTGTTATGGATACTGACTTATTAGGATATGTAAAAAAACTATATGAACTCTCGCCGGAAAAGCGTGCAAAAGTTTACGGATATATTGATGCATTATAAAAGGCGGTATGTAACAACCGCCTACCAATTTTCTTTTATGGTTATAAGAAAATCGTAAATGAACTTGTATATTTTAGAATCATTCATCGTTTCCAGTAAACGAAATATTTCTTTTTTATAATCCATACGCGAGACCCTCCGTTTTTGATTAGCAATAAACACACGTTCGAAATTCCTTATAGTTATCATACAACATGATTTTTAAAATATCAATAGATTTTTCGAACAAATGTTCTGTTTTTAAATTTGTCAATATTGTTGCCTTTACTATTAAGACACACAAATTATTCGCATCTGATTCAAAAATGGAGAATCGTCCACTATTGTGGACACTTATTTGTAAGGGGATTCGTAAAGGTCGGAAATATGGATTTTTAGACCTCTGGCAAGACGCTCAAGTGTATCCAGTGTCGGTGATACTTCACCGTTCATGATTTTATTTACGGCAGATTTCGATACACCAGTCATAATTGACACTTGTCGGACAGATAAATTTTTCTCATACATGATTTTACTTAATAGAATCTTCATGTATATATTGTAAATGCCAGTTAATTAAAAGGATACTGGTATATAATGGTAAATGCTACGCTCATGCGTGCAGATAAAAGGGTTATCTTAATGTGAGGCACTAGAAAGAGGGATAAATGAAAAAGAAAATCTTCGCAGCCCTCCTAGCTGCAACACTCGTTCTGTCAATGGTAGCATGCGGCAGTAACGATTCATCAGAAACAAACAACAATGCTACGGCAAAAGGAGATTCCAGTGAGCAGGATCAAGAACCTGTAGACGATGGAATTATCGACTTTGAAAGCGATTCTTTCAAAGTAACTTACACAAGACATGAAACAGGTACAGATTACGAAGGTAATCCATGCTTGTACTACTACTTCAATTTCACCAACAATGGTGACGAAGCTACAAATGCAATGACTGCAACTTATATCCAATGTTTTCAAAATGGCGTTGAATGTGAAACCGCTTATGTTGATTACAACACGGAAATGGACAACTATTCAAAAAACATTCAATCAGGGGTAACTATTGAAGTATGCGAATGCTTTTCCTTGACAGACAGTAGCGAAATTACTCTCGAAGCTTCTGACTGGCTTTCATTTTCAGACGACAAAGATACTCAAACAATCGTACTGCAATAATAAGTATTTAAAATTTAGCTATTACGGAGGATAAAATTATGAAGACATGGAAATTAGTTTCTGGAATATTATCAATGGTATTATTTTTAGTGGTAAGTTTTCAATCATGTGCCGCTGGATTAGTTAATACTCTTGAAGAAAATGGTGAAGTGAGTGGTTCTGCTGGAATAATGGTAGCCATAATGCTCTTGGTTGGCGGAATTGTTTCTGTTGCAACCAGAAAAGGTTCTAAGGGTGGGAATATCGCATTGATTATTCTTTATGGAATCGGTGCATTATTTGGATACACGCTGGCCGGGAACTATGGAGATTTAAATATCTGGGCTACATGGTGTTTAATTTGTGCAGTATTAGCAATTGTGTCTTTAGTTAAGAAACCAAAAGTTTCTGAAGAAGCATAAAACAAAAACCGCCTCAGTGCTGACAACACTAAGACGGCTCATGCATTTCCCCGAAGAAAAATACAAAAAATTTTACGCAAGTATATTGTATCATCTTCGGACACCCAAAGTCAATCAGAACTCTAGTTCGTGATTGGGTGTTATTTTTATACCCCAAAATAAATATATTACAGTAGGAAGGTGATATTATGAACGCTCTTGCGCCACAAATCAATTCATTACCGGAAGTACGTGTCGGAAGTTTGTATATCCGCGTCTCGACTCATGAGCAGGATGAACTCTCTCCAGATGCACAAATACGTCTTGGATTGGAATATGCAAAATCTAACAACATAATCGTACCAAAAGAATATATCTTCGTGGAAAGCGTTTCTGGAAGAAAAGCAAAAAACCGGCGCGAGTTTCAACGCATGATTTCTATTGCAAAATCCCCAGAACACCCTATTGATGTTGTTCTCGTTTGGAAATTTAGCCGTTTTGCTCGTAATCAAGAAGAATCCATTGTATACAAGAGTATGTTAAAAAAAGATGGTGTGGAAGTAATTAGCATCTCTGAGCCTTTGATAGATGGTCCTTTTGGCTCTCTCATTGAACGTATCATTGAATGGATGGACGAATACTACTCCATCCGATTATCTGGAGAAGTACAGCGTGGCATGAAAGAAAAGGCGCTTAGAAATGGATATCAGCTCTCGCCACCACTTGGTTATCAAGCTGTAGGTAACGGAGCACCTTATATTATCAATGAAAAGGAATTTGAAATCGTTGAATACATCTGTCAACAATTCGATGAGCACAATGTGGATTCCACAAAGATTGCTCGCAACCTTAATGAGATGGGATATCGAACTCGAAAAGGTACTTTGTTTGAGACACGTACAATCAATCGTATTCTAAAAAATCCTTTTTACTATGGCCTTGTAGTATGGAATGATATTTCTTTTATAGGAACGCATGAGGTTAGATTTACTAAAGAGCAATACGATAAGCGGATGGATAAAATACAAAAGAAATATACTCCTGTAGGACGAAGAAATATTTCATCTTGCACACATTGGCTCACTGGTCTTTTAAAATGTGGCTACTGTGGTTCTAGTTTGGTCTATAATGGAATTAATCATTGTCCAGGATTCCAATGCTGGAAATACGCCAAAGGTTTTCACAAAGAATCTATGTTTATAAGTGAGAAAAAGGTGATTGCTGCTGTGTATGAGTATTTTGAAGATATATTGAATGGTGGAGAATTTAAATATAAATATCGTGCCCCTGAAACAATAGAGCTAAATTCTGAACGGAATGCTTTACTTGAAGAGTTAGAAAAAATCACTTCCAGAGAAGCCAGAATTGCCCTTGCTTTCGAAAAAGGCATTGATACCTTAGAAGAATACGCTGAGAATAAAAAACGTCTTAAAAAGGCACGTGAGGACATCGAAACAGAACTACAGCAACTGGAAAGCAAACCTGTTGACAATGGTCCTTCTCAAACAGAGATTCTCGATACGATTAGATCTGTCTATGAAATTATAAAGAATCCGGATGTGAGCATGGAAACGAAAGGAACTGTTATGCGAGACATTGTAGAAGAAATTGTTTACGATAAAGAAAAAGGCAAATTAATATTTCACTTATACTTTTCTTAACCCTTGGAAAACAAGGGTTTTTCAATGCTATCTGTTTTTGCAATCAGGTCCACCAAAATGTTAAAACAGATAATATTTTATAATACAATTAGAAACTTACACCCCTAGCCACACGACTAGGGGTAGTTTTCTATTTTACACGGATTTTCTGACCTGCGTAAATCTTGTTTACATTAGCGATATGATTCCAGTTCTGCAACTGTGCTACAGTCGTTCCGTATTTCTTTGCAATCGCGGACAAAGTATCGCCAGACTGAATCGTGTAATACTGCGCTGAACTTGCCATTGCCGAACCATTGATTTTGTTTTGTACCTCAGTGTATCGACTGCCGAGTACAATTTTTCTCGTATCACCATTGCCGTATTTTCCAGCTTTTGTTTCGCTCACAAGGGTGTCGACATTGGCGGTAGCAATGTGGTTAATCATACTCTGTACTTCGTCATATCGTGTACCCAAATTGCTCTTTCTGGTTTCACCAGCACCGTATGCATTCTGCATTACGGCTACCACTAATTCAAGTGTAGTTCCGCTCGGAGTTGTGACTGGTGCGGACGCAGATTCACTACCGCCAATCTCTGATGGAAAATCCCTGTAGCAAATGTTCATATCAACACGGCCCGAGATTCCGTTAACAGCTCCATCGCTGGAGTATTGCCAAATATCACATGCTACAGTCGGTTTCTGTGTAGAATAACGAGCACACCATTTCGTGTACTGATCTAATTGATTGCCAATGACATTCTGGAACCAATATTGATTTGCATAGATACCTACTGTGTATCCTGCTTTTTCAATGATATCACAAAAAATCTTTGCGCCTCTTACCGCATGGCTTTCAGTTCCGGATTCTTCCAAATCCAAATATACAGGGTAAGACAATTTGTAGCCTTTAATCAAACGTAACACATGCTCAGCTTCGCTTCTGCTCTCTTCTTCTGTTTTAGCATATGAATAAATGTACGTACCAAACGGAATACCAAGTCTTGTACACTCATCAGCGTTACGCTTCCATTGTTTATCGTCCTGAGATACGATATCACTACCGTAAGCGCATCTGAGGATTACTCCTTCTATTCCACTGGATTTTACTTTTTCCCAGTCGATAGTTCCTTGATGATAAGATACGTCAATTAATTTTCTTTCCATAATCTCAATCTCCTTTTCTATTAACATATTCTACTATTGCGACGTCGCAACAAAGAGAGCGAATTACTCGCCCTCTACTTCTTGTTATATTTCGTTCTATTCCACATCTCTGTAACTCTTTCCCAGCCGCCCGTCGAAACTAGATATACAATAAATGCAGCGATGAAAGATGCAAATATGTAGTACCAGGTAATTATAATATCAAAGTACTGACATGCTACAATTACGGCCACTGGGCAAATAATCAGCGATACTGCCAACGCTACTGCATTTGTTTGAATCTTTTTCAGATATGGCATTTCCTTGATTACTTGCGTGATTGCACTCACAATGAATGCCGCCACTCCAACTGCGGTAAGTAAATAAGTTAATAGTTGCATTAATGTTTCTGTGTTGATTGTCATAATAAAATTCCTCCTAGAAAATTCCTATAACTATTCCATTTGCTATATTTAGTGTATGTCCGTCCGATGTTTCAAAAATCCCAGTATCGCCAACGCATTCAATTCCCGCTGAATTCAAGGTACGTAATTCTTTTATGTTGATTCTGTCAGCAGTGATATTTTTTGAGTAAAGCCCATTCATCCCGATACTAACACCGCCTGTTTTAATAATATTGTTTTGAGATAAACCATTGATTTGTACGGAAACATCCAATGTGTATTCTGTAGCTTCTCCAATTATAAGTTTTTTCATATAAATATAATCTTGAGCATTTATATACCCTTTTCCTGTAAAATCGTATTTTGCCAAATACTCGGTAGTCATTTCTCGCGTACCCAATACAATTTCTTTAGCGATTGTAATATCTTCTTCTGTGTAATCTTCCGCTTTGAAAACAACTTGCCCCGATACATTCATTATTCCGTTTGTCATAGTGAACGTACCGTTTTCCAAATTCCAATAATTTTTACCAGTAGCGTCTCTAATAACGCCAGCTACAATCCAATCAGCATTAATTCCGTACACGCTAAGAACGTTTGCTAACAGTTCCCCTGTGACAGTTAAACCATAAGAATATGTCTTTCCACCATCAGTAGAAATGCCAATTGCTCCAGATGTAAACTTCCAAACAATATCGGATTCTTCCAGTGTAGGCTTGTTGTGGCCGTAACAAATCTCGCTTCCATCTTCTTGTTTTTCTTTCGTAAAGTATAAACCACTAGATTCTACTAACGCTTTCGTC
>JBGVGF010000056.1:0-2858 GCA_045121495.1 Faecalimonas sp.
AGGAAACTGAGTAATGCCAGTGGAGGGAAGGGAGCTACATAATAACGGTCTTTCTGAGGACACATTATCCGTACTCAGGGACGGAGGTAATAATGGGAACGAAATTAGAAAGAATAATGGAAATCTCGGCAACTACGCCGAAGCCAGAGTTTACATCTCTGTACCACTTGATAAATATTGAAATGCTGAAACATTGCCATAAGGAATTAGATGGCAATAAAGCAGTGGGCATTGATAAAGTGACAAAAGCAGAGTATGAAGAACATCTGGAAGAAAACTTAACAAATCTTGTAAGCAAACTAAAGAATAAGGCTTACAAACCCTTGCCATCACTTAGGGTGTTCATACCAAAAGCAAATGGTAAGAAACGTCCTTTGGGAATTGCTTCCTATGAGGACAAGATAGTGCAACTGGCAGTGAAGAAAATCCTGGAAGCTATTTATGAGCCAAGGTTTCTAAATTGTATGTATGGTTTCCGACCAAATAGAGGATGCCATGACGCCATAAAGGAAGTACATCGACAGATAAGTAATGAGCATATAAATCATGTAGTAGATGCCGATATAAAAGGCTTCTTTGACCACATAAGCCATGAATGGATGATGGAGTTCCTAAAGCTTTACATCAAAGACCCAAATCTTCTTTGGTTAATCAACAAATATTTAAAAGCTGGAGTAATGACGGACGGAGTATTTGAAGAAAGCGAAGAGGGTTCGGCACAGGGCAACATTATTAGTCCGATACTGGCAAATATCTATATGCACAATGTACTGACTTTGTGGTACAAGTTTGTCATTAGGAGCAATACAGTAGGTAACAGTTTTCTCGCAGTATATGCAGATGATTTCATTGCAGGATTTCAGTACAAGGAAGATGCAGAGAGATACTACGCATTACTAAAGGAACGGTTGAAGAAATTTAATCTCGAATTGGAAGAAAGCAAGAGCAGAATGATAGAGTTCGGCAAATATGCAGAAATCAATTCCAAACGAAAATATGGCAGAAAAGCCGAAACGTTCAACTTTCTCGGATTTACACTCTACTGTGGCAAAAGCAGACATAGTGGAGAGTTCTGTGTAAAACTGAAAACTAACAGTAAGAAGTTTACACAGAAGCTGAAGCAGACCAAAGAATGGCTATACCAGAATAATGATTTACCAGTAAAGGATTTGATTACAAGGCTTAACAAGAAACTGGTAGGTCACTACAGATACTATGGTGTTTCACACAATATAAACAAGTTAAGTGCATTTCTACATTACGTGCAACGCTACTTGTTCAAGGTGCTAAACAGAAGAAGCCATAAGAAGAGTTACACATGGGATGGCTACATTGATATGCTGAAAGTGTATCCGCTCGCCAAACCGAAGATATATGTTAAGTTATTTTAGAAATGAATGTTATTATGAAAAGCCGTATGCGGGAAAGCTGCACGTACGGTTTTGTGAGGGGCTAGTGTCGTGAGGCATTAGTCTACTCGACTTTCGAACTGAATAAAAAACATTACATAGCAGTCAAGCACTTCAGTGTTTGGTTGCTTTTTATGTTAGAACAGAAAAAACAGCAACTCCAGATCGAATCCAGAGTTGCCGTAAGAGTTATTTCAGGATATGGAAACGGGTGTCTTCCTTAAATTTGCGTCGTGAAGGATTTCCTTCTGTGCGATAGATTTTCTTGTTGGTGAGGTCATAGACTACCGACCACACAGTATCTTTACCGCTTTTCCTGTCATACTGACAAATGAAACCATTTTTCCCGGAAAGAAGTTCTGCGGCAGAGTAAAAATCTATGTGTTCAGCTTTCTGATTCAGCGTTTCCACCAGAGTCTGATAGCGTGGTTCAGCTTTCCAGTTATCAATGTCTGCAACATTGTATTTCATCATCGGAACTGAGTGAAAAACATTGGTGGCGCAAACGTAGGGCTTGTGATCTGATGGCTGAATGATTGCTATCTTTTCAGAGCAGCACTCAATAACTGCGATAACTCCTAAACTGTCAGCGGCAGTGAATGTTTGGGCAGAACTGATTGGCAGAGTATGAATACATTCGATAACCTCTTGTGTGGTTTTGCATTTCTCTAAGAAGTAGCGAAGCAAAAGTCCTGCGTTCATACCGGGCTTAATAGATACCGGTTGGATAGAAGTAAGACCAATCGCCAGACCGTATTCGTTGATGCCATCTTCCATCTGGACAAATGCGGTTGTGTTACCTGTAAAAGAATACGATGGTGATGAAAAATGGTAAATAACATTCATATTGCTTTTTTCAAGTTCGGTAAGAAAATCACTGTTACGACCGAACAAGATCTGCTCATCGTTGGCAACCGCAAAGCAGGAACAGTTACATGACGGTGGCATTGCATACATACTGAAAAGAAATGCTTGCAGTATTTTTACATCACAGTTTTGTCCGTCTGCTATTCCCTGAATCTCTTCAAGAATCTCAGGAAAATATTCCTGATAAACAGGAACGCATGACTCAGAAAATTCCAATCTTTCCTGTGTGATTGGAAAACCGATATTGTTCAAAATAAAATTGCTGTGTTGGGCTAATAGGGCACCCCATTTGAAACCAATCTCATAGTGTGTCCCATTAAATCTTCCATGATACATAAGTTAGCTCTTTTTTTTAAATTAGGGAGCTGCCGGCAACTCGTGATAATGGTAATCGAATAAAAATTTATTGTCAATAGACCAATATTTTATATTTAAAAATTTTACATAGCAGTGATTTGACAACGGCTAAACTGTAGAGAACGTAAAATTTCAGTTGTGCGCCCAGCGAAGGGCAATTAACCAAACGGGTGAAAATCCTGTCTAATTAAGGTCTAGCCAACCGATTAGTAGCGAGTCTTGAGT
>JBGVGF010000057.1:0-48944 GCA_045121495.1 Faecalimonas sp.
GCCCCAAATTTTGGATGATTTGTCAAGAGTTTTTTTGAAAATTTATTCAGAAAATGCATAAGAACATGAGGTGAACAAGAAAAAAGAATAATAAAAAAAGAGCGGAAATATGGGACTTGTAGAGTTTCCGAGACCGCTCTAACAAGAGAAAAGAGGGGATTGAATTATGACACATTTATATGAGTTTTCTATTTCAGCACAATTATCAGGTGCAATTCTGTTATTAGTTTGGTGTTTTTCTAAAATAAGCATAAATGTGCTAGATATGTGTTTCCCAGGAGTGATTTTTGCAAAGAGAAAAGAGACAGGAGAACTATATGTTGAAAAAGAATTAGTTCAACGAAAAGTGAAAAATATTTTCTTGAATGTATGGGCGTTTGTTTATATTGTTGCAGGTTATTTGTCGTCTGTTTTCTGTGAAAACGATATGAAAAATCTATGGAACAAATTTTTATGGATTGTAGGTATGACCACTATATTTATTGTTTTGGCACAAGGGGTATCAAAATATGTTTCGGCAGCATGGGGAAAACAAGATAAAATATTGACAGATGAGGAAATTGAAAAATACAATATCCCAACGATAGCAACTGAGCAAGATATAGAGGAGCTATTTACGTAGAGCATATTATGTTATTTCTGTATATGAGAAGAGAATGTGGAAAAGAGTTTGGGGATGAGGAACCTATAATTCATTATACTGTTTTGAAATAAAATGTTGAAGAGTACCTTTAAAGAAAAGAGGAGGACTAATAATGTATTTTAAATCTTTAAAGCTACATAATTTTCGTAAGTTTAGAACAAAAGAGAATGTAATTGAGTTGGTAGATGCAGAATCCTATGAAAAACAAAGACAGGATGCTTCAAGAGATGTTAATGTTGCGTCTACAGTTACATTAGTTGTAGGAAAAAATAATGCAGGGAAAACGACTATAATCCACGCATTGGATAAACTGGTAAATCATAATGATAAATTTGGTATAAAGGATTTTAATATTGATTATCTCAAAGAGCTAGCACAGAAATATCAATCGGGAGATTATAATACTTTACCAACGATTGAATTTGAGGTGGTGATTGGACTTGATAAGGGGAAAGATGATTATGTTACAAATCTAATTCCCTTTTTGACAATAGGTGGCGTGGAGGCTACGCAGGTTACAATTTCTATTAAATTTGAATTAACAGAGGAAGAATCATTTATTAATGCAGTAAAAACTGCATTTCGGAAGGAAAAGAAAAATTTTAACGCACTATATGAACTGAGTAACGTAATTGAAGATAAAAATTCGTTGTTCAAGTTAAACTATTATAATGCAAGAGGGAAAAAAGTAGAAAAGTTTAGGTTGAATCAATTAGTAGAATTTGTACCTATTTTGGTTTCTAATATTGAATCTGGAAATGCTTTGTCGACTGCGTTTAATCGTATTGTTAAATATCGTTATGAAAATACATTTTCAACTGACAAAGAGCAAATAGAGAGCGATCTTGACTCAATTAACGAAAAGCTTACACAGAATATAGACGCAACGCATACAAAAGATATTAATACATCTTTAGGAAAAATCATAGCAGGGAATTCGGTGCAAGTAAATTTATGTGCGGATATTACATTTAGAAAATTGATGGAAAATCTTATTCGTTATGAATATGTTGAGGGTGATAAAAATATTCCAGAAAACCAGTTTGGGTTAGGATACAGTAACTTAATGATGATTATTGCACAGTTAATAGATTATATTGAAAAGTATCCGGAAAGTTCTTTTAATAGTAAAGTTAACCTTATTAGTATAGAGGAACCAGAAACACATATGCATCCACAAATGCAGGAATTGTTTATCCAATACATAAATGATGCGGTGAATATATTGCTTGAAGCAAAAGATAAACATGTAAATAGCCAGCTAATAATAACAACACATTCATCACATATTGTTAACAGCAAAATCCAAACGGGTGGTACTTTTAATAATATTAATTACATTACAGAAAGACAGGGGAGGTCCGTTTCGATTTTACTTAATGATAATGCGGTGGCACCAACCGGTGAAAATGCGGAGGATCAGTTTAAGTTTATCAAAAAACATATTAAGTTTGGAGTTTCAGATACATTATTCTCGGATGCAGTTATTTTTGTTGAGGGTATTACGGAAAATGCTATTCTGCCATATTATATAGCCACGGATTCTGAATTGAAGCATAGATATATAACCATTGTAAAAATAGATGGTGCGCATGCATTTGTGTATGAAAATATGCTTAAGACATTGGGGATTCCAACAGCGATTGTTACGGATTTAGATATTGAGCGAAGTGATGCGGAGAAGAAAGGGTATACTTCTATTAATTCATTGACAGGGCGACAAACAACAAACAAAACGATAGAGCATTTCTTTGGAACAAAGAGCATAGAAAAAGTTACATGGCCAATTACATGCGAAAATATCGCAGTATTTTTCCAAGATTGTGTTGATTCTTTGTATAGAACAAGTTTTGAAGAAGCTTTTATTGCTACAAATAAGAAAAATAAAATGGTTAACGATGTGCTTAAAGAAATCAAACCAAGGATTTATACAGAAATTGTTGGAAATCCAGTCAACTATGATAATAATAGTAGTATGGCGTATAAGTGGCAGAGAAAATTGTCTGATTCAAAAAGTGAATTCTCGAGTTCCGTCTTATATAAATTACTTGTAGAGGATGGAGATGTTCCAGTATTGCCGAAGTATTTGCAAGATGCATTGGAATATATAAGGAAAACAATTTGAGGAGGGCAAGGATGTTAAGCATAGTAGACCCAAAGCGTCAGGTGGAAGAAAATTCGATAATAGAAGAATTGTTATTTTGCATAGATGGTAAACAAAGTTTGATTTTCAATGCGGGTGCGGGGGCAGGAAAGACCTATGCACTTGTTGAATGCCTAAAACATGTTTGTCGCGAGAAAGAAAAAAATTTGAAATATCACAATCAAAAAGCGATATGTATTACTTATACAAATGTTGCTGCGAACGAAATTAAAAATCGTCTTGGAAATACAGAACTGATACTGGTTTCAACAATTCATGAACGTCTGTGGGAAATTATCAAGGAATACCAAGAAGAACTGGTTATGATTCATCTTGATAATCTAAGAGAACAAGTTGAAAAATTACAATACGAGATTGAAAAAAATACAGTATATTCAAGCTTGACGGGAGAACAAAAAGATGAAATATCGAAACTGTTAGTTGAAAAACAAAAAGAGTTTTTCTCAATATACAATCTCAATGCAAAAGAATTTAGAAGCCAGTTTGGTTGTATTTTCCCTAATTTCAATGCTAAAATTAGTAATGTAAAAGAATTTAGCAAAACTTGTTCAAAAATAATAAGATTAGAAAAATATAGGAAGTGTATTTGTTCAATAGAGAATGCAGAGAAGGGGTATACAGAGGTAAGGTATGATGCAAGAAGTAATAGAGACTATTTGCATTATATGAAAATAAGTCATGATACAGTTTTGATGTATTCAAAACAAATTATATGCAAATATGATGAGTTAAAAAGATTCATTGTAGATAAGTATCCATATCTTTTTGTTGATGAATATCAAGATACTAGTGAGATAGTTGTAAGTATTCTTACTGAAATCACAAATTACTCAAATGAAATAAATCATCCAATATTTGTGGGATATTTTGGTGATTCTGTTCAGAATATTTATGATACAGGAATTGGCTTGAGGATAGAAGAATATTGTAAAGAATATCAACATATCAATAAGATATATAACCGCCGTTCGTGCAATGAGATAATAATGCTAGCTAACAAGATAAGAAATGATGATATAGAACAACAATCAGTGTATCAGGATTCATCTGGAGGTAGTGTTAAAGTTTTTTTCGGTAAAGAAGAGGATATTGATGATTTTATATGTGCAAATAGTTTAGAAATGAAAGAAATATCCACGGAGGATAAAACTGTACATTGCTTTTTGTTAGTCAATAAAATTGTTGCTGAACATGCTGGATTGGCAGAACTTTATGATTGGTTCAGTACAACGCCGTTTTATAAGATGAATTATGATATTATAGCGACAGAATTATTAAGTAATGATGTTAATAAATTAGGAGAAATAGAGCGATACCTTTATAATATGACAGAGTTTTATTTGCTGTCACAAGTAGAAGATACTCCTCTTTTGGATATTATAAGTAAAGATTTACTTATTTCTTTAGACATTGAAACTGTTGCAAAAATCGTTGCTACGTTAAAGGGAATGACAGCAACTACTTTAAAACAAATGTTGCTTGCGCTTGAAATGTTTAAAAGCGAAGTTAGTCAAATATTGTTAGAAAAGAAAGCAAAGGCATTAGTAGACAAAGCAATAGATGCAGTAACGGGAATTCAAAATTTTTCTTTAAATAATTTTATGGCAATAGTGAAGCAAGCTCTTTTTCAAAATTCAGATGATGCTGAAGAAAAGGTTGAAATGCTATTGGACATGAAGATGGAAATATTATGGCGTTGGTATCACTACATCAATATGGATTATGAAGATGATATTATTTATCATACATTTCATGGAACAAAAGGATTGGAATATGATAATGTTATAATGATTTTTGGTGATTCGTTCGGGCAGAGCAGATCATATTTTAACAATTATTTCGTGGGATACAATTGTGATTTGTCAGAGGATGAATTAGAAAAGTATAGGAAAGGGCGTAATTTGCTTTATGTTGCGGCAACTAGAGCACGTAAAAATCTGCGAATTCTTTATACGGGGGATTATCAAGGGAAAAAGCAGATATTTGATGACATTTTTGGAGATGTAAGTGTATGGGAACACCAAAATTCTAACTAGGAAGAAAATATGATGGGAGTCTTGTTTTGTAGAGTAATCGATGAAATAAGGCTCTCTTTTTTATGTCAATCATATTTACATTATAAAAAATCGCGATATAATTGTTGTAACAGAACGATATATCTATAACAGAAAGGTCGATATATATGAACATTGCAGCATATTGTCGTGTCTCCACCGACACAGCAGATCAGCTTAACAGTTTAGAAGCGCAGAAAGCGTTTTTCTCTGAATATACAAACCGAACTGGCGATACCTTAGTAAGATTATATGCAGACGAGGGTATTTCTGGAACTAAAATTAAAAATCGTAAAGAGTTTCTTCGTATGATGGCAGATGCAGAGAAAGGATTGTTTGATATGCTTGTCGTTAAGGACATTTCACGTTTTGCCAGAAATACAGTAGATTTACTGCAGAACATCCGTAAATTAAAAGCTCTTGGTATCGAAACGCAGTTCCTTACAGCTAACATGACTAGTATGGGTAACAGTGAATTTGTTCTCACTATTTTCGGTGCTCTCGCCCAGGAAGAAAGTGCCAACACATCAAAACGTGTAAAGTTCGGAAAGAAAGTGAATGCTGAAAAGGGACGAGTTCCTAACATCGTGTATGGTTACGATAAAACAATTGGAGATTATTTCAATCTTGAAATCAATAAGGAAGAAGCAAAAGTTGTACAGCAGATTTACAAGTGGTACACAGAAGAAGAATTTGGCGCAGCTAAGATCGCAAATATGCTGAACGAAAAAGGTTACAAGACGAAACGTAATTGTAAGTGGAGTCAGAATGCAATCTGCCGTATCTTAACCAATGAAATCTATACAGGAAAGATTATCAATGGAAAGCAGGAAGTAAGTGACTTCTTAACTGGACAGAGAAAAGATAAAGACGAAACAGAATGGTTTGTGGTGGAACGTCCAGAAATTCAGATCATCGAAGATGAGACTTTTGAACGTGCCCAGGAAATTTTACATGGAAGACACGATTCCTTTAATCTGACTCATGAACGACAGAGTAACAAGCATTTATTTTCTACATTGATTAAATGCAAGGAATGTGGCTGGTCTTTTCGTAGAACTGTTCGCACCTACAAGAATACTTATGTACGCTGGGTATGTTCCGGACGAAACGGACATGGTGCAGATAGTTGTCCAAACAAAACGACAGTAGATGAAGATGAATTAATCGAAGTTCTTCAGGAATATTTTGCAAATGTTCTGAAGCAGAAGAAAAAGGTTATCAATTATGTGGTAAATGAATTCCAGCGTGTTTACAAAGCGAAAGATGAAAATCTGGAATATGAAAAAGAACTGAACAATCAGCTTGCGAAATTGAAAAAATCTCGTGAGAAATATATGGACATGTACACCGATGATCTGATTTCTCGTGAGGAATTAAACGAGAAAATCGGTGGCATGCGAAAAGAAATTGAACGTCTAGAAAATGAACTGAAAATGGTTTCTTATCATTTGACAAAAGGAGAACAGTTAGAAGCAATCCTTAATAATACATTCAAAACGATTGAAGATATCACAGATGTACGCCAGATGACAAATGTGCAGCTTAAAAAACTGATTCAGAAAATCGAAGTAGATAAAGAAGGAAATGTAGATATTTACTTACGTCTTCTAGGAGACTTGGGATTGGACGAAACTATTTTAATAGCGGATGAAACCAACAATAATAATACCGTTCCATTTGGTAACGACCACACATAAAGATGTAACAGAGCGTCTCTTGCAAATTAATCGTAACCTTGCGACGCAGGCGCGTCAGGTACTTGATTTGAACAAATCGGAGAGACATATCCGTGGTGGACTTGCTACGAAACAGAAATATTTACAGCAGCATTGAGTAAGATTGTTGTATCTCATAATTTAGAATTCAATTTCGGACACCCGAACTAACATATATGCCGGGTGTCCGATTTTTGATTTATTACCAAACGATAGATAATATCTATAAATTGGAACTATTAATAGATATTATCGATTGGACATCCTTCTTACTATCAGTGATAATTGATTTGGCTATTCAATTTATAAAATGTAGGAGGGAAATTATGAAAAAGAAATTATTAGCCTTATTCCTTGCGTTTGCAATGGTATTTTCATTAGCTGCATGTGGAAGTGATGAGAAAGAAGAAAACACAGACAAACAAGCAGAAAATCAGGAAGTGGAGTTGGAAGATACACTTGTAATCTACACAACACACTCAGAAGAAATGGTAGGCGTGATTGCTGATGCATTTACAGAAGAAACTGGTGTTGAAGTTGAATTTATTAACTTAAAAGGTGAACTTGCAGACCGTGTAAGAAGCGAAAAAGAAAACCCACAGGCAGACATTATGTTTGGCGGAGATGCTGCTACATACATGATTCTTGATGAAGAAGGCTGCTACGAAGCTACAGAACCAACTTGGGGCGCAGAGATTGACGCTGCTTATAAAGCGGAAAATGGGAACTGGTATGGAACATACCTTACACCAATGGTATTATTCTATAACACAAATCTCCTGACAGCAGAAACAGCGCCAGCAGACTGGAGCGATTTAGTTAATGCGGAATATGCAAATTTGATTGTGACTCGTGATTCATTATCATCATCAATGGGTTCAACTGTTGCTTCATTAATTCAATACTACACAGAAACAGAAGGCGAAACGGCAGCATGGGATTATATTGCAGGTCTTAGCGCAAACACAAAGAACTACTACAACAGCGGAAGTATGATGTTCCAGGCAGTTGGTAAAGATGAAGCTGCAATCTCTATGGCAGTAATCAACGATGTATTTACAAATAGAGATGAGAATGAAATGCCAATCGAAATCGTAATTCCAGAAAGCGGTGCAATCGTAATCACAGACTGTGTTGCAGCGATTAAAGATGCTCCACATCCAAATGCAGCAGCAGCGTTTATGGAATTTATCGGAAGCGAAGAAGCTCAATTATTGACAGCAAAAGAATATAACCGTATGCCGGTTATTACATCAATTCTTGCAGATTGCCCAGCATGGATGCAGACAGAGTTTTCTGTATTAGATGTTGACTGGTCGGTGATCAGTGAAAATAAAACAACATGGCTTCAGACATGGGAAACAGATTACATTGATGCAAACAAAACAGTTGCAAAAGAATAATGAAATATAAAAAGATTTGGAAATAGTGGAGTGTCCCTCCACTATTTCTGCTATAGAGGAAATATTATGAATGACATTACTATAAAAAATATATCTCACAGCTATGATAAAGAAAAAGTACTGGATCGTGTCGATATTACGATTCGGCAGGGGGAATTTTTTACGCTTCTTGGTCCGTCAGGGTGTGGGAAAACGACACTTCTTCGTATACTGGCTGGTTTTATCAAACCTACAGAAGGAAACATATGGATAGGAGAGACAGACATTACTCAGATTTCTCCCGAAAAAAGAAATATGGGAGTTGTGTTTCAGAATTATGCGTTATTTCCGAATCTGTCCGTTAGAGAAAATATTGCATATGGGCTTAAGGTGCGAAAGGTTTCAAAACATCTTATAAAAGAAAAATGTGATTTTTACATGGAGTTAGCTGGACTTACGGAATATGAGAATCGACGCATTCATGAACTTTCTGGTGGACAGCAGCAGCGTGTAGCGATTGCAAGAGCACTTGTAATCGAACCTCAGATGCTTTTGCTGGATGAACCTATGTCGAATCTGGATGTGGCACTTCGCGTGAAAATGCGTGAAGAAATTCGTGCGATTCAACAAAAAATTGGAATTACCACACTTTTTATTACACATGATCAGCAGGAGGCACTTGCGATTTCAGACAAAATTGCTGTGATGAAAGAGGGAAAAGTGCTACAGGTGGGTTCTCCGCGAGAAATTTATAATTATCCAAACCAGGAGTTTGTAGCTAACTTCGTGGGAGTATCTAATAGAATAGGAGATGTTTTTGTCAGACCTGAAAATTTGAAACTCAGTCGTCAAGATAAGGACGGGATTCCTGTGAAGGTTACAAATATTCGATTTGGCGGCATGTACTATGAATACACTGTACAATCACAGAAAGATGAATTTCGCGTTGTTGAGATGAATCATGGAAGTGTATCGGAAGAATGGAAAGTGAATGATACAGGGTATATCACAATCATTCATAAAGAGGGGCCGGTGAATATTCATGAGGAAGAATAAGATTAGCAGCAGTCGTCTTGTATGGTATGGAATTTTAAGTTTTTTTATCCTGGGATATATTTTGCTGCCGTTTGTGCATACATTTTTGCAGGCACTTGAGACGGACACTGGATTTGGATTTCAGGTGTTTCAAGAATTCTTTTCCAATGAGAATCACATTACAACTGTAAAAAATACATTTCTTCTTGGGGCTTTATCTGTATTAAGTTGTGGAACGATCGGAATTATGTTGGCAATGTATATGACATTTCTGGTTGGAAAATGGAAAAAGATAATTCATATTTTACTTTTGAGTCCGATGATGATTCCGGGAGTTATTATTGTTATCTCGTTTATTCAGCTTTATGGGGAAAGCGGAATTATTACAAAAGCGATTCAATATTTGTTTCATCTGGAACGGGTACCGTTTCAATTCCAGGGGCTGGGAGCAATTCTATTTGTTATTACATTTACTCAATATGTTTATTTTTATCTAAATGTGTATGTGGCGTTAAAATATGTTGATTATTCCACAATTGAGGCGGCCAGAAGTATGGGAGCATCCTGGTTTAAAGTATTTAAAGATGTTATCTGGCCAGTGATCATGCCGGCAGTGCTGACTTCTATGATAGTGACTTTTGCTTCCGGTGCAAGTACCTTTTCTGCTCCTAATTTAATAGGTGGAGGATTCAAGGTACTCAGTACGCAAATTGTCCGCTCGAAAGCCTACAACAACATGGCCATGGCATCTGTGCAGGTTGTCGTATTGTTTGCAATGTGTGTGATAGTAATGTTGCTGATCCAATACTATAGTAAACGATATGGGGTTTTGACATCCACAAGAAGCACGCTGGTAGTACAGGCACAAGGAAAGAATCGTTTGCTTCAGATGATTTGTGAATTCATAATCTTTGTGCAGATTATTTTGATTATCCTGCCGATTATAGCAATTATTTATCTTTCCTTCATCAAAACAAGTTCCATTATGCAGGACATCTTTCCAACTGCATTTACATTGGAAAACTACTTAACCATTTTTGAAAAACCGCGAGTGTTAAAACCTCTCTTGAATAGTTTAAAAATGTCTGCGATGGCTGTAATTATGGGACTTGTATTTACCGTGCCAAGTGCATACATGATTGTGAAACAGAAAGGAAAGATCAACGCAATTTTCCGGGCACTCCAGATGCTTCCTTCAACGATGCCGGCCAGTGTTATCGCTGTTAATTTGATCAATACGTTTAATACGAAAAATATTTTTGCATTTAACCAGTCACTGATTGGTGGATTTTATATCTTGCCGATCGCATATACAATTACAGCCCTGCCACTTCTTTTAAGCTCCAATGAAGTTGCGATACAAGGGCTTAACGCCAATATGGAAGAAGCCTCTAAAAGTCTGGGCGCAAATATGATTTACACATTTATACATGTAGTTATGCCAAATATCGCGCCAGGGATAATGGCTGGAAGTGTTCTTGTTTTTATTAAGACAATTGGAGAATATACCATGTCGGCATTACTTTATGGAGTTTATAACAGACCGATAGCGATTTCTATGGTCACAAATATGCAGGAATATTATGTTGGGATTTCTATGGCTTACGGTGTGATTGTAATTGTGATTTGCTACATTGCATTGGCGGTTATATTTAAATTAGATAAAAAGCGCTTTATGTAATAGATTGGAAGGGTGTTATTTGTTGAAAGTAAGAATTACAAATTGTAAAAAATAACCAAAAATAAAAACGAAATTTCTCGAAATTATACAAAAATAACAGGTTTCGGAAAATTTCGCTTGCATACTGAAAAAAAATAGATTATATATGAAATATAAGGCAAATTGAACAACACGTGAAACGTTTCCAAATAGTAACAAATATGGGAGGAACGAGAAACTAGTTGCATTATTACTTAAACTTCAAACCAGAACAAGGTGATGCATGGGCTACAGAATACGCTCTTACAAATCAAGAATCATTTATTTGATTAGACAACGTAACGATATAAAGGACAGGCAGATATCCTGCCTGTCTTTTTTGAAATTGAATTTACAGGAGAAACTCGTGGAAAAAGCATGAAAACGACATACTCCGGTTTTTATGCTTCCTACATTCTTAGCATTTATTATTGCATTTGCGCTTGCACTTGTACTTGGATATATCTGACAGGTATTAATCAACTTTGTTCTTTCAATTGTTGGAGAACCATTATTACCAACGCTTGTATTGGATATCGAGAAATACATCATCAAGGGTGTTGTTGCAGAAACTGTAAAAGGCTAGGGGGGAATCGGAAATGACAATTAAAGACATAGCTAGAGAATCCGGCTACGCAGTAGGAACGGTTTCCAGGGTACTTAATAATCATCCAGATGTTTCTGAAAAGGCGCGAAAAAGAATTATGGAAGTGGTAGAAAAGTATCATTTCCGTTTGAATAACAATGCAAAACATTTGAAACAACAGACAAACAGCGGAATTGCGATCATTGTAAAAGGTAGAGGGAACATGTTATTTGCCAACATGGTAGAATCTCTGCAAAAGCTGATCAAAGAAAAGAATTATGCCTGTCTGATCTACTATATTGGTGAAGAAGAGCATGAAGTGGAACAGGCTCTGCAGGTATGCCGCGAAAGACAGCCGCTTGGAATCATGTTTCTTGGAAGCAACAGGGAAAACTTTATTGAACGATTTGGGGATGTAGATATTCCTTGTGTGATGGTTACAAACCCAGCATCTTCACTGCAGTTTGGAAATCTCTCCAGTGTAAGTATCGATGATACAGAAGCTGCAAAAATGGCAGTAGAACACTTGATATCACTTGGACACCGTAATATCGGGATCCTTGGCGGTGAAATGAATTACTCGAATCCGGCGAAAGCCAGATTTGAAGGATGCGTAGATGCATTCCAAAAAAAGAATATTGCTTTCGATGTTAAAAAACATTTTGAATCTTCTCAATTTACTATGGAGGGCGGTTATCAAGCAATGCAAAAATTGCTTGATAAGATGCCTGACATCACAGCAGTATTTGCAATGTCAGATGTGATGGCAGTTGGTGCTATCAGAGCAATCAAAGACAGGGGGCTTCGTATACCGGAGGATGTATCTGTAATTGGATTTGACGGAATTGAAATGGGTCAATTCATCGTGCCAAAGCTGACTACAATACAGCAGCCTGGCTCTGAACTGGCAAAACGTTGTGTAGAAATCTTGCTGCAATGCATATGTGAAAATAAGCCAGCAATCAATGAAAGAATCCCATTTTGCCTGATTGAAGGCGAAAGTACATTGGCCTTGCAGCATTACAATTAAATATAAAAGATAGGAGCGTGGATGTGTGGGCACATCCGGAATCGTTCGATGAAATTGAAAAGTCTATCGGCAGCCAGGCATCTTTACAGAAGAACTGGCAAACAAACTAAGTCATAAGATGGACATTTATGGACGACGTTAAGAAATTTAAAATATTTGTGGAAACCCCTCAAAAGAAAGATTCGTTAGACTTCCTCTAACGAATCTTTCTTTTTATATTACTGCATTATACTTATGACAGGAGGACATAATAGAAAAGAAGAAAGGATGGATAAAAGTCATGAAGAATAAGAAAATAATCATTTTCGTTGTTGTTGTATTCGCAATCGTTTTAGGAGGCTTTGGTTTTTACAATATGTTCAGAGAAAACAGAGTAGTAAGTATTGTATTTCTTGATGTAAATCCTAGTATCGAGCTTAAGGTAAATGAAGATGAAGACGTAGTAGAAGCAAATGCTTTAAATACAGAGGCTGAAGCAGTATTAGAAGGAATGCGATTAAAGGGAATGGATATTGATGATGGAGTAAATACAATTGTTGGATCACTTATAAAGCAAGGATATTTGGATGAACTTGCAGATTCGATTCTAGTTACGGTAGAGGATAACAATGCACTTCGAGGAGAAAGATTGCAGGAAGAATTGACAGAAAAAATCAAGGAGATTCTGAGGGCAGCATCTATAAATGCACCGATTCTTGCACAACATGTGGATATGGAGAGTAGTGCAAAAATAGCAGATGCATACGATATTTCAAATGGAAAAGCCGCATTGATTGAGCGTATCTTAAAAGTAAATCAGACTTACAAAGAAGAAGAACTTGCACAGCTATCAGTGAATGATTTGAATTTGATCTTATCAAATCCAAAGAATGAAGTAACGGATATCGTTCCGACAGGAGAAGCAAACGAAGCAGGCTATATCGGAAGAGAAGAGGCGAAAACAATTGCACTATCTCACGCAGGTGTTACAGAAAGTGAAGTGACATTCCTTAGAATGGAACAAGATCAGGATGATGGAAGAATCGAATATAGTGTTGATTTTACGGCAGATAACAAGGAATATGATTATGAGATTGACGGATATACAGGACAGATTCTGGACTATGATATTGAGAGAATCGATTGGGATTCGTAAAAAAGAGAATAAATACAAATAAAGAGATTGCGCAGGGCGTAATCTCTTTTATAATAATATTATCACGAAATAGAAACAATGTTTCTAAAGAAAAGCGAGAAGAGAAGGATACTAGAAGAAAATCCATTTAAAGTAAGTACAGATAGGATAAAGGATATCATGGTGTATGCAACCTATTTGGATGGAAATAAAGTGTATCAGAAGTAATGTGAGGAAATTGGTATGAGTGAAAAATGGCTGAAACGTCGAAAAAGAATTTTTGATATCATAGAAGTGGGGAATGATCTGGATTATATTAGCCGCGGTTATGATTTTACAAATGCATTTGTCATTATCATAAATCTGACTGTCAGTATTATGCTTACTTTTTCGGAATTGGAGCTGAAGTATGGCGCTTTGCTTCAAGTTATAGAAGCAGTGACAGTAGCATTCTTTGGAATCGACTATACTTTAAGAGTATGGACAGCAAGATATCTGTATCCAGAGCTGAAGGAGTCGCATGCGATTAGAGAATATATATTTTCATTTACGGGTATTGTGGATTTACTTTCGTTCTTACCATATTACCTTCCTGTTTTCTTTCCGTCAGGAACGGTGGCATTCCGAATGATTCGCATCATCCGTATTTTCAGACTTTTCCGAATCAATGCGTATTATGATTCGCTGAGTGTAATTACCGCTGTTATTAAAAGCAAATGTCAACAGTTGATTTCGTCTGTTTTTATTATTTCAATTTTGATGATAGCATCCAGTTTATGCATGTACAGTATAGAACATGAAGCGCAGCCAGAAGTATTTTCAAATGCATTTTCAGGCATATGGTGGGCGGCAGCTACACTTTTAACTGTTGGATATGGTGATATTTATCCGGTCACTACTATGGGAAAATTGTTTGGAATCTTTATTGCATTTCTGGGAGTCGGTATGGTTGCAATTCCAACCGGTATTATTTCAGCCGGATTTGTAGATCAGTATACAACGTTTAAAAAGAGAACGGAGTATGGTTATGAAGCTGATATGAGATTTATCAAGATTCATATCAAAGGGAATGACGCATGGGCAAATCAGAGTATCTCTGAACTTAATTTACCTGCAGGAGTCATTATCGCTGCGATTAAACGAAAAGAAGATATCCTGATTCCTCGTGGAAATATTGTTATAAAGGCGGCAGATCATATTATCTTAGGTGCAGAGCCGTTCGAGGAACATGATCATATTACATTGAAAGAAGTGGTGCTGCGAAAACAGAATCCATGGACGGATACCAGGATCCGTGATCTGGATATTTCACGCCATTCTGTCATTGTATTGGTGAAGAGAGGAAATAAAGCGTTGATTCCCAATGGGGATATGAGACTACATGAAGGAGATCATGTTTTTATGTATACACATTTACATTTGGCAGATTCGAATGATATTGAAATATAAAAATTCTTGATAGAATATATTCAGGAAAGAAACGGGGGGATGATATGTCAAACTATATTGGACTTATGGAGTGTTTTAAAGATACACAAAGACAGATAAAGGAGAATCCTAAGCTTGCAAAACGTACAAAAAAGATGCAGGCAGGAACAAGATTATATTTAGAAAAGTTTACTTCCATAGAAGCAGGTATGAGAGAAAAAGAACCGGAAATCGAGGTTTTGGAAGATACTACATTCCACTGTGCAAGCAGATATGTGAGAGAGAATAAAAAGATTGCTGTACTAAATTTTGCAAATGCATATCATCCAGGTGGAGGCGTAGTACAAGGAGGCATGGCACAAGAGGAATGTCTTTGTCGAAGCAGTAATTTGTACGAAGGTCTGACAATTCCGTATATTGTTAGGCATTACTATAAATGGAATCAGAAAAACACGGGAGATATGTTTTCGGATCGTATCATATATACGCCTGGAGTTACCGTATTTAAAGATGATTCTGATTATCCGGAAAATATGGAAGAGTGGTTTGAAGTAGATGTGATCACCTGTGCAGCTCCATATAATGATCCACAAAAGAGAGCACGAAATACAGAGGAAAAGTTAAAAGCAGTATTTTATCATCGAATACAGAATATTCTGGAGGTGGCAATTGCGAACAAAGTAGACATTCTTGTTCTTGGTGCATTTGGCTGCGGTGCGTTTCACAATTCAGCGACATTGGTCGCTAATGTGATGTGCGAATTATTGGTGGAAAAAGAATATGCGAGATATTTTGAACGAGTAGTGTTTGCGATAAAAAAGAGTGGATCAAACAATACAAATTATTTGACTTTTAAAATGATGTTTGCGGAAGTAGATAAGAAAACTTTGGCAGAGGAATCAAAGAATGAGCGAATCATCAATACAAGTTTTCAGGTTGAAAAGAAAAACAATATTTTAGTCTGGAATGCAACGTTTGGTGAGGAAATCTGTACGGTTTCTTCGCAGGCAGCAATGGGGACGAGTTTTTCAGAAGTCCTTATCATATATGATGATTTAGAACTTTACAGTAAATTTGATATGGCAAGTACATTGCTTCCGGGACTTAAAAGACCAATTATGGATGCGCAGGAAAAGCAAGTGGGCGCATTAAAATGGTTTGGAGAGAAACAATACGAGCTAACTTATGAAAATGAAAAAGTAAAAATAATGGTAGATAAAGGAAAATATGAAGCTTATTTGGGAGGAGAGAAGGTATTCTTTATGAGTTCCTATGTAGATAAACATGAAATCAATTATCTTGAATCGGTTCCTAAAGCAATATTGAGTTGTTTATTTGCATTTCCATTAATGAGATTTGGATTTTAAATACAAAAAGTGAAGCGACTATATCAATTGCCGATGACAAAGACAGTGCCTGATAGCGCTAACAAAAAATTGCAATTGCTTTTGCATAATATTACAATAGATATATAAACTGAATTCAGGGGGAAACTTATGCAAATCAAATTTCTTAGTATACGGAACTTTAAATCAATTCGTGAACTTCAGATAAAAGACATCGAGAATGCATTTATTCTAGTTGGGAAAAATAATACCGGTAAGACAGTCGTTCTTGATGCAGTTCGAGCAATTGCAGGAAATTATATTGTAAAAGAATCGGATTTCAATGAGAGAGGGCAAAATATTGAGATATCTATGAAACTGGAAATCTCAGAGGATGATTTGCATATGTTTCATTCGCTGGGAATCGTAAGCACTTATAAGCGTTACGATTCATGGAGACGTGATTTTCGTGAAAAACTTCCATCGTTTTTGAATGAGGAACTTACATTTACATGCACGATTAATCGAAATGGAGAAATTCGTTATCAGGACGGATTCCGAAAGCATAATAGATACATTCTGGAAGTTCTGCCGAAAATCTATTTTATCGATACCAGCCGGAATCTGAAATCTTTTCAGGAAGATTTGCTGATGTTCCAGGAATCTGAGCAGCTTATCCGTCTGCGTTCCAATGTCTGCATGTTTGATTCAGCGCGGAGCTGTAATAAATGTTTTAGCTGTATCGGTTTGATTAATCAGAAGAAACCAGAGGAGCTTCAATTATATGAAACAGCGAGACTCTTAGAATATAAGATGTATCAGTTGAATCTGAATACGTTTGCACAAAAGGTAAATGAGAATTATCGCAAGAATGGTGGATTTGAGGAGATACTTTATACTGTATCCTGCAATCCGGATGAACTGTTTCATGTACAGGCTGATGCATGGCACGAGGAGCAGCAGCGCCTAAGCCCGGTAGAACATCTGGGGAATGGTATGCGAAGCATCTATATGCTGTCTCTTTTGGAGACTTATATTGAAGATGAGAAGCGCATTCCAAGTATTATCATTGTAGAGTATCCGGAATTATTTTTGCATCCGTCTCTGCAAAAGAGCGCCAGCAGGATTTTGTATCGACTATCAAAGAAGAATCAGGTGATTTTTAGTACGCATTCGCCGAATATGGTATCTAATTTTACAAAAGGACAGATTTGTCAGATTACGTTGGATGAAGAAGGATATTCGGTTGCGCGTCCAAATGCAGATATAGACGACATTCTGAATGATTTAGGATATAGTGCCAATGATTTTTTGAATGTAGATTTCGTATTTATCGTAGAAGGAAAGCAGGATAAGAGCAGACTTCCATTGCTTCTTCAAAAATATTATTCCGAGGTTCATGATGAAAAAGGAGATTTGTCACGAATATCGATTATTACAACGAATAGCTGTACCAATATCAAGACTTATGCGAATCTGAAATATATGAATCAGTTATATTTGAGGGATCAGTTTTTGATGATCCGCGATGGAGATGGAAAGAATCCAGAAAAATTGGCGGGGCAGTTATGCAAATATTATAGCGACCGCAGAGCAGAGGATATTGATAAGCTTCCAAGAGTCCGAAGAGAAAATGTGTTGATCCTAAAGTATTATTCTTTTGAAAACTATTTTCTGAATCCAAATGTTATGGCACAGCTTGGTGTTGTAAAGAGTGAAGCGGATTTCTGGCGAATTTTGTTCTCGAAATGGAAAAAATATTTATATCGCATCTCCAGCGGACGCCATTTGACAGAAGTATTAGGGAAAAAGATTGAATCTATTGAGGAGCTGAAAGAACACTTCGAAGAATTTAAGATTTATATGCGAGGACATAATCTGTACGATATTTTCTATGGACGTTATCGTGGGAGAGAGACAGAACTGCTTAGAAAGTATTTGGATATTGCACCAAGAGAGGATTTTCAGGATATTCTGGAGGCGATTGAATCGTTTGCTTACTTTGAGAGCCGCAAAATTTCTCAGAAAACATCAGATAGAGTTGACACTTAAAAATAACAGTGCTATTATACGAAGTAATTAACATGAGAAACAGCGATGACGGAAAAGAGTAACATATGAGTCGCATCCAGAGAGAGCCTCACATGGTGGAAGAGGTTTATGTAGAACATATGCGAAAACCATTCTAGAGCTGCAATGCCGAAAGTAGATGTAAGTATTGCCGTATACCTGCGTTAAAGGTTAGGATTTGTTAGAATCTGAAGAGAAATAATAAGGTGGAACCGTGCAATTTTGCACCCTTAGTGTCGCGTTTTTTGCGTCATTAAGGGTGCTTTTGATTTACAGGATATTTGTAAACAAAAATGCACTTCGTGCACACGTTGATCTTCTCTTGTTAAGAAAGAAAATTTTATGAAAGAGAGGAAAAAACATGAAAATTAACAAAAAGGATGGTTCTATCGAGGAAGTAGCATTTGACGAAGCGATAGGGAAAGAGGCGTTTCGTCATACGACAGCACATATTCTGGCACAGGCTGTAAAGCGTTTGTATCCAGAAACAAAATGTGCGATTGGACCTGCGATTGCAGACGGATTTTATTATGATTTTGAATTCGGATTCGAGTTTTCAGCAGACCAATTTGAAGAAATTGAAAAAGAAATGAAGAAAATTGTGAGGGAGAACCTTCAGCTGCGACGCTTTAAGATGAGTAAAGAGGACGCAATGAAATTTATGGAGGAGAAAAACGAGCCATATAAAGTGGAGCTTATTAAAGAATTCCCAGAAGAAGAACTTACTTTTTATCAACAGGGCGAATATGTAGAAATGTGTGCGGGTCCGCATGTAGCATATACAAGTGCTGTAAAGGCATTCAAGCTCTTGTCGGTTGCAGGAGCGTACTGGCGTGGCGATGAGAAAAATAAGATGCTCACAAGAATCTATGGAACATCTTTTCCAAATAAGGAAATGTTGCAGGAATATCTGGAACGAATGGAAGAAGCAAAAAAGAGAGACCATAGAAAATTGGGAAAAGAACTGGGACTTTTTGCAATCATGGATGAAGGTCCTGGATTTCCATTTTTTCTTCCAAAAGGAATGATCTTAAAGAATCAGTTGATTGATTATTGGAGAAAGATTCATTCAAGAGAAGGATATATGGAGATTGCGACTCCAATTATGCTTAATAGAGAATTATGGGAGACATCAGGACACTGGGAGCATTATAGAGAAAATATGTATACAACAAAGATTGATGAAACAGATTTTGCAGTAAAACCGATGAATTGCCCGGGAGGAATGCTTGTATATAAAATGGAACCACATTCTTATCGTGATTTGCCGATACGGGTAGGGGAGCTTGGGCTGGTACACAGACATGAAAAATCAGGGGCTTTGCATGGTCTTATGCGTGTACGATGTTTTACACAAGATGATGCGCATATTTTTATGACACCAGAACAAATCTCGGATGAGATAAAAGGTGTTGTGCGTTTGATTGATGAAGTATATACAAGTTTTGGATTCAAATATCATGTAGAGTTATCTACAAGACCTGAAAATTCCATTGGAAGTGACGAAGACTGGGAAGTTGCAACAAATGGACTTAAGAGTGCACTTGATGATCTGGGATTTACTTATGTGATGAATGAGGGGGATGGAGCATTCTACGGACCGAAGATCGATTTCCATTTAGAAGATTCGCTCGGAAGAACATGGCAGTGTGGAACAATTCAGCTAGATTTCCAATTGCCGCAACGATTTGAAGCAGAATACACTGGCGTAGATGGAGAAAAACATCGTCCTATCATGATTCACAGAGTGGTATTTGGGTCTATCGAACGTTTTATTGGAATTCTGATCGAACATTTTGCAGGAAAGTTTCCACTCTGGTTATCACCAGTACAGGTAAAAATACTGCCGATTTCGGATAAATTTAACGATTATGCAAAAGCGGTGGAAGATACTTTGAAAAAAGAGGGACTTCGCTGTGAAATGGATGCAAGATCGGAAAAGATTGGATACAAGATAAGAAATGCAAGAATGGAAAGAGTTCCATATATAGTTGTAGTTGGAGAAAAAGAAGCTGGAAGTAACAGCGTTTCAGTACGAAAGCGAGAAGAAGGGGACTTAGGAAGTATGTCACTTGACGAGTTTGTATGTATTTTGAAGGAAGAAAATTGTTGGAAAAGTTCGAATTAAGAAGAAAAATTTCTTGCAATACCTGGAAGAAAGTGGTAAAACAGAACTATCTCAAAGGTGAGAATTACGGTCGGCCTTTGCAGTCTTTTAAGGGCTGCAAAGGTTTTTCTCATTCTTAAGACAGAAGTCTCATAACTTTGGGATAGAAAAGAGGATATAGAAAGAAGGAGAGAAAATGAATGGTATTTTGATGATGGTGATTGCGATCGTAGTACTTGGTGGTGCATACCTCCTTTACGGACGTTATCTCCAAAACAAATGGGGGATTGACCCTAATGCCAAAACGCCAGCTTATGAATTAGAAGATGGCGTTGATTATGTTCCTGCTGATACAAATGTAGTGTTTGGACATCAGTTTGCATCAATTGCAGGTGCAGGACCAATCAATGGTCCAATACAGGCAGCAATGTTTGGATGGCTTCCTGTGCTTTTATGGATTCTTGTAGGTGGTGTATTTTTTGGTGCAGTGCAGGACTTTGCAGCCATGTACGCATCCGTAAAAAATAAAGGACGTACAATTGGATACATTATTGAAGAATATATCGGAAAAGTAGGAAAGAAGCTGTTCCTCTTATTCTGCTGGTTATTCTGTATTTTAGTAATCGCTGCATTTGCAGATGTTGTTGCAGGAACATTTAATGGATTTTCAGCAAGTGAAGCTGGAGAGATAACTAAAATTGCTGCAAACGGTTCTGTAGCAACTACTTCTATATTGTTCATTATTGAGGCAGTAGCACTTGGTATGATTTTAAAATATGGCAAATTTGGAAAATGGGTAAACACAGCGATTGCTCTTGTAATGCTTGTTGCAGCAGTTGCAGTTGGTTTGTACTTCCCAATTTACCTCGAAAGAACAACATGGCATATTATCGTGTTTATTTACATTATGATTGCATGTGTTACTCCTGTATGGGCTCTTTTACAGCCTAGAGATTATCTGAACAGCTATCTTTTGATTTTTATGATCGTAGGGGCTGTAGTTGGTATCTTTGTCGCAAACCCAGCTTGTAATCTGGAAGCATTCAATGGTTTTGTGGTAAATGGACAGTACTTGTTCCCAATCTTGTTTGTAACAGTTGCTTGTGGAGCGGTATCCGGATTCCACTCACTGGTATCTTCTGGAACTGCATCAAAACAGATCAAGAGTGAAAAAAATATGCTTCCAGTTTCATTTGGAGCCATGCTTATGGAATGTATGCTTGCGGTAATCGCATTAGTTGCGGTGGCTTCTTTTGGGCAAGGAGAAGCTGCAGCACAAGGGTTTTTAACACAGCCACAGATTTTTGCTGGAGCGATAGCAAACTTTTTATCAGTTGCAGGACTTCCACATTCATTGGTATTTACATTGATTAATCTTGCTGTATCAGCATTTGCGCTTACATCTTTAGACTCAGTAGCAAGAATCGGTCGTATTTCTTTTGAAGAATTCTTTATGGACGACAATGTGAAGGAAGAAGAGAAAAGTACATTCCTTAAGATTGTAACAAATAAATATTTCTCGACAATTCTCACACTTGTTCTTGCATACTTACTTGCAACAGTTGGTTATGCTGAAATCTGGCCACTTTTTGGTTCAGCAAATCAGCTTTTATCAGTACTTGCATTAGTTGCCTGTGCAGTATTCTTAAAGAAAACAAAACGCCAGGGTGTAATGCTTTGGATTCCAATGGCGTTTATGATGGCGGTTACATTTACTGCACTTACTATGAGTATCGTAAAACTTTCAAAAGCGTTCTTCACAGTAGGTCTTACACTTGGAAATACATTGCAATTGGTTTTTGCAATCTTGCTCTTACTTTTAGGTGTGATTGTAGCCATTCAAGGTGTAAAAAAATTAACAGAAAAATAGAAATTACAAAAAAACAGGTCGTTGATATCAGCTATATCAACGACCCGTTTTTTTATTTGAATTGTTCGGGAAGGGGTGGAGGATTGTTTGAGAAGACAATTGCAGAAATCACTTGCATCAGGAGTCAATCCCCTGCATAGATTATACAAATGTCGCGGGCTTTTCCAAGTGCGAAGGGCTGAGAGTGGAGGGAGAACGTATGAAACAAGTAAAAATTGTGTCTCAGAGACTGTGCATTTTTCTACTTATACTTTTGAGTATATCCGGAATAGTGGGAGAAAAAGTATGTTTAGCAGTTGAGAATACCGAAGGAAGTCTCACTATTCAACTAAATGACATTGGAACTCCGAGGAAAAATGTAGAATTTGTTGTGTATAAGATTGCAGATTTAGATATTGAAAATTCAAGATGGATTTTGGATGAAAAAGTATCAATTCTGGAAAAAAATCTTGACCTGAATCAAGAAAAAACAGCTTCCATATGGAAGAAGGAAGCATTAGAACTTACTGAGATAGTAAGAAAAACAAATATTTCGAGTGTGCTGGGGGTTACCGATGAAAATGGGTGTATGACTCTGCAGGGCTTAGAAAAGGGAATGTATCTGATCGTACAAAATGATGAAGCAGAATATGGGACAGTTTTACCATTTCTGGTCTCGATTCCAAAACAGATCAATGGTGAATGGAAATATGAAGTTATCGCAAGTCCGAAAGGAGAAATCATTGGTCCAGAAGAAGAGGTTCCAAGCGAACCTGTAGACACAGGAGACGATGTTTCTTATGGAGGTTATTTTTTGATGTTAATAGGATCTGTCAGTATCCTGTCATTAATCCTGGCGTTTAAAAAAACGAAAAATGTAAACAGATTTCTTGCATTTTTAATGACATTTATTATAGCAAGTTCAGTAAGCATGTCTGTATCTGCGGAAGGAAGTGACACCAAAACCATTCCAGAGTGGGCAACGAATGTAGTAATTGAAAGTGCGCCAGATGACCAGTATGTATATCAATTCAGTGACTCCTGTCCCCTTTATCAGAGAGGACAATATCGATTTGGGTGTGGATACTACAATTGCGCGCCGAGTCCAATTATCTTATTGGTTGACGGAAGCGAGTATAATGAAGCCCTTGGAACTACATGGACTGCAAATAGTCTGGAATACACTCCAGGCGTTTCTAATTATGAGCTGGTGTATTGTGCGGATTTCGAAACGGATACTGTATCAGATCAGTTTTATAAAAAAGTGAACGTAGAAGATTCCACTTATTTTGAAAGTGTAGAAGATGCATATAGACTCCGTGCGATTGTGGCAAACACATATCCATTCGTATCAGCAGTGGATATGGTGAAAAGCCTGTATGAACAGGGGATTATCACGGATGAGAGTATTTTATTAAATGGGAAAACATTTGATGAGGAACTGACTACGGCAGACATTGATGTAGGGCAGTTGATCGCGGCAACGCAGATGGCAATCTGGGTTGTATGTAATGATTCTATGGAATATGCATATGTGAACGCAGGAACGCATACATATTATACGCTGCATCCGGATAACACCAATATGCAGCCAGAGGGGAAATTAAATCAAGTAAAGGGATATCCAAATGCAGATAGTGAGACAGAAACTGAATTTGACATGACGGAAGGGCAGGCTGCAAATATTAATGCAATTTATGAATATCTGATGAATCTGGAGCCGGTCACAGAAGAGGAAGCCGACAGACTCGGACAGCTTGCGATTACAGAGCTGGATTATGAGGCTGCAAAAACGGGAACCGGTAATTATGATGTTACGGTAAAAATATTGCTTAACACTGCAATTAAAACGAGTGACAATCTTACTATTAAGGTAACAGCATCAAAACCTGACAGTAATGGAAATAAAATCGAAGTAGAAAAAGTATTTGAAAGTTTGGGAACCAATGAAGTGGTTGGAAAGGAATTTTCGTTTCTCTTAAAGGATGTTCCGGCAGCTTCCGAAATCACAATTGAGTTGAACGGTGATCAGTATCTCAATCAGGGCGTCTATTTTTATGAACCCTATCTTAGAGAAGGAGAAAATGAACGTACTTCATCACAGAATATGGTAGGTGCAAGTGTGGGCTATACTCCAGTAAAAGCATCGGCGAGTTTTAATATTGACGAGGAAGAAATTGTCTGGGAAACGAAGATGCCATCCACAGGCGGGATTGGGATTACATGGTTTTACAGCACAGGAATTCTATGCACTGCATTGTATTTCTGTCTTAATATAAATCAAAAATACAAAAGCCAAAAATAAGAAATATTATATTGAAAGGGGAAAACATGAAAAAAAGAATTACAGGATTATTTTTGGTCTTAGTAATGGTATTTGCCATGACCGCATCTGCGTTTGCAGCAAATGTGTCAGTTCCGGGAGGGATTCTGGATGGGCACACCTACAAAGCGTATCAGGTATTTAAAGGGACGCAGGGAGAAAATGCAGACACACTAGGTGATGCACAGTGGGGAAGTGGAATTGATTCCGAAGAATTTTTAAAGGAACTCCAGTCAAACGATGTGACAAAATCTACATTTGCAGAATGCCAGACAGCTTTGGACGTGGCAGCCGCACTTGGAAAAGTGGAAAGCAACAGCATGATTGCAAATGAAGTTGCTCAGATTGCATACAACCATAAAACAGATATAGGGACGGTACTTGTTTCTGGGGAAAATGAGTTGGAACCAGGCTATTACCTAATCGTAGATGAAACCACAATCGGCGATGAAGAAGATGCAGTCTACAATGCCGCGCTTCTCCAGGTAACGGATGATATCGAAATTACAATCAAAACAGATAAACCTTCTGTTTCTAAAAAAGTAAAAGAAAATTCTTCAAAATATGAAGAAGATGCAGGATTTGGAGCAGGATACAATGACGTTGCTGACTACAACATTGGTGACGCAGTACCATTTGCATTTTATTCTACTGCCCCAGATATGTCACAATTTGAAACGTATCGTTATGTATTCCATGATGTAATGGAAGAAGGTCTTACATTCAATAATGATGTAAAAGTCTCAATTGATAGGAAGGAGCTTTCAAATGATCAATTTACAGTAATTTTAAATCCGGAAGATGGATGTACATTTGAAGTAGTAATCGAAGATTTAAAAGTGCTTGCGACAAAAGGACAGGAAATTCGAGTTGATTTCACTGCAACTTTAAACACAAAAGCTGAAATTGGTCTGGATGGGAATACGAACAAAGTGAGATTGGAGTATTCGAATAATCCAAATGAAAGTGGCGTAGGGGAAACTGGAAAGACAGAGTGGGATGAAGTCATTGTATTTACATATGAACTAGATGTGACAAAAGTCGACAAAGAAGATCCAGACTGTACGCTGAAGAATGCAGAATTTAAACTCCGAAATGCAGAAGGAAAATGGGTGATCGTAGATGAGAATGGAAGAGTGACCGGATGGACCGATAAGGAGGAAGAAGGCACAGTCTTAAAATCTGACAAAAATGGATTCTTTAAAGTAATCGGTCTGGATGATGGAACTTATTATCTAAAAGAAACAAAAGCACCTTCCGGATATAATATCTTGACAAAAGAAATTATTTTAAAAGTAGAAGCAACTACAAATAATGGTCAGACATGGACAACCGGGATTCCCAAAGAGGCACTTCTGGCACTTGCAGTAAAAGTACAGATTGAGGACAGTAAGGATATTACGACAAATGCGGGCGATACAGAAACAGGTATTGTGGGAGTAACAGTTGTCAATAACAAAGGGTCAATTCTTCCAGAAACGGGTGGAATTGGTACAACGATGTTTTATGTAGCAGGTGGCGTTATGGCGCTTGGTTCAGCAGGAATGTTTGCAATAAAACGCCGGACAGCAAAAGAAGAGAAAGAATGAAAAGAAAGTTAGGGAATATACTGATTGGAATGATATTTGTACTTGGGATTGCATGTTTATTGTATCCAAGTGTATCAGACTGGTGGAACAGACTCCACCAGTCTTATGCTGTTGCCAGCTACATGGAGATGGTAGATCAAGAAAGCGTAGATTATACCGGATTAAAAGAAGCAGCAGAAGAATATAATAGCAAATTGGTAAATGATTTAAATAGATGGACATTCACTGACAAAGAATGTGCTGAGTATGAGAGATTACTTTCTGCAACAGAAAATGGGATTCTTGGGTGCATTGAAATTCCCAAAATTGATGTTTCGCTTCCAATTTATCACGGAACCGAAGAATCTGTATTACAGATTGCCGTTGGACATATGAAAGGGTCATCTCTCCCAATTGGAGGAGAAAGCACTCACAGCGTACTGTCTGCACACACGGGACTTCCCTCAGCGAAACTTTTTACGGACATAGATCAGTTAGAAGTGGGAGACTATTTCATGCTGCGCATATTGGACGAGACACTTACATATGAGGTGGACAGGATTGCAGTGGTTGAACCAAAAGAAATGGAATATCTGGCAATCGAAGAAGGTAAAGATTATTGTACACTTCTGACATGCACGCCCTATGGGATAAATACACACAGACTACTGGTAAGAGGACACAGAGTGGAAAATAGAAAAGAACTGGTGGAGGCGATGGAAGATCGCTCAGGGGAAATGTTTGGGAATTTAATTAAAATAGGAATACTAGTCGTTGCGGCAGCGACAACTATAATTGTTGTCGTGGTTGTTAGAAAACGACGAAACGCCAAATAAATCAACTTTCATTTCTGTTCCATTTTTGATTCGTATAAAATTGGTTTTATGCTTTGCGATAATCACAGTTCCAATGACAGTCAGGAAAAAGAAAGCACCAAAGCTTTTTAGGCGCATTCCTACTAAAAATGGTGCCAATATCGATGCAGACACTGGTGCAGCAACTACATAATTGAATACAAACATCAGAGCAGCACAGATTAATAACAAAATAACGAAAGAATTCGGATCAATGGCAAGCAGCATTCCTGCCAAAGCAGCGACACCTTTCCAATGATCAAAAAAGTGTTTGTTGCACCGAGATTTCCAGAGCCTTGTTCTCTTAGATTCTGTTTTTTGATTTTTGCGAAAAACGCAGCAGGACTAAGTGATCCCAGAAGATAACCAATTAATATACATAAGATGAATTTTAACATTTGTTTCCCTACTTTCTATATGATATGAAAAATAGTATAACTTTTCTATCGGCTTTAGAAAACTTTTAATAGTTCTACTACTTTGCGAATGATTTTGTAAAGTGGCCCTTCCAATTCTTTGGATGCTTTTTTCAATTCTTTTCGGATTTCAATGTGTTGTGGGCAGTGTTTTTCACATTTTCCGCAGGAAATACAGTTGGAAGCGGCAGTAGAATTCTTGCGAAGTGCAGTGCACATCATATAGTCAAAGAATCCGCCATATTTACTGTCGGTATATCGACGATTGTATGCAGAAAATGTACCAGGGATATCTACTCCTTTTGGACAAGGCATACAATATCCGCATCCGGTACAGCCAACTTTCATCTTTGTATTGATTGCTTTTACAACATTTTCAAGCATAACTTCTTCGTTTGTGCCTAATTCACCAATCTCTACAGTGGATGCAGTTTCCACATTATCACGTATCATTTCCAAAGTGTTCATACCAGAAAGAACGCAGGTGACTTCTGGTTGATTCCATAGCCAGCGAAGCGCCCATTGTACTGGTGTATGCTTGATTGGATAATCTGCAAAAATACGAAGCGCATCTTCTGGGAGATTGTTGACCAATCTGCCACCACGAAGTGGTTCCATGATAACAACAGGGATTCCTTTGGCATTGGCATACTGAAGTCCCTTTCTGCCGGCTTGAGAGTGTTCATCCATATAGTTATATTGAATCTGACAGAAATCCCAGTCGTACGCATCAAGTAATTTGCAGAACATATCAGAATTTCCATGGTAGGAAAAGCCGATTTGCTTGATGGCACCTGTCTTTCGCTTATTTTCAAGCCATTCTTCAATCCCAAGTTTCTTGAGTTTTTCCCAGGTATCAATGTCCGATAGCATATGCATCAAATAATAGTCGATGTAATCCGTACGAAGGCGACTTAATTGTTCGGTAAAATATTTTTCCATTGCATCCGCATTTTTAATGAGATAATGTGGAAGTTTTGTTGCAATGTAAATCTGATTGCGGATACCGTGTTTTTCAAAAATTTCGCCAAGAGCGGCTTCACTTCCAGGGTAAATATATGCGGTATCATAATAGTTGACACCAGAATGGTAAGCTTCTAAAATCTGTTGTTCCGCTTCTGGCAGATTGATTTTCCCATGGTCTTTTTGGAAACGCATACAGCCAAAGCCCAGAATAGAGATTTTGTTGCCATATTTATCTAATCTATAGTTCATGAGCGACCTCCTTTTGTTAACGAATACTATTTTAAAGGATTGTGGAATAGATTACAATTGTAAAAAAAACAGGAAAATTCAATTTGTTGCTGAGTAAATCATATTGTGATAAAATATATGGGTAAAAAAGAGATAAATATAATAAGTGAGGTTACGATTATGATAAAAGTAAAAGAATACAGAGGACACATCCGTAACTGGGAAGCTCTTTGCGAAGAACTTGGAATTGACAAGTCTTTAAATAGAAAAGAACGCGAAGATGCAATCTTAACAAAAGCATACGAAACATGGGGATATGATATGGCAGACCATATGCATGGTATGTTTGCGTTTGCGCTTTGGGATGAAGAGGCTCAAAGACTTTTCTGTTTAAGAGACCAGTTTGGAACAAAACCTTTCTATTACTATGTGACAGAAGATGGAAGACTTCTTTATGGAACTATGATCCGTCAGATTATGGAACAGGATGGTTTTGTAAAAGAACTAAATGATAAATTACTTCAGATATATATGAGTCTTACATATATTCCAGGAGAAGAAACTTTCTTCAAAGGAGTGAAAAAGTTATTACCAGGACGATATCTGGTATGGGAAAATGGCAAGATGGAGATTGTTCGTTACTGGAAACCAGAATTCCATCCAGATGAAAGTAAATCACTGGAAGACTGGGCAGATGAATTACATACAACCCTTCAGAAAATCATGCCAGAGACAAAGGCAGCAGATGAAGAAATCGAATCTTTCTTATCTGGCGGGGTAGATTCTTCCTATGTGCTTGCACTGTCAGAAGCAAAAGCAGCAGACTCTTGTGGCTATGTAGAAGAACGTTTTGATGAATCGAAACTTGCAGCAGAAACTGCGAAACTTTTGAATGTACCATTCAATCGCCGCGTGATTTCACCAGAAGAATATTTCGAAATTGTTCCTTATGTAATGTATAACATGGAACAGCCTCTGGGTGATGCATCTGCTATCGTATTTGCACTTGGATGTAAAGCTACGGCGGAACACACAAAGCTTTGCTATTCAGGAGAAGGTTCCGACGAATTCTTTGGTGGATATAATATGTACCGCAATGCAGAACGTTATGGAGACAATCTGAAGACATTCTACGTTGGAAATACAAACATTATGAAAGAAGATGAAAAGAAGAAGATTCTTAAGAATTATGATGAAGAGGTACTTCCAATCAATCTTGTGAAAGAAATGTATGAAGAAAATGAAGGGTTAGATCCACTTTCGAAAATGCAGGATATTGATATTCAGATCTGGCTGGAAGGGGACATTTATCTGAATGTAGATAAGATGAGTGAAGCGGCAGGATTGGAGATCCGTATGCCACTTACTGACAGAAGAATTTTCGATATCGCATCGAAAATTCCGGCAAAATATAAAGTAAATGAAGAACAGAATAAAGTAGTGATCCGAACTGCGGCTGCCAAGGTGCTCCCAGAAGAAATCGCATTCCGTAAGAAATTAGGTTTCATTGTTCCAATTCGTATCTGGATGGCGGACGAAAGATACAATCAGGATGTTCAGGCAAAATTCCACAGTGAGATGGCGGCGAAGTTCTTTCATGTAGAAGAAATCCAGGCGATTTTCGACGAATATGTCGGCGGAAATTCAGATAACTGGAGAAAAGTATGGACAATTTATACTTTCTTAGTTTGGTATGAGGAATATTTTGTGAAGCGTTAAACCGGCTTTACGTTGCTTGATATTTATTTGACACAGTGGTATAATAAAAGTTGCGAAACAACATATTTTAAACCCACAGGAGGGAGAAAGGGATGGAGCGAAAAGCTCCGTTATGAGGTGATAAAATGTATCGAGTTTTGGAATTAAATCCTCAATTACAACCTTTTGCAGGCGATATTGACTTACGTATGTACAATTACAACAGTACAAAAGAACGTTTAATGCCTCAAGGTGGAACACTCAAGGATTTTGCGAATGCACATGAATATTTTGGTATTCATCATGTAGATGGTGGCTGGGTTTACCGTGAATGGGCTCCAAGCGCTCACCAGCTTTATCTTACAGGTGATTTTAATAACTGGGATAAAACACAATATCCTATGAATAGACTGGACAATGGGGTTTGGGAATTATTCTTAGAAGGCGAAGATACACTCTGGGAAGGATGTAAAGTAAAGACAGTTGTAGATGCGAATCTGACACGTACAGAACATATTCCTCTTTATATCCGCCGCGTAGTACAGGATGTGGAAACTGTTGCATGGTGCGGTGTGGTAATCGATGACCGCAAAGAGTTCAAATGGACAGATCAGGACTTTAAACCAGCCGATTCATTATATATTTATGAAGCACACGTTGGTATGGCTCAAGAAGAAGGAAAAGTAAGCAGCTATCGTGAATTTGCGAAATATACACTTCCACATATTAAGAAAGCCGGCTACAATACTGTTCAGCTTATGGCTATTATGGAACATCCATACTATGGAAGCTTCGGATATCAAGTATCAAGCTTCTTTGCAGCATCAAGCTGGTTTGGTCAACCAGACGATTTGAAATATCTCGTAAATCAGGCTCATAAGTTGGGTATCCGTGTATTATTAGACGTTGTACATTCTCATGCGGTAAAAAATACAGCAGAAGGTATCAATATGTTCGATGGAACAGAATGGCAATTCTTCCACGACGGTCCAAAAGGCGATCATCCAGCATGGGGCACAAAATGCTTCAACTATGGAAAGACAGAAGTTATCCACTTCTTACTTTCTAACTTGAAATTCTGGATGACAGAATACCACTTTGATGGTTTCCGTTTCGACGGTGTTACATCTATGCTTTACCATGACCATGGTTTAGGAACAGATTTCAACAGCAACGACAAGTACTTCTCTATGAACACTCATACAGAAGCAATTACATACCTTCAATTAGCGAACGAATTGATTCGTGAAGTGAATCCAAATGCAATCACAATCGCTGAAGATATGTCTGGTATGCCAGGTATGTGTTTACCAGTAGAAGATGGTGGATGCGGATTCGATTACCGTCTTGCTATGGGTCTTCCAGATATGTGGATCCGTACAATCAAAGAAAAGAAAGACGAAGACTGGTACATCGGACAGATGTGGGGCGATATGTGTCTCCGTCGTCCAGGAGAAAATTCAGTTGCATATGTAGAAAGCCATGACCAGGCGTTAGTAGGGGATAAGACTATGATCTTCCGTCTTGCTGATGCTAATATGTATACAGATATGAACAAAGATTGCCACAATCCAGTAATCGACCGTGCAATCGCATTACATAAGATGATTCGTCTCTTTACACTTGCTGGTGGTGGAGAAGCTTACCTCAACTTTATGGGTAATGAATTCGGTCATCCAGAATGGATTGACTTCCCACGTGAAGGTAACGGTTGGAGTTTCCATTACTGCCGTCGTCAATGGCACTTGATGTTAGATGAAAACTTGAAATACCAATGGCTGGGCAACTTTGACCGCGATATGGTAAGACTTACAAAACGCAACAATATGTTTGAACAACGTATGGCAGATTTGTGTTTATTAAAAGAACCTGAAAAGACGATTGCATTCTATCGTAAAGGACTTCTTTTTGTATTCAACTTCCATCCAACACAATCATTAACAAACGTATTGGTTCCAATACCAAATAAAGCAGACTATGAAATGAAGATGACATCGGATGATTGGGCATATGGCGGAAATGGACTTATTGCACATATGACATATCCAGTCAAAGAGTTTGACGGACAGAATTATATTGAGCTTTACATTCCAGCACGTACTGCAATGGTACTCAAAGAAGGAAAAATTAAAAAAGCGAAAAAAGTAAAAAAAGAAGACTAATGAAAAATGAATAATACAAACCCTGCTCTTTGCAAGAAGTAAAGAGCAGGGTTTTTATTGTGGAAAAAACATTAGGGGTCTATAGAGGCGATTTCTATGTTATAATAAAAGTTAGGAAACATTTATCATTATATTTACAAAGGAGAAACTCCATGTTACAGACAGAGAAGCAGTACAATATTTATATTGTAATCAGCCAGACAGGGACGATTCTTTCTAGAATATTAAAATTTGTAACTGGTGCAAAGTATAACCATGTATCGATTAGTTTGGCAAATGATTTGAATATCTTATATTCGTTTGGAAGGAAGCAGGCATACAACCCGTTCTGGGCAGGGTTTGTAAAAGAATCTCCACACTATGGAACTTTTCGCAGATTTTCGAATACGGAAGCAATTGTCGTTGCTATTCCTGTAAAGGAAAAGACTTATATGAAGATGAAAAAATTTCTGGAACGCATGTATATAGAACGAGATTCTTATCACTATAATTATCTAGGACTAGTGTTAGCAGCATTTCGTGTAAATTACAAGCCGAAGAATCATTATTATTGTTCGGATTTTGTAAGAGATGTATTATTGCGTTTTCAGATCACAGAGGATTGTCAATTTTCATCAATTGTGCAGCCGATCCATTTTCTGGAATTGTTTGATGAGGAAGTGATATACACAGGGAAATTAAAAGATTATAGAATTTAATCATATTATGAAAGAGGTAAAATCCGATGAACGTTTATAATGGGATTTTGAAGTTTAACGGCACTTTTAGAACCTATCAGCAAAGAGTATTGGACAAGGCAGATTCCTATCTAAGAGATGGAAAGATACATATTGTGGCGGCGCCGGGCTCTGGCAAGACAACACTTGGGATAGAACTTATCAGAAGGATTGGGGAACCTGCACTTGTGATTTCTCCAAGGCTGGTCATCCGCGATCAGTGGATAGAAAGGATTAAAAGTGCGTTTCTAATAAATGACAGAAAAGATATTTTGTCGCGGGACTTAAAACATCCTGCGCTTATTACTTCAATTACTTATCAGACTTTGTTTAGTGCGATGACGAAATATAAGGGAACAGAGGAAGACGCAGCGGAAGAGGAATTGGAAAAACAAAAAGAAGAAGTAGATTTTTCTGGATTTGATTTGTTAAAGACGGTAAAGGCGGCCGGAATTAAAGTGATCTGTCTGGATGAATGTCATCATCTTCGCAGTGAGTGGTGGAAGACTCTGGAAGAGTTCACTGCTCAGCTAAAAAAATCAGGGCTTAAAGTGATTGCTCTTACAGCTACGCCGCCATATGACTCGAATAAGACAGAGTGGGAACGTTATACCAACATGTGCGGAGCAGTGGATGAGGAAATTATTGTTCCAGAGCTGGTAAAAGACAAGTGCCTTTGTCCACATCAGGATTATGTGATGTTCAGTTTTCCAACAGAAGAGGAAAAACAAAAGTTAGATGAATATAGCGAAACGCTTTCTAAAGTGTTTGAACAGTTCATGAAGGATCAGATATTCGTAGAAGGAATAGGTTCTCATATTGGAGTTGCAGACTATAATGCAAACAGCGATCAGATGATGGAATATCCGGCATATTTGTCATCTATCTTGATTTTTCTGAGTGAAAAAGGAATAAGGTTTGACAAACGCTGGCAACAACTCTTAGATGTAAAGACATTTCCAAAGATGGATCCAGAATGGATGCAGATTTTGCTGCAGGGCTTTTTATTTGATGATACTGCAAGCTACAATTGCACAGAAGAATATCGTGAAAATTTAATAAAAGAACTAAAGCGAAGACATCTGATCGTGCGAAAGAAAGTTGTTCTGGTAGAAAATGATCAAGTGAAAAAAATGATGGTCAGCAGTCTTGGAAAATTAGATAGCATGATTATGATCGCAAAATCAGAATATACCAGTATGGGGAAACAACTACGCATGCTGATTTTGACAGATTTTATTTGTAAGGAATACAAGGCGGCGATTGGTTATCCAGAAAAAGATGTACAGGAAATGGGTGTACTTCCCATCTTTGAAAATTTAAGACGCCAGATGCCGGAAGAATGTAGACTTGCTGTACTTTGTGGCAGCGTTGTGATTCTCCCAGATACAGCAATTGAGGCTTTATGTCAGGCAGTAAAAGTGAAGTTTGGGAAGGACAATCTGGTCAGTTCGAAAAAGGTTCTGGGAGAAAGCAGCACTGAAACAGGATATTCAGAGGTAGCTATTGTAGGAAAGAACAGTGAGATTATCAGTCTCGTTACGGAGATTTTTGAAAAGGGATATTTTGAAGTCATGATTGGAACCAAGTCATTGTTAGGGGAAGGATATGATTCCCCATGCGTGAATTCCTTGATTTTGGCAAGTTTTGTAGGTTCCTTTGTGCTAAGTAATCAGATGCGCGGAAGGGCAATCCGTATGCAAAAAGGAAATGCAGACAAGACAGCCAATATCTGGCATCTTGTCTGTGTGGAAAATGCAGAGGAAAAGAATATTTTACAGACAATTGGAAAAGAAAAGGTACCGCAGTCCGCAGATTTTGAAACACTCAAGCGTCGCATGAAAGGTTTTCTTGGGGTGAGTTATGATGGAACACGTATCGAAAATGGTGTTGAACGCCTCGATATCATTAAGGAACCATTTACTCTAGAAAGTATAGAAGCTATGAATTCAGAAATGCTTCGCATGGCTGGAGATAGAGCGTTACTTCGAAATCAATGGGAAACAGCAGTGACAAACTATGATGGTATGGAAGTGGTGGATGAATTTGAGACAGAAAGCAGTGCATTGATGGAGAAAGCTTTCATAGATGACGTGATGGGGGATTTGATCCGAAAGGCTATTTTGGCAGGATTTGTTATAGTATTCATGCTGGTAAAATTTAAGTTTTCGATTCCAACACTGATTTTAAGTGCGATTCTGGCGATAGTAGTAGTAAAAGCATATCAGAAACTACAGCGTAGAAAGAATCCATCTCAATATCTAAAAGAGATTGGAAATGGTATCTTAAAGAATTTGAAAAACATCGGCGAAATTACAACAAAATGTTGTGTGGAAACGGAAAGGTCAGAGAGTGGCCTTGTAATGTATTTAAGGGGCGGTACGGCAAGAGAAAAAGAAGTATTTGCACAATGTGTCGAAGAATTCTTTGGAATTGTAGATAACCAAAGATATTTGCTTTGTAAAAAAGGAGCAAATAAATATTTCTGTGTACCGCAGCTTTTTGCGAAACGCAAAGAAGACGCAGAAAGATTTGCAAAGAATCTGGAGGATGCGATCGGCAAATATGAACTGATTTATACAAGAAATCCTGAAGGAAGAAAGGTTCTGCTTCATGCCCGTACATTTGCAAACGCAAATCTTGCAAAGAATATGCGGGATGGATTTCCAAATGTAAGAAAGAAAAAATTAAATTGAAGAATGCCCAAAATATGATAAAATTGGCGTGTGTTTTACGAAAGATTTTTAAAGGAGAGCATTCTGAAAATGTCATATTATTATAATCAGTTGAACAAAAATCAACAAAAAGCGTATTATGCCATGAAAGTTGGACTAGAGTCACTTGCACCGTCCTTTCCAGTGCCGCGCTTGGAGCATAGAGAGCTGGCGGATCTCTATTTTTTGTTGCGCCTGGATCATCCTGAGATTTTTTATTCAGTGAATTTCAAATATCGTTACTATGAAGATTCTGAAAATATCGAAATGATTCCGGAATATCTGTTTCAAAAGAGCAAGATTATGGATCATCAAAAAGCCATGGATGCGCGTGTCAAAAAACTTGCGCGTCAAGCTGAAAGGATGAGTGAAAAAGAAAAGGAACTATTTATTCACGATTTTATTTGCCAGAATATTCATTATGATAAATTGAAAAAGCCGTATTCCCATGAAATTATCGGTCCATTGGGGCATGGCGTCGGTGTATGTGAAGGAATCGCAAAGTCAGTTAAGATTCTCTGCGATGCACTTGGGATCTGGTGTATGATTGCAATTTCGGAGGCAAATCCAGAAAAGAAGATTAAGTATCGTCATGCATGGAATATTGTTCGTATCGGCGGAAGATATTATCATCTCGATGCGACATTTGACAATAGCCTCGGACATAAAGAGACAATTCGATACGATTATTTTAATCTGAGTGATAGTCAGATTTTTAGGGATCATGAGCCAGTGATATGGAAAATACCAAAATGTGACGATGGCGAGCATACATATTACCGCGAGAAGAAGATTTCCTTTACTAAATATGAGGATGTAAGAAAAAGAGCGGCACAGGCAGTGAAAAAAGGAAAAGTATTTCTGTTTCAGTGGAGAGGCGGTTATCTTACAAAAGATGTTTTGAAGGAATTATTGCAAATTGTAAATGAAGAAGCACAGAAAAAGCAAAAATATGCATACTTATCCGTCAATTGGTCTCAATCAGTTCTTCAGGCTGTATTCAAGGAACAATTGATAGAACATCAGGTTGTTATGGAAGAGGCAAACGAAGGAGAAAGTTTGTAAACAAATTTTAATAATAAAATATTAGATGATAAAGGGGCTGTCGCCCTAACTAGTTTTTAGTTAGGGCGGCAGTCCCTTTTTACAGTTATTTAACAGAATTTAACTTTACTGCGATAGTTGGATAAAGGATTCGGGGATATAATGTGCAGTGTTTCAAGGAAAAGAAAGTGGAATAAGGAGTGAATTATGCTAAAGCTAAATCAAGTAAAAAAATCGTATGATGGTATAACGATTTTAAGTGATATCAATCTGGAAATCGAGGATGGAGAGATTGTTTCCATACTTGGACCTTCAGGTTGTGGAAAAACCACATTATTAAATCTGATTTTGGGGATTACAGATGTGGATGATGGAGAGATTATTTTCAATGGAGAAAATCTGACACATGTAGCAATGGAAAAACGAGGATTTAATATTGTATTCCAAGATTACGCATTATTTCCTAATTTAAATGTATATCAGAATATTACATATGGTTTACGGAATAAGCCAGAAATTTCAAGTCGAGAAGAAGTTGATGAATTTATAAAGTTATTGGGGCTGGAAGAACATTTGAGCAAGCGAATCGATCAGCTATCAGGAGGACAGAAGCAAAGAGTAGCGCTTGCAAGAACTATGGTAATGAAACCAAAAATTCTTTTATTGGATGAACCTCTCAGTGCCTTGGACGGTGTGATCAAGGAATCCATCAAAGAAAAAATTAAAACAATAGCAAAAGAGTTTCATTTAACAACGATTATTGTTACTCATGATCCAGAAGAAGCGTTAACACTTTCTGACAGAGTTATGATTGTAAATCAAGGAACAATTGCTCAGTTTGGGAAACCGGAAGAAATCATTAATGCTCCAAAAAATAATTTTGTAAAGAAATTCATTTTAAATCAGTTGGAAATTAAGAGAAATAATATCTACACATTGTTTACAGCAGGTCTGCAGACTGATTTTCAGGTGTCGTAGGGGTGACGATATGAAAAAGAAAAATAAAGAAATAAAATTGATTTTTATCGTATTGTCTGTATTTTTTCTGATTTTTCTGGCGGCTCCGGTAGTACGCTTACTGATAAAGTCTTTTCTTTTAGATGGAAGCAGCAGTTTTACACTTGTAAACTATCGAGAGGTATTGACTTCAAAAGGATTTTTAGAGGCGCTTAGCAACAGTTTTCTCATTTCCGCTGTGAGTGCTGTAATTACAACGTTGATTGCATTTATTCTTGCATACACGGTACATTACACAAACAATCCAAAATGGATGAAGGGGTTTGTTGAGAAAGCGACAGTAATTCCGATGCTTCTTCCAACCATTACATATGGATTTGCGATTATCTATTCGTTTGGAAAGCAAGGATTATTGACAAAGTTATTTGGAAGACAGCTGTTTTATATTTATGGCTTTCATGGATTGCTTCTGGGATATGTAATCTATACTTTGCCAGTTTCGTTTATGTTGATTCATAACACAATGGGGTATATTGATAAAAAATTTATGGTTGTTTCAAGATTGATGGGAGATTCGCCATTTCGAACATTTCAAATGACGATTTTAAGACCGCTTCTTGGAACACTGGCAGCGTCTTTCATCCAGACATTCTTTCTCTGTTTTACAGATTTTGGGATTCCGGCATCTGTAGGAGGAAGATTTGAAGTGGTAGCCAGTGTACTTTACACACAAATGCTGGGAAGTGTACCGAATTTCGGGAATGGAGCAGTTGTAGCATTGATCATGCTCATTCCATCCGTTGTAAGTATTACAGTATTGCACATTTTAGAAAAATACAATGTTCGTTACAACAGAATTTCTGCAATTGAACTGAAGAAAAGCCCGATTAGAGATGTGATTTTTGGAACTCTGAGTGGAATGCTGCTTCTTAGCGTACTTTCTATTTTTGCAGTTATCTTTGTAATACCATTTGTAAAGGATTGGCCATACCGAGTTGATTTTACATTTGAACATGTAAAAGCTGTGCTTGAAGACAGCAATCTACTGAATGTATATCTGAATTCAATGATGGTAGCAGGAGTTACGGCTTTGGTAGGAACACTTATGGCTTATGTGGGAGCATTGATTACTGCGAGAAGTAATATCAGTCAGAAGCTGAAAAATGTAATCGAAAGTATTGCGCTTATTACAAATACAATTCCGGGTATGGTAATCGGTCTTGCATATTTGTTTAGTTTTTCAGGAACTTCGCTGCAAAACACATTTGCAATCATTATCATATGTAACGTCATTCATTTTTTCTCAACACCTTATCTGATGATGAAAAACTCGCTTTCTAAGATGAATGCGTCTTGGGAAACTACAGCGATGTTGATGGGAGATAATTGGACAAAGACAATTATACGTGTAGTAACGCCAAATGCACTTTCTACATTGATTGAAGTGTTTAGTTATTACTTTGTGAATGCAATGGTAACAGTCAGTGCAGTCATCTTTATTGCAGGAACAAGGACGATGGTCATCACTACTAAGATAAAGGAATTGCAATATTATAATAAGTTCAATGAAATATTTGTGTTATCACTATTAATTCTGTTTACAAATCTTGTTTGTAAATATATTTTTCAAAAGATGGCAAACAAAAGCCAAAGAAAGGAAAGTTTTATGAATATGAAAAAAATAAGAAAAATGAGTTTAAAAAAGGTAGCAGTATTTATGCTGGCGATGGTGATGGGAGTATCTACATTGTCACTTACTGGATGTGGCAACAATTCAGATGAAGAACAAGTAATCATTTATTCAAATGCGGACGATGAGGCAATCGAATCTATGAAAAATGCTTTAAACGCAAATGGATATGAAGGTCAATATGTATTCCAAACATTCGGAACTTCAGAACTCGGTGGAAAACTTCTTGCAGAAGGCACAGATATTGAAGCCGATATGATCACAATGAGTACATTTTATGTAGACAGTGCGCAGGAACAAAATGATATGTTCTTAGATTTGGATTTTGAAGTAAACACATTGGATGAATTTGAAGATTACTGTGCACCAATTACTGCACAGGAAGGAACAATCATTGTAAACACAGAAATGATGGAAGAAAACAATCTTCCGATGCCAACTTCTTTAAAAGATCTTGCGGATCCAGTTTATGAAGGATTTATTTCTGTAACAGACGTATCATCATCTTCTACAGCATGGTTAATGATCCAAGGGTTGATTTCTGAGTATGGTGAAGAAGGTGCAAAAGAAGTATTATCTGGTATTTATGAAAATGCAGGAGATCACATTGAAGATTCAGGTTCAGCTCCTTTGAAAAAAGTACGTGCAGGAGAGGTGGCGATCGGATTTGGTCTTCGTCAACAGGCAGTTGCAGATAAAGCAGAGGGATTACCAATCGATTATGTTGACCCAGCAGAAGGAAACTTTACATTAACAGAATCCGTTGCTGTAATTGATAAAGGTGAAAAGACAAATACAAAAGCAATGGAAATGGCAAAATGTATTATTGAAAACGGAAGAGAAGAGTTACAGTCTTATTATCCAGTTGCACTTTATGAAGGAGAAGAAACTGATACTGCAAACCTTTCAGGAAATCCAAAGTCATTTAGTGAACCACTTACAGTAGACCTTTTGAAAAAACACCAAGAGTTATCAGAAGAATGTAAATAGGAAGGAATTATGAATATGAGTAATTATAAATTATTGACGCCAGGACCACTTACTACGACAGATACAGTAAAGCAGGAGATGTTATTTGATCACTGTACATGGGATGACGATTACAAACAAATTACTCAAAACATCAGGCGAGAGCTTTTGGCTCTTGCCCATGTTTTGCCTGAAGATATTGCTGAGGAAGATACGTTGGAAAATGGAGCATATACAGCAGTATTAATGCAGGGAAGCGGAACATTTGGTGTGGAATCAGTATTTACCAGTGTGGTTGGAAAAAATGAAAAAATGCTGATTGTTGCAAATGGAGCTTATGGAGAACGTATGACAGACATTGCAGACCATGCAGAAATTAAATATAAGGTTTATCGTGAACACTATGATCAGGTGCCACGAGCAGAGATTATAGAAGAAATGTTGAAAGAGGATTCGGAAATTACTCATGTTGCCATGGTACACAGCGAGACAACGTCCGGAATCCTGAATGATATTCAAGCAGTAGGAAAAGTAGTAAAAGAACAAGGCAGAGTATTCATCGTAGACGCTATGAGCAGCTTTGGTGGGGTGGATATTCCTGTAAAAGAATGGGGAATCGATTTTCTGATCAGTAGCGCCAATAAATGTATTCAAGGAGTACCAGGATTTTCATTTATTATTGCAAATAAGAAACTTCTGTTAGAAAGTGCCGGAAAAGCCAGAAGCTTGTCTTTGGATTTATTTGACCAATGGAAGACCATGTCTATAGATGGAAAATGGAGATTTACTTCTCCTACTCATGTTGTACTTGCATTCGCTCAGGCTTTAAAAGAAATGAAAGAAGAAGGCGGAATTGAAGCAAGATGCCGTCGTTATACGGAAAATAACCATCTCCTGATTAAAAAAATGGGAGAAATGGGAATTCATCCATATATTGATGGGGAACATCAGGGACCAATCATTACAACATTTTTCTATCCAGAAAATAAAAAATTTACTTTTGCAGAAATGTATCAGTATATCAAAGAAAGAGGATATGCGATTTACCCTGGAAAAGTAACAGAGGCAGAGACATTCCGTATCGGAAATATCGGAGAGATTTATAGAGAAGATATTATTCGTCTTTGTGAGATTATGAAAACATTTTTGGAGGAATATAATCATGAGTAAAGTGGAAGCGGTTATTTTTGACTGGGCGGGAACCACTGTGGATTTTGGGTGTTTTGCACCAGTACAGGCTTTTGTGGAAGTATTTAAAGAATTTGGAATTGAACCAACGATGGATGAAGTGCGTGCTCCAATGGGGATGTTGAAAATCGACCATATTAGAACGATGCTGAGAATGCCAAGAATCCAAAACTGCTGGATGGAGAAATATGGAAAACAGCCTGATGATGAAGATGCGCACAAACTTTTCAATATTTTTGAAGAAAAATTGATAGGAATCTTGCATTTATATTCAAATCCAAAACCAGGTGTAATAGATGTGATGCAAGAGCTTCGTCAAAAGGGAATAAAAATAGGTTCTACAACAGGGTATAATGATAAAATGATGGCAATTGTTGTCCCAGCGGCAGAAGAGAGAGGATACAAACCCGATGTATGGTTCAGTCCAGATGCAACAAATCAAAAAGGTCGTCCTTATCCATATATGGTGTTCCGTAATATGGAAGCACTTGAGGTACAGGATGTGCGTAAGGTGATTAAAGTCGGAGACACTGTTTCTGATATTCGTGAAGGAAAAAATGCAGGAGTTCTTTCGGCAGGAGTAGTGATCGGAAGTTCTGAAATGGGACTTACTGAGGCAGAATACAATGCACTCAGTGAAGATGATAGAGAATGGAAATGCAACGAAGTCGCGAAAAAATTTAAAGAAGCAGGGGCCGATAAAATATTTTATACATTAGAAGATTTACTTGCTTATTTAAGATAATTTCATTTTATACAAACAAGAGAAAACGCATTAGCAATCAATCACTAATGCGTTTTCTCTTGTTTTATTCGCCTGCAAGTCTGCGCAGTTCTTTTGCGTAATCAGCCCAGTAATCATAACCAAGTTCTTCATACAATTCATCCCAATCATCTACCCGCAGCTCAACACCCATATCTGAGAACATTTCTGCAAGCTGTCGTCCGAAATCTTCCTCACCATCTGGATAGGTATCTTCTGGAAAATTGGACATAGAGATGGAGCCGCCAAGCATATCAGCACGTGTACCATCTTTCATCACGATTATGAAATTCAAGATACCATCATGTCCGGCGCTGAGTGTATAGTGGTCCACATCTGTCCATGTATATTCACGGTGACTGAAAAAGTGCTGCATGGTGACTCCTTTTTCTGTGAATATGTTAAACCATGACAGATAGATGACAGTAGCAAAGAGGAAAACAAGCGTAGAATATAAAGTGACTTTACGTTTGATTTTTCCAGGAAAATGTACTTTCAAACTGCCAAATACGCCATGTTTTGAATACAAATATAACAAAATAGCAAATAAGCATAATCCTGCAGCAATGTATACCATATAAAGATCAGAAGTCATCAAAAATAAGGTGTCATTGCCAAGGATGATTTCAGTAACGATGCTCTCAAGTAAAATCGGGAGGCCAATAATCAGTGCTGGAATATACAAAATTGCACCAATTATTTTCAAAAAGGACTTTAATTTAGAAGATTTTACGTGTTCTTCCTCAAAGTTCTGATCCTTATATTTGCGATTCAATATAAATATCGGAAAAGAAATCAAAGAGAGAATCGCAAACAGCATAAGTGGATAGCTGAATCCATAAAGAAAACTTTCTCCTCTCCAAATGTGTGATACGATTCCTCGTCCAATACAAATCACAAATAGGATTCCGAGTGCAATCATCCAACCATGGCGTTTTACACTGCCATCCAGATCGTAGAAAAAAGCAGTTCCAAACATGTTGACTAGAGATTGTTTTTCGAACTCTAGATAATCTTTCACAAATTCTACAAATCGTTGTCCATTGTCCTCCTTTTCGTGGATCAGATTCCAGTAATACTCTTCATCAAAATTTGTTGAAGCATTGGTATCTTTTGTTATGGTCTTGCAGACGTCTAAAGCACCATTCAGTTCTTTGATCTGTTGATTTAGATTCTCTATATTTTTCTCAATTGCGTCTGAAAGCAAAAGTGTGCCTTCCAGAATATCACGGATTTCCGGAATCGGAAGTCCAAGTTTTCGGAAGATGATAATCTTTTTAAGACGGGTTAAATCTTCCCCGCTATATTCACGGTAACCGTTGGATTGACGTTTGGGATGAATGAGTCCCTCCTTTTCATAAAACCTTATATTGGCACGAGAAATCTGCAATTGTTCTTCTAGTTCATTAATTTTCATATTTATTGTATCCCTTTCAACTGTATTTTCTACTTTGACTATATAGTGTAAAGTCACTTTACAGTCAAGAAAAAAATAAAAATAAGTTCGTAAAAAAATATGTTGACAACTTTATTTGTCAATGATATATTGTGTGTGACAAGGAAAGTTGTCAAAATGTAAAAAGAAATTGTCAATGGATGGGAGGAACAGACATGACTGGATATATCAAGGGGTATGACATAAAAATGATATCTAAGAAAAGCAAAGAAAGACAATTTTGGTACTTCAAAGGAAAGGAGCTGATGGAATGCCTTTATACAATCGAGTGAAAGAACATAGAGCCAGACTTGGAATCAATCAGACAGAACTGGGGAAATTATGCAATGTATCAAGGCAGACAATAAGCCTGATCGAAAGAGGAGACTATTCACCCTCTGTATCATTGGCTTTGAAAATTGCAAAAGTATGTAAGACAACTGTGGAAGAAATTTTTTCTTATGAGGAGGATGAGAATGATGAAGAAATCTAAAAAGATGAATACATATTTGAAATATGGGATTATGTTACTTTGTGCTGTTATTGGAGGTGGTCTGATAGCGTTTGTAATGATGGAATGGGGACTGGAAATAGTACTTGCCAATATTTCTCCAGCTATAAGCAGATTCATTGATGTAATCAGAAGCAATATGTTATGGTGCATGACTGGACTTCTGATTGTGGAAGTGATTGCAGGAGAGATGACGTTTGGCAGACTGAAAACACTGACACTAGAAGGCGCGGATGCGGAAGATGAAGAAGGAGATCGTATCGAATATGAGATGGAGAAGGTAGGAGCAATCGGCACAGGCATCTTATCTGCGATTGCTTTTGTCGGAATTGTGATTTTATCGACAGGATATTCTATTGAATACATTAAGATGCTGGCTATGACAGATGCTACGGGGATATATGGAATATCTTCCCTTTTATTACTAATTGCTGCTTTTGTTGTATTTATGTTTGTTTTTGTGTATCAAGGATACTGGAGTGTAAGACTTGTCAAGATGCAGCAAAAAATGGATCCAAAGAAGAAAGGTGATCCTACTTCTATAAAATTTACAGAACAATGGGTAGAAAGCTGTGATGAAGCGGAGAAAGAATTGATTTATCAATCTGCATTTAAAAGTTATACATTGATGATGAACTGGACACCAGTGCTTACAATGATTGCGTTGTTTATGCATATGTTCTGGGATACAGGGATTACAGCAGTTATTTTCACAGGAATTATCTGGCTGATGGTTACGGTTTCCTATTTAAAGAATTGTGTTGTAAAGAGAAAACAAAAATTAATTAGATAAGCAATCAAAATGTGACGCAGAGCTTTCCTGTGTTGTTTATATTAGTGAAAGGGGGACTATTATGAACGACAAACAAATTTTGGATCTTTATTGGTCTCGCTCGGAACAGGCGATATCGGAAACGGATAAAAAATATGGAAATTACTGCCGTTACATTGCATTTCAAATTCTACATAATAACGAGGATACAGAAGAGTGTGTAAGTGACACTTATCTGAATGCGTGGAACAGTATTCCACCAAAGCGTCCGGAGACATTAGCTGTTTTTCTTGGGACAATCACAAGAAATCTTTCCCTAAACAAATTCAAGTATTATCATGCAGAAAAGAGAGGTTTGGGACAGACGGAATGTGCATTGACAGAATTAGAAGAATGCATTCCAGGACAGAACAATGTGGAACAGGCAATAGAAAATAAAATGCTGGTAGAGATACTCAACCGTTTTCTGGCAAAATTAAAACCAAAAACAAGAAAAATTTTTATGCGCCGCTATTGGTATCTTAGTTCAATCAAGGAAATCGCAAATGATTTCAGGATGAGCGAGAGCAGTGTAAAGATGAATCTGCTTAGAGCAAGAAATGAGCTGAAAGCAATTTTGGAGAAAGAGGGGATAAGCGTATGAAAGAAGATAGCATTTTAGACGCACTTAGTTATGTGGATAAGAAATATATCGTAGAAGCAGATCCGACATTGAAAAAGAAAAGTGCTTTGGGAAAGTGGTGTGTATTAGTTGCCTGCATATGTCTTGTGATTTCTGGGATTTTTGCAGGACAACATATGTATCGGACATACAATACAGAAGTTGCCTACATTTGTATTGATGTAAATCCATCGATAGAATTTTGCCTCAATGAGTCGAATAAGGTGATTGATGTCTGCGCTTATAATGAAGATGGGCAAAAGCTAGCAGAAACTCTGAATGTAAAAAATAAGTCTTACCTAGAAGCATTACAGATTCTTTTAGAAAATGAGGCGTTTCAGTCTTATCTGACAGAGGGAGCAGATTTGACATTTACGATTGTATCTGAAGATGAGGATGAACTTCGAGAAGGGATAGAACAATGTATGGCAAGCAGTGAAGTGGATGAGAAAATTCAATGCACTGACTATGAAGCAAGGCATACAGCGCATGAATACCATTGCTCGACGGGAAAATATATGGCGTATCTGAAATTATCTCAATACAATAAAGAAATTAGCATGGAAGAGTGTATGGAGATGACGATGCATGAAATATATGCGCAGATTCAGAAAGAAATAGAAACAAAGCTCCGGGAATGTGAAGATAAACTGCAAGAGTATGAGGAAGAATTGGAAAAAGAATATCAGGAGACAATGCAGGAAGAGAAAGTACGTCAGGATGCAATTCAGGAAGCAATGGAAGAAGAACAAGAGAAATTAGAACAATATAGAAAAGAATTGCAGGATTCCTGTGGCACATATGAAATGCCAGAGTATCATTTGGAAACACATCATTAGTACAAAAACGCGCGAGAATGGGCGGTACACATAAGACAGTTAACAGGCACAGCAGATCACACTGCTGTGCCTGTTCTTATGTATTTGATCAAATTATGATAGTATAAAATCAGTTAAACAGACTTGAATTTGTCGGTCTGATTAAAATGTATGCAAATTGTATGCAACACACGAGAGAATCGGCTAAACCCTCCTTTCTACAAGGGTTTCGCGTGTTGCTCAGTGCTTCAAATCTGGTTGGCGCCTGATAAGAAGAACTTAGAAGAAATTCTGAGTTCTTTTATTTTATACAAATGTATTAATAGGACAAGCTTACGAGAATAACAGAGGCTATTTACGCTTTTCTACAGTTTATGGATATAGCCTATAATGATATAATAAAGAAAAAGGAGGCGTGCTGTATGAAGAAATTTAAAAGTTTGGATGGATATCAAAAAGGTGTCTTAGTTGTGATGCTAGTTATGGCACTTATATTTGCAGTGATTTATCCTAAGACACTCTCAAGCGTCGGCTATAGATATAATGATGCAATGCTTGTCCAAACACAAGAGAATGGTAACACCGTGTATACAGGTAAAATCAAAGGGAAGCAGGCTCAATTTATAGTGTCTAATAATAATACAGTAGTGTTTAATTATGGAGATAAATCCTATGGTCAATTCACTATGAAAGAAGACTCTACTGCTATTCCAGATAGAGAAGATCTAGCTGAACAAATGATAGGAATAGAAATTCATAATGGTGATAAACTTTTATTCCGTGGTGGTGTTTTAGAGACCGGAGATGATTTTTGGTTATTTGACGAAGATGGAACATTAAACTACGGAGTTTCTTATGCTACAGGTGATGGAATTGAAAGAGATGAAAATGGTGATGTAATTGATAGAATGATGCCATCCATTTCTACTATCTATGAGCTTTTGAATAATCCTGCTTTGACACATAAGGGAGTAGCACTTGGTTGGTTTGTAGCTGTATTCATTAGTATTATCAATGCACTATCTATTTTATTTATAGATGAGCTATTCCGATTTAATTTAGCTTTTCAAATTCGAAATGTAGATAATGCCGAACCATCTGATTGCGAACTTGCGAGAAGATACATAGGATGGACGATTGTGACAATTATGGTATTGATAATTTATATTATAGGGTTACAGTAAGATAAATTCCATTTTTTCAAACATTCGCAAGAGCGCACTTCTATACATAACAAATTGCTATGTAGTGCGAACAATGATAAAAGCCCAGCTGCAAAATGCAGCTGAGCTTAAACTGTTTTACGAATATCCGCCAATTGGTGGCGCCTTTTTTCGTTTCTCCATACTATTTAAACTACTTTTTCCACTTTGTGTAATTTTTCATTTCATTTCTTAATTTAGTAGGATTTTCAGCTTTTGGTACATCTTCCAAAACAGTCAAATCAAAATCGCCCTGATAATAATACTCTTTATTCTTATTCTCAAATGTTATCCCATTATCATATACACCCAATTTCAAATACTCTCCCGTGTGCAAAAGAAGATAAATACGCCAATCTGATTCGCCCTCATTCTCAGCATTATACTTCATATTAAATGCAACATTTTGATTTAACATATTAGTCAACTTACTTTTTTGATTACTATCTTCTACAACTCTTAATGAATTATAATGTGCAATAACTATATGTTCTATATCATCTTGATTTATTTCCAATATTTCAAGCAATTTTCCTTCTTCCCGAAATAGACTCTTTGCTTTGGCGCATAATAAACCGCATAATAAAACACCCAAAATCACAACTACACATTTAACAAATCTCTTTTTCATTTAACCACTCCTCGTATAATATCTTTATACTTAATATTTATTAATTACTTTTTTGTTCAATAGGCTTAGTTATGCCCATGATATAATTGTCCTAGTGTCAATCAGGTAATAGTTCTTTTTCTCCTTGTTGAACCAGTAATGGTTGCTTCATGAATTTATAGTGGCTCAGTTGTCAAGACAAAAATCTAAGATTTTTATAATGAACTGATATGGTTGATAAGTTACAAGGAGAATGGGGAGAATGGTGGAATGCTCCCCAGATTCATATCTGCTAAGCTACATATGGTAACAGCATTGCCGGATAGTAGCATTCAGCCGGTGTTTGGTAATCAATCGCAGAATGGCGTCTCTCAAAGTTGTAAGTGTGGATATATTTCCCGATGGCAATTCTTGCTTCCTTGATGTTGCTGTATTGTGTTAGATAAGCTTCCTCATATTTGAAGCTGCGGAACCA
>JBGVGF010000058.1:0-2206 GCA_045121495.1 Faecalimonas sp.
GAAATAAATATAAGGTAAAAACGGCTGATCTGTATGTATTTAATCTGATTTATCCGACCGGACGTGTTGGCTCCCTGGAGGCAGCAAAGCTGGTGGAAAAACATGGATTGAAATTCGTTCCGGTGATAGAAGAGGCGGTAAATCTGAAGGGAATGACTGTAGCAGAGGTTCTGGAGTATGCTACCGGAACCAGCAAACTGTATGACACGCTCAGGGAAGGAGTGGTATTCAGAAGTCAGGACGGAAGCCAGTCCTTTAAGGCAGTCAGCCCGGATTTCCTGATCAAACATAATATTTAGTAAAAAACCCTGTAAATAAAGGGCACTGAAAAAGACACGTTTTCATAAAGCGAAACGTGTCTTTTCTGTATATAGAAACGGAAAATTCAATAAATTTGCTGACGATAAATAAAAATACCTAGCATCAGCTTGGCATTACCGTTACAATTCTCTTCATATTTACTACAATAGCGGTAAAATACGCTTGTAATCGCATGGCAACTAAGCCTACGGAATCTGCTCTTTGGAAACCGTGGCTGGTTTTCATTTCACCATTCTTTTCTTCAATTCGATGTCTGATGGAAAGCTTCGTCTTAAAATGATCGCTACTTTCAAACTCTAATCGCTCTTTATGAAATGCGTTCGGCTGAGTTATATTGTATGTATGTGTTTTTGATTTCCCGACCTTGCATTGTTCGTGAAGAGGACATTTTTTACAGGTTTTTGCTGAGAAACAATAATTCGCATAGGTATTTCCATTAGAAGCTTTTCTGTGTTCCACCCGCATAGCAAGATGTCCTGCCGGACATTGAAGCATATGAGCATCCTTGCTGTAACCGAACCCCTCTTCCAATTCCGTATTCGCTGCCGCAGCTACAGCTGAATTTGTTCTGGCATACAAAGTGACTCCTTCTTTCTCACATACATCAAGATTGTCATCGCTGACATATGCCATATCGCCGATGACTTCTTTTACATCTACTCCATTTTTCTTGCTTTTCTCAATCAACTCCGGCAATTGCAAGCCATCCGGTTGCGCTCCATCTGTAACCTTAACTCCAGTAATGATTCGATCTTCACTCATCGCAAGATGAGTTTTATATCCAAAAAATTTTTTTGTTGGGGTTTTGTGACCAAAACGCGCATCTTCATCATCTTTGGAGCGGATTTTTCTAATCTGGTCGCTATCCAATAATTCTTTGATATGCTGATACATCTTTTTTATTTCTTCATTTCCACTTTGCTCAACACCATCCTGAATATTATCCAACAGTTCGTTTGTGTATGCTATTTCTTCGGCTATATCCGCTTCTAAAGATGGTTTATCTGGGAACTTTTCGGATAAATCATATGCATGTTTGTATATTTCCTTTCGGAGGTTTTTGGTTAATTCACGCAATACTTGTGGCACACTCTTAGCCCTAACAGCCGATTCGACGTGTGTTGCATCCACAATAATTGTTCCGGATTTGATCAATCCTTTCTGAATTGCCTGTTGTATTGTTTCTTTGAGCATATCTTCCAGTATATCTTCTGTAATCCGGGTTTTTCTGAATTTTGTCAAAAGGCTTGGATCAATCATCTTGTCTTCAGGAGACAAATCGAGAAAGTATTTATATGCCATATCGGTTTGCGCACTGGAAATAAGTCGCTCATCTGAAAGATCATACAGCTTCTTTAAAAACAGCAGTTTAAACATCATTTCTGGTTCCTTAGCAGGACGTCCGAAATGTTCGCAATACTGCTTACGCAGCATAGGATTTACAAAACTGAAATCGATGTTTTCTTTCAACCTTCTCAGAATATGATTTTTCGGTATAATCACATCGTAAAGTCCCTGATAAGGGGATAAGTTCAAGATTATTTGCGTAGTATCTTTCAGCATTTTCATCCCACCTCCGTCCTATAGGACAATTATATCCTCATGACGCAGAAAAAGCCAGTTCTGCGACTGCAGATCTGACTTTTTCAGTGCCCTTGTAAATACTGACTTTTTCAGGATTTATGAGGTGTTTCGGGGCTTTTTGTATTTCTTCGAAAAAGTCGCCTGATTTTGATTTTTAGTTCTCTAATTAAAATATGATTAGATTAAGTGACAAACCGGATGAGATTCTTCTTGAGTAGATAGTGGGAGCTGGAATTTACTTTAGCAATTTAAGCCCCCTTCCCTAAAGTGGAATTAAGTGCTACAATCATGAAACCCTCAT
>JBGVGF010000059.1:0-21336 GCA_045121495.1 Faecalimonas sp.
GAAGTAGGACAGAATACAGAACTTGGTGCAGTTAACGTTATGACAGGTATCTATACTGGTCGTTCTCCTAAAGATAAATATATCGTTATGGATGAAAATTCAAAAGATACAGTATGGTGGACATCAGATGAATATAAAAATGATAACCACCCAATTTCAGAAGATGTATGGGCTGAACTCAAGAAAATTGCTCAAAAAGAACTTTCTAACAAGAGATTGTTTGTTGTAGATGCATTCTGCGGTGCTAACAAAGATACAAGAATGGCAATCCGTTTTATCGTGGAAGTTGCTTGGCAAGCACACTTTGTTAAAAACATGTTCATCCAACCATCTGAAGAAGAATTGAAAGATTTCGAACCAGATTTCGTTATCTACAATGCTTCAAAAGCAAAAGTTGAAAACTATAAAGAATTAGGTCTTAATTCAGAAACAGCTGTAGCATTTAACATCACAAGCAAAGAACAAGTTATCGTTAACACATGGTATGGTGGAGAGATGAAAAAAGGTATGTTCTCAATGATGAACTACTACTTACCATTAAAAGGTATTGCTTCAATGCACTGCTCAGCAAACACAGATATGAACGGTGAAAATACAGCTATTTTCTTCGGTCTTTCAGGAACAGGTAAAACAACATTATCTACAGACCCTAAACGTCTTCTTATCGGTGATGACGAACACGGCTGGGATGACAATGGTGTATTCAACTTTGAAGGTGGTTGCTACGCTAAAGTTATCAACCTTGATAAAGAATCTGAACCAGACATTTACAACGCAATCAAACGTAACGCTCTTTTAGAAAACGTTACATTAGATGCTGAAGGAAAGATTGATTTCGCAGATAAGAGTGTAACAGAAAATACACGTGTATCTTATCCAATCAATCACATTGAAAACATTGTACGTCCAATCTCAGCAGCACCTGCAGCTAAGAATGTAATCTTCCTTTCAGCAGATGCATTTGGAGTACTTCCTCCAGTTTCAATTTTGACACCAGAACAAACAAAATACTACTTCTTATCAGGATTCACAGCAAAACTTGCTGGTACAGAACGTGGTATTACAGAACCAACACCAACATTCTCAGCATGCTTCGGTCAAGCATTCTTAGAATTACATCCAACAAAATATGCTGAAGAATTAGTTAAGAAAATGGAAGAAAACGGTTCGAAAGCATACTTAGTAAACACAGGATGGAATGGAACAGGAAAACGTATCTCTATTAAAGATACACGTGGTATCATCGATGCAATCCTTGACGGATCAATCGAAAAAGCAGCTACAAAAGAAATTCCATTCTTCAACTTCGAAGTACCAACAGAACTTCCAGGAGTAGATACAAATATTCTTGACCCACGTAATACATACGCTGACGTAGCTGAATGGGAAGTAAAAGCAAAAGATCTTGCTGGACGTTTCATCAAGAACTTTGCTAAATACGAAGGAAATGAAGCTGGTAAAGCATTAGTAAGTGCAGGTCCACAATTATAATTTGAACTTTATTTAAGGAGAAGAGGTTATCTTCTCCTTTTTAAAATCCATAAATTGCAAGTCATAAAATGAAAGCGTTTGAATAATAATATGGATAGAGGTTGAAATATTCTCGATAATGTTTTATAATAACAACAAGAAACCTGGGGTGTTCGAAGCTCCTGCTATTTTGAACCTACAGTACTTTAAACGGGATTCCTATATCTCTGTAATATGTCAGGCCATCATTGCGTAGTGGAAGACAGAAAAGCAGATGCGGTCACCCACCTAGCGTTAGCTAGGAGTCAAAATACGGGAAACGGCATTTCGGGGGAAACAAAAGAGGAAAGCAGTCACGAAAGTGGCTGCTTATTTTTGTTCGTAGTGCACTATATTTGAATAGCAATTTTGTTAAGTCATAAAACTAAATGGTTTATTCATATACATGAATAAACACTGGGACAAGGGAAATTTATGTTTAGAGACAGAAGAGTTATATATTGGGGAATTGTTCTGATATTAATTGCAGCAATTGATGTGATTGTATTGAATAACTTGCATGGAAGAAAATCGTATATTCAATTGAAAATAGAGTCATTACTGCCAAGTAGAGAAAGAATGATTGAATCGGAAACTATAAGGGTTTTGCTTAAAACGAATGGGTTCGAACAGATTACACATTCAGAAGTAAAATTGAAGTCAGATGCAGGGCTTGTGTTGTCATTTGGAGAAGAATCAAAAGAATATTCTTCATCAGAAACGGTTACGATTACGCCAGAAGATGAACGGTTTTCAGAAGGCACAATCAAAGTAAGATGCAAAGAAGAGTCGGATAAAATCTGTATCCAATCTTTGCAAAGAGGTTATGGGACGCCTTCGTACCGAGGAACGTTAGAACTTTACAAAACTGTGGAAGGAATCGTTATTGTCAATGAACTGAAACTAGAGTTATATCTATATGCGGTAGTACCAAGTGAAATGCCTGCTTCTTACGAACGAGAAGCACTAAAAGCACAGGCAGTCTGTGCAAGAAGTTATGCGTACAACCAAACCAGAAACTATTCATATCCAGAATATCAAGCACACATTGATGACAGTACTTCGTTCCAAGTCTATGGCAATTCAAAGGAACAAGCAAGTACAGTGCAGGCTGTGAATGAAACAATAGGTGAAAAGATATGGTATAATAATAAAGTGGCAACAGCATATTATTATTCTACTTCTTGTGGAAACTCGGCAAGTATTACAGCATGGGGAAAGGAGTGGAACCAGGATAATCGATATTTAAAAAGTATCAGCATATGTGATGAAGACGGGAACATATATGAAGAATCCCTTCCATGGTATCGTTGGACAGCAACAATTTCTAAATCAATGCTTTGTAATTTACTAGAATTGAATACAGGAACAGAAATCGGAAATTTAATATCGATTTCGGTAACGAAACAAGACGAGGGTGGAATAGTTCAGCAGATTACTGCAATTGGAGATAGCGGGGAAATTGTTGTTGAAACAGAAAATAAGATTCGCAGGGCACTTGGAGGGGAAGGATATACGATAGAAAAACAGGATGGAACAGTGATAAATAGCACTGAACTTTTACCAAGTGCGTTTTTTTCTATTTCACAGGATGGCGAGAATTACATCTTGACTGGAGGAGGATACGGGCATGGAATCGGAATGAGTCAAAATGGAGCGAATCAAATGGCAAAAAGTGGAAAAACATATTGTGAAATATTGACAAAATTTTATTCAGGTGTTGAAATTAAATAATAGGAATAATATACAATAAGAAAATATGAGGAATGAATTATGAGAGCACTTATAAGGAAAGTAATGAAGTTCATAGATAAAATAGCAGAAGATCATGTTGGTGCATATGCTGCACAGTCTGCTTTTTTTCTTGTGCTCTCATTAATCCCTATTATTCTGCTTTTATTGACATTAGTACAATATACACCGGTTACAAAAGCAGATGTTATGACAGTAGCATATGAGTTTTTTCCTACTTCCATTCGAACAGCAATCATTTCTATTATAAATGAAGTATACAATCAGTCACAGGCTGTCATTCCTCTGACAGCGTTAGTTGCATTATGGTCAGCAGGGCGAGGTACTCTTGCTATTACAAATGGTTTGAATTGTATCTACCAGCAAAGTGAAACGAGAAATTACGTTTTTCTTCGAATCCGTGCTGCAATTTACACACTTTTGTTGATTGTTGTGGCTGTACTCAGTTTAGTGCTTCTGGGATTTGGTAATACAATCAGTTTATGGGTCAATCAATATACTCCAGTATTTGGCTATGTGGCAGATTTTATTATTGAAATTCGAACCATTACGATCATATGTGTTTTGATTGTAGTTTCTATGTGTATTTATCGATTTTTGCCTAATAATAGCAGAAGGATTAGAGATCAGATTCCAGGAGCAGTCTTTACTTCTTTTGGATGGACAATGGCTTCGTTTATAATTTCTGTTTATATGGATATTTTTAAAGGATTTTCCAATATGTATGGCAGTCTGACTACAATCGTTTTAATTATGCTATGGTTTTATTTTTGTATGTATATTATGCTGATAGGAGGAGAAATCAACGTTTTACTTGAGGAACAACTTGACAACGAAAATTAATATGATAAAATAGAATAGTATTTGAATATGAAAAAGCAATGAACGTGTTTAGTAATGAACTATTTTCCAGCAGAGAGAGGAGATCACCGGCTGTAAGTTTCCTTGGGTTCAGATAGGGATTGAATTTCGCACGGGAGCTGTATCTTTGAACATAGAATATTATCAGTAGGAGATAACGTAACTGCACGTTACGCAGTCCGAGTGTTCAGCGAAAGCTGGAAATTAGGGTGGTACCGCGATTTACCTCGTCCCTTTTATAGGGGCGAGGATTTTTATTTTGCAGTAAACTCCTGATTAAAGTAAACTGCGAAATACTATAAATAGAAAGGGAGAATGAAAGATGAATATGGATGCAATCAAGGCAGAATATCAGGAAGCATTAGCACTTGTAGAAGATGCGAAACAACTTGGAGATTTCTGGGCAAAATATCTTGGAAAAAGTGGAAAAATCCAAGGATTAATGAGTGGAATTAAAAATGTTCCAAAAGAAGAAAAGAAAGCATATGGACAGGCAGTAAACGAGATTAAAAACTGGGCACAAGCTCTTTATGATGAAAAGAAAGAAGAAATCGATAAAAAAGCAATGCTTGCTCGTTATGAAGATGAAACAGTGGATGTAACACTTCCTGTAAAAGAACAGGCAGCAGGTAACCTTCATCCATTAACATGTATTAAAAACGAAATCATTGATGTATTCGTAGGTATGGGATTTGATGTATTCGAAGGACCGGAAATCGAGGATGATGATCACAACTTTACAAGATTAAATGTTTTAAAAGATCATCCATCAAGAGATATGCAGGATACATTCTGGTTAACAGAGGATTTATTACTTCGTACACATACATCGCCAGGACAAATCCGTGTGATGGATGCGCAAAATCCACCAATCAAGGTTCTTGTACCAGGTAAAGTATTTCGTTCTGACAGTGACGCAACTCACTCACCAATGTTCAGTCAGATGGAAGGGTTAGTAGTAGATGAACATATCACACTTTGTGATTTGCAGGGGATGTTGGATCAGTTTGTAAAAGCACTTTTCTCTGATGAGGCTAAGACAAGACTTCGTCCTTCATATTTCCCATTCACAGAACCATCTGTGGAAGTAGATGTAAGCTGCTTTAAATGTGGTGGTAAAGGTTGTTCGCTTTGCAAAGGAACAGGTTGGATCGAAGTATTAGGCGGTGGAATCGTAAATAACAAAGTATTAGAAAACTGTAATATTGATTCCTCAAAATATTCAGGACTTGCATTTGGTATTGGTATCGAACGTATTGCAATGTTGAAATATGGTATCAATCACATGGGCAAATTATTTGAAAACGACATCGAATTCTTAAAACAATTCAAGGCATAATTGGAGGGTATTATGAAAGTTTTATATAGTTGGTTAAAAGAATACGTAGATATCGACATCAGTCCAAAAGAGCTGGAAGAAAAACTCTTCTCAGTAGGTTTTGAAGTAGAAGGTGTTGAATATTTAGGAGAAAATTTAGAAAATGTTGTAGTCGGACAGATTACAGCTATGGAGCATTATGAAGGTACTCATTTACAAATCTGTCATGTTGATTGTGGTGAAAAAGGAAACGATCATTTGATTTTAACAGGCGCAAGCAACGTGTTTGTTGGTGCAAAAGTTCCGGCTGCTTTAATTGGTGCAAAACTTCCATGTGGACTTGATATTCAGCCAAGAAAGATGGTTGGAATGATGTCATATGGTATGCTTTGTTCCGGCGAAGAAATGAAATTAAACGCAGAATGGTATCCAGGTGCAGACGTAAATGGAATTATGATTCTTGCTGAAGATGCACCACTTGGTATGGAAATGAGAGATTATCTTGAATTAGATGATTACTTATTTGATATTTCAATCACAGCAAACCGTCCAGACTGTCAGTCAGTTATTGGTATTGCAAGAGAAGTTGCAGCAGCGCTTAACAAACCATTCAAAGCCCCGGATATGAGCTACACCGAAGACGGCACTGTAAATGAAAACATCAGTATTACTGTATTGGATCAAGAATTATGTCCAAGATATTTGGGACATTACATCTATGATGTGAAAAACATGGAATCTCCATTGTGGATGAAGAGAAGACTAATTGCAGTTGGACACAATGCAATCAATGCAATGGTTGATATTACTAACTACGTTCTTGTAGAAATGGGACAGCCAATGCATGCATTTGACTTAAATGATTTAGAAGGAGCAGGCATTGTAGTAAGAAGAGCAGAAGAAGGTGAAAGATTAGTTACTCTTGATGAAAAAGAGCGTATTCTAAATCCAAACAATCTGCTCATCTGTGATAAAGTAAAACCAGTTGGCCTTGCAGGTGTAATGGGAGGACTTAACAGTGGAATCAAAGATACAACAGTGGAAGTAGTATTTGAAGCTGCTAAATTTTTGAAAGACAATGTACGTAAGACTTCAAGAGGTCTTGGACTTCGCTCAGACGCAGCAGCAAGATTTGAAAAAGGTATTGATGAATACACAGTAGAATGCGGTATGGCTCGTGCGTTGAATCTTGCACAAGTCCTGGGTGTAGCTAAAATCAGTTCTACACATTTCGATGTTTCAGGCGGCGCCTCTACAGAAAAGAGAGTGATCAAAGTTGAAACAGCTAAGGTAAACGATGTACTTGGTATTACTGTTCCAGAAGAAGAGATGGTGAAAATTCTGACAGCTCTTCAGTTTGAAGTAGAATTAAATGATGGCATACTTACACTTGCAGTTCCAAGATACCGTGAAGATATAGAAAACTATCAGGACATTGCAGAAGAAGTAATCCGTGAATATGGCTATGATAAAGTGGTTCCAACTTTCCTTGATGATGCTAAGGTTACAAATGGTGGATTAAATAACTATCAATCAAGAGAACTTGCAGTAAAACAATATTTATGTACACAAGGATATTATGAAATTCAGACAATTGCCATGACAGCGAAGACGGATTTTGATATGTTCCTGATTCCAGAAGATGCAAAAGAAAGAAATGTAGTTGAATTACTAAATCCAATCACAGAAAATTTAAGCATTATGAGAACAATCATGGCTCCTGCTATGGTAAAAGTAATCGAAAACAATATTAAAAATGGTAATGAAACAATGCGTTTCTTCGAAATGGCCAATATTTATCTTCCAAAATCATTACCACTTACAGAACCACCTGTTGAAAAGAAAATGTTATGTCTTGGAACATGCGGTATGGAAGAAGATTTCTTTATGATGAAAGAAACATTGGAAAGCTTTGCAGCATACAATGATTTGACATTCTCTTATAAGAGAGGAAATGTACCTTACTTACATCCAGGAAGAACAGCAGATGTGTATTGTAAAGGACAAAAGATTGGTCACTTCGGACAATTACGCTATGAAATCATCGACAGTCTAAATATTGCTGCCGGTAAAAAAGCAGATACAAAGATCTTCATTGCTGAAATCGATTACAGCGTATTAGTTGATTTGTTTAAGAAAGCAATTAAGTATGTTCCAGAAACAGGATTTAAAGGAAACAGCCGTGACATTTCTGTATTAATTGACAAAAAAGTAGAATGTGGTACGACTATTGACGCAATCACAGCATGTGATAAATTAATTAAGAAAGTAAGTCTCTTCGACATTTTTGAAAGTGAAAAATTAGGAGCAGATAAGAAGAGTATGGCATTTAATATCAAATTAGCATCAGATCAAGAAGATGTGACAGATGCGATGACAGATGCTGTTATCGAAAAAGTAATTGCTGCATTAAGCGAACAATTTGGTGCACTAATGAGAGTATAATAAAAAGGAGCGATGATTCGCTCCTTTTATAATTGTAAATGATTGGAAGCATGTTTGTCGAACTTCCTCGAAGAAAGGGGTAGCCTTTTTTACAGATAACAGATATAATAATCAAGTAATAGAAAAAGGAGTTTAAGAAAATGAATAGAGACACATTTCAAAATAGATTCGGATTTGTGCTTGCATGCATTGGATCTGCAGTTGGTATGGGGAATATTTGGATGTTTCCATATCGTGTAGGCGAATGTGGAGGTGCTGCATTTCTGATTCCGTATTTTATTTTTGTATTAGTTTTAGGGTTTGCGGGAGCTGCCGGGGAGATGGCATTTGGAAGAGCCATGGGATCAGGTTCTATTGGTGCATTTAAAAAGGCAACTCAAATGAGAAATCAAAACTGGGGAGAAGCGGTTGGCTTGATTCCGACGATTGCATCACTTGGAATAGCAATTGGCTATTCTGTTGTAGTAGGCTGGATTTTAAAGTTCCTGATAGGTTCTGTAAGCGGTGAGATTATGAATACGGCTTCCGAAGAATATTTCGGAGCAATTGCAGGAGAATTTGGAAGTATACCATGGCATTTACTGGCTCTCGGGATTACCTTTGTTATCATGGTTTTTGGAGTATCAAACGGGATTGAAAAAGTAAACAAATTCTTAATGCCACTATTTTTTTTACTGTTTATCATTCTTGCTGTCAGAGTCTTCTTTTTAGATGGAGCTGGGGCAGGATATCAATTCTTATTAAAACCGGATTGGAGTTATTTGTTACAGGTTAAGACTTGGGTATATGCGTTGGGGCAGGCGTTCTTTTCACTGTCTTTGGCAGGATGTGGAACGATTGTATATGGCAGCTATTTGAAAAAAGATGAAGATATTATTTCGTGTGCGAGAAATGTAGCAATTTTTGATACACTGGCGGCAATTTTAGCGGCATTTGTAATTTTGCCAGCTGTGTTTGCGTTCCAATTAGATCCCAATGCCGGACCACCGCTTATGTTCATAACAATGCCAAAAGTATTTCAGCAGATGCCTGCAGGCAATCTATTTATCATTATTTTCTTTGTGGCAGTATTTTTTGCAGCAATCACATCGTTGCTCAATCTATTTGAGACACCTGTGGAAGCAATTCAGGGGAAATTCAAGGTATCACGTAAGTGGGCGGTTATGATTGTTGCTTTGATCGCAATACCGATTGGAATGCTAATTGAATCTGGTGATGTAGTAGGTGTGTGGATGGATATTTTCTCGATTTATTTGACACCGCTTGGAGCTTTATTAGCTGCAATCATGTTCTTTTGGGTTTGTCCAAAGGGATTTGCAAGGCAGCAGGTGCAATTGGGTAGAGAAAAGAAGATTGGCCCATGGTTTGAACCAATGACAAAATATGTATTTGTAGGACTTACAATCGCCGTATTTATATTAGGAATGTTATATGGTGGAATTGGCTAAATAAGATATAAAGATAGTAGAGAAGAAATAAATAAGGGAAGGAATTCATAGAATGAAAAAAGAAGATTTTTATTTCGATTTGCCAGAAGAATTAATTGCGCAGGATCCACTTGAAGATCGTTCAGGTTCAAGGCTTCTGGTATTGGATAAAAATACAGGAGAGGTGGAACATCACATTTTCCGTGATGTACTTGATTATTTAGAAGAAGGAGATTGTCTGGTAATTAATGACACAAAAGTATTACCGGCGCGTCTGATTGGATCTCGTGTAGGGACAGAAGCTAAGATAGAAGTGTTACTTTTGAAACGAATGGAAAATGATACCTGGGAAACACTGGTAAAACCAGGAAAAAAAGCAAAAGTAGGGACAAAGATTAGTTTTGGTGATGGACTCTTGACCGGGGAAGTAGTTGATATTGTAGAAGAAGGAAATCGACTGATTCGTTTTGAATATCAGGGTATTTTTGAAGAAATATTGGACCAGTTAGGTCAGATGCCGCTTCCGCCTTATATCACACACCAATTACAGGACAAGAATCGCTATCAGACAGTGTATGCAAAGCATACAGGTTCGGCAGCAGCACCTACGGCAGGACTTCATTTTACACCAGAGCTTCTAAAGCAGATTGAAGACAAAGGCGTGAGTATTGCAAAGGTTACCCTTCATGTGGGACTTGGAACCTTTAGACCGGTAAAGGTTGATAATATTTTAGAACATCATATGCATTCTGAATTCTATCAGATAGAGGAAGAGGCTGCAGAGAAGATTAATACTGCCAAAAACAACGGGAAACGCGTGATTTGCGTAGGTACAACAAGCTGTAGAACAATTGAATCAGCAGCAGACAAAAATGGACGTTTGAATGCAACGAGCGGATGGACAGATATTTTTATTTATCCAGGTTACAAGTTTAAAGTTCTGGATAATTTGATCACAAATTTCCATTTACCAGAATCTACATTGGTGATGCTTGTTTCGGCGTTGGCGGGAAGGGAGAATGTTCTTGCTGCATACCAGCAGGCAATTGAAGAACGTTATAGATTCTTTAGTTTTGGTGATGCTATGATGATCACAGAGTTTTCGGAGTAAAGGAGGAAATAATGAATAGGAGAGAGTACGTAAGAAAGCAGAATTTAGCCAAAAGAAGAAAAAACAGAAGAAGAAGAAAAATAATTCGAATTGTCAAAATTGTTGGATTGGTTTTGGCGGCGATTCTAATTATTGGTCTCATTGGATTTGGCGTTAAAAAATTAGTTGACATCATCGGTAAAGACAATAAAGAAGTATCAGGAAAAGTATCTCAGGAAGAAACCGAAGAGCAGAAACGTGAAAAGAAATTAGCTGAAGCAAAATATCTCGCGGTTACTTATGATTATGATGCGGCAATTGAGGTACTTAAGACGGTGAAAGATTATGAAGTAGATCAGGAGGTGGAAGAACTGATCACTTCAATTGAGCAAGAAAGAGACAACTGTGTCCCAGTCAATATGGATGAGGTTACACATATTTTTTATCATTCGCTAATTGTAGATACGGAACGTGCTTTTAAGAATCATGACACGGACAGTCAGGCGATTGGTAATAATCAATGGATGACAACGATTGATGAGTTTAATAAGATTACGCAGACAATGTATGACAATGGTTATGTAATGGTCAGTATCCATGACTTAATTAATGTTATTCAGGATGAAAGTGGTAATACGGTCTATGAACCGGCAAAGATCATGCTTCCTAAAGGTAAGAAAGCGTTTGTATTATCATTAGATGATTTGAGCTATTATCATGCATATGATGGTTACGGATATGCTACAAAGCTGGTTGTCGATGAAAATGGAAAGGTTATGAACGAATACACAGATGCAGACGGTAATATGACGATTGGAGCGTATGACGTTGTACCGCTCATGGATCAGTTTATTGAAGAGCATCCAGATGCGTCTTATCGCGGAGCGAAGGGGATTATTGCCCTTACTGGTTATAACGGTGTATTAGGGTATCGTACGGATGAAACTTATGACCTAAGTAACCCAGACTGCGATATCCATCAGCAGGCATGGATTGAAGAACATCCAGATTTTACATTGGAAAATGAAAGAGCAGAAGCAAAAAAAGTAGCGGATGCCATGAAGGAAAACGGCTGGGAGTTTGCAAGCCATACCTGGGGACACCTTCGTGTAGGCGATAGAAATCTGGAAAGTCTGCAAAAGGATACTGAAAAGTGGAAGAATAATGTAGAGCCAATTGTAGGAGAAACAGATACCATTATTTTTGCACATGGACAGGATTTGCAAGGACGTGGTGATTATTCTGAAAGCAATGCAAAATATCAGTATTTCCGAAGCCAGGGATATACAATTTTCTGTAATGTAGATTCGAATCTATATACAACATGGTTTGGTGATGACTATCTTCGTCAGGGAAGAAGAAATCTGGATGGATATCGTATCTATAGAAATGCAACTGGAGCCGAAAACAATTTATCAGATTTATTTGATGCAAAAGAGATTCTTGACCCAGCAAGACCACCAGTAAAACCGCTATAAGGGGTGAAGACGGGCGTATATCCTGGAAAAGAGAGTATAGAAAGAGCAATCCTACAGGGTGTACAATATGGTTGTTTTTCAGATGGAAAAGCAGTAGGTGCATTTATTTTAAATGAAGATCCACAGGGAGCTTATGAGGCAGGAGAATGGATTACAGATGCCAAAGAAGGTGAATACTTGGTTATACATACACTGGCATCGGATCCGGAGATGTACCGAACTGGCATTGGAAGACAAATGGTGACATATGCGATCCAGACTGCACAAATGCTTGGGAAAAAAGCTGTGAGACTGGATGTGGTTCCAAGCAACGAACCGGCCAGAAAAATATATGAGAAAATGGGATTTCGATTTGCAGGTGAAAAAGATTTAAAAAGAAATATTGAAGAGATTCCGGTATTTGCGCTATACGAATATAAAATATAAAAAATGTTGCAGAGTTTATTCTGCAACATTTTTTTATAATTATTTAATTTCTGGAAGACCTGAAAGACCTTTTTCGATTTCTTCGTCTGTAGGAATGTAATCCCCCATGATACCGTTATTGAATTTCTCGTAAGCATACATATCAAAATATCCAGTTCCTGTAAGACCAAAGAGAATTGTCTTCTCCTCACCTGTCTCTTTACATTTCAATGCTTCATCAATTGCAACTTTGATTGCGTGGCTGCTCTCAGGAGCAGGAAGAATACCTTCCACACGCGCAAATTTTACAGCTGCATCGAATACAGAAGTCTGTTCAACAGAACGAGCTTCCATATATCCATCTGCATATAATTGGGAAAGTACAGAGTTCATACCGTGGTAACGAAGTCCGCCGGCATGGCTCGCAGAAGGAATAAAATTGCTGCCGAGTGTATACATTTTAGCAAGAGGACACACCATTCCTGTATCACAGTAGTCGTATACATATTTTCCACGTGTAAGTGTAGGGCATGATGCAGGCTCAACTGCGATGAACTGATAATCAGCTTCTCCTCTTAATTTTTCACCCATAAATGGAGCAATGAGTCCGCCAAGGTTTGAACCACCCCCTGCGCATCCGATAATGATATCAGGTTTGATGTCATATTTGTCCATTGCGATTTTTGTTTCAAGACCAATAATTGTCTGATGAAGAAGTACCTGGTTTAATACACTTCCAAGTACATAGCGGTAACCATCTAAGTTTGTAGCTGTTTCAACTGCTTCTGAAATAGCACATCCAAGGCTTCCGTTTGTACCTGGGTGTTTTTCTAAAATTTTCTTTCCGATTTCTGTTTCTGTAGAAGGAGAAGGTGTAACACTTGCTCCGTATGTACGCATTACTTCGCGGCGGAAAGGTTTTTGTTCGTAAGAACATTTTACCATATATACTTTACAATCCAAATCAAGATAAGAACATGCCATGGAAAGTGCAGTTCCCCATTGACCAGCACCAGTCTCTGTTGTCACTCCTTTTAAACCTTGATTCTTCGCATAGTAAGCCTGTGCGATTGCAGAATTCAACTTGTGGCTGCCACTGGTGTTGTTTCCTTCGAATTTATAATAAATCTTGGCAGGTGTCTGCAATTTTTGTTCCAAACAATAAGCTCTTACAAGTGGAGCTGGACGGTACATTTTGTAGAAGTCAAGAATTTCTTGAGGAATGTCAATGTAAGGAGTTGTATCATCAAGTTCCTGTTTGACAAGTTCTTCACAAAATACTTCGCCAAGTTCTTCTGGAGTAATTGGTTGGAATGTTGCAGGGTTTAAAAGAGGAGCAGGCTTATTGATCATATCTGCGCGAACGTTGTACCACTGCTTAGGCATCTCATTTTCTTCTAAATAGATTTTGTACGGTATTATTTTGTTGCTCATAAGCGTTCTCCTTTTTTTGTAATAAATTATTTCGAAATATACCAACACTTTATCATTATAAAGTGCAGGTGTCAAGAGTGAAGGCTTATAAGATGTATTGACTGTTGTGCATCGACGCGAAACAATGCTGGCAAAAATATAATAACATTGTGTAAAATTTAACAAAAGTGTCAAAAAACAAACACGATTGTTGTTAAATTAACAGAAAAATCAGATAATTTTCTGTAGAATTTTGTGCAAAAGTGTGATAGGATGATAAGAGATAAAAAAACATGAAATGTACGGTCAAAATGAAGCTTAAGGAGGTTTGAAAATGTGTTCTAGAAAAGAATGTGTTCCGTTTAACGGAACAAAAGAACAAGAAGAGGCGTTATTAAAAGTAATTGCCGAGCTGAAAGATGAAAAAGGCGCATTGATGCCAATTCTGCAAAAAGCACAGGGAATTTATGGATATCTTCCATATGAAGTTCAAAAGATTATCTCTGATGAAACGGGCATTCCAATGGAAAAGATATATGGTGTAGCTACTTTCTATGCTCAATTCGCATTGAATCCAAAAGGAAGACATCGTATCTCTGTCTGTCTTGGCACAGCATGCTATGTGAAAGGTTCTGGTGATATTTACAATTATCTGATGGAGAAATTAGGTATTGTAGGTGGAGAATGTACACCGGACGGAAAGTTTTCTTTAGATGCCTGTCGTTGTGTAGGCGCGTGCGGACTTGCACCTGTTATGATGGTAAATGATGACGTATATGGACGTTTGACAGTAGACGACATCGATGACATCTTAGCAAAATATGAATAGGGAGGAATCGATATGAAATCTCTGGAAGAATTAAAAGTAATAAGAGAAAAAATGCAGGATCAGGTAGGATTCCGAAAAGAACATGAAGGAGAATTTCCAATTCTTGATGGATATCGCAAGCATGTGCTAGTTTGTGGTGGTACGGGATGTACCTCTTCAGGCAGTAAAAAAATATTAGAAGCATTAGAAAGAGAAATCAAAAAGCATGGCTTACAAAATGAAATTGGAATCGTAAAAACAGGATGTTTTGGTCTTTGTGCACTTGGACCAATTATGATCGTTTATCCGGAAGGGTCATTCTATTCAATGGTGAACGAAGAAGATATTCCTGAAATTGTCTCAGAACATTTGGCAAATGGTAAAGTAGTAACTCGCCTTCTTTATCAGGAAACAGTCGCAGAAGATAAGATTTTACCATTGCAAGAAACAAAATTCTATAAAAAACAGAAACGTGTTGCACTTCGTAACTGTGGTGTGATCGCTCCTGAAAACATCGAAGAATACATCGGAACACGTGGATATGAGGCACTTGGCAAAGTGTTGACAGAAATGACTCCTGACGAGGTTATTCAAGTTATGTTGGACAGTGGACTCCGCGGACGTGGTGGGGCTGGTTTCCCAACCGGATTAAAATGGAGATTTGCTTCAGGTAACCGTGGAAATGTTCAAAAATATGTATGTTGTAATGCTGACGAAGGTGACCCGGGTGCATTTATGGACCGTTCTATTTTAGAAGGTGATCCGCACGTTGTATTAGAAGCTATGGCTATTGCTGGTTATGCAATCGGAGCTTCTCAAGGTTATATTTACGTGCGTGCAGAATATCCAATCGCAATTGAACGTCTGGAAATCGCGATTAAACAAGCGAGAGAATATGGATTATTAGGAAAAGATATTTTTGGAACCGGTTTTGACTTTGATATTGATCTGAGATTAGGTGCTGGTGCTTTTGTATGTGGTGAAGAAACTGCGCTTATGACATCAATCGAAGGAAATCGTGGAGAACCAAGACCTCGTCCACCATTCCCAGCAGTGAAAGGTTTATTCGAAAGACCTACTATTTTAAATAACGTAGAAACATGGGCAAATATTCCACAGATTATACTGAATGGTCCGGAATGGTTTGCTGCTATGGGAACAGAAAAATCAAAAGGAACGAAAGTATTTGCGCTTGGTGGAAAGATTCACAATACTGGGCTTGTAGAAGTACCAATGGGAACAACACTCCGTGAAATCGTAGAAGAAATCGGTGGCGGTATTCCGAATGGTAAGAAGTTCAAAGCTGCCCAGACTGGTGGACCGTCTGGCGGATGTATCCCGGCAGAACATTTTGATGTACCGATAGATTACGATAACTTAATGGCAATCGGATCTATGATGGGGTCAGGTGGTCTTATTGTAATGGATGAAAGTACATGTATGGTAGATATCGCGAAATTCTTCCTTGAATTTACAGTAGATGAGTCTTGCGGTAAATGTACACCATGTCGTATCGGAACAAGACGTATGCTTGAAATCTTAGAAAAGATTACAAAAGGTCAGGCGACAATGGAAGATTTGGACAAATTAGAAGAACTTTGTTATCACTTAAAAGAAAATTCACTTTGTGCACTTGGTCAGACAGCTCCAAACCCTATTATCTCGACATTGCGTTACTTCAGAGACGAATATATTGCACACATCGTAGACAAGAAATGTCCAGCTGGCGTATGTAAAGATCTTCTTCAATACAAAATTAATGCTGATAAATGTCGTGGCTGTACACTTTGTGCGAGAACATGTCCAAATGGTGCAATCGTTGGTTCTGTAAAAGAAGTGCATATGATTAACCAGGATAAATGTGTGAAGTGCGGCGCTTGTATGGAAAAATGTCGTTTCGGCGCTATTTACAAAGAGTAATGGAGGGTGGAATTATGGCAAATGTGAATATTAAAATCAATGGCAGAGCAGTATCTGCACCAGCAGGTTCTACAATCTTAGAAGCAGCACATTTGGCTGGTATTAAGATACCTACACTCTGTTTCTTGAAAGAAATCAATGAAATTGGAGCATGCCGTGTTTGTGTGGTTGAGGTGAAAGGCGCAAGAACATTAGTGGCAGCTTGTGTTCATCCAATCAATGAAGGCATGGAAATCTGGACGAATACTCCAAAAGTATTGGCTTCCAGACGAAGAACTCTTCAGTTAATCCTTTCAAACCATGATCGTAAATGTTTATCATGTGTAAGAAGTGGTAACTGTGAATTGCAGCAGTTATGTCACGAACTTGGTGTGGTTGATGAAGATTATTTTGATGGTGCAAAAAATGAATATCCATTAGATTTGACAGCTGTACATATGATTCGTGATAACAATAAATGTATCTTATGTCGTCGTTGTTCGGCAGTTTGTGAAAAAGTGCAGGCAGTTGGTGTGATCGGACCAAACTATAGAGGATTCGCTACAAGTATTGGTTCTGCGTTTGAAATGGGACTTGGAGAAACGAGTTGTGTTTCATGTGGACAATGTATCGCAGTCTGTCCAACAGGTGCATTGACGGAAAAGGATTATACAAATCAGATTTTAGAAGCAATCGCTGATCCAGCAAGACATGTGGTAGTTCAGACTGCACCTGCAGTACGAGCAGCACTCGGTGAAGAGTTTGGTTATCCAATTGGAACTGACGTAGAAGGGAAAATGGCAGCAGCTCTTAGAAGAATCGGATTCGACAAAGTATTTGATACAAACTTTAGTGCCGACCTTACCATTATGGAAGAAGCACACGAATTTTTGGATAGAGTACAAAATGGCGGTGTATTACCACTCATTACCTCTTGTTCACCAGGATGGATAAAATATTGCGAACACTACTTCCCGGATATGACAGAAAATTTGTCAAGTTGTAAATCACCACAACAAATGTTTGGTGCAATTACAAAGACATATTATGCAGAAAAGATGGGGCTTGATCCAAAGAATATCGTATGTGTCAGCGTAATGCCATGTACAGCGAAAAAGTTTGAAATCGGTCGTCCAGATCAGAGCGCTGTAGGTGTGCCGGATGTAGATATTTCTATTACAACTAGAGAACTTGCTCGTTTAATCAAACGTTGTGGTCTTGATTTTGTGAATTTACCAGAGGAAGGATTTGATGATCCACTCGGAGAATCTACCGGTGCAGCAGTTATCTTTGGTGCAACTGGTGGTGTTATGGAAGCAGCACTTCGTACAGCGGTTGAAACACTTACAGGCGAAGAACTTGCAAAATTAGAATTTGAAGAAGTTCGTGGAACAGCAGGAATCAAAGAAGCTACATATCATGTATCTGGATTGGATGTAAAAGTAGCAGTGGCATCAGGGCTTAAGAATGCAAAAGACTTGTTAGAAAAAGTGAAATCAGGTGATGCACAGTATCATTTCATTGAAATCATGGGATGTCCAGGCGGCTGTGTAAACGGCGGCGGTCAGCCACAGGTTTCTGGTCATGTGAGAAACTTTACAGATGTAAGAGCGCTTCGTGCGAAAGCATTGTACGAAAACGATGCGAAGCAGACAATCCGTAAGTCACACGAAAATCCAGCAATTAAGAAGCTATACGATGAATTCTTGGGTACTCCAGGAAGCCATAAAGCGCATGAACTCTTACATACAACATATGTTAAGAGAACCATTAACTAAAGACATCAAAATATGGAATCTATAAGAAACCGGAAAAGGGGAGGCACTTGAAAAAGTGTCGGCCCCTTTTTCCTTGTATATCTGTTAAATTCTTACTATAATAAAAGGAAGAAGGAGGATCGGAACAATGAAAGTTATAGATTTTCATGATGCGAACTGTAAGCATTGTTATAAATGTGTTCGAAATTGCAGTGTGAAAGCAATTTCAGTAAAAAATGAACAGGCACATATTATCAGAGATGCTTGTATTCATTGTGGACATTGTTTGGAAGTTTGTCCGCAGAATGCAAAGACATTTGCAAGTGATATGGATCGGGTAAAGAGTTATTTACGACAAGGGATCAAGACAATTATCTCCATCGCCCCATCTTATCTTGGTGTTTTGAAATATGAGAAGCCAGGACAGGTCGTAGATGCTTTACTGAAGCTAGGATTCTCAGAAGTACGTGAAACTGCGGAAGGTGCAGCATTGGTAACGAAAGAATATCAACGAATCTTGGCGGAAGGTGAAATGGAAAACATGATTACAACATGTTGTCCAAGTATGAATGACCTGGTTGAAAAGTATTATCCAAGCTTGACAAAGTATATGATTCCAGTTGTTTCACCAATGATCGCACACGGTAGATTGATTAAAAATATATACGGAGAAGATGTAAAAGTTGTATTCTTAGGTCCTTGTATCGCAAAGAAAGAAGAAGGTGTCGGAGACCAGCGTGTGGCAGGCGCGATCAATGCGCTTCTCACATTTGAAGAGTTGGAAGCCTGGCTTGAAGCGGAAAGTATCGATATTCGTAAGTGTGAAGACAAGTCATTTGGCAATCCAGAAGTGAACATCAATCGAATTTACCCTGTAAGTGGCGGAGTGATTCAATCGGTGTTAGCAGGAGAAACAAATGATGCTTATCACAAAATATATGTGGATGGATTAGAAGAGTGTATAGAATTACTGGAATGCATGCAAAGAGGGGAACTGGAGCACTGTTTTATCGAAGCAAATGTCTGTTCCGGTGGATGTGTGAAGGGTCCGGCGTCGAACAATTGGAGAGGATCCTATACACCAGCAAAACTTAAAATTGAACAGCAAGTAAAACATGCACCAGCAGATGAAGCAATTCAGATTGAGGGTATTTCGTTAGCAAAGAAATTTTATGACCGTAGCAGAAAAGAAAAGAAACCGACAGAAGAACAGATTAGAGATATTTTAAGAGCAAGTGGAAAATATAAAAAAGAAGATGAGCTTAATTGTGGTGCATGTGGATATGCAACATGCCGGGACAAAGCAGTTGCTGTCTATCAAAACAAAGCTGAACTTGGAATGTGTCTCCCATATGCAATTGCGAAAGCAGAATCCATGTCAAATATTGTAATGGATGTAACACCAAATCTTAACTTGCTGATTGATAAAGAATTGCGCATTTGTGAATGTAATAAAATAGCACAAAAATTCCTTGGTGTAAGCAGAAAAGAGGCTTTGGAAAGTTACATATTCGAGTATATTGAGACCGAAGATATCGAAGAAGTTCTGGAAACGAAAAAGCCGATCATGCACAAAAAAGTAGAATTACCTCAGATCCACCTTGTCGCAGAAGAGACCATAGTATATATAGAAGATTTAGACTCCGTACTTGTAATTTATCAGGACATTTCTAAGGAGGAGCTTGCAAAAGAAAAACGTCTTCACTTAAAAATGGAAACAGTGGAAATGGCTCAGAAGGTTATCGACAAACAGATGAAGGTTGCGCAGGAGATTGCAGGACTTCTTGGTGAAACGACTGCTGAGACAAAAGTAACTCTGACAAAATTACGCGACTCTATTCTTTTCGATGAGGAGGAATAATATGAGTGTTAGTATTGATGTTTCCTGGAGAAGTTTAAATAAGCACGAAGAAGAACTTTGTGGAGACAAAGTTGAAGTTTTGAAGAAGGAAGATGCGGATATCGTAATCCTGGCAGACGGCATGGGGAGTGGAGTAAAAGCAAACATTCTTGCAACGTTGACTTCTAAAATATTAGGAACCATGTTTTTAGAAGGTGCAACGATTGAACTTGCTGTAGAGACAATCGCAAAGACGTTGCCAATTTGTAAAGTAAGAGGAGTTGCGTATTCTACATTTAGTATTTTGCAAATATCACATGATGGAAAAGCATATCTGGCTGAATTTGATAATCCATCATGTGTGTTTATTCGAGATGGAAAAATCGTAAATTATCCATTTAAGAAACGTGTGATAGAAGGTAAGATTATTCATGAATATCGTTTTGATGTAAAGGTTAACGATTGCTTTGTGCTTATGAGTGATGGTGTGATCTGGGCCGGGGCAGGAGAACTGATGAACTATGGATGGACATGGAAAGAAATGTCAGAGTATACGCTCCGTTGTACAAAAGAGACGATGTCTGCATCAAGACTAGCAGCAATATTAAGCGACGCATGCAATGATTTATACAGTCAAAGACCTGGTGATGATACTACGATTGCAGTGACTCGTGTAGTGGAACGCAAGGTTGTAAATATTTTCACTGGACCGCCTAAAAATAAAGAAGACGATGAACGTGCAATTCGAGAATTTATGCAATCCGAAGGGAAAAAGGTGGTCTGTGGCGGTACGAGTGCAAATATAGTTGCACGTGTGCTTCGAAAGAAGATCGTGACGACGATTGATCACGAAGATTTGTCAATGCCGCCAATGGCTGAAATTGAAGGATTGGATTTGGTAACAGAAGGTGTTATCACTCTTGGAAAAATGATGAATCTGCTTCGCAGATACGAGCAGAATGATTTTGATGTAGATTTCTTTGATGCACTTGATGCCAATAATGGTGCTGCAAAACTGGCAAAAATGATAATCGAAGAATGCACGGATATCAATCTTTTTGTCGGAACAGCAATGAATGTAGCGCACCAGAATTCAAATCTTCCGTTTGAATTAAGTGTAAGAATGAATTTAGTAGACCAGTTACGGGATGTGGCTAAAAAATTAGGAAAGCAAGTAAAAGTAAAGTACTATTAATAAGGATTTATCTAAGTAATATACAAACAAATACATCTTCGTATATCCTTCACTACAACGCGCCGCTTCCTACGACTAATGCACGTATTCGTAAGAGTCTGGCATGTTCGCCGTGCGAGGCTCTCATGCCAGACTCAAA
>JBGVGF010000060.1:0-63094 GCA_045121495.1 Faecalimonas sp.
AAAGAATTTACAACTCCTCCTCCCGTGCTTTGTAGTATAGCTTCTAAAGTCTATTTTACAAAAAGGGAAGGCAGTTGAAAATCTTTAATGACTATTTGTGCCGCCAACTGAAAGGCGGCGGAATGGAGATTAATATGAAAAGAGAAGTTGATATAAAAGACATTTCAGATGGCAGATTATATGGACCAAATGATTTGGTGAAAGCAGACTGTGGGGATTGCAAGGGTTGCTTTTCCTGTTGTCAGGGGATGGGAGAATCCATCGTACTGGATCCATATGATATTTATCGTTTGACAACGGGGCTCAATCTTTCTTTTGAAGCGCTGCTGGAAGATAAGATAGAGTTAAATGTATTTGATGGGATGATTCTGCCAAATCTAAAAATGGCTGGAAGCAAAGAAGCATGTGCATTCCTTAACGAAGAAGGCAGATGTAGTATCCACAGCATTCGCCCGGGGATTTGCAGACTTTTTCCGCTTGGAAGATTCTATGAAGATGGCGGGTTCAAATATTTCCTTCAGATACATGAATGCAAGAATCAAAACCGTACAAAAGTAAAGGTTAAGAAATGGATTGACACTCCAGATTTAAAGCAAAATGAAAAATATATTTTAGCATGGCATGATTTTGTAAAAGAGATTCAAGAAAAGATGATGACTGTGAAAGATGACGCTTTATTTAAAAAAGTAAATATGTTCTTATTAGAGCATTTCTTTATAGAACGTTATCAGAAAGATGATTTTTATAAACAATTTGATGAGCGACTTGAAAAAGCCAAAATCATTGTAAGCATGCTGATAAAATAGACGGGAGATATAATGAAATATTATCTGGCGCCCTTAGAGGGCATTACAACTTATGTATATAGAAATGCTTATCACAAGTGCTTTTATCCAATGGATAAGTACTTCACACCGTTTATCGTTCCACACAAAGAGAAGAAATTCAGTACCAGAGAAAGGAAAGAACTGACTCCTGAGAATAATCAGGGGCTTTTTGTGGTTCCCCAGCTTTTGACAAATAATGCGGAAGATTTTCTAAAAACAGCCAGGGATATCACACAATTCGGTTATCAGGAAATCAATCTGAATCTGGGCTGCCCATCTGGGACAGTTGTGTCGAAGAAGAAAGGTTCCGGTTTTTTGGCATTCCCAGAAGAACTGGATCATTTTTTAGAAGAGATTTTTGAAAAGGCGGATTTTAAGATTTCAATTAAAACAAGGATTGGAAAAGAAAATCCAGAAGAATTTTATCGATTGTTAGAAATTTATAATAAATATCCAATCGAAGAACTCATCATTCATCCAAGAGTGCAGACGGATTTATATAAAAATACACCTAATCTGGAAATGTACCGCTTTGCATATGAACATAGCAAAAATCCGCTTTGTTATAATGGAGACATATTTACTAGTGCAAAATATGATACGTTTATGAAAGGGTTCGCTGATTCGGATAAAATCATGTTTGGCCGTGGAATCATTGCGAACCCTGCATTAATCCAGGAGATCGCGCAAAATCAGCCAATGACAAAAGAGCAGTTTTTTTCTTTTCACAATATGATTTATGAGGAGTACCAGCAAATCAGTTGTGGGGAACGAAATGTGCTGTTCAAAATGAAAGAACTTTGGTTTTACATGGCAGATTTGTTTGAGAGCTCAGAAAAATTTATGAAAAAGATTAAAAAGTCTGAAAAACTGAAAGTATATGAGAGTGTAGTTCGTGATCTTTTTATGAGCTGTGAACTACAATAAGATTTGGAGTATATATGATAAAAAACTATGTTGCATTTGATCTGGAAACGACCGGACTTAGTCCTGAAACGGATCAGATTATAGAAATTGGTGCATTAAAAGTGAAAGACGGAAAAGTTGTGGAGCGTTTTATGGAGTTTGTAAAACCAGATCAGCCAATTACGAGCGCCATTACTAATATTACCGGAATTACAAATGAGATGGTTGCAAATGCCAGGGCTACAAAAGAGATTATTCATGATTTTACAGTATTTTGTGAGGATCATGTGTTGATCGGGCATAATATTATGTTTGATTATAAATTCTGTAAAAAATATGCATCTCAGTATGGATATCCTTTTGAAAAGAGAGGCATCGATACGCTTAAAATTGCCAGAAAGGTACATAAAGATTTTGACTCGAAAAGTCTTGGCGCTTTGTGTGAACATTATCATATTAACAACCAGGCTGCACACCGTGCATATCACGATGCACTTGCAACTGCAAAGTTGTATCAATGTCTTGCACATTACTTTGAAGAGCAGGATGCAAAACTATTTCAACCGATGCAGTTGATGTATAAAGAGAAAAAGGTACAGCCAATTACGAAAAAGCAAATGGACTATATCGGTTTGTTATGTAAATACCATAACATTTGTTTAGAGGAAACGATTGAAGAAATGACAAGAAGTGAAGCTTCAAGATTTATCGATTCCATCATATCAAAGCATGGAAATATGCAATATTAAAATGACAGGATTAGACAAGAATGAATAATAATCAATTGGTTGTTGGCATTCTGGCACATGTTGATGCCGGGAAAACAACACTTGCAGAAAGTATATTATATACAAGTGGTAAAATTAGAAAATTAGGACGCGTAGATCATGGGAATGCATTTCTTGATACCTATGAACTGGAACGTTCCAGAGGAATTACTATTTTTTCAAAACAGGCTGAATTTGCGTGGAAAGAAAAGCAGTTTTCTCTGCTTGATACACCGGGGCACGTCGATTTCTCAGCAGAAATGGAACGAACACTTCAGGTTTTGGATTATGCGATTCTTGTAATCAGTGGTTCCGATGGTGTACAAGGCCATGTTCAGACACTTTGGAAGCTTTTGAAACGATATGAAATTTCAGTATTTTTATTTATAAATAAGATGGATCAAAATGGAACAGATAAAGAGGCAATCCTGGCAGAGCTGCAAAAGCGCCTTGATGTAAGATGTATTGATTTTTCAGATGAAACAGAAGAAAGTTTCATGGAAAATGCAGCTGTCTGTGAAGAAGCATTGCTAGAAAACTATCTGGAAAATGGAACGCTAAAAAAATCGGATATCCAAAAAGCAATCAAAGAAAGACAGATCTTTCCATGCTACTTTGGTTCGGCACTCAAACTTCAAGGGGTAGAAGCATTTCTGGATGGCTTTGACAGTTATACGATTTGTCCACAATATTCTGATATATTTGGAGCAAAAATCTATAAGATATCACGTGATAAACAGGGAAATAGACTGACTCATATGAAGATTACAGGTGGATCGTTGAAGGTTAAGACACTTCTTAAAGAAGAAGAAAAGGTAGATCAGATTCGAATCTATTCAGGAAATGGCTTTTCGACTGTACAAGAAATACAGGCAGGATGTGTATGTGCAGTTACTGGATTAAATAGTACATTTTGCGGTGAAAGTCTTGGACTAGAAGAAGAAAACTATACACCAATGCTAGAACCTATCCTGACTTATCAGATTCTGCTGCCTGAAGGCTGTGATGTGCATGGTATGTATTTGAAACTGAAGCAGTTGGAAGAAGAAATACCAGAGCTTCATATTGTATGGAATGAGCATGCGAATGAGATTCATGCACAGGTAATGGGACAGATTCAGATTGAAATCTTAAAGAGCATTATATTGGAACGTTTTCAAACAGAAGTGGAGTTTGGAACGGGAAGTATTGTATATAAAGAAACGATTGAAAATATAGTTGAAGGTGCAGGACATTATGAACCACTGCGTCATTATGCGGAAGTAAGACTTTTACTGGAACCAGGTGAACGGGGAAGCGGACTTGTTTTTGATACAGATTGTAGTGAAGATATTCTGGATAAAAACTGGCAGAGACTGATTTTAACACATTTGGCAGAAAAGAAACATAAAGGTGTATTAACTGGTTCTGAGATTACTGATATGAAGATTACATTGATTAATGGACGGGCACATTTGAAGCACACGGAAGGTGGGGATTTCCGGCAATCCACTTACAGAGCAGTAAGACAAGGGCTAAAACGTGCAAAAAGTGTGCTCCTTGAACCGATATATGAATATCAATTAGAAGTCCCGGCAGATATGGTTGGAAGAGCAATGTCTGATCTTCAGAGGATGCAAGCCTCTTTTTCACAGCCAGCGATGGATGGTGAAATGGCTGTCCTTACAGGGACAGGACCTGTTGTACTTATGAGAGATTATCAGACCGAGGTCATCGCTTACACTCGTGGACATGGGAGACTCTTTATGTCCCTAAAAGGATATGAGCCTTGTCATAACACAGAAGAAGTTGTGGAAACAATTGGTTATGATTCAGAAAGTGATCTTGATAATCCAACGGGATCTGTTTTCTGCTCGCATGGTGCGGGATTTGTAGTAAACTGGGACCAGGTCGAAGAATATATGCATACAGAAAGCCGTGAGAAAATGCGTAAAGAAGAAAAGATGGTTTCTTCTTATGCTGCGCCTTCGGTCATAGATGAGGAAGAACTGAAAGAGATATTTGAGCGAACTTACGGTCCAATGAAACGGGAGCGATATTCCAATACTTCAAGAACGGTCTCAGCAGAAACCTATAAAGAAAAATATCATATAAAGAAAAAGGAAGATGTAGAAGAATATCTTCTTGTAGACGGTTACAATGTTATTTTTGCATGGGAGGATCTAAAAGAACTTTCTAAAGTGAATATAGAAGGTGCGCGTGGCAAATTAATGGATATTTTATGTAACTATCAGGGATACAAGAAAAACACATTGATTCTTGTTTTTGACGGTTACAAAGTACCAGGAAATCCAGGTGAAGTTACAAAATATCACAATATTTATGTGGTATATACAAAAGAGGCGGAGACTGCTGACCAGTATATTGAAAAGACGGTTCAGCAGATTGCAAAGAAACATCGCGTGACGGTTGCCACATCGGATGCGCTTGAACAGATGATTATTATAGGGCAGGGGGCACATCGTATTTCGGCAAGGGATTTATTAGATGAAATCAAGATGACGAATCAGCATATCCGCGAAGAACATTTGCAACAAACAAAGAATACAAACCAGTATCTATTTGACGTATTAGATAATGAAATGCAGGAATTCATGGATGATGTCCGTATGGGCAGACGCGAATTTAAAGATTTAAACCAATTACGAACAGAAGATTAGAGAAAGGAAGTGTGTTTATCAATGAATATGTACGATTTGATTATTAAGAAAAAAAGAGGCGGAGAGCTTACAAAAGATGAAATCGACTACATGATTGCAGATTACACAAATGGGACAATCCAGGACTATCAGATGTCTGCCATGCTGATGGCGATTTGCTTTCAGGATATGACGCCGAGAGAGACAAAGGATTTAACACTGGCAATGGCCTACAGTGGAGATATGCTGGATTTGTCAGCTATTGCAGGAATCAAAGTTGATAAGCACAGCACAGGAGGCGTGGGTGATAAAACATCGCTTGTCTTAGGACCTATGGTAGCTTCTCTTGGTGTACCTGTTGCAAAAATGTCAGGAAGGGGACTTGGGCATACAGGTGGAACGATTGATAAATTAGAAAGTTTTACTGGATTTAACACGAGTCTTACAAATGAAGAATTTATTCGTAATGTAAATACAATTCATATGGCAATTGTTGGTCAGACAGCAAATCTTGCACCTGCAGACAAAAAATTATATGCGCTACGCGATGTAACTGGAACGGTTGACAAAATCTGTTTGATAGCAAGCAGTATCATGAGTAAAAAGCTGGCTTCTGGCGCTGATGCAATCGTACTGGATGTAAAAACAGGTGACGGTGCATTTATGAAAACGCTTGAAGATTCTATTGCACTTGCAGAAGCAATGGTGACTATCGGAAAGCTCTCTGGAAGAAAAATGGCTGCTGTCATTTCAGAAATGGATCAACCGCTTGGAAAAGCCATTGGAAATGCACTTGAAGTGAAGGAAGCGATGGAAACATTAAGAGGCAATGGACCAGAAGATCTTGTAGAGCTGGTATTGACACTTGGTTCCCATATGGTAGTTGCTGCAGAAAAAGCATCTTCCTTAGAAGAAGCAAGAGAAAAATTGGAATTATCTCTGAAAAACGGTTCTGCATTTGAAGCATTCAAGCAATTTGTGGTTGCGCAAGGCGGAAGTGAAGATGAAGTACTTCATCCAGAAAAGCTTCCTGCTGCAAAATATATAGAAGATGTAATTTGTGAAAAAGAAGGTTATGTAGCCAAAATTCAGACAGAAGAAATTGGACGCATTTCGCTGCTTCTTGGCGGAGGGCGAGAGACAAAAGAAAGTGAGATTGATCTGGCTGTAGGATTAGTTCTAAATAAAAAGCATGGAGATAAAGTGGCTAAAGGAGATGTTCTTGCAACAATTCATGCAAATGATATGGACAAATTAGGGCAGGCAAAAGAAAGACTACACAATGCCTATACGATTGCGCAAGAAAAAGTTGAGAAACAGCCTGTCATAAAAACTGTGATTCAGGGATAAAACAGAATAAGTGATCTCTTTTTCTTGTATTTTGGTTTAAAATTGTATATATTATATTATACAAGAACAAACGTTCGTAAAAGAAAGGAATTCACTTGAGTATGAAAACATATGTCTGCATTGATTTGAAATCATTTTATGCGTCTGTAGAATGTCGGGAACGGGGACTTGATCCGCTTACTACGAATCTGGTAGTGGCCGATCCAGATCGAAGTGAAAAAACAATATGTTTGGCCGTTTCTCCTGCCATGAAAGCATTGGGCGTACCGGGAAGATGCAGAGTGTTTGAAATCCCTAAACATATCGAATACATTATGGCACCGCCTCGTATGGCGCTTTATATCGAATATGCAGCTGAAATCTATGCAATTTATTTAAAATACATTTCCAAAGAGGATATTCATGTTTATTCCATTGATGAAGTATTTATGGATGTGACCGATTATTTGTCCATGTATCGGATGGGCCCAAAAGAACTGGGTGTCATGATTATGGACGATATTTATAAAAGTACAGGAATTACTGCTACTTGTGGAATCGGTACTAACTTATATCTTGCTAAGGTGGCACTTGATATCACAGCAAAGCATGTAGATGATCATATTGGAGAACTTGATGAAGAAAGTTATTGCAGAACACTTTGGAAGCACAAACCAATCACTGATTTTTGGCGAGTGGGAGCAGGAATAGCCAAAAGACTGGAATGCATTGGGATTTCCACTATGGGAGAGCTTGCGCATACAGACGAAGATATTCTGTACAAACTGTTTGGGGTAGATGCAGAGTTATTGATCGATCATGCATGGGGGAAAGAGCCGACTCTGATTTCAGATATTAAGAATTATAAGCCAAAGTCGAACTCCGTAGGAAGCGGTCAGGTCCTGGGCTGTGACTGTGATTATGAAGTCGGTAAACTAATTGTAAAAGAGATGGTAGATTTACTTTGCCTAGAACTGGTGGACAAAGGACTTGTGACAGATTCGATCACATTGCACATTGGATACAATAAACGTTTTGAGATGAAGTCTGCTCATGGCACGATTAGCATGACAGTAACAACAAGCTCAGCAAAACAGATCAAAGCATATGCTGTTAAATTGTATGAAAGAATTATGGACAGACATACTCCTATACACCGTTTTACTGTCACTTTTAACAACGTCGTTGATGAGGCTTATCAGCAATACGATCTTTTTACAAATCTGGAAGATGTAGAAAAGGAGCATAAACTACAAAAAGCCATGTTGGATATTAAAGGAAAATTTGGCAAAAACGCAATTTTAAAAGGGATGAATCTTCAGCAGGGAGCAACAACTATGGAAAGGAACCGACAGATAGGAGGGCACAAAAGTGGCGAATAGACCGAAAATGAGCAGAGAAGACCGTGCAAAACAATTTATGCCATTTGCCGCACTGAAAGGGTATCCAGAAGCGTTGCGCCAAAAAGAAAAGATCGTCGTTTCAAAAGCAGAGATATCAGACGAGTATGCAGAAACACTGGACAGAAAGCTGCACCAGGTCAGAAAGAATGATATTGTCACCGTGATTTATTTCTGCAAGAATGAATATCTCAAAAAGACAGGGATGGTTGCAAGGATTGATGAGACTGCAAGAGTGTTAAAAATCGTAAATACCAGAATTTTGTTTGATGACATTTATGATATTATCGGTGATAATATAAGGACAGAGTAAAAGGAGAGACAACGCATCTCTCCTTTATTCACATTCGATTACAAAACTGCCTTTGTGCTTCTCAGCTTCAATTTGTACCACTGCTTTTTCACTTATTTCTATTTTAAATGACTCATTCCCAATACTATTTTCTGAAAAGAGAATATTTCCATCCTCATCTTCAATCTGAATGGAAATACTGCCTTTTTTTGTCTCTACATCAATATACAGCGTATCTGGCTCTGTTTTTGGGCGCATAGTGTGCTGCATAAAACCGTCCAGATAGTAGTATCTGCCACTCCAGGTCCTTGCTGTTTCATTTCCAATATATCCGATTTTGAATGACGAACGGTTCGAAGTAAGACCGAAGGCATTTGCAGCAAAAATGAGCACTGCAGCGAATACGAGTGTGATAATTACAATTTTTGTCTTTTTTTGTGTTCTCATTTCATTTTCCTTTCTGTTATATTTTCCGGCTATGATATAAATGAGAGCAAATACTCCAAAGAATAGTGGAAATGTCATATAGGCCGTAATCATACTGTATGGATCGAGTTTCAATATTCCGAACAATATAAAATGAAGCGCTGGATATCCGACACCAAGTACGAGCAAATAAATACGAAGTGTATTCAATATTGGTCCCCAGTTTTTATTATTGAAATGAACTCCGGGTAAGTTCATTCGAAATATTCCCATAGATACAAAATTAATATCATTCTCATCGTAGTAGGAAGGCAGTGATTCTTTTGCAAAAAGACAAAGCCACATTGCAAGAATAAAAGAGAGTCCTGCAATAAGATAAAGAAGACTTCCTTCCAATATGTAATTGTATCCGAAAAATGCCATGAGTCCGATTTCCAGAACTGCACCTGAGAGACATCCAAAATAGATAAGACTCCATTTTTGTCGACTTCTTTGTGTTTGTTTATGTTCTTGAATCGACATATCAACGGAACATGTCACTAAATGTTCAATCTCAGCAAGTTCCAGAGTTTCATTTTGAATATGTTCTCCTTTTAAAAGTTCTGTGACAGTCACATCTAAAATTTCAGCAATTGGAATCAGAAGAGACACATTTGGAATACTAAGTCCTCGTTCCCATTTACTGACTGTTTTATCTGAAACAAACAATTTGTCTCCAAGTTCTTTTTGGGTAAGATTTTTTCCTTTTCGTAATGTACAAAGAAAATTCCCAAATTTCTCCATATCTATCTGATACATGAGATCACCTCCATGCATTTATCTTAATGGAGGGGGGGCTTTTTTTGCAATCGCCCGTCAGTCGAGTTCATATTTTTCGCGAAATTTCATATAATTTAGGAAGATTAGCCAGAGAAGCGAGTTGTCTTCATGAGCAAAAACTGTTTAAAAAATCGGGTATCGGATGCCGTTCATATCCCAAAGGACGTTATACTTGGTGTACCAATGATCCGCATGATCGGGCAGGAAGAATTTTATATCGAAAATTATCGGGGAATTTTAGAATATACAGATACCATGATTCGAGTACAGACAAAAATCGGGCAAATCCAACTGTTCGGTAAAAGACTGGAGATTCTTTATTATACGAATGATGAGATGAAAGTTGTTGGCTATATCGAAAGACTTGAATATCATCAAGGAGGTTAGCTGTGTTAAGACGTATCAGCAGACAAGTGCGAGGATATCTCAAAATACGAATTACCGGTTATTCGCCAGAACGTTTTTTGAATTTATGCAAAAACAAAAATATAGAAATATGGAATTTGGAATCAAAAGCAGGCAGTTATGAGATGTTTATTACAATCAGTAATTTTCGTAAACTAAAGCCATTGCTTAAAAAAACACGAACCAAGATAGAAATTACAGAAAAATATGGAACCCCATTTTTCTTTTATAAATATAGAAAACGAAAAGTGTTTTTTATAGGAATATTTTTTTGTATACTTTTTATTTACATCATGTCACTATTTATCTGGAAAATAGACGTTCAAGGCAATCATACGATTACGGATGAAGTGATGGTTGAATATCTTGAAACTGAACATGTATATCATGGAATGAAAATAAGTAAAGTAGATTGTGAAAAGATTGGAACAAAGATCAGGAAACAATTCGATGATATTATATGGGTCTCAGTTTCTCTGGAAGGAAGTAATCTTATCATTCAAGTTAAAGAAAATACAGATACGTTCCAGGTGAGTCAGACAGAAGAATCTCCGTCGGATATTATTGCTGCAAGTGATGGAATCATAACGAAAATCATTACTCGAAACGGAAATCCCTGTGTAAAAGTTGGAGACGAGGTAAAAAAAGGAGATTTACTGGTCACTGGTAAGATTGACGTGATGAATGATGCTGCGGAAGTGATAAGAGAAGAATATAAAAGTGCAGATGCAGATATTTGGGCGGAAGTCATGATTCTGTATGATGATTTTTGTGAATTGAAAAATAAGGAAAAAGAATATAACAGCAATCGTCACAAACAAGTATATCTTAATTTCTTCGGATACCAGTTTGCTTTTGGAATTAAGAAATCCGAAACAAAATCTTATGAAATCACATCATGGAATGAACAGCTAAAGATACACGATAACTTTAAGCTTCCAATATATTATGGTGAAACGATTGGAAATGGATATGAATTAGTAGAGTATGAGCGAACGCTAGAAGAGCAGAAGAAAATTCTAGAAGAGAATATTTTGTTATATTTTGAAAAATTGGAACAAGAAGGCACAAAAATATTGGAAAATCAAGTTAAAATCCAAAAAGAAGCAAACGGATTAAGGGCATCAGGGTACCTTAGAGTTGAGCAGTCTATTGGAAGCATTCGTAAAAGCATTGATTTCTAGTGACAGACTGTGCTAAAATAATTTAGATTATGAAATAACGAAAGGACGAATCAATGAGTATTCACGAACAAGTAATGGAAATACCTGCAGCGCATGAAAGTAATGTTTTCGGACAGTTTGATGCGTATGCGAAGAAAATAGAACGTACACTTCACGTTACTTTGATTGCAAGAGATGGATGTGTTAAGATTCTTGGTGATATAAAGCGTGTGGATCAGGCAAAAAGAGTGCTGGATCAATTGGTTGCGTTATCTAAACGAGGCAACACCATTTCAGAACAGAATGTAGATTATGCGATTTCTCTTGTTTTTGAAGATAATGAAAAAGAATTAGTAGAGATTGATAAAGACATTATTTGCCACACTTTACAAGGAAAGCCAATTAAACCAAAGACGGTTGGCCAGAAGAAATACGTGGATGCAATCCGAAAGCAGATGATTACTTTTGGGCTTGGACCAGCAGGGACAGGAAAGACCTATCTTGCAATGGCAATGGCGATAACTGCGTTTAAGAATAATGAAGTGGGCCGTATTATTTTAACCAGACCCGCAATTGAAGCAGGAGAAAAGCTGGGTTTTTTGCCAGGTGATTTACAGAGTAAGATTGATCCATATTTAAGACCTTTGTACGATGCACTTTATCAGATCATGGGAGCAGAAAGTTTTATAAAAAACTCTGAAAAAGGGCTTATTGAAGTGGCACCGCTTGCTTACATGAGAGGGAGAACACTGGATAACGCTTTTATTATTCTTGATGAAGCACAAAATACAACACCTGCTCAGATGAAGATGTTCCTTACAAGAATCGGATTTGGATCCAAAGTAGTAATTACGGGTGACTCTACCCAAAAGGACTTGCCAGCAGGAATGGTTTCAGGACTTGATGTTGCTACAAAGGTAGTAAAAAATATTGAAGATATATCCATCTGTACTTTAACCAGCAAGGACGTTGTAAGGCACCCTCTGGTTCAACAGATAGTAAAAGCCTACGAAGAGTATGAACGAAAAACAGAGCGTTCGAATACAAGAGAAAAAAGGAAAAAACAATAAAGGAGAAAATCATGACAATATTATTTGAAGAAGAAGGCGATTTGACTTTACCGATCGAGTGTGAAGCCATTGCGGATCGTGTGATTGAAGCAGCAGCCGATTATGTAGAATGTCCTTATGAGATTGAAGTGAATCTGCTTTTAACAATGAATGAAGAGATTCGTGAGATGAACTACAATTTCAGAGACATCGATCGTGCAACGGATGTTTTATCTTTCCCAATGATTCCGTATGATGAACCAGAAGATTTTGAATTTCTGGAAGAAGCGGATGAGTGTTTCAATCCGGAAACGGGAGAACTCGTCCTTGGTGATATCGTGATTTCAAAAGAAAAAGTAGTTTCTCAGGCAGAAGAATACGGTCATTCTATTGAACGTGAGTATGCATTTTTAATCGCACACAGTATGCTTCATTTGTTTGGGCATGACCACATGGAAGAAGAAGAGCGCATTGTCATGGAAAAGAAACAGAAAAAAATTTTAGAACAATTAGGAATTTTAAGATAATTTTTCAAGAAAGGTTGTTATAGAGGTTTGTCTATGGGAACAGAACAAAAGAAAAGTAGCAGTGGATTTCTTATACAGGGAATGATTCTCGCTGTTGCAGGAATTATTACCAGATTGATTGGGATTGCATACAGAATTCCAGTCAACAACATATTGGGTGATGAAGGTCAAGGACTCTATGGCTGTGCATTTTCTGTATATAATATAGCATTATTATTGACATCTTACAGTCTTCCTTTGGCCGTTTCAAAGCTGGTTTCAGCCCGCATATCCAAAAAAGAATACAAAAATGCCATGAAGATTTTTAAAAGTGCACTTATGTTTGCTATTGTTTCAGGAGCAATAGTTGGTATTATTGTATTTGTATTTTCGGATTTTATTGCTGACGATATTATGTCACTCCAATTGAGTGCATATGCTTTACGCGTATTGGCTCCTGGGCTGTTTATTGTTGCAATCATGGGTGTTGTAAGAGGATTCTTCCAGGGAATGGGAACCATGGTTCCCACAGCGTTTTCTCAGATCTTAGAACAGATTGTAAATGCAATCGTAAGTATTATTGGCGCCAGCTATTTACTTGAAATTGGTAAAAAAGCTGCCGAAGCTAAGGAAAATTCGTCTTTTCCATACGCATATGGTGCAGCAGGCGGAACGCTTGGTACTGTTTCGGGAGCATTATTTGGATTACTTTTTTTACTTCTCGTTATGGCGCTGTTTTATCCACGGTTTAAAAGAAAGGTTTACAAAGATAAGTCTGACAATTTGGAAAGCTACGGAGAAGTTTATAAGATTTTATTATTGACAATTGCACCTGTTATTTTAAGTACAGCAATATATAATATTAGTGAAACAATTGATCAGGGAGTCTTTAATAAGATTATGGAAGCACAGGGATATACGGAAAAAATAAGAACTGAACTTTTAGGTATGTTTACTGGAAAATACAACACATTAATTAATATCCCTTTGGCGATTGCAAACGCACTTGGAGCAGCTTTGATTCCTAGTTTGACTGCAACGGTTGCAACGGGCAATCGAAAACAGATCAACGCAAAGATTAACATGGTAATACGATTTGTAATGTTGATTGCAATTCCATGTATGTTTGGATTTATTGTGATGGCAGATCCTATTTTGGATTTGCTTTATAGTGGAAATATCGCAATCCCTGCCCGCATGCTTCAAATTGGTGCCATCTCAGTTGTATTCTATTGCTTGTCAACTGTCACAAATGCTATTTTGCAAGGCGTAAATAAAATGACAACGCCTGTAAAGCACGGTGCGATCTCACTTGTAATACACTTGATTGCTGTTTTTGTCATGCTTGGTGTATGTAAATGGGGCATTTATGCATTAGTAGTTGGGAATATCATTTTCTCACTATGTATGTGTATTTTAAATTCGATGGCTCTCAAAAAAGCAACAAGATATCATCAGGAGGTTAAGAGAACTTTCCTGATTCCAATTGGAGCAGCTGCTATTATGGCGGTTATTACATTTGGGGCAAATTATCTAGTAGGAAAATTGGCTCCGAAACCGATTACTACCATCTTTGCATTAGTAATCGCAGTTGCAGTTTATGCTATATCGTTATTAAAATTGGGGGCACTTACAGCGGATGAAATTATGGCATTACCAAAAGGTGCCACGATTTATAGACTTTTACAAAAATTTCATTTGGTAAGTCAAAGTTATGATGATGTATAAAATAAGCTAAAAAAGCGAATACTGTACAAAAAAAGGAGTATTCTTTTATGAGGAAAAAGTACAGTATCGTTTTTTTACTTTTTATAATTATAATTATAATATTATTTATATTAGTTTATCGATTCAGTTATCACAAAGCACTCGCACAGCTCGAAGAAGAGATTGTTGAAGAATTAACAGAGGATCTGGATGATTGTTATTATATAAAAATAACTGACGGATATGTAACCGTTTATCTGGCAGATGAAAAGACTGTTTACGAATATACAAGCATTCCAGCCAGTGAACTTCCAGAGGGTGTGCAAGATGAACTAAAAGAAGGAAAACAGGTAAAAACAATTCGACAGGTTTATGGTTTTTTGGAAAACTATTCGAGTTGATATTAGTAGGAAGGAAAGATATTATGACAGAAGAAAAGATTAAAAGAATTAATGAATTATATCATAAGGCAAAAAACGAAGGATTGTCAGAAGCAGAAAAAGAAGAACAACAGAAATTAAGAAAAGACTATATTGAATCTTTTAAAAGAAACTTAAGAGGACAGTTAGACAACATTTCTATCAAAGAAGCAGATGGAAGCATCACAAATCTTGGGGAAAAACATGGACTTAATCAAGGACACTAATAAGAAGGTCATTCGAAAATCTATTTTAGCAAAGAGAAATCTGATTCCACAAAAAGAATGGGAGGAGAAAAGCCGGCGTATCTTTCAGCGAGTGGTGACTCATCCTTTCTTTTTGAATGCGGATGAAATATACTGTTATCTGGATTACAAAAACGAAGTCGGTACCAAAGAGATTATTGAGAAAGCATGGGCACTTCATAAAAAAGTGGCGGCACCTAAAATCATAGGTGATGAGATGTTCTTTTTCTATATTGAAAGTTTTCAGGATCTGGAAGATGGATATTGTCATATTAAAGAACCTAAAACAAGATACCTTGCAGAAGGAAAAAATGTACTTGTAATTATGCCGGGAGCAGTTTTTGATGAGAAAAGGAACCGAATTGGGTATGGAAAAGGATTCTATGATCGATATTTAGAGAAAAATCCGACTTTCCATACATTGGCTCTTGCATTTTTGCTTCAATTTGTTGAAAATATTCCTGCTGATATTTATGATAAGAAGCCGGAAATCATTATAACGGAGGAAACTATCTATGTTTAAAAATTTACCAAATGATCCCATGCTTTGTCTGAGTGTTGTCAATACAAAGTTAAGGGATTATTACTCTAATCTGGATACTTTGTGTCAAGATATGGATATTGATAAGCAACTTTTGATAGACAAGCTTGCATCCATTGATTATAAATATGATGCAGAAGAAAACAAGTTTGTATAGGAGGAAAACGTGAACGAGATGAAAGAATTGATTAAAAATATTGACTTGACAGCAGAAGCTCCAATTACTGAGCCAGAGCGTCAGTATTATTACATAAAAAAAGCAAGTACTTTTGTCCAGAAGATTTCTGAAGAAATTGGTCGTCCACTTACATTCTGTGTGACAACATTTGGTTGTCAGATGAATGCAAGAGATTCCGAAAAACTGGTAGGCGTACTGGAAGAGATCGGATACGTAGAAGAGGCGGATGAAGAGAAAGCAGATTTTGTAATCTTTAATACTTGTACTGTTCGTGAAAACGCAAACATGCGTGTTTATGGGCGTTTAGGACAATTAAAGAAAAATAAGAAAAAAAATCCATATATGATGATTGGTCTTTGTGGCTGCATGATGCAGGAGCCTGAAGTAGTAGAAAAACTAAAGAAACAGTATCGCTATGTAGATATTATTTTTGGTACACACAATATCTATAAATTTGCTGAATTGATTTCTACTCGTTATGAATCAGAACGCATGGTAATCGATATCTGGAAAGATACAGACAAGATCGTTGAAGATCTTCCAAGTGAACGTAAGTTTTCTTTTAAATCAGGTGTTAATATCATGTTTGGATGCAATAATTTCTGCAGCTACTGTATTGTTCCTTATGTACGTGGACGTGAGAGAAGCCGCAATCCAAAAGATATTGTTCGCGAGATTGAGAATCTTGTTGCAGATGGTGTCGTTGAAGTCATGCTCTTAGGACAAAACGTAAATTCCTATGGTAAGAATTTAGAAGAACCGATGACCTTTGCGCAGCTTCTTCAAGAAATCGAAAAGATTGAAGGCCTTGAAAGAATCCGTTTCATGACTTCACATCCTAAGGATTTGTCAGATGAATTGATTGAAGTTATGCGTACTTCAAAGAAAATCTGCAAACATCTTCATTTGCCAGTACAATCAGGAAGCACGGATATCTTAAAGAAAATGAATCGTCATTACACAAAAGAACAATATCTGGAGCTTGTTCGTAAGATTAAAGCAGCAGTGCCTGATATTTCTCTTACAACAGATATTATTGTAGGGTTCCCGGGCGAGACAGAAGAAGATTTCCTAGAGACAATGGATGTTGTAAAACAGGTTCGCTATGACAGTGCATTTACATTTATCTATTCCAAGAGAACAGGAACGCCTGCTGCCGTTATGGAAAATCAAATTCCAGAAGATGTTGTAAAAGACAGATTCGACCGTCTTTTAAAAGAAGTGCAGACAATTTCAGCCGAAGTATGCTGCATCCATGAAGGGACAACACAATCGGTATTGGTGGAATCTTTAAATGACCATGACGATTCTCTTGTAACAGGAAGAATGAGCAACAATCTTCTGGTACATTTCAAAGGAGATGCCAGTCTGATTGGTCAAATCGTTGATGTTCGTTTGAATGAATGTAAAGGATTTTATTATTTGGGAGAAATGATATAAAATTCCTGCTATAATTTTGATAAGAACGTCCAAACTATGTATTAGATTACATAGGGAGGACGTTTTTTATGCGAATGAAAAGAGTATGTGAATACATTTTTTTGTGGATATTAGGTGGAACAATTTATTATGCAATTGAATTAATATTTCGAGGATTTTCTCATTGGAGTATGTTTTTGTTAGGTGGTATCTGTATGGTATTTTTCTGGATACAGGGAAACAGCGTAAGATGGGAAGATCCAATGTGGCTACAAGTAATCCGCTGTACAATTTTTGTTGTTGCCTGTGAATTTATAACTGGAATACTTGTCAACAAATGGATGGGCTGGAATGTATGGGATTACAGTGATCAGCCATACCACATATTGGGCCAGATCTGCTTACCATTTGCAACAATATTTTCAGGTCTTTGTGCAATTGGAATCATTTTAAGCGGAAATCTCATGCATTGGCTATTTAAAGAAGAGAAACCAAATTATCATATTTTATAAAGAATATCATTTGTATTTTTTGACGAATTAGTCTATACTTTACTCTGTATAATTATGAACTTTAGGATAAGGAGAAACGACGTGGCAGAATTAACCCCAATGATGCAGCAATATATGGAAACAAAAGCTCAATATAAAGACTGCATCTTATTTTATAGATTAGGTGATTTTTATGAGATGTTCTTTGAGGATGCTCTGACTGTTACAAAAGAACTGGAGATTACATTAACTGGAAAAAACTGCGGGCTGGAAGAGCGTGCACCGATGTGTGGTGTGCCATATCATTCCGTAGAAGGATATTTAAATCGTCTGGTACAAAAAGGTTATAAGGTTGCAATTTGTGAGCAGGTAGAAGACCCAAAGCTTGCAAAAGGGATTGTAAAGAGAGAAGTTGTCCGTATTGTGACTCCTGGTACCAATTTAAATACGCAGGCTTTGGATGCCTCAAAAAACAATTATATTATGTGTATTGTTTATTTGGATGACAATTTTGGTCTTTCTGTTGCAGATGTTACGACTGGTGATTATTTTGTGACGGAGCTTGACAGTTCACGCAAATTGATGGATGAGATTGCGAAATATTCTCCATCAGAGATTATATGCAATGAAGCACTCTATGTAAGCGGTGTGGATTTGGAAGATTTGAAAGAAAGACTTGGGATTACGATATATTCATTGGATTCCTGGTATTTCGATGATGCATCTTGTGAAAAAGTATTAAAAGAACATTTCAAGGTAGCAAGCCTCGAAGCACTGGGGATTGGAGATTATAACAGCGGTGCAATCGGAGCAGGTGCACTACTTCAATATCTGTATGAAACACAGAAGAATTCGCTTGCACATTTAACAGGAATTACAGGATACACAACAGGAAAATATATGCTGCTTGATAGTTCTTCAAGAAGGAATCTGGAGCTTTGTGAAACACTTCGTGAAAAGCAAAAAAGAGGTTCCCTTCTCTGGGTATTAGATAAAACCAAGACTGCAATGGGAGCAAGAACACTTCGAAGCTATATTGAGCAGCCTTTGATTGATAAAGAAGAGATTATAAAACGACTGGATGCAGTTGCTGAACTTAAAAATGATGCAATTACGAGAGAAGAGTTAAGAGAATACCTCTCACCTGTATACGATTTGGAACGTTTGATCAGCCGTATTACATATGCATCTGCAAATCCAAGGGATTTGATTGCGTTTAAGACTTCTCTTCAGATGTTGCCTCACATCAAATGTATCTTAAGCGACTTACAGTCTCCACTTTTAAAAGGATTATATGAAGAACTGGATGCATTGGAAGAACTTTGTGAACTTATTGAAATTGGGATTGAAGACGAACCCCCGCTTGCCATGAAAGAGGGCGGTATCATCAAATCCGGTTACAACGAAGAAGTCGATAAGCTTCGCAACGCAAAAACAGAAGGGAAAACCTGGCTTGCGGAAGTAGAAGAGGAAGAACGTGAAAAGACAGGAATTAAGAATCTAAAGATTAAGTTTAACAAGGTATTTGGATATTATCTGGAAGTAACGAATTCATACAAAGATTTAGTTCCTGATTATTATATGAGAAAACAGACACTGACAAATGCAGAGCGCTATATTACTCCGAGATTAAAAGAACTGGAAGATATGATACTTGGAGCAGAAGATAAACTATACGCTTTAGAGTATGATCTTTATTGCGAAATAAGAGAAAGAATTGCAAATGAGGTAGTGCGTATTCAAAAAACTGCAAAGGCAATTGCCCAGATTGATGTCTTTTCTTCTCTGGCTTATGTTGCAGAACGCAATAATTTCGTCAGACCAAATATTAATGAAAAAGGTGTAATTGATATAAAAAATGGTCGTCATCCTGTTGTCGAAAAGATGATTCCAAACGAAATGTTTATTGCAAATGACACTTATCTGGATGATAAAAAGAATCGTATATCGATCATTACCGGACCAAACATGGCAGGTAAATCAACCTATATGAGACAGACAGCGCTCATTGTACTCATGGCTCAGGTAGGTTCTTTTGTACCGGCTGACAGTGCAAATATTGGAATCGTAGACCGAATTTTTACGCGAGTGGGTGCATCGGATGACCTCGCTTCTGGACAAAGTACCTTTATGGTAGAGATGACAGAGGTAGCCAATATTTTAAGAAATGCAACCAGCAAGAGTCTTCTTATTTTGGATGAAATCGGACGTGGTACAAGTACTTTTGACGGGCTTAGTATTGCATGGGCAGTTGTAGAACATATTAGTAATAAGCGTTTGTTAGGCGCAAAAACCTTGTTTGCAACACATTATCATGAATTGACCGAACTAGAAGGAAAGTTAGACAGTGTTAATAACTATTGTATCGCTGTAAAAGAAAAAGGGGACGATATTGTATTTCTTCGTAAGATTGTAAAAGGTGGTGCTGATAAGAGTTATGGAATTCAGGTAGCAAAACTGGCAGGAGTTCCAGACAGTGTTACGAATCGTGCAAAACAGATTGTAAACGAACTCGTAGAGACAGATATAGCCACGAGAATCAGAGATATTTCCGTGCAATCTCATGAACCAGTGAAAAAAACGAAAAAATACGATGAAGTAGATTTGGCTCAGATTTCCTTATTTGATACAGTGAAAGATGACGATGTGTTAGAAGAACTAAAGCAGATTGATGTAACACACCTTACACCAATGGATGCTTTGAATACGATTTATAGACTTCAAAATAAATTAAAAAACAGATGGTAAATTAAAGGAGTATTATGACTAATATTCAAGTTTTAGACCAAATTACAATAGATAAAATAGCAGCTGGTGAAGTGATTGAAAGACCGGCATCAATTGTGAAAGAATTAGTAGAAAATGCAATTGATGCTGGTTCGACTGCTGTGACAGTAGAGATTAAAGAAGGCGGGATTTCTTTTATTCGAATCATGGACAATGGTTGTGGAATTCCAAAAGAAGAAGTTCCACTGGCTTTTTTGCGCCATTCAACAAGCAAAATTCGTTCTGTAGAAGATTTGACAACGGTTGCATCACTTGGGTTCCGCGGGGAAGCTCTCTCAAGCATTGCGGCGATTTCACAAGTAGAGCTGATTACGAAACAAAGAGACTCGGTGCTTGGTACCCGATATCAGATTGATGGTGGTGTCGAAAAAAGCATAGAAGATACAGGTGCTAGGGACGGTTCCACATTTTTAATACGTAATATCTTTTATAATACACCTGCCAGAAGAAAATTTTTAAAAACTGCGATGACTGAAGCCGGTCATGTAAATGAGCTTATGATCAGACTGGCGCTCTCGCATCCGGAAGTGTCTTTTGAATTTATCAATAATGGACAGACAAAATTACATACATCTGGTAACGGAAGACTGAAAGATGCAATTTACCACGTATTTGGAAGAGACATTGCACTGAATCTTCTGGAAGTGAATGCAGAAATAAACGGTCTTAAAGTAACTGGATATATTGGAAAACCTTTCATCTCGCGAGGCAATCGTAATTATGAAAACTATTATATCAATGGCCGTTATGTAAAGAGCAATATCATAGCAAAAGCCATTGAGGATGGATATAAAGACTTTATTATGCAGCATAAATATCCTTTTACAGTACTTCATTTTGAAGTCAATGGAGCGGATATCGATGTGAATGTACATCCAACAAAGATGGAACTAAGATTTAGTAACCAACAACAGGTTTACAATTTTGTATACGAGGCTATCAAATTGGCATTCCATCAAAAGGAGTTGATTCCTAAAGTAGATGTGCCAGTTATCCCTGCAGAGTCAGTTGTCCCTACAAAGTCAGTTGTCCCTGCAAAACCGGTTTTACCATCCAAACCACCACAAGAGGAAGAAAAAAAGCTTGATTATTTCATGCAGAAAATGAAAGAAAGGGTTGCTTCATATCATGATCAGCATTCACAGGCTGAAGTAAAAAACATACAAGGGATTCACAGGGAAAAGCAGCAGATGGATCGTATAAGAGAGACTGTGAATTATGGAAAAACTTTGGAACAGTTAAATTTGTTCGAAGAAAAACTGCTTACAAAGGAAGCAATTCCGGAACACAAAATCATTGGCCAGTTATTTGACACCTACTGGTTAGTTGAATTCCATGAACAACTATATATTATTGACCAGCATGCAGCACATGAACGTGTATTATACGAAAAGACGCTTCAGGGAATGAAGACAAGGGAATTTACTTCTCAGTATTTAAGTCCTCCTATCATTTTGAATTTATCAATGCAGGAAGAGGAAGTGTTAAATACGTATATAGATAATTTTACAAGCATAGGATTTGAAATTGAGCCATTTGGCGGATCGTCTTATGCAGTCCGGGCAGTACCGGATAATCTGTTTCGTATTGCAAAAAAAGATTTATTAATCGAAATGCTAGATGGTCTTATGGATGGTATTCATTCTTCTGTTGCACCGGATCTGATTGCGGAAAAGGTAGCATCTATGTCTTGCAAAGCAGCAGTAAAAGGAAATTCGAGACTGTCACGTGCGGAAATTGAAGTATTGATCGGAGACTTACTGAAATTAGAAAATCCCTATCATTGTCCTCACGGCAGACCAACTATCATTTCTATGACAAAACGAGAATTAGAAAAGAAATTCAAGAGAATTGTTTAGGAGTAATATGAAGAAACCAATCATTATTTTGACAGGTCCGACTGCGGTTGGAAAAACAAAAGCATCCATAGGTCTTGCCAAAGCCATAAATGGAGAAATAATTTCTGCAGATTCGATGCAGGTATACAAATATATGGATATTGGATCTGCAAAAATCCGTCCCGAAGAGATGCAGGGGATTACACATTATCTGGTAGATGTACTGGAACCGGATGATGAATTTCACGTGGTTCGTTTTCAGCAGATGGCAAAACAGGCGATGGAAGAGATTTACGCAAAAGGGAAAATTCCAATCATTGTAGGTGGAACTGGATTTTATATACAGGCACTTCTCTATGATATTGATTTTACAGAGAACAATGAAGATACTGCTTATCGCAAAGAATTAGAACAAGCTGCTGCCGAAAAAGGTGCCGATTATCTTCATAATATGCTTCGAGAGGTAGATCCGGTTTCAGCTGAGACAATTCATGCCAATAACGTCAAACGCGTAATTCGTGCCTTAGAATTTTATAAATTAACCGGACAAAAGATTTCTGAGCACAATGAAAAAGAGCGAGCAAAAGAATCTCCGTACGATTTTTGCTATTTTGTTTTAAATGATGACAGAAAGTTACTTTATGACAGAATTGATCTTCGTATTGATATCATGCTGAAAGAAGGACTGTTAGAAGAAGTGGAAGCATTAAAGAAAAAGGGTTATACAAAGGACATGGTTTCCATGCAAGGTCTTGGATATAAAGAAATTTTAGATTATTTAAATGGAAAATGTACACTGGAAGAAGCGATTTATATATTAAAACGTGATACCCGGCATTTTGCGAAACGCCAGCTTACATGGTTTAGAAGAGAGCGTGACGTAATTTGGATTAATAAAGATGAATACGAACATGATGAGCAAAGGATTTTAGAAGTCATGTTATCGTACGTAAGAGAAAGGACAAATATTTTATGTTAGATACAAAAAACATGTATAAGCAATTAGGGATTTCTGATAAAGTCTATGCTTATGGACAGGAAATCGAGGCTACATTAAAAGAAAGATTTGAAGAAATTGACAAAGTTGCAGAATATAATCAGCTGAAAGTCATCCATGCAATGCAGGAAAGCCGAGTAAGCGAAGGCTGCTTTCATTATGCAAGTGGATATGGATATAGTGATCAAGGAAGAGATACTCTGGAAGAAGTATATGCAAGAACATTCCACACAGAATCTGCTCTAGTTCGTCCTCAAATTACTTGTGGTACTCATGCGCTTGCGCTTGCGCTTAGTGCCAACTTACGTCCAGGGGATGAACTTCTTTCTCCAGTTGGGAAACCTTACGATACCTTAGAAGAAGTTATCGGAATCCGCCCATCAAAAGGATCCTTGGCAGAATATGGAATTACGTATAAGCAAGTAAATTTATTAGAAGATGGAACGTTTGATTATGAAAATATAAAAAAGGCAATTAACGAAAAGACAAAACTTGTGACAATACAGCGTTCAAAAGGATATCAGACAAGACCAAGTTTTTCTGTTACACAAATAGGAGAGCTGATCTCATTTGTAAAATCAATCAAGCCAGATGTCATCTGTATGGTAGACAACTGCTATGGCGAATTTGTTGAAACAATTGAACCAAGTGATGTTGGAGCAGATATGATTGTCGGTTCTCTTATTAAAAACCCAGGCGGTGGTTTAGCTCCAATTGGCGGATATATTGCAGGAACAGAAAGCTGTATCGAAAATTGTGCTTACAGACTCACATCACCTGGACTCGGAAAAGAAGTAGGGGCTTCCCTTGGTGTTATGCAATCATTTTTCCAGGGATTTTTCCTTGCTCCAACAGTAACAGCGGGAGCCTTAAAGGGGTCTATCTTTGCAGCTAATATTTATGAAAAATTAGGCTTTCCAGTAATTCCGAATGGGACAGAAAGCCGTCACGATATTATTCAGGCCGTTACATTTGGTTCGCCTGAAGGTGTAATTGCATTTTGTCAGGGAATTCAGGCTGCTGCACCGGTGGACAGTTATGTAACACCTGAGCCATGGGATATGCCTGGATATGACAGCAAAGTAATTATGGCTGCCGGTGCATTTGTACAAGGTTCGTCAATTGAGCTTAGTGCAGATGGTCCAATCAAGCCACCATATGCAGTATATTTCCAAGGCGGATTGACATGGCAGCATGCAAAACTAGGTATTTTAATGTCTCTTGAAAAATTAGTTCAAAAAGGACTTGTAACATTGCCATAAATATAAGGGAGAAACTATGAAATCAAGACGCGTAATTGTTATAGGCGGTGGTGCATCAGGCCTTGTAGCTGCAATTACTGCTGCGAAAGAAGGCGCTCTTGTAACCATTATTGAGCAAAAAGACCGATTAGGAAAGAAAATTTTATCCACTGGAAATGGAAGATGTAATCTTACAAATGAATATATGGAATCAAAATGTTTTCGTGGGGATGATACAGCCATCGTACCGGTTGTTCTTGGACAATTCGGTTATCAGGAGACCGTTCGCTTTTTCGAAGAACTAGGAATCATTTTAAAAAGCAGACAGGGTTACATTTATCCAATTTCAGATCAGGCAACAACGGTTCTTGATGTATTAAAAATGGAAGTGAGCCGTTTAAATATTCAGGTTCAATTGGAAGAAAGCGTTACTTCTATTCGAAAAACTAAAAAAGGATTCCAAGTAAAGACAGATAAGGCAAACTATAACGGAGATGCCGTCATTCTAGCTGCTGGGGGAAAGGCTTCTCCTGTGCTTGGATCAGATGGGAGCGGTTATGGACTTGCAAAAGAATGTGGTCATTCCTTATCCCCTGTCGTACCCGCTTTGGTACAGTTAAAGTGTAAGGGCAGTTATTTCAAACAGTTAGCTGGGATTCGTACCAATGCAAAAGTCAGCCTGTTTGTTGATGGTAAATTTATAGATTCAGATACCGGCGAGCTTCAGCTTACTAATTATGGAATTTCAGGCATTCCGGTATTTCAGATTAGCCGCTATGCAGCAAAAGCTTTGTATCATAAGAAGAGAGTAGTTGCAAAACTTGATTTTCTGCCAATGATGTCCAAAGAAGAACTGATCGATTTTATGGAAGAAAGAAAACTTCTTCACGGATACAAGAAAGTGGAAGAATTTCTTATTGGGATGTTCCATCAAAAATTAATTGGAGTGCTTTTAAAAGAAGCAAAAATTCCTTCTGGATTTCAGGCAGCTAATTTAAAGTCAGAACAATGGAATAAACTTATAGAAACTATTAAGAATTTTGCAACTGAAGTAGATGGTACGAATTCGTTCGAACAGGCACAAATCTGTGCTGGAGGAGTCCGCACATCAGAAGTAGATTCACAGACACTGGAATCTATTTACACGAGAGATTTGTATCTCACAGGCGAACTTTTAGATATTGATGGTATCTGTGGGGGATACAATCTGCAATGGGCGTGGGCAACCGGCTTTCTTGCAGGAAAAAATGCAGCAAAATAGAAATTAGAGGAAAAGAATATGATTCGAATTGGGCAGATCAAATTAAATCCTGATCATGATGTGCAGGATTTAGTTCGTGCAATAACAAAAAATCTTCGCATTTCTGAAAAAGAAATCCTAAAATATGAAATAAAAAAACGTTCACTGGATGCCAGAAAAAAACCTCAGATTAAATATATTTATACGGTAGACGTCTTAGTTGCAAACGAGCAAAAAGTAATGAAAAAACAAAAAAACAATCAGATTGCTTTAGTGAAAGAGACCTCTTATCAATTTCCAGCAGTTGGAAAAGAACCAAAAACAAAAAGACCGGTTATTATCGGAAGTGGACCTGCTGGTTTGTTTTGCGCTTATCTGCTTGCCGAGCATGGTTTTCGACCAATCGTGTTTGAACGAGGGGCATCTGTGGAAGAACGAGAAAGTGACATTGCTAAGTTTTGGGAGACAGGGGTTTTAAATACAAAATCTAATGTTCAATTTGGTGAAGGCGGAGCAGGTACTTTTTCTGATGGCAAATTAAATACAGGTGTAAAAGATTCCACAGGAAGAAATCGAAAAGTACTTGAAATTTTTGTGGAAAATGGAGCTCCTGCTGATATTTTGTATGTAAACAAACCTCACATTGGTACAGATATTCTGATTCGTGTTGTGAAAAACATGAGAGAGAGAATCATAGCCTGGGGAGGAGAGGTCCATTTTCATAGCAAGTTTGTAGACTTCGAAATGGAAAATAATCATTTAAAATCTATCATGATAGAAAAAGAAGACAGAATCGAAAAGATTGCAACAGAGATTCTTGTTCTTGCTGTTGGGCATAGTGCACGTGATACTTTTCGTATGCTATATGACAAGCAGATACCTATGACAGCAAAATCCTTTGCGATTGGTGTGCGGGTAGAACATCCACAGGAATGGATCGATGCTTCGCAGTATGGAAAAGACAATCCATACGAACTTCCAAGTGCGGATTATAAGGTAGTAACAAACCTTGAAAACGGAAGAGGAGTTTACTCATTCTGCATGTGTCCTGGAGGTTATGTCGTAAATGCCTCTTCAGAAGAGGGAATGCTTGCAGTGAATGGAATGAGTTATCATGCGCGTGATAGTAAAAATGCCAATAGTGCAATTATTGTAACGATTTCTCCTGAAGATTATGGTACGGATCATCCTTTGAATGGTATGTATTTCCAGAGAGAACTGGAAAAGAAAGCATTTCATGAAGGAAAAGGTGCAATTCCAGTTCAGCGCTTTGAGGATTTTTGTAAAAATCAGGAGACAAAAGAACTTGGAATTGTAAAACCTCAGATGAAGGGAGGATATAAGCTGGCCAATGTTCGTAATATTTTTCCGGAAGATATCTCATCTTCAATCGAAAACGGTATAAAATCGTTCGACAAACAAATTGAAAATTATTCACATCCTGATGTCGTTTTATCTGGAGTAGAAAGCAGAACATCTTCTCCTGTAAGAATCACAAGAAATGAGCAATATCAGGTTGAAAATACAGGAATTTATCCTTGTGGTGAGGGTGCTGGGTACGCCGGTGGAATCACTTCAGCGGCAATCGATGGGATAAAAGTAGCAGAAGCAATTGGGAAAAATTTGATGAATTTTGACTAAATACGTCGAAGATTCTTCAGAAAAATTTAATGCGCCTGCTCTATACACCATTTTTAAAGTATGGTAAAATAAGTAAAGTTTGTAAAAAGGAAAAAGAGGTGGAGTACAGATGAAAAAAGCAGGAAGTAAGAACGTATGGGTTTTATTATTACTAATGCTTGCAGGAATTGTTTTAGGGAGCTTTGTTGCAACATTAACTCAAGACATTCCTGGATTTAGTTGGCTTAGTTATGGACAAACTTTTGGATTCAGTAATCCGATTGTTCTTAATCTAGGTGTTTTAATCATCACTTTTGGGTTAACAATCCAAATTTCAATTGCAAGTATCGTTGGTTTGTTTCTTGCAGCAATAATTTATCGCTTCATTTAATATATTCGTGCCAATAATTGAGTCCATGAATCAATATGACAGAAAACCGAACAATTAAAGAGATGCTGGAAGAAGAACGTCCCTATGAAAAGTGCTTAAGTTATGGACCTGAGCATCTTACGAATATCGAGTTGCTGGCGGTATTACTTCGCAACGGTACAAAAGGAATGAATTCTTTAGAATTGGCACGAAATATTTTACAGACGCAATCAGGAGAGGAAGATATTCTGAATATCCATAATCTCACAATAAAGAAACTAAAGAAAATAAAAGGAATCGGCAAAGTAAAGGCGATTCAAATCATATGTCTTTCTGAATTAGCAAAGCGATTAGCAAAAACGAGTGCAAAAGAAGGACTTATTTTTAATTTACCATCTTCCATAGCTAATTATTATATGGAAGAAATGCGTCATCAAAAGCAAGAGCAGATGAAGCTTTTGATGCTAAATACGAAATCTAAGCTCATTGGAGAATCCAATATATCAAAAGGCACGGTAAATGCTTCCCTGGTTTCCCCAAGAGAATTATTTATAGAGGCATTAGAGTGTGGTGCTGTATCTATTATCATGATGCATAATCATCCAAGTGGTGATCCCACACCAAGTAAGAACGATCTTTTACTTACAAAAAGAGTAAAAGACGCAGGTGATTTGATCGGAATTGAGTTGTTAGATCACATTATTATAGGGAATAATTGCTATATCAGTTTTGCTGAGGAGAAGCTGATGTAACACCTTGTGTTAGTTAAAGGGGTATAACATGTTTTTTGGGAATATATATGGACTTGATCTTGGAACTTATGAGATCAAGGTTTATGATAAAAAATCAGATTATGTCTGGAAAGAAAAAAATGCAGTTGCTATCAAAAATGAAAAAGAGATTTTTTCAGTAGGTGATTCCGCTTACGATATGTATGAAAGAGCACCATTTAATGTTGAAATTGTCTTTCCTATGAAGGAAGGTGTGATCTCTCACTTTTATGATATGCAGTATTTATTACAAAATCTTTTAAAAAAGGAACGCAGATTTGCAAGCGGCTCTAGATATGTAATCGCAGTTCCTACCGATGTAACAGAAGTAGAGAAAAAAGCCTTTTTTGATCTGGTTGTCCATTCTACTGCAAGAGCAAAAGAAGTTCGGATCGTAGAGCGTGGTATTGCAGATGCAGTTGGATGTGACCTTGATGTATTAAATTCGCCAGGCATCTTCATCGCAAATCTTGGCGGAGAGACATCGGAACTATCCGTGCTTTCTTCTGGTGGTATGGTTTTAAACAAAATTTTAAAAATTGGCGGAAGTACCTTTGATCAGGCCATCTCTTCTAATGTTAGATATCATACAGATTTTCTGATTGGAAAAACCACCTCAGAAACGCTTCGCAAACATTTTGGGATACAGGATAGCAAATGTAAACCTACTTTGCGTGTGTCTGGTAGAAATCTTATAGCCGGTGTTCCTGAGCAGAGGGAGATTGAAGCAGAATTGGTTCGTGATGCCATGAAAGAACATTTAGAAGAATGTATTCGTGAGATGAAAAACATGATCGAGCGTACACCGCCAGAAGTATTACGTTCAATTAAGAGAGATGGCATTTATATCTGTGGTGGACTTGCAAATTTAAAGGGTCTTAGCGCTTATGTAGAAAATATTATCGGATTAAACGTACATATCGCCCCACAACCAGAAATCTGTGCGGTGAATGGTCTGAAAAAGATAATACAGACAAAAGAACTAAGAAGATTAACATATTCAATGTTAGATGATAACTATAGGTGGATGAAATAAGATGAGGAAAAATAATCAAACATCAATGGAACATAAATATGGATTATTAATTCTTGCAATCGTGTGTATCGCATTAATGGGACTATCATATACAACGGAAGGCAAAAGTAATGGGCCATTTCGTGCAATTGCAAATTATACGGTAATTCCAATGCAAAATGGTATTAATACAATTGGTATGTGGATGAACGATTTTACTCAGAACTTTGAGACAATGCAGGAATTAAGAGCAGAAAATAAAGAACTCCAGGCAAAAGTAGATGATCTTACTGTAAAAAACAATATGCTGCAGCAGGAGAAATTTGAATTAGAACGCCTTAGAGAATTATATGAATTAGATCAGAAATATGCTGATTATGAAAAAGTTGGTGCTCATGTAACTGCAAATGACTCCGGCAACTGGTTCAGTACCTTTGTAATTGATAAAGGTTCAAACGATGGAATCGCAGTTGATATGAACGTAATGGCGGGCAAAGGTTTGGTAGGGATTGTAACTGAAGTCGGTCCAAACTGGGCTCGTGTACGCTCAATTATTGATGATGCAAGCAATGTAAGTGCTTTGATTTTATCAACCTCTGATAAATGTATTGTAAATGGTGATTTGACTTTGATGCAAGATGGCAAAATTCGTTTCGAACAGCTTGCTAACAATGACACTGTAATTGAACCAGGAGAACAGGTTGTTACATCACATATCAGCAGCAAATATCTGCAGGGGATTTTGATTGGCTACATCAGTGAGATTGAGGTAGATGCAAACAATCTGACTCGTTCCGGATATATTACACCGGCTGTTGATTTTCAGCATTTGCAGGAGGTTCTTGTAATTACGACAACAAAAAGTCAATTACTGGAGGAATAGATTATGACAAGAAACATTAAGAGACCAATTATTACAGCTCTTATCATTGTTATTTGTTTTATATTGGAAAGTACTGTATTTCAGTTCTTTTCCTTTGCCTCAATTTCACCAAATCTTTTAATCATTGTAACTTCTGCATTCGGCTTTATGCGAGGTAAGAAAGAGGGAATGCTTGTAGGTTTTTTCTCTGGACTCATCTTTGACGTTTTTTTTGGTGATTTAGTAGGATTCTATGCCTTGATTTATATGATAATTGGATATCTGAATGGATATTTCAAGCAAATTTTTTATCCGGAAGATATCAAACTTCCGTTGATTTTGATTGGCGCAAGTGATTTTCTATATGGAAATGTTATATGTATATTCATGTTTATTATGAGAAGTAAGTTTCAGTATATCTATTATTTAATGAATATTATCATACCAGAATTGATCTATACAATTCTTATTACACTTGTATTGTATCAGATAATATTACATGTAAATCAAAAATTAGAGTCAGAAGAAAAAAGGAGTGCAAGTAAATTTGTTTAATCGTTTAAAAGAAAATATTGTAGAATTATTCAAATCCAGACTAATCGTTTTGATTCTATTTTTCTTTTTCTTGTTTTTAGTTTTGGTTCATCGATTGTTTACATTACAAATCGTAAGCGGTGATGACTATTTGGAAAACTATACACTTAAAATTACAAAGACAAAAGAAGTTCAAGGAACACGAGGGAATATATTTGATCGAGATGGAGACATTCTTGCCACAAATCGACTTGCATATTCTGTTCAAATTGAAGATGATGGTTCTTACGATGACAGACACGAAAAGAATAAAGTGATCAACGATACAATCAATCGAGTCATTGATATGATTGAATCGAATGGCGATGTTATAGACAATGATTTTGGCATTATTCTGGATTCGGATGGAGAATATCAGTTTCTCTATGCCGAAGGGACAAAGAGGTTAAGATTTATAGCTGATATCTATGGTTATGCAACCATTGATAAACTTACAAAAGCAGAAAAAACATCTTCAGCACAAGATATTATGAAATTTTTGTGCGCAGATGACAGAAAAACCCAGGATGGAACTTCTTATGGGTTCGAACTAGATCAAAAGAGTTATGAAAAAGAAAGATTACTTAAAATCGTTACGGTTCGATATGGAATGTATTTGAATAGTTATAAAAAATATATTCCAACAACGATCAGTTCTGATGTGAGTGAAGAGACCGTTGCAATGATTAAAGAGAATGAATATGATTTGCAGGGAGTCAGTATTGGTGAAGTGTCATTACGTGAGTATCCTGACAGCATATATTTTGCTTCAATTATTGGATATATCGGAAAGATATCTCAGGAAGAGTATGACGCACTAACGGAAGAACAGCAAAAAAAATATGCGATTACTGATGTCGTTGGTAAAGCAGGTATTGAACAGCTTATGGACGAATACCTGCAAGGAGAAAAGGGCGAAGAAACCATATATGTAAACAATGTTGGTAAAGTCAGTGAACGAGAAGTAATCAAAGAACCAAAGGCCGGAAATGATGTCTATCTGACTATTGATAAAGATTTACAAATAACAGCTTATAAACTTTTGGAAGAAAAGCTTGCGGGTATTATATTAAGAAAGATGAGCAATGTATTGGATTACACAAGAGATCCTGATATTAGTGCATCTAATATTATCATTCCTGTGGGAGACATTTATTACTCATTTATTGGAAATGAGATTTTAGATATTGACCATTTTGCACAGGAATCTGCCTCTGATACAGAAAAAGCAGTTTATGCAAAATTCAGTGACAGACAGGCAAGTGCAATTAGTAAAGTAATAGCAGATCTTAAATCTGCAAATGCTCCAGCATATGAAGACTTAACAAAAGAAATGCAGGCATACATGTATTATATTTCATCTGAACTTTTGGCTGATAAAGCAGGCATCTTGTTAAAAGACAAAATAAACGTAAATGATGAAGTGTATCAGGCATGGAAAGATGAAACAATTAATCTTTATGAATATTTGAATCATGCCATTTCTCAAAACTGGATTGACACCTCTGTTATACAAGAATATGTAGATGGGGATGGAAAATATTCCGATTCTACAGAATTATATAACGCTATTTTAACTTACATTGAAGATTATTTGAAAACAGACTATACATTCGAAAAGCTTGTATATCGATATATGATCAAAGATGGAAGCATTACTGGAAATCAGATTTGTCTCATGTTGTATGATCAAGGAATATTGGAATATGACGAATCATGGTATCAAAAGTTAGAAGCAGGGTATAGCTCATATGAGTTCATTCGTTCCAAAATCAATAATCTTGAAGTTACGCCTGGCCAATTAGGAGTGGAACCCTCTACAGGATCTGTTGTAATGACAGAAACTGGTACCGGCAGAACACTAGTGTGTGTATCTTACCCTGGTTATGATAATAATCGTCTTACAAATACGATGGATACAGCTTATTATAGTCAGCTTTATGCTGATGCTGCAAATCCGCTGTATAATAAAGCAACACAGGAACTGACTGCACCTGGTTCTACATTCAAGATGATTAGTTCTGCTGCAGGGCTTGAAGAAGGAATTATTGATGGCAGCAGTATCATTATGTGTAATGGACCTTATAAGAATGTTACACCTAGTCCAAAGTGCTGGATCTATCCTGGTGCACACTATGGATTAAATGTTGTTGGCGCGATTGGCCATTCTTGTAACAACTTCTATTATGATGTTGGATATCGATTAGGTCTGACAGAAGATGGTACGTATTCTTCAGATCAGGGAACTGATATTTTGCGCAAATATGCCGAACTATTTGGCTTGGGAGAAGTATCCGGTCTTGAGATTCCAGAACGCGAACCTCAGATCAGTGATGAAGACGCTGTTCGTTCAGCAATCGGGCAGGGTGCACACATTTACTCGACCAGTCAGCTTGCAAAATATGTTACAGGTATTGCAAATCGTGGAACAGTATATAATCTTACATTGTTATATAAAGTAACCGATATGGAAGGCAATACAGTAAAAGCCTATAAACCAAGTATTTACAATGAAATTGAAGAAAACGAAATCAGCCAGTACACATTTGACCTTATTCATGATGGTATGAATTACATGGTTGAAATGGATTCACGTTTTGATGTTGTAAGGGATGCTGGTATGAATATGGCTGGGAAAACAGGTACTGCTCAGCAAAGTGAAACACATGCGGATCACGTATTATTTGTAGGTTTTGCTCCAAGCAGCGATCCTGAAATTGCAATCAGTTGTCGTATTGCAAATGGATATAGTTCTGGATATCCCGCTGAAATCGGACGGGATATGGTCCTTAAATATTTTGGACTCGCAGACGACTCAGAATTATTGAGCGGCAGCGCATCAAAATTAGGTGTTGAAACTCATGGTGATTAAAGTCATTAGACACTTCATACCAAAGATAAAGACGAATATAGAACATTTCAAACATAAAACCAAAAAGGAATATAGGAGGATTTAAAATGGGAGAAGTGATAGTAATTACATCAGGAAAAGGTGGAGTAGGAAAAACAACAACTACAGCCAATATCGGAGCCGGACTTGCCAAATTAGGTAAAAAAGTTGTAGTAATTGATACGGATCTTGGATTAAGAAATCTGGATGTTGTGATGGGACTGGAAAACCGCATCGTTTATAATCTTGTGGATGTTATAGAAGGAAACTGCAGAATGAAGCAGGCTTTAATCAAAGACAAAAGATATGAAACACTTTATTTGCTTCCTTCTGCGCAAACAAAAGATAAATCCGCAATTTCTCCGGGACAGATGAAAAAACTAACAGAAGAACTTGCAGAAGATTATGATTATGTATTACTTGATTGTCCGGCTGGTATTGAACAGGGCTTTCAAAATGCAATTGCTGGAGCTTCCAGAGCGATCGTAGTTACAACACCGGAAGTATCTGCTATTCGCGATGCAGACCGTATTATTGGTCTGTTAGAAAAAAATCAGATGAAAAATATCGATTTAATTGTTAATCGCATTCGTATGGATATGGTGAGAAGAGGAGACATGATGTCGATAGAAGATGTCGGGGAGATTCTTGCTATCAATCTTCTTGGAGTCATTCCCGACGATGAGAAAGTAGTGGTTGGAACAAATCAGGGAGAACCTGTGATTGAATTAGATTCTATGGCTGGAAAAGCTTATTACAATATTTGTAAAAGAATTACAGGTGAAGAAGTCCCTTTTCTTAACCTGGATGCAGGCAAGGGCTTTTTTAAGAAATTCACGAGAATCTTTAAAAATCATTAGGGGGAGGTGTTACAATGAGCGTTTTTGAAACAAAAAAGAAATCTTCTTCTGTATTAATTGCTAAAGACAGGTTGAAAACTGTTCTTGTTTCAGACCGCGTTAACTGTACACCCGATGCAATAGAAAAATTTGAGAAAGAGCTGTTTAAAACAGTCTCAAAATATATTGATATAGTACCGGAAAATTTTAATGTTCAAATTACACGTGATAACATTTACATAAAGCTTACAGGAGAAAATTCATGAACTTTTTAAAAAATTTTATGAAAAATTATCATATAAAAGACTATAATTTTGCGCTGGTTTTTTCCGTAACAATTTTATCCATAATTGGTGTTTTGGCTGTTGGAAGTGCTTTACCTTCCGCACAGACAAAGCAGATAATCGGAATGATTCTCGGATTAATTGTAATGGCAATTGTTTCGTTAATTGACTATGAGTGGATTCTTAACTTATATTGGATCATTTATGGTATTAACTTATTTTTGCTATTGTGGGTTGAATTTTTTGGTGCAGAATATAACGGAGCCAAACGATGGATCGATCTAAAGGTCATCACGCTGCAGCCTTCCGATTTTACCAAGATTTTTATGATATTGTTCTTTGCTAGATTTTTAATGGACAATGAAATGAAAATCAAAGAACCAAAAACAATTTTGAAGGCAATTTTGTTAATTGCTCCGTCATTATTTTTAATTGTCACACAACCAAACCTATCAAATACTATTTGTATTGCTGCAATCTTTTTCTTATTGTTGTATATCGGAGGTTTGGATTATAAGATAGTCGGAACAGTAGTAGGTGTTGGAGTAACAGCAGTTGTTGTCTTACTGTCGTTCATTGCTTATGCAGAATCAGCAGATTTACCTTTTTTAAAGGGCTATCAGCTTGACCGTATTCTTGCCTGGATGTATCCGGATAAATATGCATTATCAACGGCCCTGCAGCAACAAAATTCAATCATGGCAATTGGTTCTGGACAATTACACGGAAAAGGACTGAATAATAACTCATTTACCTCTGTAAAAAATGGAAACTTTCTATTAGAAGCAGATACTGACTTTATTTTTGCAATTATTGGTGAAGAATTAGGATTTGTGGGTTGTTGTATCGTCATATTTTTGTTATTATTAATCGTAGTTCAATGTATTTTTATCGGATTGAAGGCACAGAATTTAGCTGGACAGATTATATGTGGCGGAGTAGCTGCTATGATCGGAATACAGAGTTTTATCAATATTGGCGTTGCAACTGGAGTTCTTCCTAATACTGGATTATCACTTCCTTTTGTCAGTGCCGGTCTTACATCCATCGTATGCTTTTATATGAGTATAGGTTTCGTATTGAATGTAGGACTCCAACCGAAAAAATATTAAAACATTTGCAGTTTTAAAATATATAAAAGGAGTCAATAAAATGAATATCGGATTAATTGCACATGATTCGAAAAAAGCATTAATGCAGAATTTCTGCATTGCATATAGAGGAATCTTATGTAAACATGAATTATACGCAACAGAAACAACAGGACGATTGGTAGAAGAAGTAACAAATCTTTCTATTCACAAATTTTTAGCTGGACCACTTGGTGGTATGCAGCAATTGGGAAGCCAGATCGCGCAAAATGATATTGATGCACTTATTTTCTTAAGAGATGCTACAGCACCAAAGATACATGAACCAAATGTAAACGATGTAGTACGTTTATGTGATATGCATAATATCCCGATGGCCACTAACCTGGCTACAGCAGAACTTATTGTTCTTGCACTTGACAGAGGAGATTTGGATTGGCGTGAGATGTACAAGTAAGAGCTCTTTTGACAGCAAGAGTTTCAGAAGAAGCAGAAAGAGAATACGAACAGTTTCCGGAAATAGCTGGGGCTTTCGTAAGAAAAAACAAAGAAGAAAACAAGTTGCTGGTATATTAATTGCAATTTTATTAGTAGCAGTTTTAGGTGCAGCAGCAGTATTTTTTATTCATAATTATGATGTCGTTGCAGCATACGAGAAAGAAACTTATGCGAACAACATTTATCAGTCAGAATTAGTTACTGATCAGTTGTGTGTCGTCAATGAAGATGTAGCTTATGATGCATTCCAAAGTGACGAAGAGTTTCATGCTGTTGCGTTATTTGAAAATAGTGAATATAAGGTTTTATGCGCACAAAATGTACATGAAAAGATATATCCAGCAAGTACAACAAAGATATTAACTGCATATATTGCATTAAAATATGGAGATCTGTCAGAGATTGTTACCGTGGGAGAAAATGCAATGAAAATTCCTGCAGATTCATCTGTTGCCTGGCTTTTGCAAGGTGACAAATTAACATTAGAAGCATTACTATATGCGCTTATGCTTCCGTCGGGAAATGATGCTGCAGTAGCAATTGCAGAGCATATTTCAGGCAGCGTTGATGCCTTTGTTGAATTAATGAATAAAGAAGCGAAGCTTCTTGGTGCAACAAATTCTAATTTTACAAGCCCACACGGATATCAAGATGAGAACCATTATACAACTGCATATGATTTGTATTTAATTTTTAATCAATGCCTTAAAAATGAGAAATTCATCGAAGTAATTTCGAGTTATGCATATGATGCTGAGATCGAATCTGCATCTGGCTCAAAAAGAAATGTAACTTGGAGACAATCGAATCAATACGTAATAGGAATGCAGGAGATACCTGAAGGAATAGAAGTTGTAGGAGGTAAGACGGGGACAACAGATGAAGCTGGTGCATGTCTGATTCAATATGTAAAAGACAAGGCGAGCGACACTCCATACATTTCTATCATTATGGGAGCAGAAACCAGACCTGTACTATATGAAAATATGACAGCACTGATTTCTACAATCAAATTAGAATAATAAGAGCGGGTCCTTTGGCCCACTCATACGCGAAGATTGTGCATTCGCACAATCTTTTTATTTACTGCTTTGTGTATCATTAATTCTTCCATAGAAACTAATGGAATATAGACCACAGATGCCTACTAAGGTATAGACAATACGTGAAAGCCAGGTCATGTTACCAAATAGAAAGGCAACTAAATCGAATTGAAATACACCAATTAACAGCCAGTTGATAGCTCCGATAATTACCAGGGACAGGCTGGCGATATCACACCATTTCATGCATATTTCCTCCTTTATTAAAAATATAGAAATAGTATGATTGATTTTGAGCAGAAATATACAATAGAAGGAAGAAAATTTATGGATAATAAAAATCTATATAAAAAATATTCAGACTACCTAAAGGAAAAATATGGCGAAAAAGTATATAAACTGCCAATCAACCTTCCAATAACCTGTCCAAACAGAATTTATGGAACTGGATGTAGCTTTTGCGCAGAAGCAGGTACTGGATTTGAAGCGATGGATAATCGTATCAGTGTAACTGATCAGATTGAGAAAACGAAAATTTTAATTACCAGTAAATATAAAGCAAAAAAATTCATCGCTTACTTTCAGAATTATACGAATACATATATGCCTCTTGAACAGTTCCGAAAATATATATGTGAAGCAGCACAAATTAATGATATTGTAGAAATTTCTATCTCTACCAGACCAGATTGTATCAGTGAAACATATTTAAAGCTATTAAAAGAGATTGAAGAACAATATCATATATGCATTCATATAGAACTAGGACTTCAGACAGTCAATTATCATACGCTTGACTTTATCGACAGAGGACACGGATTGGCTGAGTTTATTGATGCAGTTCTTAGAATTAAAAAGTACGGTTTTACAATTTGTACACATGTCATTTTAAATTTGCCAAATGATACCATTCGTGATACGATTGAGACTGCTAAGATTCTATCTTCATTACAGATAGATATAGTTAAACTCCATTCATTATATATAGCAAAGAACACGAAGCTTGCTAAACAATATGAAGAAGGAAAAATTCAGCTTTGTACCAAAGACGAATACCTGGAACGGTTGATTACCTTTCTGGAATATATTGATCCGAATACTGTAATTGAACGTCTGTTTAGCCGCGTTCCGGAAGAGGATGCTATTTTTTCCAATTGGAATACAAGCTGGTGGAAGCTGCAGGATGAATTCCTGGAAAAAATGAATTTATCAAACAGTTTCCAGGGAAAGAGATATAACTATTTAAACGGAAGTGCACTTAAAACATTTGATTAGGCGCAGGAGGTGCAGAAATGACTCCCGAATCACAAGATTCAAAGATATTGGAATTTAAAAAGAAAAGACATTTAAATATTGGGATTATTATATTTGGTATCATTTTTATATACTTAATAGCTACGATTATTATGTACATCATGAAACCTAATGTAACGATTCATGAAGTAAGAGAGGGATCTCTTGTAAAAGACCATTCTTATACCGGACTTGCCATCCGTGACGAATCTGTTGTATTTTCGGATGGAAGCGGATATATCAATTATTTTGTTACAGAGAATAATAAAGTAAAAGTTGGTTCTAAAGTATACACATTATCTGATAATGCTCTCGATTTTGGCGAAGTGACATCCGAAGATATAAATAACCTGTCAGCGGATGAAAAGTATGACATTGTTTTACAGATTCAGGATTTTAATCACGATTTTACTGAAGCTGGATTTTCTAGCAGCTATTATTTAAAGAATGAGATTCAAAATAAACTGAATCAGCAAAATAACCAAAACAGATTGAATCAATTAAACGAAATGTTGAGTGCCAATATGATTTCAAATGTATCGATAAGGCAATCTACTCAAGATGGAATTGTTGCATACTATGTAGATGGAATGGAAGATGTATCTGTAGAAACTGCGACATTAGATGATTTAAATAAAAGTAACTATAACAAAATAGAATTTTCCAACAATCGCTCTGTAAATGGTGGCGATCCAGTTTATAAACTGATCAAAAGTGATAGCTGGACATTAATGATCGAAATTGATGAAGAGACAAAAGAACAATTAAGCGAAAAAAATACTGTAACCGTGAATTTCAAAAAAGATGGAAAAAGTTTAAAAGCAAATTTTGAAATAAAAGAACATGATGGTACTTATATAGCGTATCTCAACTTTACAAATTCAATGATTCGCTACATTGGAGAACGTTATTTAGATATAGATTTAATTTTGGAAGATCAGACAGGATTGAAAATCCCAAAATCTGCTGAGATTGAATTAGAATTTTTCGTAATTCCGAAAAGTTATCTCACACAGGGCGGCAATTCAAATGACGATGGTGTCATGAAACAGATTGTGAAAAAAGACGGTACAGTATCGTATGAATTTGTGGAATTAACCATTTATTATTCGGACGAAGTCAAGGTATACTTAAGTAAATCTGAACTGAAAGAAGGAGATGTAATCTTAAAGACAGATTCCAATGAAACGCACGAAGTAAAACATACACGCACATTAAAAGGTGTATATTGTATCAATAAAGGATATGCCGTTTTTAAACCGATTAATATATTATGTGAAAGCGATGATTACTATATTATAGAAAAAGGCAATCGTTATAGTTTGTCAAATTATGACCATATTGCACTTTACAGTACAAATATAAAAGAAAATGACATTGTATTTTAAGGAGTGATTCTATGTTAACAGAAAATCTGATGAGCGTTGAGAAACGTATCGAAGAAGCTTGCAAAAGAGCAAATCGTGCAAGAGAGGAAGTAACACTAATTGCTGTAAGTAAGACAAAGCCAGTTAGTATGCTTGAAGTAATTTATAATGAAGGGATTCGTGATTTTGGTGAAAATAAAGTTCAGGAATTAACTGAAAAATACGAACAACTTCCAGAAGACGTAAAATGGCATATGATCGGCCACCTTCAGCGCAACAAGGTAAAATATATCGTAGACAAAGTAAAATTGATTCATTCTGTTGATTCCGTGAGACTAGCAGAATCCATTGAACAAGAGGCAGCAAAAAAGAATGTTGAAGTAGACATTTTAATTGAAGTAAATGTTGCAGAAGAAGACAGCAAATTCGGTTTAAAAGTCGATGAAGTCTTGCCATTAATCGAGACAATATCAGCGTTTCCACATATACATATTAAGGGTTTAATGACAATTGCACCTTATGTCGAAAATCCCGAAGAAAACAGACCTGTTTTTGCGAGATTAAGGAAATTATCTGTTGACATAGCTAAGAAAAACATTGATAATGTTAGTGTTGACATTTTATCAATGGGGATGACGAATGATTACGAGGTTGCTATTGAGGAAGGTGCAACAATCGTTCGCGTTGGGACGGGAATCTTCGGCGAACGAAATTATAATTAATCTATTATAATGAAGTATTGTAATGAATAGGAGTGTAAATATGGGTGTATTAGACAAATTTTTAGATATTATGAAATTGAGTGATGAAGACGATTACGAAGACGATGATTTCTTTGATGAAGAAGACGATTTTGACGATTACGAAGACAAGAAATCTAAAAAAAGTATCTTCAAAAAAGATAAAAAATATGATCTAGACGAAGAAGATGATTATGAAGATGATGATATCTTTGATACTAAAAAAACTTCATCACGCTCGTTTGGTAGTGGCAAGTCTGCAAATAGCACGAAAGCAGCTAATAACAGCAAAGTGACACCAATGCGTCAACAAAGTAAAAAAGGTAATATGGAAGTATGTGTGATTAAACCAACTTCTGTAGATGATACAAGAGAAATCACAGAGACTTTATTAACAGGAAGTACAATTATCTTGAATCTTGAAGGTATGGATTTAGAAGTAGCACAAAGAATTATTGACTTTACAGCTGGTTCGACATTTGCAATCGATGGAAAGTTACAAAAGATTTCTAATTTTATTTTCCTTGTAACACCAACAAATGTTGAGATTTCAGGTGATTTACAGGACTTATTAAATTCATCATTTGATGTACCTTCAATTAAGACTAGGTTCTAAGACAGGATTATATTATGCAAAAAGAAGAAATTATGTTACAAAAACGTTTGATCGAGCTTTCAAAGATTGCATATCAGCGAGGGATTGTTACATTTTCTGATTTTTTGAATTTGAATGAATTGAATATTTTACATACGATACCAAAAACAGAGCTGCATTCCAGTTATGTAACTTTTGGAGGATATGATTACTCAGAGCGTCAGATGGTTGCATTTCTACCTGATGCTCTTTGTTATGAGTATGTTTATCCAATTTCTATTCTAAAAATCAGTCCTTTACAGAAAAAATTTGCAGATAAACTTTCCCATAGAGATTATCTGGGGTCTATTTTAAATCTCGGAATTGAACGTTGTAAGATCGGTGATATTTTAGTAGAAGATGATTATGCGATTCTTTTTATTCATCAATCATTAGAATCGTTTATGCTTGACGAACTTCGAAGAATTAAGCACACCTCAGTAATGACAACCATAGAAGATTTTCAGGATTTTCAATATGTCCCTAAAACCAAAGAGATAAAAGGAACCGTTTCATCTGTTCGATTAGATAGCTTGCTTGCACTTGCATTTGCATCATCAAGAAGTAAACTAGTCGCTTATATTGAAGGCGGAAAAGTATTTGTAAATGGTAAGCTTATTACATCAAATGGATACCAAATAAAAGAACAAGATATTGTATCAGTTCGAGGACTGGGACGTTTCCGATTTGACGAAGTAATGTCACAGACCAAAAAAGGCAGATATTATGTAACAATACAATTATATGTATAGAGGAGTAAATCAATGAAAACGAAAGCTTATATTGTCACCGTAGTTTGTATTATTGCAGGAGTTTTATTAGATCAATATACAAAGTTTTTGGCAGTGACACATTTAATGGACGCACCACTTCCGATTATCGAAGGTGTATTTGAATTACGCTATTTAGAAAATAGAGGAGCTGCATTTGGACTATTACAAAATCAGCAGGTATTCTTTATAATTACTGGCATATTGTTACTAATTTTTTCCAGTATTTTGTACGGAAAACTTCCTACGACAAAGCGAATGCTTCCACTAAGAATTTGTATGATTGGAATTTGCGCAGGAGCGATTGGCAATATGATCGACCGTATCCGATTGAATTATGTAATCGACTTTCTTTATTTTAGATTAATCGATTTTCCAATATTTAATGTCGCAGATATTTATGTCACTCTTTCAACTTTTGGAATCGGATTCCTGATTTTGTTTTATTATAAAGAAGAAGAACTGGATTCCTTTTTTAAATTTTTTAGTAAAAAAAGTTAAATTTACAGGAGCAATAAAATGATACAGGAAATAGATGTATTAGAATCTCAGGCAGGAATTCGTATCGATAAGTTTTTGTCAGATGAATTACCAGAGCTTTCAAGGTCCTATATACAAAAATTAATAAAAGAAGAAGAGATTACTGTCAATGGTAAGAAGATTAAAGCAAATTATAAGGTTAATGAGAATGATCTTGTAGTAATTAATCAGCCAGAATTAAAAGAGCCAGATATCTTAGCTGAAAACATTCCTCTGGACATCTTATACGAAGATTCAGATTTACTTATCGTAAATAAGCCAAAGGGAATGGTCGTTCACCCATCTGCGGGCCATTATTCTGGTACTCTTGTGAATGCCTTGATGTATTATTGTAGAGAGGATCTATCTGGTATCAATGGTGTGATGCGCCCAGGGATTGTGCATAGAATCGATATGGATACAACGGGTTCTCTTTTGGTATGTAAAAATGATTTCACACATCAAAATCTGGCCGAACAATTAAAAGTGCATTCTATCAGGCGTATTTATCATGCGATTGTTCATGGTGTCATAAAAGAAGACGAGGGGACGATCAATGCACCTATTGGCCGTCATCCAATCGATCGCAAAAAGATGAGCATTAACCATAAAAATGGAAAAGAGGCAGTTACTCATTTTAAGGTCATTCAAAGATTTAGAGATTACACCTACATTCAATGTCAGCTTGAAACAGGACGAACTCATCAAATCCGTGTGCATATGGCCAGCATCAAACATCCATTACTCGGAGATGCCGTCTATGGACCTGCCAGATGCCCATTTAAACTGCAGGGACAAACACTGCATGCTAAGATTATTGGCATCACCCATCCACGAACTGGTGAGTACCTGGAAGCAGATGCTCCGCTTCCGGAATATTTTACATCATTGTTAAAAAAGTTAGAAAATTTGAATTAAATTCAAAAAATTGTACACTTCGGAATTTTATTGATGTATAATATTATATATATTTGATACGAATTCAGTATTACGAAGGAGCGTGACTAGTTATGGAAGGAAATAATAATATGATTATCACAATTGGCAGACAGTTCGGAAGCTGGGGATTAGAAGTAGGAAGACGTCTTGCAGAAGAGTACGGTGTAAAATTATATGACAAAGAAATGCTTAAGATAGCTGCAAAAGACAGTGGTATGTCTGAAGAATTATTCAAATCGCATGACGAGAAACCTACAAACAGTTTTCTTTATTCATTGGTTATGGATACATATTCTCTCGGTTATTCTTCTGGAACATTTGCAGATATGCCAATTAATCATAAAGTATTCTTGGCACAGTTTGATGCAATCAAGAAAATTGCAGATCAGGGTCCTTGTGTTTTGGTAGGTAGATGTGCCGATTATGCATTGGAAGGTTATGACAATGTTATCAATATCTTTATTTATGCCGACATGGATGCTCGTATTCGAAAGGTAAAAGAATACCACGAAAAGAATTTCCATGAAGTACTTACTGACGCTAAAGCGAAAGACATGATTATCAAAGAAGATAAAAGACGTGCAAGCTACTACAACTATTACACCAACAAAGAGTGGGGCGATGCAAAAGGCTATGATCTTTGTATCAACAGTGCAAAACTTGGCATTGATGGAACGGTAGAAGCGATTAAAGAATACGTGAAGATTCGAAACGAATTTAAAGGTGCAAAATTATAAAAACATAAAATTATATCTCCAGCAGAAATGCTGGAGATTTTTAATTTATGAGAAAATTATCGCATAACGCTTATTTTACAATGCGTTCTGGCCATCCTTGGATATTGCCATTCAAAATAGCGGTAAACATACGATTTTTAGCTCCTGGATGTTCATGATTTAACTGTTTAACCAAATTCTTAGCATATTCACGCTTCGTAAATCCATCAATCGGACAACGGCTTTTCGCAACAGGTAAATTGTATTTATGCTGAAAACCAATCACATCCGCTTCATCAACATACATCATTGGACGAATCACGGTTAGATCCATTCGATCCAAATATGTTTTTGGTGAGAAAGAATGAAATCTTCCTTCGAAAATAAGGGAGAGAAGCATTGTTTCGATAATATCATCCTTATGATGTGCATAGGCCACTTTATTGCATCCCATTTCCTTTACAGCATCATTTAAAGCACCTTTTCTCATCTTTGCACAAAGCGAACAAGGGTTGCTTTCTTTTCTTTCCTCAAACAATATGTGAGCAATATCCGTTTTTACAACTCTATATGGAACACCTAATTCATCACATAACGCCTTTAAAGGCTCTGTATCGAACTTTTCATAGCCAAGGTCAACTGTTATAGCACTAAGCTCAAATTTCTTCGGATAAAAGCGTTTTAATCCATGAAGTGCATAAAGAAGTGTAAGACTATCTTTTCCGCCGGATATTCCTACTGCAATATGATCACCTTCCTGGATCATCTGGTAATCATCTACGGCTTTTCTTGTATAACTTAATAACTGCTGAAGTTTCATCTTTCGTTAATCCTTTCTAATCATTTCTCCTGCTTATATTATCCTATTTTTATAAAATTTACAAGTTTTTAAGTTGTTGGTTATATCTGCCTGTGCTAGAATTGTAGGAAGTGATGAGTAAAGGAGAAAAGATTATGAAATTTGTAATTCAAAGAGTACTGGAGTCTTCAGTAAGTGTAGACGGAAAAATTATCGGTCAGATTGGAAAAGGATTTATGGTTTTGATCGGTGTAGGTCAGAATGACACAAAAGAAATCGCAGATAAAATGGTAAAGAAAATGGTCGGACTTCGCATTTTCGAAGATGAAAACGGGAAGACGAATTTGTCACTTGCAGACGTGGGTGGAGAACTTTTATTGATTTCCCAATTCACATTATATGCAAACTGTAAAAAAGGAAATCGTCCAAGCTTTATTGAGTCTGGTGCACCTGATCTTGCCGAATCATTATATGAGTATATTATTGCCAAATGTAAAGAAAGTGTCCCTGTAGTGGAACGTGGAAGCTTTGGTGCAGATATGAAAGTGAGCCTGCTCAATGACGGACCATTCACGATCGTTTTAGATTCGGAACAATTGAAGTAAAAACTAGATTTACAAAGGAAAATATAAATGATTTATTCAGGACTGGAAATTTTATGGCTGTTTTTTGTTTATTCGTTTCTTGGATGGATGCTAGAAACAGTAGCAGCGGCAATCAAACATAATAGATTTGTAAATAGAGGACTTGTAAACGCACCATTTTGTATACTATATGGGTTTGCTGCTGTATTTATCTCGATATTCTGTCAAGAATTAGACGGAATCTGGCTCTATATTGCTTCTGTGATTGTGGCAACTCTTTTTGAATGGATTGCAGGACATCTGATTGAAAAGATCTACCATGAAAGATGGTGGGATTATTCAGATATGAAATGGAATATTGATGGATATATTTCTGTTTCAATGTCGACTGTTTGGGGGCTTTTAGCATTTCTCTCACTCAAATGGGGAAATAGCATATTACTAAAGCCACTCCATGTTATTCCTGACATTGCCAGGATCATTATTGTCTGGGTTCTCTTTATTTTACTTGTGCTTGACGTAGCTGCGACCTTAGTGATTTTCTCTGGACGAAGCAGTAAAATAGAACGATGGGAAAGAGTGGATAACTGGCTTACAAATATCACTGCAAAACTAGGACAGAAAATTTATACTGGTATAGATCGGCGTATTCATACTGCTTATCCGGAAACAAAAAAACTTTATGTTCCAGAGGAAAAACCGAATATCTTTGCCTATGGATGCAGTTTCTATAAAATCGTATGGCTTTTTGTTATCGGAGCCTTTTTGGGTGATATTACCGAAACAATTTTTTGTCGTATCACAGGCGGTGTCTGGATGAGTCGAAGCAGTGTAGTATGGGGACCGTTTAGTATCGTATGGGGGCTTGCAATCGCTTTTGCAACTATTTTATTATACAAATACCGTGAGAAATCTGATCGCGTTCTTTTTGTGATCGGAACGTTTTTAGGCGGTGCGTATGAATACGTGTGCAGTGTATTCACAGAAATCGTATTTGGAAAAGTATTTTGGGATTACAGTCATATTCCATTTAATTTGGGTGGCCGAATCAATCTGCTCTATTGTTTCTTTTGGGGAATCGCAGCAGTAGTGTGGATGAAAATCCTTTATCCACGAATTTCGGCATGGATTGAAAAAATTCCTGTTAAGCAAGGGAAAATAATAAGCTGGATACTTGTCGTATTTATGAGCATCAACGTGACCGTTTCGGGGCTTGCTTTGATCAGAAGTACAGAAAGACAACATGAAATTCCAGCAGAAGCTGGCTGGCAGAAGATTATGGATGAACAATTCGATGATGAAAGAATGGAGAAGATTTATCCGAATATGAAAAATACATATTAAATTAATAAAACACCATCTATGACGTTTCTATCATAAATGGTGTTTTACTTAAATGTAGAAATGAATAATTATTTTCCAACAAATTTACTCTTTCCTTTTGAATTCCAATATATCTCCCGGTTGACAATCCAGTGCATCACATAATTTTATCAAAGTGGTGATTTTAAGAGCTTTTGCTTTTCCAGTCTTAAGTATTGACATATTAGCAATCGTAATTCCTACTTTTTCGGCCAACTCTGTGACGCTCATTTTTCGTTTCGCAAGCATGACATCGATATTAAAAATAATTTCACCATTTAGATTTTCGTAATCCATTTCACACCTCCTAAATCGTCAAATCACTTTGAGTTTGCAATTCAGCAGCCTTCATAACAAGATGAGAAAGGGCAGCGGCAATAATAGTAATTGCGAAACCAAATGTAACGACAAACAAAGCAAAAATAATGATACCAGGATGATTCATGCTTAGTAATCCCAGAATCACATTTCCGATAAAAAAGAAAAATGAATCCACTGCTGCAAGAATTGATATCCATTTTAAATAATTTGCATTAAGAGCAGTAAAAGATTCATCCTTACCAATATTAGTAAATATTTTCCATGCAAATACAAGTACAATATAACATGGAATTGATGACAGCCATATAAAGATCAGCCATGGATAGAAGGCGCAGGAATATTCTGGATATTGCATTTGAAAGGAATCACCTAAATTAGGGATAACCCACATACAAAGAATTGTTAGACATATTCCAACACCGATAACGATAATTTTGAGCCATTTTGCGAGTGATGATTGCTGCATTTGATGTACCTCCTTTGTTGCATCTCATTTTATAATTTTGCTTTTACATATATGATACGTTTGCGGGTTATGTTTGTCAATAATTTTTTATTGTGTCACAATAAATAAGGGCACACTTTGGAACACCTAAACTTTTTCTCGAAAGGAGACAACACAACAATAATGAAAGCATCATGTTTAAGACAAGGCGGTGTTATTGGAATCTGTTCACCAAGTCACATCGCGCACTACTGGGATTACCAAAATACAATTAACAGCATCCGAAGCAAAGGGTTTCAGGTTCGGGAATCTGATAATCTTTATAAAAACACATATGGATATTCTGCTACTCCACAGGAGCGAGCTGCAGATTTCAACCAGTTAATTTCGGATCCGGAAGTGGAACTGGTTCTTTTTGGAGGCGGCGAAGGTGCAAATGAACTGCTTCCATATATTGATTTTGAGAATATTAAAAGAAATCCAAAGCGTATTTGTAGTTACAGTGATGGAACATTTCTCTTAAATCCGATCTGGGCAAAGACTGGACTTGAAACATACTATGGATTTGCTCCACACAATTTTATAAATATGACAGATTATGACGCAAAACACTTTTGGGAACACATGGTATACGACTGTATGCATGAACACGTTCCAAACAGTGAATGGAAAGTTCAAACATATGGAGTTGCAGAAGGAGTCCTTATAGGCGGTTACGCGCGTAATTTTGCTTTAATTCTTGGAAGCAAATATCTCCCATTGAATTACAACGAAAACTACATTCTTTTTGTGGAAGACCATGAATCATTTGGCGGTGTAGATTATGTGAGTGCTATGCTTACACACATCGAACAAGATAAAATCATGGAACGTGTATCGGGATTGATTTTTGGGAATTATTCTGGAAATGAGCATCCAGAACTTTTATGGAGACTCAAACGATTAGGGGAAAAACATCAGATTCCTGTAGTATATTGTGATGATTTCGGTCATGGATGGAATCATGCAATCTTTCCGATTGGAAGAAGAGTACGGCTTGACACAGAACAATGTAAATTAAGTTATTTATAAAATTAATTTTTAATCCAATCAAATTTGGAGTAGTAAACTACTCCGTTTTTTATGTTTGTAACAAATTTAAGCAAAAATTATCCATATAATACAAAGATACTACCAATTTTAAAATGCAGTATATGATATAATCACTATAGAGTTTTTAGAGATCGAAAGGAGTAACTTTAACTTATGCGCACAATTTACAATTTAAACACAAAATGGGCTTTCAGCAAAGAAGCTACATCCGTTCCGGCTCAAATGCCTGAAAGATGGTATTGGGTAAATCTTCCTCATACATGGAACAACATCGATGGACAAGATGGCAACAACGACCTTTACCGTGGAACAGCATATTATGCAAAATCGATAGACAAAATTGATCTGCCTGCAGCAGAAAAATATTATTTAGAAGTAAAAGGAGCGAACTCATCGGCAGCAGTTTATTGGAACGGAAAAAAACTGGCAAGCCACGATGGGGGCTATTCAACATGGAGAGTTGATGTTACAGATGAAATTGCAGCACAGAACCTGATCGTTTTCGAAGTGGATAATGCTCCAAATGACAGAGTTTATCCTCAACATGCTGACTTTACATTCTACGGCGGATTATATCGTGACGTGAACCTGATTGCTGTAGGAAACAGCCATTTTGAACTGGAATACTATGGTACACCAGGTATTAAAGTGACACCAACGATAGACGAAGCAAATGCAAATGTAGAAGTAGAAGTTTGGGTATCAAACAAAAAGGACACGCAAGTTTTAGCATATACATTAAAAGATGCCAAAGGCAATGTTGTCGCAGCAGCTACAACCACCGATACAAAAGTAAATCTTCTAATTGAAAACGTTCATTTCTGGAATGCGAGAAAAGATCCATATCTTTATACAGCAGAAGTTGCTTTAGTTGAAGAGGAACAAGAGATTGATAAAGTTTCTACACGTTTCGGCTGCCGTTCATTCCAGATTGATCCAAACCGCGGATTTATTCTAAATGGAACAGAATATCCTCTTCGCGGCGTTTCACGCCACCAGGACAGATGGGGTGTTGGTAATGCACTAACAAAAGAAATGCACAAAGAAGATATTGAATTGATTTGCGAGGTAGGGGCAAACACAATCCGTCTTGCACACTATCAACATGACCAATACTTCTATGATTTGTGTGATGAATATGGTTTAGTAATCTGGGCAGAAATTCCATACATCACCACACATTTAGTAAAAGGGCGTGACAATACAATCCAGCAAATGAAGGAATTAATTGTACAAAACTACAATCATCCATCTATCGTAGTTTGGGGACTTTCAAACGAAATCAATGCAGTGGAAGGAACTCCAGATGACTTAGACATTCAGGATAATCACAGAGTTTTAAACGATTTGGTACACGAAATGGACAAAACCCGTTTGACAACCATGGCTTGTGTATCTACATGTCACCCAGATCATCCATATACATTGATTCCTGATACAATCAGTTACAACCATTACTTTGGATGGTACGGCGGAGATGTTGCTGACTACGGTCCATGGTTCGATACATTCCACGAAAAACATCCAAACATTTGCATCGGTGTTTCTGAATATGGATGTGAAGCGCTCAATTGGCATACTTCAAACCCGGGCCCTGGAGACTACACAGAAGAATACCAGGCTTATTATCATGAGGAATTGATCAAACAATTATTCACACGCAAATACTTATGGGCAACACATGTATGGAACATGTTTGATTTCGGTGCCGATGCCCGTAATGAAGGTGGGGAAAATGGTCAAAATCACAAAGGCTTAGTAACATTTGACCGTAAATACAAAAAAGATTCCTTCTACGCATACAAAGCATGGCTTTCTGATGAACCATTCGTTCATGTAGCTGGAAAACGTTATGTAGATCGTGTCGAAAACACAACACAAGTTACAGTTTACTCAAATCAGCCTGCTGTTGAACTATTTGCAAACGGTGTTTCATTGGGCATAAAAGAAGCAGAAGATCATTTCTTCAAATTCCATGTACCAAATATTGGCGAAACAAAGTTGACTGCAGTTGCTGGTGATTTGAAAGATGAAAGCATCATCCGCCAAGTTGCAGAGCCAAATCCAGCATATCGCTTGGTAGAAAAAGGTGCAGTTCTTAACTGGTGGGATATCGTTGAAATCGATGGATACTGCTCATTAAATTCACGTCTTAAAGATGTCGTTAACGGAGCAGGAATCGATGCTACCGCAAACATGCTTGCTCCATTTTTGGGTGGAATGCCAGCATCTCCACAAATGATTAAAATGATGGACAACATGACTGTTCTTCGAATCATCGAATTAATTGGCGGTATGGTTGGAATTGAAATGACAAAAGAAATGTTATTGGATTTAAATGCAGAATTAAATAAAGTTGCAGTAGAGTAGGATATTTTAAACGAAAATATAATAAAAGATATCGTAGAACGAAGGGAGATTTTATTATGAGAATAGCTGTTACATATGAAAATGGTCAGATTTTCCAACATTTTGGACATACAGAACAGTTCAAAGTATATGAAGTTGAGGATGGAAAAATCATTTCATCACAACTAGTAGATACAAACGGAAGTGGCCACGGCGCATTAGCAGGAGTATTAAGTGCATTGAATACTGATATTTTAATCTGTGGCGGTATTGGCGGTGGCGCACAGATGGCTCTTGCAGCAGCAGGTATTAAATTATACGGTGGCGTTTCTGGAGATGCCGACAATGCAGTAGAAGCATTGTTAGCAGGAAACTTAGACTACAATCCAAATGTAAAGTGTAATCATCACGGTGACCATCACCATGGCTCTACATGTGGTGATCATGGTTGTGGAAGCCACACTTGTGGGCATTAGTTCGTTGATTCTTTCACATTAATGGTATGTTCAAACACCATGATTATATTATATCAATTATATTGATTAAATATAATCATGGTGTTATTGTGTATCATTAGTTAAAATATCATCATTAAAATTGATAAATATTAATTTAAATGAAGGGTGATTGAAATGAACAACATAGCAAAATATCAACGACAATACTTTTTACCACCAGTCTATGGATTGGAATGGGCAAAAAAAGACCATATAGAAAAGGCTCCAATCTGGTGTTCTGTAGATCTGCGAGATGGAAATCAGGCTTTAATTGAACCTATGGGATTGGCTGAAAAAATTGAGTTCTTTAAAATGCTTGTAAAAATCGGATTCAAAGAAATTGAAGTTGGTTTTCCAGCCGCCTCTGAAACAGAATTTGAATTTATGCGAACATTAATCGAACAAAATCTAATTCCGAACGATGTGACTGTACAGGTTTTGACACAGGCCAGAGAACATATTATCAAGAAAACATTTGAAGCTGTAAAGGGGGCTCCAAAAGCAGTCATTCATTTATACAATTCGACTTCTGTTGCCCAGCGCGAACAGGTATTTCGTAAATCAAAAGAAGAAGTAAAACAGATTGCCATTGATGGTGCAAAACTCTTAAAACAACTTGCAGACGAGACAGAGGGCAATTTTTCTTTCCAATATAGCCCAGAAAGTTTTCCTGGAACAGAAGTAGACTATGCTGTAGAAATCTGCAATGAGGTATTGGATATCTGGAAGCCAACGAAGGACAATAAAGTTATCATCAATATTCCAACAACAGTTGAGAATGCCATGCCACATGTATTTGCAACTCAGGTGGAATACATTCATAATAATTTAAAATATCGTGATGCGGTAACACTTAGTTTACACCCACACAACGACCGAGGAAGTGGTGTCAGTGATGCAGAGCTTGGTATTTTGGCAGGAGCTGACCGTATTGAAGGTACATTATTCGGAAATGGAGAGAGAACTGGAAACGTAGATATTATCACACTTGCCATGAATATGATCTCACATGGTGTAGAATCCAATCTTGACTTTACAAATATGCCGGAAATCCGGGAAACCTATGAAAGACTCACTGGAATGCAGGTATCTCCAAGGCAGCCATATGCAGGTGATTTAGTATTTACAGCTTTTTCTGGATCGCACCAGGATGCCATCGTAAAGGGTATGAACTATCGCGAAGAAAAGCAAACGGATACATGGACAGTCCCATATTTACCAATTGATCCAAAGGACGTTGGTAGAACCTATGATGCAGATGTTATCCGAATCAATAGTCAGTCTGGAAAAGGTGGCGTTGCATACATCTTGAAACAGAATTTTGCAGTTTCTATTCCAGAAAAGATGAGAGAGGAAGTGGGATATGCCGTAAAACATGTTTCCGACATGGATCACAAAGAATTGTCTCCACAATGGGTATATGACATTTTTATGGATCAATACGTAAATCATACCCCAATTTTCAATGTACCAGAATGCCATTTCAAGCAGGAAAACGGCATTTTTGCCGAAGTAACAATTCAGTGTGGCGAGAAAAAAGTAGTAGTAGATGCAAATGGAAATGGACGTTTGGATGCAGTAAGTAATACCTTAAAACAATTCTTCAATATCAGTTATGAATTGTCGGTATACGAAGAACATGCTTTATCCAAAGGCTCTTCCTCAAAAGCAGTGGCATACGTTGGAATCAAATGCAACAACATTATATACTGGGGTGTCGGAATGGATGAGGACATCATCAAAGCATCCATCCATGCTTTGGTTGTTGCTGTAAATAAACTTCCACAACTTCAGGAAAACGAAAACATCAAAGATGACCGTTTGCTTGAAATCTTAAATTACATTCAGGCAAATTATCAGACAGTAGATCTTGACGCTATTGCAGAAGAATTCCATCTCTCTAAACCATATATTTCAAAATACATTAAAGAAAAATCTGGAAAAACATTTGGAGAGCATGTTACAAATATCCGTCTAAAAAGAGCAAAGACGCTCTTAAAAAATGGAAATATGACTGCTGAAAATATTGCAGAATCTATTGGATATCCAAATGTAGAACATTTTATTCGATTATTTAAAAAGAAATTTGGTATGACGCCAATGCAATATCGAAATGATATGTACTAATATACTTCATAATGGTATAATTGTTGTATATTAGTACATTGGAGAATCTGATATGAATGACTATGAAAAAATTATGCAGATTGCAATAAGAAACAATAATATCTTCAAAACCAAAATGATCGTTGATGCAGGTATTCGAAAAGAAAGAATTCGGGAATTATTAGAAAAAGGGGAGATTAAACGAATTGGCCATGGTTTCTATTCTATATGTGGCAATACAACGAACCTTTATTATGAACTACAACAACGCATTCCTCAAGGAATATTTTCTTATTCAACTGCTGCATTTCTCTGGAATTTGTTAGACAAAGCTCCAGAAATTATTGATTGCACAGTTCCAAGAGGATACAACACAAGCCGTCTCAGGCTGAGCACAACTGTAAATTTTCATTATGTTTTGCAAGAATATTACGAAATTGGACTGATAGAAATTGAAACCTCAGACGGATGCAAAATACGTGTATATGATAAAGAAAGGATCGTCTGTGATTTTATAAAACATCGAAACAAAACAGATCCTAAACTTTTTAGTCAGGTCTTAAATTCGTATTTTAAAAGTAGAGATAAGGACGTTCGGAAACTGGCTAAATATGGAAGAATCTTTCATATCGCAGAAAAATTGGAGATGTATATGGAGGTACTGTAAAAAGAACTTTACTTGAACGAATTCATACAGAAAAAGGAGGACAAATATTTGCATTTCAAACGTAATAAATTTCGCATTGGTCTTAGAACCTTAAAAACGGCAGCAGCAGTCATTATTTCTATGATGATCGTCACTTCATATGGAGCAACTACATCAAAATTGATTTTTGCCATGCTAGGTGCGATGGCTGCCATGGAACCTTCATTTAAGGAATCGTTGGAATCTTGCCTAACACAGATTGTAGGTATGTTTTTTGGTGTATTAGCAGGAGTTATTTTACTTGCTTTGCCACTCAATCATGTTTTAGTTGCAGGTATAGGCATTGTATTCGTAATTACATTATATAATGTATTTCATATTCGATTTTCTCCTTCCTTACCTTGCCTTATAGTCGTAACTCTGTGTACGACCCCTGACATTCAGCCGTTTACTTATGCGATCGGGAGATTTTGGGATACTGCAATCGGTCTAGGAATAGGTATGATAATTAATACATTGGTTTTTCCTTATGATACCAGTCAGCAAATCAGAACTACAGCAGAATATCTAAATAAAGAACTGATTTATTTTTTAGAAGATATGTTTGATGGAGATAACAGATTACCTGATACTGAAAAGATGGTCAATATGATTGACGATATAGCACGTCAACTGCAGATTTTCTCAAAACAATGGCTGCTTTTACATTTGCGCCGCAATCGTAAGCAGTTAAGAACTTTTAAAATTTATGAAGTAAAAGCAAAACAACTGGTTGCCAATTTGGAGATTTTATGCCAAATGGACTATCCTGGGAGACTTGATGACGAAAATCGAAAACTTCTCAAAGCCTGCGGTGCAAATATACTGGATCCTCGAGAGATTGGTGTTATACAAGAAGAACTGGATGTTGTTACCAACTATCATGTATCTCAGATTTTGACATTGCGCGAAGATTTGATTGATGTATTGAAAATGTAATCATTACATATACTATCAGCAAAAGAATGTACGATATGACTTCACATTATTTAAAAAGAAGACATATCGTACTTTTTATTTTTCATATAATAGAATCCTAATTTTCAAGATTTTCACGAAGCTTCACAGCAGAAGCAGCCATTCTGCGTCTCGAATCATCGATAGCAGCATAATGCTTTTTCGTTGTATTTACATCTTTATGTCCCAAAACATCCGCTACAAGATAGATATCACCGGTTTCTTTATATAAGTTTGTACCATATGTACTGCGAAGTTTATGAGGTGTAATTTTCTTATTTGGTGTTACTTGACGGGCGTATTTCTTCACCATATTTTCGACTGCCTGAACACCGATTCTTTTGCGTTGCGTAGATAGAAATAATGCATTTTCATGGCCGGCTAGGGGAGTAGTGACGGCTCTTGTAGTTTCCAGATAATTTTCCAGTGCATTTCTTACCTCATCACCGAAATAGACAACCATCTGGTTACCACCTTTTCTTGTGACCGTAATTCCATCATTTTTAAAATCAACATCATCTATATCTAGCCCGACACATTCTGAAACACGTATTCCCGTACCAAGCAGGAGAGTAAGAATCGCTAAATCACGCGTTCTTGTTTTTTCGTAGTACATTTTCTTTTGTCCTGTTAATTCATCACCGCATGTCTCAACATAATCAAGAAGTAAAGCAACTTCATCAATATCTAAACGAATAATTGCCTTTTCATGAATCTTAGGTTTATCAACGAAAAGTGTAGGATTTTTTTTAATATATTTGTGTCTATATAAATATCTGTAAAAACTGCTTAAAGATGAAAATTTGCGAGCCAAACCTCGTTCTGTATTTGTAATTTGCTTTTCATCAGGTGATATATATACCTTCAGATATTCTAAGTATTCCTCGATATCAATGGGTTCGATGTTTTCCAGGTCATGGAAAGCGAATTGATCCGTCGTGTAAGCCTTAAAAATAGGGTTATTTTCAATTAAAAAGTTAAAGAAGATTCTTATATCATATGCATAAGAAATTCGAGTTTTAGCGGACGTTGTCGGCTCGATTGCTCTGAAATAATCTTTTACAAATGGAGGCAATGTCTTTAAAACTTCACGCAAACGAAGAGTATTATCTATGTAAGATTGTTCATAATAAGTTTTTATATCTTTAGCCATGTGAGTTGTCCTTTCAAAATAGATTTGTTTGAATCTATGTAGATTATAGCGGATTTCCCTGGTTTTGTCTATATCTATTTGAAAAATTGGTGTTTGTCGTATAGATGAATTTCAGAAATAAAACCAGGATTATCGACTATTTATCGATGATTTCCTGGTTTACTTCTTCTTTGATTATTTTATCTACTAATCTTTTACCCATGACCACTAAGATTAAAATAATCTATACACTCGATATCCCACATAGAAGAATTCTTCTCTACATAAAAAAGGAATTTTTGTCTTTAAACTTCTATACATCGATGTTGGCGTAGGAGAACTGTAAGCCTCTATTCCATAATCATAAGCCATTAGCATTGCCCTTTTCATATGTAACGGATCTGAAACAATGATTGCACTATTGAAAGACTGATTCTCCATAATTTCTTTTGCATAACAAAGATTCTCTTGTGTAATCGTAGACTTTTCTTCGGTATATATATCTTTTTCCGGAACACCTTGCTGTACTAAATACTGCTGCGCAATACTTGCGTCCGATTTTGTATTTCCTGCTGCAATACCTCCAGTAACAATAATCGCGCGTACATATCCCTTTTCATATAGCCATATTCCATGATTAATTCTTTCACGATACACAGGGGAAACACCCGCCTCACTTGCACTAGCGCCAAGTATGATTGCAACATCAGCATCGCATTTTTCATCTTTTTGAGAATATATACAAATACTAAAAGTCGTTATCAATATATAAATTAGTATTCCTGAAAAAATACCACATACAACAAATTTTATTTTCTTGCTTTTCATACTTTTTCTCTAACCATCTACCTTGAGGCCTATCTTGTGTAAAATTTTACAAGTCCGTCTATTGTGGTTTGAAGTCGTATAATAGAGAACTCCAATGCCCTCTTATTCTTATCACTTAATTTCCCATTAGTTATCAGTTTTATATATTTCTCAACTTCTTTACAATCAGATTTCAGCTGCAATTTGGATGTAAGATCAAAATAGTAATCCTTATTTTGTATCGTTTCCTTTGCATTTTCTAACACTGCCTGACCATTTACGATCAAAAGTTTAAATTCAGTTGGTAACTGATTTAAGTTCGAAAAATCTTTCATTCTATAATCCTCTTCTTTTCATAAAAATTCATGTTTATTATAACATATAAATTTTCTATGGTACTAAAAAAGAGAAGTCTTTCAAAACTTCTCCCTTTTGCAGATTTAGTTACTCCATAGCGGTTCTATGGATTCTTTAATCAGTTTCATTCTATCTTCAGTTTTTTGCTTAAAGTATGAAGCAATTACAACTACCATTTCCTGTTTTGGATTTATGTATATCACATTTCCACCATCACCCAATGCAGCGTATGATTGGTCATCTTTATCGATTACCCACCATAAATATCCATATTTAAAGTTTTTCCATTGCATTTTTTGATTCGTACTTTCCTGAATCCATTTTTTAGATACAATCTGCTCTCCATTCCATTTTCCATGATTCAAAAGTAGCTGTCCGATTTTAATCATATCAGAAGGCCTTAGTACCAGTCCCCATCCTCCCGTATGAACTCCGCTTGGTCCTAATACCCAGCCCTCTGTTGTTTTACTTTCATAAAATTCCATTTGTCCTTTTTTGTCGTGAAATTCTATGTTTCCAGGAACACTTATCTCTAACGGTCCAAATAAATACTCATTTGCAAAATCCAAAACTTGCTTTCCTGTTGAATTCATAATGATTGCAGAAAGAATATCCGGTCCAATGATAGGAGCATAACGGAATTTTCCTATTTTCCCTCTGCCGCCTAGGTAATCCAAAGATGTCTTCACCCAATCCTCACTCGAAAAATACTTTGCATAAGGCGCAAACACATATTTATATGGAGCTGTCATAGTTAGCATATCTCTTATCGTAATCTTCTGTATCGTGCATTCTCCCTTTGCTATCTCATAATTCGGGAAAAAATCTAAAACCGGCTGATTCACATCTTGAATATATCCTTTGTCGATTGCTATACCAATCAGCAATGACAAGATACTTTTCGTTACAGAAAACACATGAAAAGGACTCTCTTTCGTACAGTCATTTAGGTAATACTCATAGACTGTCGTTCCATTCTTCTGCACCATAACTGCACCTGTATTTCCATATTTTTTTAGAATCAGCTGCTCCAGCTTTTCAATTTTATCCATCACAAATATCCTCCATTTCTCTAAATGGGCTCAATCGGTACATAGATATCTACTTTAATCAGGTGGTTTTTTTCTTTCTTTGGATTATTCAGATACACCTCGAACGGACATGCATTTCTAGGAACATAACCGCTTGTCATGAGCCATTTTTGGTACATGTGATCCCATGCATCTTCAAATTGCTCTTTTTTTATTTCATAATGTCCTACAGCATAAAGTCCACCGTCAAGCTTCATTACACCAAGTTTTCCGTCTTCCTTCGCTATACAATCTGATGGAATTGTCAAACATAAACTGGTACGAAAATGTTCCTCTTTTCCAAATTCAGGATTGTCATGATACATCGCAAGTATCATATTTTCCCCTTGTTTCAAAAGCTGCTGCTTTTCTGCACCTCTGAATAAATCATGCATTAATCTCGCATACGCCCTTCCTAATGATTTATAGTTTCCTACGTGCCTTACATAAACCACATTTTGAGACAAAAGCCGCTCAATTCGCATCTCACCGGTTGTAGAAAACGGATTTCGAACCCATTTTTTCTTTTTTTCGTCTTTATTGTACTCAGAAATGAAGATGTTTTCTTTGCAATTCGTGCTATATTTTTTTCTATATGCAAGCGGACTCATTCCGAAATAATTTTTAAATGCTCTTGAAAAGATAGCAGAATCTCCAAAGCCAAGTTCTAAAGCAATATCTGTCATATTACAATCAGCTCTATGGGCAAGCATAAATAACGAGTGTTCTAATCGAATCCTGTTCACATATTGCAATATAGATTCCTGCAATACACTTTTAAAGATACGATTAAAATGATATTTTGAAAAACCGGCTACTGCTGCCAGTTCTTCAGTCGACATATTCTTCCAATAATTTTTTTCAATATAGTCTTGAACTTTCTGTATTCGAGCAATATACTCGTCCCTACATTTTTCTAGCATAATAATATCTCTTCTTTTTTTAAATCGATTTTATAATCATGTCTATTACTTTTTCTACAGCCGCATCAACCGAATTTTCTCCCCAGCCTAAATTCCAGCTACTTTCGACATGCACATCCGAAATCACATAAATAGTTTACCGACTTATTTACTCACTGTACTATATCCTGTCTTTTCTATAATATATTGGCCATCTTCTGACAAAAGGAAATCCAGCACTTTCTGAACATTTTCATTCTCATTTCCTTTTACCGTAATACAATACAATGATGTAATCACTGGATATTCTTCATTCTTAATAGACTCTGTGCTTGGATAAACACCATCTATAGACAACATTTTTACTCCCTCTACTTGATTGAGTCCTTCTAGGAAATATCGGAAAGAATATCCGATTGCTCCAGCCTCATTGTGATATTCTGCAACCTCTTCGATGATTCCCATCATTGCAGATTCCATCTCATAAGTTAAAGGCTCCTTTAACGCCACATCGCCCATGAAGTGCACCATCATGGACTGGCTTCCAGAACGTTCCGGCCTCTGAAATGCGATGATTTCTTCATTCATACCACCAATGTTTTTCCAATTCGTGATATCTCCATGGTAAATTTTACGTATTTCTTCACTTGTTAATCCGTCCACTTTATTGTCTTTATTTACAAAGAATACAAATGCTTCCTTTCCAATTGCAGTGTATTCTAGTTCGACACCTTCTGACTCTGCCAATGCCAACTGTGACTGTGAAGGCTTTGCTCCGAAAAACATATCCACATCACCGGATAATAATCTCTCGAATCCTACTGCGGTATTGTAAAATGTCACAATCGTCCCATTTTCATCTTGATACGCATCTAAATATTCTTTTTCAATCACATCTATATCTTTATAAAGTGCTTTGGCTACAGCAGAATACACTGGATAACAAGCCTCTGCTCCATCAAGAACTGGCATGTCTGCTTTATTCTCAATCATAAATTCTGATTCATGATCTAATTCTATCAATTTTCCACTATCACTATATGGTGTATAATCACTTAAGTCAATACTAGAAAATCCATTCATATAACCAAAGTCGTGATTCTGATTCTTGTATTTATAATTTGGAGAATCAAAATAAGCAAACAAACAGCATCCAGCGCAAATAAAACATATTGCAGCAGTTGACAGTAATTTGAACTTTTTTGTAATTAGCATTAGATAAATCAAAGAATATAAGAGGACAATACCCACTACAAGCATCGTTGCATAGCTTCCGGAAAACAGACTCATCATAATATAAATCGGCAAAAAAGGAAAGGCAAGAACCAATCCAACATTCATAAGCGGATTTAACAATGAAGCTTTCGTAATCACAAAAATTACGGTAAATATGCTAAATACAATCAATATATATGCAACATTTACATAAATAATTATATTACTAAATTTCTTACATTTTTTTAATCGTAAATAATACATTGAAACTAACATACATATAAAAACAATATAGTAAAGTATGATTCCAACTTCGCCTACTGATCCGATAATGCTAAACATAGGTATCATCATAAGAATCGAAGATAACGATGCACTCAAAAAGTATCCCAATATTACCAGAAAAATTGATAAAAAAATGCCATATTTTTTGTCTTTCAAATGGATTAGCCTCCTTTATGATATATATTCACATTTTATATTGTCTCAAAATTCTAGTCAATTTTTATTTTAAAAGAATAGACTTGCTGAGACTAATTTCTCGTAAAAAAACAGACCCGAATAATCGAATCTGTTCTATACCAAAATTGATTTTATTTAAACTCTGTGTCGTAATATACAACTACTAAATGTTGACCACTATGAATTGTATCTGATGTCAAATTGTTGATTTCCATCAATTCATCAACATAATCTTTTGTACTTGATCCTTCTAATTTGTATTCTTCAGCAAGTTCCCAAAGAGTATCACCATACTCTAATTCAATGCTTTTATAATATCTGTATAATGTTTCATGTTCATCTGACTCTGCTCTTGCTGCTGAAAACGAATTTCCAAAAATGATACTTCCTATCGTAATAAGTAAAATAGTCGCTAATAAAACAAGCATTCTCTTCTTTGCTGCTTCCTTTACTCTTCTTCTATCTGTTCTTTGTTTTATCTCTTGTTTTTTCATGATACTTCCCCTCCAACTAAACATACCGCGTTAAATAGCTACGGAACATTTCGAACAAACATTCCGAACAGTTGTTCTGTTTCATGTGTTTAGTATATTACAAGAACATTTGTTTGTCAATATGAACCGAACATATTTTCTAAACATTTGTTTGCTTTTTACACTGCACTATGCTAAAATACATTTATCAAATAGTCGTAATCAGGAGGGTGCATCATGGCACAAGGTAAAATCAGTCAAAAACAATTAGAAATTTTAGAATATATAAAATCAGAAATTTTAAGAGTGGGATATCCACCAGCAGTTCGTGAGATTTGCGAAGCAGTTCATTTAAAATCTACTTCTTCTGTTCATTCCCACTTAGAAACATTAGAAAAGAACGGATATATTCGTCGTGACCCTACAAAGCCACGTGCGATTGAGATTATTGATGACAATTTCAATCCATCAAGACGCGAGATGGTCAACGTTCCAATGGTTGGACACGTAGCTGCAGGACAACCGCTTCTTGCAGAACAGAATATTACGGATTACTTCCCTATTCCAGTAGAGTATATGCCAAACAGCGAAACATTTTTATTAATTGTAAAAGGTGAAAGTATGGTTAACGCCGGAATCTTAGATGGTGACTATGTGCTGGTAGAGAGATGCCAGACTGCGTCTAACGGAGATATGGTAGTCGCACTTATCGATGATGGTGCTACTGTAAAGAGATTCTACAAAGAAAATGGTTATTTCAGATTACAACCTGAGAATGATCACATGGAGCCAATCATTGTTCCTTATTGTGAAATTCTTGGAAAAGTAATTGGTGTGTTTAGATTTTTCTAATCAAATATGTTATCTACACAAAGAAGGGGATGTAAAAAAACGCCCTTAAAGTGAAAACGCTTAGGTCGTGCGACCTAAGCGTTTTTTTGGTATAATTAATTATGCAACTAACTAAAAACACCAATAATAATTATACTATAAGACAGCTAAAATTACCATTGGA